>DLNM01000048.1 GCA_002479485.1 Firmicutes bacterium UBA7510 | reverse complement strand
TTTATGAATGTATGTAATTTATTTTTATGTACAAATAACTGCATGGGGTTTTATATGATAGATAAAAAATTTAAAAAATTCTATAAATTAATATTAATAATCACATTCATATTAATATATACTTCTACTATTTTTACTTTATCTGCTACTGGTATTACACCAGTTAATAATGATAACCCTAATGATATTGTGGAAGTAAAAGACAATTATTGGACACATGACTGTGTTATTTCATTATTAAGAGCACAGATTATTACAGGATATGATGATGGTAGTGTAAAGTTAGAAGATAGCATTACTAGAGAAGAAGTTGCTGCTGTAATTGCAAAATCTATGTTATATAAAAATATAAATATAAATTCATTGCCAGAAAATTATAAATTCATATATACTGATAAGATTTCTAACTGGGCATTAGAATATGTCAACTTAACTACCTTCAATAAAATATATTCTGGTTACTCTGATAATACATTTAAGGGTAATAAGAATATAACTAGAGAAGAAGCTGCAAAGGTCATAGCTATAGCATTTAATAAAACCTTATCAAATGATTTTGAATTAACCTTTAATGATAAGGATAAAATATCTAATTGGTCTTTACAATATGTTAAAACTCTAGTTAAGTATAATGTTATAAATGGATATACGGATAATGAATTTAAACCGCAAAATGATATTACAAGAGCTGAATTTTTCAGTATTATTTGTAATGAACTTGAATTACATAATTAAAAACGTTTGAAATAAATAATTAAATAAAGGTTATAATAATAAACAATATCTAAAGATATTGTTAATAAGATTTGCAAGAAAAAAATAGTTGACTTATAACATAAATTATATTATTATAATTAAGATAAGTACCTTTAATTAAGCACAGAGAGGCTCAAAAGGAACATAGTATAATAACGTATAATATACGTCTTCCTTGCATGTCTTGGAAGACTTTTTTATGCCTTAACATAATTATACACAACTATTTGAGGAGAGTAACATGCTTTGTGATTATAAAATAATAAAAAAAGAAAGTTTAGAAACAAGTATTTGGTCTGGAGGTACAACAACACAACTTAGCATTTTCCCTGAAAATGCAAAATATCAAGATAGAAATTTTGTATGGCGCTTAAGCTCTGCAACAGTAGAAGAAGAAACCTCAGAGTTTACAAATTTACCAGACTACAATAGAATCTTGATGATTTTAAGCGGAAAATTAGAATTAAATCACAATGATAAAGAAATAATTAATTTAAATGCTTTTGATCAAAATGAATTTGACGGAGCGAACAAAACAAAAAGCTATGGAAAAGTAGTTGATTTTAACTTAATGATGAGAAAAGATAAATGTTCTGGCAAAGTTAAAGCAGTAAGTATAGATAAAAAAGAAAAAACTAAAATCAACGAAATTATTGGTTTTTATAGTTCTGATAATCTTACTTTAGCAGTATATAACTATAAATCAAATATGGAAATAACAATTGAAGAGCATATTAAAGCATCGTTGAATCATGGAGATTTATTACTTGTAAATTTTAAAGAGCAAATAAGCAACTTAGAAATGGTTTTAGAAAACCTATCTGATGAAGATGGTAAAATTATTATTACGCAAATATTTTACTAATAATTAATAAACATACTTATTAATTATTTAATAAAATAAATAAATAAATTAATACTTTAAAATAGTCCAGTGAGGCTAAAAAGGAGGACATATGTTAAAAGGAAGACATTTAATTGATCCTATGGATCTAACAGTGGAAGAAATTGACGAAATACTTGATTTAGCAGACGCTATAGTAGCAAACCCTGCTGATTATGCAGATGTTTGCAAGGGAAAAATTTTAGCAACATTATTTTATGAACCAAGTACTCGTACTAGATTAAGTTTTGAGGCGGCAATGCTTAGATTAGGCGGTAGCATAATGGGATTTAGTTCAGCAGATTCCAGCTCAGCCGCAAAGGGTGAAAGTGTTGCAGACACAATAAGAACTATAGCATGTTATGCAGATATTGCAGCAATGAGACATCCAAAAGAGGGTGCACCTAAAATAGCATCTCTAAGTACAGACATGCCGGTTATAAACGGTGGTGATGGTGGACATCAACATCCAACTCAAACATTGACTGACTTATTAACAATAAGATCCTTAAAGAAAAAACTAAACAATTTTACTATAGGATTTTGTGGAGATTTAAAATTTGGTAGAACAGTTCATTCGTTGATAAAAGCTTTATCAAGATATGAAAATATAAAATTTGTTTTAATATCACCACAAGAATTAAGAATTCCTGACTACATAAGAGAGGAAATTCTTGTTAAAAATAATATTGAATTTGAAGAAGTTGAAAGACTTGAAGACTGTATACATGAGCTTGATGTGCTTTATATGACTAGAGTACAAAAAGAAAGATTTTTCAACGAAGCAGACTATATAAGACTTAAAGATAGCTATATTGTAGATTTGCAAAAGCTAGAAAAAGCTAAATCAGACATGATTATATTACATCCACTGCCAAGAGTTAATGAAATATCAGTAGAAGTTGATAAAGATGAAAGAGCTGCATACTTTAAACAGGCCAAATACGGTATGTTTGTTAGAATGGCACTTATAATGAAACTGTTGGGGGTGGAGAAATAATGTTAAAAATAGATAGCGTAGAAAAAGGTTTAGTTATAGACCATATACAAGCAGGAAAGGGTATGGAGGTTTATAAACACCTAAACCTTGATAAATTAGAAAGCAGCGTAGCAATAATTAAAAATGCTAAAAGCAATAAGCTAGGCAAGAAAGATATTATAAAAGTTGAAAATGAAATAAATATTGATTTAACAGTATTAGGCTTCATTGACCCTAATATAACAATAAATGTTATAGATAAAGATAAAATTGTTGATAAAATTAATCTACAATTACCTGAAGAGGTAACAAATGTAGTTAAATGTAAAAATCCAAGATGTATAACATCAATTGAACAGGAAATACCACATGTATTCAAACTAACAAATAAGGAAGAAAAAACATACAGATGTATATATTGTGATACTGCATATGATGGAAAATATTAAAATAAAAAATGTTAGAATAATAGATAAAGATACAGACAAAATCGGTTCTGTAACAATTAAAGATGGGAAAATAGCAAGCTTAGATATAGCTGATAATAATAGCAAAGAGAATTCCAGTATGGAATTCTCTATTGACGGTAAGGGCATGGTTTTAATGCCTGCCTTTGCCGATTTGCATGCTCACTTTAGAGATCCTGGATTTACTTATAAAGAAGATTTATTATCAGGAAGTAAAGCAGCAGTAAGAGGTGGTTATACTTCAGTAGTATTAATGGCTAATACAAAACCAGTTTGCTCAAACATGGAAGTTTATAACGATGTCAAAAATAGGGCAAAAGAAATTGGACTAGTTGATGTGGAACCAGTTATAGCTATATCCGAAGAGCTTAAGGGTGAAAATTCTAATCATCTTAATAACCTAGACAGTACTGTTAAGTTTTTATCAGATGACGGTAAGGGTGTAATGAGCAGTAAGATGATGGAGGATGCTTTAGAACTGTCAAAAGAATTAGACCTTGTTGTTATGTCTCATGCTGAAGATCATAGCTTCTCATCAACTGATATGAGAAAAGCAGAAAATTATATGACGCTTAGAGATTTATATGCTTGTGAACAAACAGGTGGAAGACTTCATCTTTGTCATGTAAGCACCAAGGAAGCTATACAAATGATAATAGAGGCAAAGAAAAAAGGAGTAAATGTAACCTGTGAGGTTACTCCACATCATATTTTCTTAACAGATGAAATTAAATATAGGGTTAATCCACCTTTAAGAAAAGATGAAGACTTAAGTTGTATAATAAAAGCAATAAAAGATGGATATGTGGATGCTATAGCAACAGACCATGCACCACATTCTGTAGAAGATAAACAAAAAGGTGCACCTGGTATATCTGGCATTGAAACTTCCTTTCAAGTTTGTTTTACAAAGCTTGTTAAGGAAAACAATATAGATTTACAAACCTTATCGAAGCTTATGTCATATTCACCATGTAAAATGATGAGACTTAATAAAGGTCTTATTAAGGTTGGTTACGAGGCGGACTTAGTTTTAATTGACATTGATAAAAAAGTAAAAATAGATGTTAACAAATTCGCATCAAAAAGCAAAAATTCTCCAATAGATGGTTATGAGGTATATGGGGAGATTTTGATGACATTAAAGAGTGGCAAAATAATATATAATAACTTTTAGGCTGATGAATTTTATTCATCAGCCATAAATTTAATAAAATATAAATTACTGTTTGAAGGTGAGGATGTAGGATGATAGTTGATAAATTATTTAAAATTGTTGAAGAAAAAGGACATGTTTGCTTAGGACTTGATACAGATTATGAATATTTACCAGAGTGGTTTAAAAATAAATACTACACAAAGGGAGAAGCAATTTTAAATTTCAATAAAAATATTATAGATGCGACATTAGACGTGGTTGCATGCTATAAGGTTCAAATTGCATACTATGAAGCGCTAGGACTTGAAGGATTAAAAACTTATTCAGATACATTAAAATATATTAGACAAAAAAAAGCAATAGCAATAGCGGACATAAAAAGAAATGACATATCAAAAACAGCTGAAATGTATGCTCATGGTCATTTTACAGGAGATTTTGAGGCTGATTTCATAACACTTAACCCATACATGGGAGTAAATGACAGTATAGAACCATTTTTAAGCTATATACAAAATAATGAAAAAGGATTATTCATATTAGTTAGAACTTCAAACAAGGGCGCAAAGGATTTTCAATATATGACAGATAGTGAAGGGGTAACGCTATATGAAACAGTTGGAGAAAAGTTAAATGAATTAGCACTTAAAAACCTTGGAAAATGTGGATTTAGTTCGGTTGGTGCAGTTGTAGGTTGCACAAACAACGAAGAGGGAATAGCATTAAGAAAAAAAATAAGCTCAATGTTTTTATTGATACCAGGTTATGGAGCCCAGGGTGGTACAGCAGAAGACATAAAAACATATTTAATCAATGGAAACGGTGCAGTTGTAAACTCCTCAAGAGGAATACTATTAGCATATAAAAAGGTTGAAAACGGAGAACTTAATTTTGCAGAATGTGCAAGAAATGAAGCAATAAAAATGCGTGATGAGATTAGAAGTGCAATAAACAATTAAGGGAGGTCAATTTTGAAGGTTTGTAATAGTAAAATACTTAAAAATGAACAGGTTATAGATAATATATATAAATTAGTGGTTGAATTTGAGGATAAGATAATTCCCGGGCAATTTTTTATGCTAAAAACCGTAAATAACGAATTTTTACTTCCAAGACCTATAAGCGTAAATGACTGCGATGGTAATTCAGTAACATTTTTATATAGAGTAGAAGGTACTGGGACTAAGGTGATGAGCAGTTTAATAGAAGGTGTAGAAATACAAGCCTTAGGACCTCTTGGAAACGGATTTGATGTTGAAAAGTTAAAAGGAAAAGTGGCAGTAATAGGCGGAGGTATTGGTGTAGCACCACTTTTATATTTAGTTAAAGAGCTTGGTGAACAGGCTGATGTGTATCTAGGATTTAGGGATATAACATACGAAGTAAATGAATTTGAGAAGTATGCAAATAAGGTTTTAGTTGCAACAGAAGATGGTAGTGTAGGTCAAAAAGGTTTTGTAACAGGCTTAATTGATTTTAGTAATTATAATTGTGTTGTAACCTGTGGTCCACAGGTTATGATGGATGCGATTATGAATGAGTGTGAAAAAAGTGGAACTATGTGCTTTGTTTCACTAGAAAAAAGAATGGCCTGTGGATTAGGAGCATGTTTAGGATGTGTAGTGCAAACCAAGGACGGAATGAAAAGAGTTTGCAAGGATGGACCAATATTTGAAATATCAGAACTAGTGAGAATGTGAAAAGTGTTAAGAAAAAACACTCTTAACAACGTAAAAAAAGACGTTTCACGCTTGGAAGAATCAAAAAAAACGATTCTTCAGTAATAATGGAGGAAAATATGAGTTTATTGGTTAAAACATTAAATACAGAATTTAAAAACCCTGTGCTAGTTGCTTCAGGAACCTTTGGATTTGGTGAAGAATACAATGAGATTTTTGATGTTTCAAAGCTCGGCGGTATATGTTCAAAAGGTTTAACTTTAAATCCTAAACTAGGAAACTCTGGTATAAGAGTTTGGGAAACACCTCAAGGAATGATAAATAGTATAGGACTACAAAATCCAGGAGTTGACAAATTTATAGAAGAAGAGCTTCCTAAAATGCGAAAGCTTGGTACTAAAGTCATAGCAAACCTTGGTGGTGGTACAATAGAAGAATACTTAATAGGTATAGAAAAATTAAATAATACTCATGTAGATATAATAGAGTTAAATATTTCATGCCCCAATGTGAAAAGTGGAGGAATGGCATTTGGTATTAAATGTAATGTAGCGCATGAGGTAGTTAAAGAGGTTAGAAGTATTTGTAAAAAGCCTTTAATGGTTAAACTGTCACCAAATGCTGAAAATATAGTTGAAATGGCTTTGGCATGTGAAGATGCAGGTGCAGACTCAATTTCTCTTATTAACACTATAAAGGCAATGGCAATAGATATAAAAAAGAGAAAGCCAGTATTTGACAACATATATGCGGGATTGTCAGGTCCATGCGTTAAGCCAATTGCACTTCGTATGGTACATGAAGTTTGCAAGGCTGTATCTGTTCCAGTGTGCGGGCTAGGTGGTATAGTAACGGCACAGGATGCTATTGAATTCATTATGGCAGGCGCCACTTTGATACAGGTAGGAACATCTAACTTTATAAAACCAGATATAGCGTTAGATGTAATAAATGGTATGGAAGAATTCATGCAAAAAGAAGGAATTAAAAGCCTCGAAGAAATAAGAGGAATTATATAAAGAGAGTGCAGAGGAAGCGTCTTCACTCTCTATGGAAGAATCAAAAAACGATTCTTCGTCAATTTTTATGAGGTCGCAATGCGACGAACGGAGGTATATATGAATTACAAAGAGGAATTTATAAAGCTTATGCTAAAAGCAAATGTACTGCAATTTGGAGATTTTACAGCCAAAAGCGGGAGAAAAACTCCATATTTTATTAATATGGGAAACTACAAAATGGGTAGCGACATTTCAAAACTAGGTGTATTTTATGCTGATTGCTACAATGAAAATTTAAAGAATGATAAAAATTTACTGTTTGGACCAGCATACAAAGGAATTCCACTTGTAGTTACAACATCTACGGCCTTAGCAGTTAAATATAATTTAGATTTGCCATTTTGTTTTAACAGAAAAGAAGTAAAAGATCACGGTGAGGGTGGAATATTTGTTGGTAAAAAACCGGAATCAGGTGACAGTATAGTTATAATAGAAGACGTTATAACAGCAGGAACTGCAATAAGAGAGAGTATGGAAATTTTTAGCAAAATCCCTAATATTAATGTGAAGGCTTTAATTATAGCGGTGGATAGAAGGGAAAAAGGTCAAGGAGCTAAATCTACAATGCAGGAATTAGAAGAACAATTCGGTATTAAGGTTTACCCTATAGTTACTATTGATGATATAGTAGAATATTTATATAACAAAGAAATTGACGGCAAAGTATACATCGACGACGCCATGAAAGCAAAAATAGATAACTACTTAGAAACCTACGGAGTTAAATAAGAATTTAACGTAGCTATGGTATGGCAAGTGATTCTTAGTAGAAGTTGTTTCTTCGACATACTTTTGTTGTGAATTAAAGGTGAGCAAGAAATATAAAAAAAGTTTCTGTCTCCGCAACGAGATTTACCTTAATTTTTATAAGGATGGTAAATCTCGTTGAAGTCGCATAAACTTTTTTTATATTTCTTGCCTCCATAGTACCGAAAATCAAAGAAAAATAAGAAGCATTTTTCTTTGTTTATCGGTTGCTATGAATAGCGAAGTATATAAGAGACGTTTATGTGACTTAATGAGGCTTTCCCTTCCAAACATTAGAGGATAATCCCCTAATGTTTTCAAAAATCAAGGGAAACCGAATTACGGAATCAGAAATGTCTCTTATATACTTTGCTCTACTTAGATTCGTAGCAAAAGTATATCGAAGAATCAGAGTAGATCTGCTAAGCTAAATTCTTATGTAGTTATATTTCTCCATTATATAGCATAGAATGTTATAGTTAGGGGGCGATTATATGATTATCAAAAAAAGATATATAAAAATGGTATTTATCACTGTCGCTGTAGCAATATTAATCTGTGGCGTAATAGGTTTTAATCATAATTTTTTAAAGGCAAAAGAGGCATCTACAAAACCATCTATAAAGCTTCCGATTATTATGTATCATCAAATTTTAAAGGATTCAAAAACCTGGGGAAAGTATATTATTTCTCCTGATGACTTTGAAAAGGATTTAATATATTTGATAGAAAAAGGTTATACAACAGTTGATATGCAAGATTTGATAGATTTTACATACAACAATAAGGAATTACCATCAAAACCTATTATGATAACCTTTGATGATGGATACTTAACATCACAGGTTTATATATTACCAATACTAAAAAAATATAACGCAAAAGCAGTAGTTTCAATTGTTGGAGAATTTACAGATAAATTTACAGAAGATAAAGATACAAGGCTTTCATACGCTCATTTAAGTTGGGATGATGTAAGAGAGCTGGTTAAATCTGAAAATATTGAGATACAAAATCATTCGTATGGGATGCACAAAATCTCAAAGAGAAAAGGAATATCAAAAATAAAAGGTGAAAGCTTAGATAATTATAGAAAAGCGTTAAATAATGATATCTTACATTTGCAATCTTTATTTGAAAAAAATACAGGATATATACCAACTACTTTTACATATCCCTTTGGAACAATGAGCAAGGATGCAGAGCCAATATTAAAAGATATGGGTTTTTTAGCTACATTAACTTGCAATGAAGGAGTAAATATGTTGACAGGAGATAAAGAGGAGCTTTATAACTTAAAAAGATATAACCGACCATATAATATAGATAGAGAAAAATTTTTTTCAAAATTTGAATAAAAGATATTAGGGGCACCCCTAATATCTTTTTTATTTTACCTGGATATACTGCTTATTAAGTCTAATAATATTATTTAAATATAGATAGTACATTTGTTATTTGTGTAACATTATGTCTTATAATTAAATCATTTCCTTTATAAGTAACTGTTTGTATAGCTTGCAGTTTATAACCTACTTCCTTTGTTAAATCGTATTTCTCTTTATTATAGAAGCCGTATGGATATGCGAAAAAGTAAAAATCCTTTTTATCCAAAACAGTTTCTAAAGTTTCTATTGATTTTTTTAGCATATTAGTATATTCAGCAGCTTCAATATTTGTTACGTCTATATGAAGTGGATAATGCGAATATATTTTAACAAGTCCACTATTTTCCATTTCTTTTGCCTGATCAAGCTTAAAACGATTATCTCTTTCAATGCTGTCTGTATTTATAAAAATATCTACATAAACATTATATTTTTTTATAATGTCAAAAGCTATTTCATAATTCGATAAATATCCATCGTCAAAGGTTAAAACAAAATATTTTTTATTTTTATTGTATTTATTTAAATAATAATTCTCTAGAGAAAGTGGTTGATATCCTTTCTTTAACAATTTTTTCATATCATTTTCAAATTTATCTTTTGAAACAGTAGTATAATATTTATCTTTTGAAGGTACCTCATTAACGAAGTGATGATATAATAAGATTGTTACATTGTCACTTGGAGAAAAAATATGCTTTTCTTTATCATATGGCATATTAGTATCTATACCAACTACTTTATTATTTTCATAAACAAGTAAAATATCTAATAAAAGAGCTAAATCTTCTAGTCTGAAATAGTTGTGCCCATTTATTTCATATGATGTTATGTCAATTTTATTTTCTCCATAATATATATTTAATTTAGAAGGATTTGCTTTAACAGGATTTTTAGTTTTTGAATTTAACATCTCAATACCTGCTGGATTATAAATTGTATTTGGAATAATTTTAAGAGCTTTTTTATCTTTATCCCAATTAATATTTATTTTTTTATTTGTAAAATTTAATAGATATGCTAAATCTCTTAACATAAAATATGATTGCTCATCTATTTTATAAGACGCAATACTAAATTGTTTATCATTTACATTTAATGATAATATCTCGCTTGTAGCAATTTTAGGTTCAGCGTATATTATGCTACATGTAGATAGTGATAAAAATATTATTAATAAAGCTATTATTTTGTTTTTCATTGATTATACCCCCATAATCTTTATGTTAAATATTTAAATTGTTATAATAAAATATTGCAAGCTGTGTTCTATCCCTTAAAGACAATTTTTCCAGTATTGAACTAATGTAATTTCTCACAGTTCCCTCACTTAGAAACAATATATTAGCTATTTCCTTATTTGAAAGCCCTTGAGATACAAGCTTTATTATATCAAATTCCTTCTCTAATATACCAAAAGTATGATAATCCTTTTTAGAAGAAGATTCTTTTAAAATTAAAGGTAGCTTAGTGACAATTTCATCACCAAAAACACTTTGACCTATATTTACAGCTTTAAGAGCTGGTATAATACTTTCATAATGCTGCTTTAGTATATATCCTTTAGCGCCAATTTTAAGAGCAGATATTATGTACTCGTCATCGGCAAATGTTGTTAAAAATAGAATTTTAGCATTTGGATATGTATTAATTATTTTTTTAGCTGCATCAATTCCTGTCATTTTATCCATTCTAATATCCATCAATAATATATCAGGTGTGTATTTAGTATAAAGTTCTATTGCTTCTTCACCACTGTTACCAATAGCAACAACCTGAATTTCACCAGATGCTTCTATTATAGTTTTAAGGGATGTCAATACTAGCTTATCATCATCAACAATAACTATATTCATAGTGTGAAGTTCTTTTTTCACGCTATCTCCTCCTTGTTAAAAGAAATAAAAATTCTAAAGCCTTTACTATTATCAATATTTAAAATACCCTTTAGATTATTAACTCTTTGCCTAATACCTTCGATGCCCATTCCAGTGCTACCGATTTCTTTATTGCACTTACCATTATCCAATATTATTAGTTGTACTATTTTGGGATGTTCATATACACTTATAATTACTTCTGTAGCGTTAGAATGCTTAATTATATTGCTTAATGCCTCTTTTACAATAGAAATAATTGCATATTTAGTTTTAATATTAAAATTAGTATTAGTTTCATAATTCAGAACTGCTTTACAAAATGTAAAGTTATCAATTAAGTTTTTAAGTTGCATATATAAATCTATAGAATTATCACGTAAGTCATGGACACTGTTTCTAATTGAATCCATACCATCATTTAGAGTGTTTTTCACTAATCCTAAGTTATGTTTTGTATTTTCATCCTTAGTAGTGGCAATAATAGCACCTATTTGTAAAATTGAACTAGACAATAAGTGCCCAACATTATCATGTATTTCTCTTGCTATTCTATTTCTTTCATTTAATGTGGCGATATTAATTTCATCATCCTGTTTTTCTGTTAATTCTCTGATTTTATTTTCCAATACTATGGATTTTTCTGTTAAATTATCACGTTGATTTATGTATGAACTTTGAGTTAAATTTAATTGTATAGCCTTGTGCTTTAATAGTATTTCAATAAAAGACACAACAATTAGAACTATCATGTTATTAGCTGAAATATAATTAATATTAGCTATTAAAGGAATCACACAAAGCAATATAAATTTTTGATTCTTTGTAAATAGTAAATCATAAAACACAGCAGGTAAAAAATATGTAAATTGCGGGTAAACAAGGCATATTAAGAAGTATACTATAAAAACATAAAAACTCAAATTTTCATTTTCAAAATATTCTAAAAAACAACAAATAGCGATGATAATAATAATTGGTAATATAGATATTTGAATTGTTAAGTTATATATAGTTAAAATAATTAAAATTACTAATAAAACTAATTTATTGAGTAAATTCGTCAAAATACTTTCCTCCAATACTAGTTTTTAGTATAGCATAAATAAATGTACAAATGAACCATTTATTTATGAAAAATAGTTTTTTTCTAATAAAAAACTGATAAAAAATTTATATTTTTTATCAGTTTTAATAGTTGATTTTTTAGAATAAATTTATTAATTATTTTATAGCATCGAACAATCTGAAAATTGTAATATATGCTTGTTGACGTGTATAGTTTGCTTTAGGTTCAAATCCTGCATTAGTACCCTTCATTACATTATTTGATGAAACATAGTTTACAGCATTTTTAGCCCATGAATCTATAGACTTACTATCTGCGAATACTGCTTCTTTACTATTTACATCAATGCCTAATGCCTTAGCTGTATTAGTAAGCATAACAGCTGCTTCTTGTCTAGTTATATAGCCATTTGGATCAAATAATCCATTACCTTTTCCATTTACAATAGATAATTTATATGCAGCAAGTACGTTTTTACTAGATGTATCACTAAATGGACTTTCTGCTATAGATAAGCCTTTATCACTTAGTATTGCATCTATATTCTTACCTGATATAGATTCTACTAAGCTTATTGCTAAATCGCAAAAATCTTTTCTTGTAATTTTTTCTTTGTAGTTATTTTGCAATGCTGTAGGAACTAGGTTGTTTTCGATAGATTTTGTTACTTCGGCTACAGCCCAGTCATCAGGCTTATCATTTGATACGTTTGATCCGTTATTTACTAAACCATCTAAATTTAATATACCCCATAAACCATCAACCTTTGCATAAGCATAGTGTTTGTCAGATGAGAAATCTTGAAATTGTGGTTGTAAAACAAATTTACCAGTTTTATCTATAAGTCCAAAATTTTCATTATATGTTTCTTCATTAAAAGTTTTGCTAAATGCAGCTATGCCTTTAAAAAATCCTGAATATGATGAACATTCCATCGGCTTAATAACCCAATTTCCTTTTATATCTAAATAACCTATTTTTGAAATATCATTTTCAATTATGTTAGCAGCTATTAAACCGTCCTGATAGTCACCTAATACAAGATAGTTTTTAGGTATTAAAGTTTTTCCATTTATATCTATGTAACTAGCGTTTAGCGGCTCATAATCTTCAGTATATTCTCCTAAATAAATAATTCCATTTGAAAATGATGCATTAGCGTCGCCTACATAGATTTTTTTATTAACATACTCTAGATTTGTATCAACCACACCTATGTTACCATCACCATAATCTACTATACCGTAACCATTATCAAAATCAGTTACACTATGAGGAGAAAATAAAGTCTTTCCAGTTTTAATATTTAAATAACCAATCTCTGAACTACTCTCTTTTCTAATAATTGCTATATTATTATTAATTTCATATTCTTGAACTAAAACACCTGCAGGCACTGAAACATACTTACCAGCTCTATCAATTATGAAAGATTCGCCGACTTCACTAGTTACAACAGCATAATCACCATTAAACTCGCTTCCAAATAAGTAGGTGCCAGCATCGGCATATTTTAAATTATTTAAATAATTTTTCGCTTCAAGGTTAAATAATACTTTTCCATTTTTATCAATATATGAAAAATTTCCGTCTTTTTCAACATAAGCTATACCTTTAGAAAAGCCCGTTGCATAATCATAATTAAAGTCTAAAAGAACCTTACCATTTTTGTCAATATAGCCATATTTTTCGCCCTTTTTAGCTAAAATTATGCCCCCTTCTTCATCACTGCCATAAATTTCATCAAACTGTGGTTTTGCTAACCATTTTACTTCTTCTGCACTAACTGTTAAGATAGATGAAAAGCAAAATAATAAAGCTAATACAATGCATAGAATTTTTTTCAATTGTTATCCTCCTAATATGTAATTTATAATACATTATATGTGAAATATATCACGAAGTAGCTACAATGTCAATATATGTAATTAATTGTCATAACAAATCTGTAATTTTATTGTCATGTTTAATGTTTAAAAATATAGTATATTTAATGTAATACTATTTAAGGAGGTAAGAATGAAAAAAATAATACTTTTTGCTTTATTTATTCTAGTACTTAAGATTGACATTTGTTTAGCCGATTTATCAGATCAGAATCTATTCTTGTTATCAAATGATTATTTCGAAGAAGTTAGAAGCTTTGGTGATGCGTATATGGTAAAAGACTTAGAGCATCATTATTGGTATTTGCTAGATAAAAACGGTGATAGAGTAAATAATGCTAATTATGATGAGGTGTTAAATTATGATGATTCATATATAGCAGTAGGCAAAAAATTTTCAGATGGAAAAATTAGATATGGAGTAATTGACTATACTGGAAAAGAGATAGTACCATTAAAATATAAAGAAAATATTCAAATACTAAAAATACATAAATACATAAAAGTTGAAAATTTTGATGGAAAAAGTTTTTTATTTTCTAAAAATAATAACACAGTAAAAGAAATTCCAAATGGAGAAGTTGTAGAATTATCAAATAGCATTGTAATATATAATAAATATACTGTTGAAGATAAGACAATAAATCAAGGTATACGCATGAATATATTTGTATACGATAAAAATATGAACTCTGTATTTGATTATAGTGATAGTATCAATTATTTAGATAGCACTAACTATAGGGATAATTCTGTTGATTTATTAATAACAAGCAGACTTGCAAATTATTGGGATTTAAAGGGAGTTATAAATACTCGAAACGGACGCGTAATACCTGCTGAAAATGATTCTATAGATATTGTTGATGATTATGTAATAGTAAAAAAACTAAAGCCAGAAAAAAATGATCCTTCTGAATGGAACGCTTCTATTTTCGGCATTAAATTGTACAAAAAATACTACACATGCAAAATTTATGACTATAATTTTATAGAACAAAAACATTTATATAAGAATTTTGAGTTGGTGGATGTGTTATATAATGAATACTCAAAAGAAACATATCTTATTTCTTATGATAAGAATAAGGATGAGTATGGAATAAGAGCTTTAGACGGTACCTTGATATATTCAACAAAATATGAACCCACTTTTTTTATTAGCAAAAATGTTTTAGTAACAAATTGGCTGGATTATAGGAGTTGTAGAGGCTATGTCTATATTGATAATGATAAGGCGGCATTTGAAGTGACACCTGATAAATTCACTGAGTTATATCATGCAATGAATGATGATATAATAATTACTGAGTCTATATCAGGAAATGGTCTTATTAATGCAAAGACTAAAGAATCTATCATTACTGACGATATTTATAATCAGATTAGACCAATAACATCTGAATATGCTATTGTATATAAGAATAACAAGTATGGGATTATTAACTATAATGGAGACATTATTTTACCATTAGAATATGAAGCAATTCAAATAACCACACATGAACCAAGAAATGTTAAGGTAAATAAGGATAACTATGTAAACATATTTAATTCAGATAAACTAGAATTTAAATTTGATTGGAAATATAAAGAGATTTTAGAGTATGAAAATTTCTACAGTGCAAAAACGGCGGACGGCTCTATTAATTTAATAAATTTCAATAATGAAATTTTATTGAGCACTAAGGCAGATTTAGCATGGTATTACAATGATACCATAGATATTCTCAACGATGGTAAACGACAAATATATAAAATAGGTGGAGGAGAACCATCTAATTGGGCAACGTATGGAGTTAATCAAATGAATACCTTAGAATTAACTCCTGATAAATTAAGAGGTTTGTATCAAAAAAACATAACAAGAAGTGAATTTTGTGATATTATAGCTAATATTATTTATGAAAAGAAAAAATTATTTTCTGATGAAATTATGAGCATTATAGCAAAAGCAGAGGATTTTAAAGATACAGATTCACAAAATGTTGCATTTTGTAACGCGGTAGGAATAGTAAAAGGTCATGGTAATGGAGTATTTGCTCCTAATGATGATATAACTAGAGAAGAGGCAGCTGTTATTATTAATAATGCCTTAAAATATCTTGGTATAAATAAAACTAGCAATGAAAATATAACTAACCTTGCGGATTATAATAAAATATCGAGCTGGGCGAAAGATGCTGTAAGCTCTGTTGTTAGTAAAGGATTGATTGTAGGAGTTGATGGCAACAAATATGATCCAAATGGATTATTATCAAGAGAGCAAGCAATAGTTATATGTTATAGGCTTATGCAAAAATAATAATTATAAAACACGTAAATGAAAGTAAAAAACTTAGCGTTTACGTGTTTTTTTATGTAAAAATGTAGCCAATACTAATTCCTAATTAAAACCTTAGATTAAAACCTGGATAAGTATAACAAATAATATTACATTTGTCATATTAAACTTGTTACATTATTCACTTACGTAAAAATGATTTTAGAAATATAATTAGGTATAACATTTTATGGAGGGAGAGGTTTAAAAAATGATAAATAATGAAAATAAGCGAATGGACATAAATATGTCTATAGTAAAAGTTGAAAACTTAGTTAAAAGATATAAGGAGTTAACTGCTCTTGACCATCTTAACTTAGAGATACATGAAGGAGAAGTATTTGGTCTTTTAGGTCCTAATGGTTCAGGAAAAACTACATTAATTAATTGTATATTATCATTGTTAAAATATGACAAAGGAAATATACAGATATTTGGAAAAGAAATGACACCATCATCCTATGATATAAAAAAGGATATTGGTATAGTAATGCAAAATGTTGCTGTATATAATGAATTAACAGTTTATGAGAATATAGATTATTTTTGCAGTCTATATATAAAAGATAAGAAGTTAAGAAAACAATATGTAAATGAAGCTATTGATTTTGTTGGACTAAGAGATTTCGTCAAATTTATTCCTAAGAAACTTAGCGGCGGTTTACTTAGAAGACTAAACATAGCCTGTGGAATAGCTCATAAGCCTAAACTTGTAATTCTTGATGAGCCAACAGTAGCAGTAGACCCACAAAGTAGAAACAATATACTTGAGGGTATTAAAAAGTTAAATAAAAATGGTGCAACTGTAATTTATACATCACATTACATGGAGGAAGTAGAGCAAATATGCACAAGAATTGCAATACTAGATAGTGGAAGAGTTATAGCTCTTGGTACAAAGGAAGAGCTTAAATCTATGATTTCTTTAGGAGAAAAAATCGTTATAGAAGCATATAATCTAGATAAAAAACATCTTGAAGGTATAAAAAATCTTCCAAATGTTATGAGCATTGAGTACCTTGAAAATGTACTTACTGTTTGCTCAAAGGGTGGTAAAAGCAATCTTTCAAGTATCGTTGAATATATAAATAATAATCAAATATCTTATGGAAAAATATACTCGGAACTACCTACATTAAATGATGTTTTCCTTGAAATAACAGGAAAAAAATTAAGAGACTAGGGGAGGTAAATATGTTTTTTAATACTTATAAATATAACCTAAAAGTTCTGTTAAAAGATAAAATGACAGTGTTTTGGATAGTTCTTTATCCAATAATCTTAGCGACAATATATTATTTTTGCTTTACAAATTTACTTGCCGGTGAAAGCTTTGAAAAAATAAATATAGCTGTTGTAGAAAATGAAAATATGCCAGGTGACCTATTAACTGCAATAGATGAAAGTGAAATGTTTAATGTAAATCTAACTAATTTAGATGAGGCAAAAGATATGCTTTCAACTGCTAAAATAGCAGCATATATTAATTATAACAATGATATTGAGTTAATTGTAAATAAAGAAGGTATGAATGAATCTATAACTAAGGTATTTCTAGACAATTATTCGCAGATAACTAATACAATAAAAAACGTAATAAATAAAAATCCTGCGGTTCTGCAAAACGGTTACTTAGAAAGTATTGACGTAACAGCTTCGCATGTTAAAGATATACCAGTTGGAAATTCAACAAATTTATTAGTTATTTTCTATTATTCTATGCTAGCAATGACATGCCTTATGAGTGCAACTCTTGGAAGCGATTCTGTAACAAGAATACAAGCCAATCAATCAAATATAGCGGCAAGAATTAATGTTGCACCAACACATAAGTTAAGATCTTTTATGTCACTGATAGCATCATCTATGACATTTCATATGGTGTCAGTTTTATTAACATTATTTTATATAGACATGATACTAGGTGTTGAATTTGGCGAAGCAAAAGGTTATATCTTACTGATTTGCTTTGTAGGAAGCTTTATGGGAATATCATTTGGATCATTTATAAGCGCCATAATAAAGAAACAAGAAGGCGTAAAGACGGCTATAATTTTAACTGTAATTTTATTTGGTTGTTTTTTAGCAGGTATGATGAATGTGGATATGAAATATATAGTGCAAAGTAATTTTCCTATTGTATCCTATATAAATCCTTCTAACTTAATAACAGATGGACTTTATACTTTATATTACTATGATACACTTACTAGGTATTTTATAAATTTAGGTATTCTTGGAGCCTATGGTGTGGTGTTTAGTATTTTGACATATTTAATACTTAGGAGGCAAAAATATGCAAGTATTTAAATTATATTATAAAATATTTTCAAGAGGATTAATAGGTGCAGTTATTATATATGTAGTAATTTTTAGCATCTTAACATTGATATTTACAAACTTTAGTAGTAGTCCCTCTGAGCAAGCCTTTAATGTTTCAAAGTGCAAAGTAGCAATAATAGATTATGATAAATCTTTGCTATCTGATGAATTAAGTAAATATATTAAGGATAATTCAAAATACGTTGAAATACATGATAAATCAGAAGAAGGCTTAAAGGACGCGTTATTTTTTAGGAATGCAGAATATATATTTATAATTCCAGAGAATTTTAGTGAAAAATTTTTTACAGATGAAAGAATTTCATTGCAAACAATGAGAATTCCTAATTCAACAAGCGGGAAACTTTTAGACACAATGGTTAATAAGTATTTAAATACTATAGATTTATATGTAAAAGGAGACAGTAATATTGAATTAAAAACAGCAATAGAAAAAACTGTTGATGATTTAAGTATAAAAACAGATGTTGTGTTAACAAACGGCAAAAAAAGCTCCACAATGCCTGGCTTTTTATATTACTTTAACTATTTGCCATATCCGATAATTAGTATATTAGTTTTATGTATATCAGGTATTACACTTTCAATAAATGATATTGATATAAAAAGAAGAAATACATGCGCTCCGATATCAACAAGTAAATTTAGCTTTGAACTTTTTTTAGGTAATTTAAGTATTTCAGCAGTTATATATCTGATATTTGTAGTTTATGCTGTAGTAATTTACAAAAATAGCATTTTTACTAAAACTGGATTGCTTGTAACATTAAATGGGCTAATCTTTACAGCAGTATGCTTGAGCCTATGCTTCTTAATATCAAATATTGCAACCAAGAAATCTATGTCAGCTATAAGTACAGTGCTATCCCTTGGATCATGTTTTTTGGGTGGAGTATTTGTTCCACAAGAATTGCTAAGTGAAACAGTAAAAAATGTTGCAGTTATAAACCCGGTATTTTGGTATGTTAAAGCTAATAATACGCTGGGAAGCTTAAATACTTTTAACTATCAAACTTTAGATACAGTTATATTTGCAATGATAGTAGAAATATGCTTTGCAGCTGCATTTTTAGCAATATCCCTTGTAATAATAAAGCAAAGAAGAACATAAATTTATAGAACAATAGTTCTTGAAACAGTAAAAGATAAATGTTAAAATAAGTAAACATTTATCTTTTTTTGTTGGAGGGAAGGTTGAAAGAAATGAAAAAGTCAAATTTTTTTGCATTTATTTTTAGAATGAAATATATAAATCGTTGGGCTTTAATGAAAAATACAAGATATGAAAATGTAACAGAACACAGCTTAGAAGTATCTGTTATAGCTCATGCCTTAGCTTTGATACAGAAAAATAAGCTTGGAAATAATAAAATTAACCCTGAAAAGGTCGCAGTTTATGCTATATATCATGATACATCTGAAATCATAACAGGAGATTTGCCAACCCCTGTAAAATATTTTAATAAAAGTATCAATTTAGCATATAAGGACCTAGAGGATAGAGCAAGTAAAAGTATACTAAAAATGCTTCCAGACTATTTAATCAATGATTATGAAAACATATTTATAGCTAAAGAAGAAGATAAAGAAATCTGGGATACTGTGAAGGCTGCAGATAAAATAAGTGCATATTTAAAGTGTATAGATGAAGAAAACTCAGGCAATAAGGAGTTTCATAATGCAAAGGAAACAATAATAAAGACACTTAAGGATATGAATAGAAAGGATGTAGAAATATTCTTAGAGGAATTTATACATGGATTTAACTTAACTCTTGATGAAGTAGGAATAGATATTAGACAAAACTAATATCATAACTCACCCTTAGACGCATATACTTAAAATATTAAGGGTGTATGCTTTAAAGGGTGAGTTTTCTCACTCCTAGACGCATATACTTAAAATATTAATAGTATGTACTAAAAGGGGTGAGTTTTTTGTTAAATTATATTTGGTTTGTATTAATATTTATCGGAATTTTGACAAGTATCATAAATGGTAATGTACAAGCAGTTACAGATGCCGCTATTCAAAGTGCAAAAAACGCAGTTGAATTATCGCTAGGGCTTATTGGGGTTATGTCCATGTGGTTAGGAATAATGAAAATAGCTGAGAAAGCAGGATTAATAAACAAGATTAGTGCCATATTAAAACCAATACTTGTACATCTGTTTCCCGATGTTCCACCTAATCATCCAGCCATGGGTTCAATGATTATGAATATATCTGCCAATATATTAGGTCTTGGAGATGCAGCCACTCCACTTGGGTTAAAAGCAATGCAGGAGTTGCAAACCTTAAATAAAACAGAAGATACAGCAACTGATTCAATGTGTACATTTCTAGCACTTAATACCTCATCTATAACACTAGTACCGGCCACAGTAATTGCGTATAGAACTGCTGCAGGTTCTCAAAATCCAACACAAATAATAGGACCAACTATTTTATCAACTATAATTGCTACAACAGTTGCCATAATTGCAGTAAAAATATATTCAAAACTTCCTAAATATAGCAAAACAAAACCTGATATCGTTAGGAGGACAA
This sequence comes from Firmicutes bacterium UBA7510, assembly GCA_002479485.1. Taxonomy (GTDB): domain Bacteria; phylum Bacillota; class Clostridia; order Tissierellales; family Sedimentibacteraceae; genus UBA1535. The sequence goes on along the minus strand of DLNM01000048.1, from coordinate 102,875 downwards.
AAAAATGAATTTTATAAAAACTATTAATTATATCTCTTCATTTTCTATACCTCTTATTTTTTTATTTATAATTTCATATGGGTTAATTAAAGGAGTTAAGCTATATGAAACATTCACAGAAGGTGCTAAAGATGGATTTACTACAGCAATTAGAGTTATACCATTTTTAACCGGTATGTTAGTTGCAATTGGCATATTTAGAGCATCTGGTGCCATGGATTATTTAACTCTAATTCTTTCCCCAATAACAGATTTAGTTGGTATGCCTTCTGAAGTACTACCTATGGCTTTAATGCGCCCATTATCAGGTGGGGGAGCTAATGGCATAATGAATAGCTTGTTTAAAAAATATGGCCCTGATTCGCTTATTGGAACTATGGCATCAATTATGTCCGGATCTACTGATACAACTTTTTATATTTTAGCAGTTTATTTTGGATCAATAAATATCAGAAAAACGAGGCATGCTTTGCCAGTTGGATTAACTGCCGATGTTGCAGGACTTTTAGCTGCAACTATTATCACAAATATTATATTTGGAGTACTATAAATTTTACATAAGTATTTTTGACAAAATTTAATAAAAATGGTATAATTGTTTAGCGAATTACTTTGACAATATATTATTTTTTAAGTTATGCGGGGGTTAGATAATATGGTTACAAACTCAAAGTATGAAATACAAATGAACAAGCTTTTGGAAGATGAAAAAAATATATTTTATTTTTGCAATCTTGTTAGAGAAAAAGTAATAAACGATGTTCAAGAGTGCAAACAAATTATAGATTTAGTAATAAATTTCTGTGAAGAACACGAATTAGACGAATCAAAAGCTTGGATGTATTATTATTTAGCATGGTATTATTCAGATAAATCTTTATATAATAAGGCTTTAGACTTATTTAATGATGCTAAGGATATATTTGAGAAACATGATAATAAGATGGGTTTGGCTTATGCTTATAACGGTTTGTCCTCTACATATTGTCAGGGTGGCCATTATGAATTATCTAATGAATTAGGCTTAAGAGGTATAACGATTGCAAAGGAACTTAAAGAAGAAAATATACTAATTACAATGCTAATAAACACCAGCATAACCAATATATATAGCGGATCATATGAAGCAGCAAAAGAAATTTTGGATTATGTGGAAGTTAATTATGATTATAAAAAATTAGGTATTGCAAATGAGGTTATATATAAAAAAGCTAAGGCAGAAGTTGAATTAAATATTGGAGATATTTCTAAAGCCTTAGAATATATAGAAAAAGCAATAGAATTAGATAAAACTAACGGTGAAAACATTTGCACACCGGAAGTGTACAAGCTTTTAGGAATGATACACGTAAAACAAGGTGAAAAACAAAAAGCTGAAGACGAGTTTAAATATTCATGTAAAGTAGCTAATGTATGCCAAAGTGTATATGATTATTGTGAAACTTTAATTGAATTTTCTAAGTTAAAGTTCAACTTAGGAGAGGATTCACAAGCAATAAAATATCTGGATGAGGTTATAAAAAACTCAACAGAATTAAAGCTTAATAGATTATTAAAGAGTGCAAGTATATTGTTATATGAATACTATAAAGAAAAAAACAAACATGAGCAAGCATTAAGCAGCTTAGAACTTTATATGAAAGCAGACAATGAAATACACAACTATAATAATATGAAACTTATAGCTAAGCTAAACATTGACCACGGTGAAAAGGAAATGAAGCTATATAAGCTATTACATGACAAAACGGAGCTTCTATCTTCTATTGGGGAAAAAATTATATCCAATCTAGATATAGATAATATGGTTATAAGCATAAATGATGAAATAAATAAATTAATGAAGTCAGAATTTTTTGGCATAACAGTTTATGATGCAGAGAAAAATGAAGTCGTTTTGAGGACAGTTTCAGACGGAAAACTTGAAATCAGAGAACCAGTTAATATGGAAAACAACACATCCTTTGCTGTATACTGTATTAAGAATAAAAAAACAATTGTATTAGACAATATAGTAAAAGAATACAAAAAGTATGTTAAAATTATAAGCTTAAAGGATAGAGGAATAAAATATCCAATGTCAGGTATTTATATTCCATTAATAATTAATGATGAAGTAATAGGTGTTATGGCAGTGCAAAGCCTTAAAGAGAAGGCTTATGATAGCAATGATGTAAATGCTTTAAAAGTTATAGGCAATTATGCGGCTATTGCGCTTAAAAATGCTATGGAATATAAGAAAATGGAACAAATAGCAATATACGATAGCTTAACAGGGTTTTTAACTAAACGTGAGATTATCAGAGAAGGTAATAACGTTAGAACAGAATTTAGTAAAACACGCAAAAGCTTTTGTATATTAATGTTAGATTTAGATGACTTTAAAAATATTAATGATAAATATGGACATGTTGTCGGTGACAATGTAATGAAAATGGTAACTCAGACTATTAGCAGACTTATTCGTTCCTCAGACTACATAGGCAGATATGGCGGCGATGAGTTTTTACTGGTATGTCCGAACATCACTAAGAAAAATGCTCTTAAAATGGCAGAAAGAATAAGAAAAGCAATAGGAAGTACAGAATATGCTGTTGATGAATATACAGCTGTAAAAACTACAGTTAGTATAGGTTTATATGAATTTACTAAAGATGATTTAAGCTTTATGGAAGGTGTAAATTTTGCAGATCTAACCTTATATAGGGTTAAAAACAAGAGCAAAAACAAAATAATGTGCTTCAATCATGTTTAATATTATTTAGTAATATTTTTTCAATTTTAATAATAAATAAAAGATTTTTTATAGAATTTATAAAAAATCTTTTTTATTTACAAAACTTAATATGTTATTATATAGCTAATCTATTTTTAATGACAAATATTGATAAATATTAATTTTTTATTACATATTTTGACAATTTGTGATAAAAATGATAGAATAATTATAAATTGCAAATATATAAATTTTGAGGTATTAATTTATGAAGTTTTATGAAAGTTATAAGGAAAAATTAGAAAATCTTTTAATTGATGAAAATAATATATTTTTCTTTTGTGATTTAATTAAGGATAAAGTGAGATACAATTCTAATGAATGCCTGAAAATTATAAATTGTGTGATTGAATATTGCGAAAAAAATAATTTAGATGAAGCTAAAGCTTGGATGTATTATTATCTAGCTTGGAATTATTCAGATTCATCTGATTTTGATAAATGCATTGAGATATTTGAAAAAGCAAAAGATATATTTGAAAAACATGATAACAAAAAAGGATTAGCATACATTTATAATGGCTTAACTTCATTTTACTGCCAAAATGGACAACTTGAAATATCTAATGAAATTGGTCTTAGAGGTATAAGTATTGCAAGAGAGTTAACTGATGATGATATACTTTTAAAAATTTTAGTAAATATAAGTATCACAAATATTCAAAATAAGTCCTATGAAGCAGCAAAGGAAATTTTGAATTATTTAGATATTAACTATAACTATTCACAAATTAGTTTTATGAATGAAATTATGTATGATAAGTCAATGGCTGAAATTGAACTTAATATAGGAGATCCTCATGAGGCACTTAAGCTTATTGAAAAAGCTTTGATTATTGATAAAGAAATTGGTGTTAGTATTTTTACTACTGAAGGACATAAACTTTTAGCTATGACCTACGCTAAATTAAATATGGTAGAGGAAGCTGATAAAGAATTTAATTTATCAGTTAAAATTGCTTTAGAAAACAATAATAAGCTGGAATATTGTGAAACTTTGCTTGAATGGTCTATTTTTTACTTTAATATTAACAGAGATAAAGAAGCACTAGAATTTTTAGATACTATTATAAAAGTAACAACAAAGAATAGATTTATTTCTCTCCTCAGTAATTCAAGCAATTTATTATATAACTACTATAAAAAAGCTAACAATTATGAAATGTCTTTAAAATATCTAGAAATATACATACAAACAGATAAGGAAATATATAACTATAAAAGTAAAAAGCTTATGGCTAAGCTTAATGTTGACCACGATGAAAAGGAAATGAATCTTTATAGACTTCTTTTTGATAAAACAGAACTTTTATCTAAAATAGGACAAAAAATCATATCTGATTTGGATGTTGACAGCATGGTTTTATATATAAATAGTGAAATAAATAAGCTTATAATAACAGATTTTTCAGGGATAATTTTATATAATTCTGATAATGACGAAATTATTCATAGAACAGTTGTAGATGGTAAAATTGTGAAAAAAGGCCCTATAAAACTAGGTGATGGGAGTCTGTTGTCTGAGTATTGCATAAGAAATAAAAAGACTGTATTTATTAATAATGCAAGAAAAGATAGTAAAAAATATGTAAAAAAAGTAATTTTAGTAAGTGATGATTTTCAAGAGCCTTTATCAATAATTAGTATACCACTTATGGTAAATAACGAAGTAATTGGCGTTATGAGTATTCAAAGTATGAAGGAAAATGCATATGAAAGCAATGATGTAAATACGCTAAAAGTCATAGGAAATTATGCTGCGATAGCACTTAAAAACGCCTTAGAATATAAAAAAATGGAAGAAAAAGCAATTTACGATAGTTTGACCGGATTTTTAACCAAACGAGAAATTCTCGCTGAAGGAAATGCTGTAAGAGAAGGTTTTCTTAAAACACAAAAAAGTTTTTGTTTATTAATGATTGACATAGATGATTTCAAAACTGTAAATGATACATATGGTCATCTTATAGGAGATAATATCATTAAATTAGTGACTAACACTATAAGTAAGCTTATACGCCCTATGGACTATATCGGAAGATATGGAGGTGATGAATTTCTGTTGATTTGTCCTAATATAAATAAAAATAATGCATTAAGACTGGCAGAAAGAATAAGACAAGTTATTGAAAATACAGATTACATTGTTGATGAAAATGTAATTATAAAAACGACCATAAGTACAGGCGTATATGAGTTTAACAATAGCAGTCTAAGTATTATAGAAGGTATAAACTTAGCAGATTTAACAATGTATAAGGCTAAATATAGTAAAAAAAATAAAGTTATGGTTTTTTAAATGTTTAACTAAACACAGATTATGCTATTATATAAAAGTCAATAGCAAAGGAGTTTATGAGTATGGATTGTAAACAATATGAAGAACAATTGTTAAAACTTCTCGAAAATGAAGATAACATATCATTTTTTTGTGACTTGCTTGATAAAACATTATGGAATAACTATAAAGATAGAAAAGAGCTTATTGATTATGTAATTAATTTTTGTGAAAAAAATGGACTAGATGAAGCGTTAGCTTGGATGTACTATTTCTTAGGATGGCATAATTATGAGTTTTCAAACTACAAAAAATCTATTGAATTATATAAGATTTCTAAGGATATTTTTACAAACAATGATAACAAAAAAGGTTTAGTGTATGCTTATAACGGCCTTATAGCTATATACTGTCAAAATGGCCAGTATGAATTGGCAAATGAGCTTGGAATTTCTGGTATAGCAATTGCTAAAGAAATTAACGAAAAAAATTTAGTGGCAAAACTTCTTTTAAATACAAGTATTACAAATATTTTAGCAGGTTCATATGAATATGCAAAGGAAATTTTAGACTACATTATAAATACACATGATTACGATAATTTAAGTGACATATATAAAGTAGTGTATAATAAAGCATTGGCAGAAATTGAAATTAATATAGGAAATTTTGATGCTGCATACAAGTCTTTGCAATATGCTATTGAAAATAATAATAAAATGGGAGTAAATGTTTTTACTTCTGAATTATATAAACTATCAGGCTGTTACTATGGAAGAATTGCGCAGATTGAAAATGCTGAAAAGGATTTTGAATATTCATGCCAGGTTGCTACTAATAATGACTATTTATTTGAGAAATGTGAAGCCTTAATAGAATGGGCTAAATTTAAATTTGATTACGGTGATAATGATAAAGCTGTTTATCTGTTAAATGAAGCTATAAAAATATCTAATGAAAATAGATTTTACAGAATTATTAAAAATTCAAGTATACTATTATACGATTATTACAATAAAATTAAAGACTATAAAAAATCACTTTTAAATCTTGAGTTATACTTAAAGATAGATAGAGAAATTCAAAACTATAATAGTACAAGCTATATCGGAAGAGCCAATAATATAAACAAAGAAATTAAGCTTTATAGAATATTACATGATAAAACAGAAGTTCTCTCCTATATAGGACAAAAAATCATCTCTACTTTAGATGTAAAGAAGATGATAATTGAAGTGAACAATGAAATAAATAAATTAGTAAAGACCGATTTTTTCGCAATTACAGTATATGATTCTGACACAGATGAGATGCTTGTTACAGCTTTTGAGGAAAATAAATTAGATGTTAAGCCTCCAATTAAGGTGGAAACAAGTTCAACATTTACCGCTTACTGTATTAAAAATAAAAAACCTGTTATTATAAATGATATTAGAGTTGAGTATAAAAAATATGTAAATAAGATATCTCTTGAAGGCAGAGGTGTTAATGCACCATTATCCATTATATATCTTCCTTTAATTATCAAGGATGAAGTTGTAGGAGTAATGACTGTACAAAATTTAAAAGTAAATGCTTATGATACAGATGATGTTAATAGGCTTAAAGTAATAGCAAACTATATTGCAATAGCATTAAAAAATGCCATAAAATATGAAAAAATGGAGCAGGTTGCTGTATATGATAGCTTAACGGGCTTCTTAACGAAAAGGGAAATTCTTAAAGAAGGTAATTTACAAAGCGAAGATTTTAGAAACTCATTAAAGTACTTTTGTATATTAATGATAGATATAGATGATTTTAAAAGAGTAAATGATACTTATGGACATATTGTTGGTGACCAAGCTATTAAAATGGTAACACAAACAATAGGGAAACTAATAAGAAATACCGATTTTATAGGAAGATATGGAGGAGATGAATTCTTATTAATATGTCCTAATACAACAATGAAAACTGCTTATAAAATTGCTGAGCGAATCAGAAAAACTGTTGAGAACACTAAGTATATTATAAAAGATGACATCGATATTAGTACTACACTAAGTATAGGAATTTATGAATTTAACGATAAAGAGCTAACATTTTCTGATGGAGTTAATAGAGCTGATTCTTCTATGTACAATGCAAAAAATAATAATAAAAATAAAGTTGTAGCATATAAATAGTAAGATGATTATAAGCTGTCTATAATATCTTTGATTTGGAGGTAATGTGAAAGAAATGAAAGATAATGAAAGGATAAGTACCGAGCACATGCACAAATATTTTGTCTTTCTTGAAAAGAAAGACTGGGGTTCCTGTGAAATCGGTGCATGGGCATAAATATGAAGATAAGCATTTTACAATTAGATGTTAAAATGTGCAATTTAGAAAAAAATTATATTACTGTGAAAAACATGATTACAAAAGCATCTGAAGAAAAGGCAGACATAGTATGTATACCTGAAATGTGGAATATTGGATTTTTGCCAATAAAATGTATAGATGATTATTGTGATGATGATGGAAAAATTACTAAAAATATGTTCAGTAGCTTAGCTGTTGAGAATAATGTAAATATAATAGCTGGTTCAGTGGCAAATAAAAGACTTGAAAAAACATATAATACTTCATTTATATTTGACCGAAAAGGAAATTGTGTGGCTGAATATGATAAAATTCATTTATTTTCAAACATGAATGAGGATAAAGCCTTTGATAGTGGAAATAAAATAGTTACATTTGAAATAGACGGCATTAAGTGTGGTATAATCATATGTTATGATCTAAGATTTGTTGAATTATCTAGAAAACTAGCGTTAGAAGGTATTAAAATACTTTTTGTAGTAGCTCAGTGGCCAAAAGAAAGAATTGAACATTGGGAGATATTAAATAGAGCAAGGGCTATAGAAAATCAAATATTCGTCGTAGCAGCTAATGGCTGCGGTAAATTTAAAGATATTAAATACGGCGGCGACTCTTTAATTATTAGTCCACAAGGGAAAATTTTATCTAAAGGCAAAACAAAGGAAGGTTTAATTTCATATGATATAGATATTAATGAAATTGATTTAGTTAGAAGTAAGTTAAATGTATTTGCAGATAGAAAAGAAGAGCTATATAACAACTCTCTTTAGGAGTTGTTTAATAGCTCTTTTATTTCTTCCTTAGTTAATGAACTAAATAATATTTCCTTTTCCGTAATAATAGAATTAGCAAGATTTTGCTTCTTTTGTTGCATTTTTTCTATTTTTTCTTCAATAGTATCCTTAGTAATCAATTTAAATACTTGAACTTTATTTTTTTGTCCAATACGATGTGCTCTGTCGGTAGCTTGATTTTGTGCACTGCTGTTCCACCAAGGATCGTAATGTATTACTATGTCTGCTCCAGTTAAATTTAACCCAGTGCCACCAGCTTTTAAAGATATTAAAAAAACAGGTATATTGTTATTGTTAAACTCATCAATTAGACGTATTCTCTCTGCGCTTTTTGTGCTTCCAGTTAGTAAATAATATGGTATTTCATTTACGGATAATTCTTTTGCTATTATGTCAAGCATTGATGTAAATTGAGAATATATCAATATTTTATGTCCGTTTTCTATGCTATCTTGCACTATCTGCATACAAAGATTTAATTTTGCACTTTCACCAGTATAGTTATCGATATACAAGGATGGATGACAGCAAATTTGTCTTAATCTTGTTAACATAGATAATATTTTTATTTGACTTTTTTCATATCCAACATTAGTTATTGTTTCGTTGAATTCTTCACTAACCTTTATTAGTTCAGCAGCATAGAGCTTTCTTTGCTTTTCTTCCATTTTTGTATAACTAGAAATCTCCATTTTATCAGGAAGCTCCTTTAAAACATCACTTTTAAGCCTTCTCAGTATGAAAGGTTTTATCTGATTATTAAGACTTTTTAATGCTTCTTTGCAATTATCTTTCACTATAGGAGATTCATATTTTTCTTTAAAATCTTTATATGATAATAAAAACTTTGGCATAATAAAATCAAATATTGACCACAGGTCTGACAAAGAGTTTTCAATTGGGGTTCCTGTTAAAGCAAATCTTATTTCACTGTTAATACATTTTACAGATGCAGCATTTTGTGTATAGGAATTTTTAATGTATTGAGCTTCGTCTAGAATGCAATATTTAAAATTAAATTTTTTATAAATATCGATATCTCTCTTTAAAAGATCATATGATGTTATAATTAAATTAACATCCTTAGCATTTTCTATAGCTTCTATTCTTTGACTTTTGTTACCAGTAATTACAACAGCTTTTAGATCCTTTGTAAATTTATCAACCTCATTAAGCCAATTAAAGATTAAAGAAGTGGGACATATAACAATGGAAGGCTTATTATTTTCATTTTCTGATAAAAGCAATGCTATAATTTGTAGGGTTTTACCAAGACCCATATCATCAGCAAGTATTCCTCCTAAAGAATAATGTGCCAATGTTTTTAACCATTTAAATCCGGTTTTTTGATAATTTCTTAAAATACCATTTAAGCTCTCTGGTATTTGAAAATCACTATCCTGTATATTATTTAAATTTTCTATAATTTCCTTGAAATTATTACTTTTATTTGCTGATATTATAGAATTTTTTTTAATTATACTTTCTATATGCAACGATCTGTAACTAGGAATATACATTTTATGGTCGTCTTTTAACTCATTTAACAAATTTAACTCATTAGAGAGTGTTTCAATTGTAGAAAAGTAGGAATCATTTAAGTTTAGAAATGATCCATCTTTTAACCTAAAGTATTTCTTTTTTATTTTGTATTGCTTTAATATATCTTTTAGTTCTGTTAGGTTAAATTCTAGATTTTCCATATCTAATTCAATTAGGTTATTATTAAGTTTAATGCCCATTGAAATACTGTTTGGATTTCTCAGTTTAATTTTGCCAAAGCTTTCACTTGCATTAACTTCACTAATTTTAATCAAATCATTAATTGTAGTAGTTATAAAATTGTAAATTAAATTCTCACTTGATAAAACAAAATTTTTCTCTTTTTCAACAAATCCATTTTCCTTAAAAAATGAAATTATTTTCATCTCTTTTTCTAAATCTCGAATAACAATAGAATTATTGTTGTTTTTAACAATAGAATTATTGTTATTCTTAGCAATAGAGGATTTTTTATTACTTTCAATAGAATCATTTTTACTATTTAATTTATTATTAAGTGGATTTATTTCTATGCTTCCATAGCAAAATGCAACACTTGCATATATTGCTTTTGTTTTATTAGTATCTAAATAAACTTTCGCATTTAACGGATATAATATAAAAGAGTTTGTTATATCATCAGGTATACGAATATTTGCGTATTTTTCTAAGCGTAAAAGCACTGTAGAATAAAACACAGATAAATTTTCCAAAGAAATTGGAATAGACAAATTTCTGCTTTGCTCTACTTTTTCTATAGCAGGTAAAACATTATCTATAAATTCATCAGTACATCTGTAAAAATATTCTTTATAAATAATAAAAGCCTTATTTAAAAATTTAAAAATATGAACATTATTTTCAAAAAAATCTTCAATGAAAAAATCATATTTATTATTTGCATAGTTTTTTTCTAATCCGAAACTTAATTTAGGGTTATCATTTACAAAGGTTAAATTATAGTTTTTATTATTGCATGTAAATTCAATTTTACTATTTGAAAATAAATCAAACAATATGTCCAGTTGAGAATTAGGTATTCTAATGCTTTTTTTTGAAGGTAGCAATTCCGTACTATATCCATATACCTCCATATATTCATAACAAAGGTTTACTATAAGCTTTGCTAAAGCTTTAGACTCTTTAGTAAAATTATTGATATTATGATTAAGCTCAAAATTTTTACCATACTGATTGTTTGAAGAAAACTTAATATTTTCTGCAAGAGCAAAAATATTTTTTACCACGTAGAATTTATTATTTGTTCCTATATTAAGATATAATTCGATAAACCCTTGACTGTTTAATAAAAGTTTGGGTATTAAATTAATATTAGCCAAAGATTTAACTGTTACAGTTTCGTTATATAATTTTTCTTTATAGCAATTAATTAAATTAGAAAAATTAGAGTCTAATAAAGCACTAGTTTTTTTATTTCTAATATCAGATAATTTGTTATTATTATACAAATAAAGCAAAACTGCTATGATATGTTTACAATAAGCAAATTTATGCTCCATATGGTTATCACAGCCACAGCTAAAGAAATTTATATCACCATTTCTATCAATTTTTATAGTGATTTCATGAGGTTTAGTTTCAGGATCGCCTACTTTAGCATTAAACTTTATTATATCTTCAAGTGATTCGTCGTTAAACATTTTATATAATTTTACATCAAAAACTGCTCCATCATCATATAGTTCTATACCCTTTAAAAATTCTTGGGAGTCAATAGAATTTAGCTTTAATGAAGATGGATCGAAGCTTAGCTTCATATTATATAAAAAATTATTTTTTTTCCTTAAGCTATTTTGTGGAATTGATTTCATTTTAACCTCGATATAATTTGATTTAGCCTATTACTTTAGAATATTACATATTTTAGTATTTGTCAAATACAAAGAATTTTACTTAAAATACATATATGATTATGCTTAAATATATAGTATAATTAAAATTGGACTAAAATTGTATCAAAATTTGGAGGAAAAAATGTTAAATATTTTTAAGAGATTATACTCTGTATCTAATATGATTAAGAAGCAGGATATAATTGGAGAAGTGCCAGATACGAGGCAAGTATATAAAAATGCAATAGATATGGCATGGCCTTCAGCGATAGAGGCAGTTCTAGTAGGATTGGTATCATCAATAGATATTATGATGGTAGGCTCGTTAGGTGCTAGTGCGATAGCAGCAGTAGGTATAACGAATCAGCCTAAATTTATTTTATTAGCTATAATTTTTTCACTTAATGTCGGAGTCACAGCAATTGTTGCAAGACGACGTGGTGAAAAGGATAGAGAGGGTGCAAACAGATGTCTGAGACAAGCCCTTGTTATTTGCTTAATGCTGTCAGCTATTTTATCAGTGATTGGATTTACTTATGCTAGACCGTTGTTGTTGTTTGCTGGAGCTCAAGCGGATGTAATTGACAACGCTGTAACTTATTTTAGAATAATAGCCATTGGAAACTTTTTTACTTCAGTCAGCTTAACTATAAACGCTGCGCAGCGTGGTTCTGGAAATACAAAAATATCAATGCGTACAAATATAGTAGCAAACATTGTTAACTTAACATTTAATTTTTTATTAATAAACGGACACTTTGGTTTTCCAAAGCTAGGAGTTGCTGGTGCGGCAATTGCAACGCTACTTGGAAATATAGTTGCTTTTTTAATGTCTTTAAGATCAATTACAAAGGCCGATGGATTCTTACACATTAAATTTAAAAGTGATTGGAAGCTTGATAAGGAAACAGTTAAAAGCATTATGAGCATTAGTAGCAGTTCCTTTGTAGAGCAAATTTGTATGAGAGTTGGTTTTTTAGTTACTACAATGCTTGTTGCATCTTTAGGTACTATAGCCTTTGCTACACACCAAATATGTATGAATATTGTAAATCTTTCCTTTACCTTTGGAGATGGTTTAGGTATAGGAGCATCTGCACTTGTTGGACAAAACTTAGGTGCTAAAAGACCAGATTTAGCTACAATATACAGTAAAACAATTCAACGTATAGCGCTTACTGTTGGAGCAATTTTATTTATATTATTTATTGGCGGAAGATATTTCTTGGTTGGATTATTTACAAATGACAACTCAATAATACTAATGGGTGGAAAGATTATGATAATAATGGCTATGATGTCACCAGTTCAAACAGTTTCAGTAGTTATAGGTGGAACTCTTAGAGGAGCAGGGGACACAAAATTCGTAGCGTATTCTTCACTTATAAGTATAGGTATAGTAAGGCCGCTTACAACATGGCTATTTTGTTATCCGTTAGGTTTTGGAATTTTAGGAGCATGGTTTTCATTCATGACAGATCAATGTCTAAGACTTTTAATAAACTCATGGAGATTTAAAACTGGAAAGTGGACAAAGATTAGAATATAAAAATACTCATTATGCAAGGATATCTTATGAAAAAAAAGATCATTAATATAATAAAGTGGTTTGGGATAATTCTTTTGTTACTCGTTATTATTGGTCTATGTTTTCCCACATGGACACCAAAAATATCTAATAAAAACAGCATTAGCGAATTACGAAAAGTTAAAATAAATGATACTTTGCTTGAAGTTATGATACGTGGGAGAAACAGAGACAATCCGGTTGTTATATTTGTTCATGGCGGACCATGTTGTTCTGAAATCCCGTATGTTAGAGAATACCAGAATTTATTAGAGAAGGATTTTACCATTGTCCATTATGATCAACGAGGAAGCGGTAAATCGTATAAGTTTGGAACAGATTATTCTGATGTTACTGCCTCTACCAATGTAGATGATTTAATTGCGTTAACAGAGTATATAGAGGACTATTTGCAGAAGGAACAAGTGATTTTAATTGGTCATTCATATGGAACGTATATTGCTACAATAGCAGCAGCCCTTGAACCAGAATTGTATCGAGCATATGTTGGAATAGGTCAGATGTCAAATACTATTGAAAGCGAGTTAGATGGATTACAAAAGTGTATTGAAGCAGCAGAAGAAGCAGGAAATACCGAGGATGTCACATATTTGAAAGGTTTGGAAAACTCAATTTCGCAAGGCACAAAAATTACCCCAAGGGAATATGTGCGCAAATATGGTTTTGCCTCTAGAAGTATAGATGAAAATGCTGATTATCAAAGGGGATTCTTATTTGGTAGCGAATACAACTTATTAGATGTAATTCGTTTTTATACGGCATTAATTAAATATCAAGATTCTTTAATTAATGAAGCACTAAACAACCCTGTTTCTGATATTGTCACGAAGATTGATATACCTGTTTATTTTGTAATGGGAAAATATGATTGTATGACTTCCCCTGAAGCTGCAGAAGAATATCTAAATAATTTAGCAGGACTGACTGCTTGTGAATTGGTAATCTTTGAAGATTCGGCACATTATCCGCAATTTGAAGAAAAAGAAAAATTCTATAACTGGATGTGTGATACATTCCCAAAATAATCATAATATAATTCATTGACACATTTGCAATAAAAAAAAGCAGAGTAGATTTTCGTCAACTCTGCTTATCTTATACAATATTAAGTTTAACTTCCTTACGAAGAACTGCTTTTAAGGGAGACTTTTTATATTGCCCAGTTACCATCCTTAAATATAACTGTTTCATCACCGTTTTCTTCTATACCTACTATAGTTAAATCAGAGGTTCCTACCATAAAATCTACGTGGTTCATTGAATCGTTTCCACCTATCTTTTTAAGCTCTTCTTTACTTAAAAATTCTCCGCCTTTTATAGTATTTGGATAACATTTTCCAAAAGCAAAGTGACAAGAAGCATTTTCATCAAATAGTGTGTTGTAGAATAATATTCCCATATTTGATATAGCTGAATTATAAGGAACTAAAGCAACCTCTCCAAGTCTTCTTGAGCCTTCGTCAGTATTCAAAAGTCTTTCTAAAGCCTCATATCCATCTTTAGCTTCAAAGTCAACAATAAGCCCGTCTTTAAATGTTACGCTAAAATCAGTAATTAATGTTCCTTGATAGCTTAATGGCATAGAGCTTACAACCTTACCATCTGCATATCTGCAATCTGGAGCTGTAAATACCTCTTCAGTAGGCATGTTAGGGAAGAAGAAGATTCCTTTTGTATTAGTGTCTCCGCCGCCACCCCATATGTGATTTTTTGGCATCCCAACTACAAAGTCAGTACCAATTGAGTTTTTATAATGCAATTTAGCAAATTGTTTTTCATTTAATATAGCTGACTTTTCACCTAAAGTTTTTCCGTGGTTTTTCCATATTTCTACTGGATCTTCTGTACCAATATGTACTGTTTTAAATATAGCTTCCCAAAGTTTATTGATAGCTTCCTCTTCAGAGCAATCAGGAAAAACTTTTTTTGCCCATGCTGTATTTGGAACAGCAATAAGATTCCACTGTAACTCGTTTTTATCAAAGCAATCACGATATTCTTTTAAAAATACTTCAGAAGCCTTAACACCCGCTAATAGCTTATCGGAAGAAACCCCCTTAAATATTTCAGGATCTTCAGCAAGTACATTCATAAATGCTGCGCCTTCCTTAGCATAACCATTAAATAACTTTGCTCTCCACTCTGGGATAGTTTCAAATACATCTAACCCTGCATAATCATAGCGTATGCGTGATAATTTTTCATCTTTCCATACAACTACAACATCCTTCGCTCCTGCCTTGTAAGCGTTTTCTGTAATCATACGAGCAAATTCTGCATATTCAACCGGACATTGTAAAACTAGTATTTGACCTTTTTGAATATTCACACCAGTTCTAACAGCTAAATCTGCATATTGTACTAATTTTTCATTAAAATTCATAAATACCTCATCCTTTCCATAAAAAAACTTAAACACATAATATATATTATACAATATTATCTAATATTATCCAACAAAAAAATTAAGCAGATACAAAGTCTGCTTAATTTTTGTAGTGTGAAACGCTTTTTTTCACACTTTATACTATTTTAGTTGTGAAATCTTCCAGGTTCCATACATCAGTTATAAAGCTTTCATAGAAGTAAGGCTCATGACATACTAATAATACTGTGCCTTTAAACTCTCTAATAGCTTTTTCAAGCTCATCCTTAGCTTCAACATCTAAGTGGTTAGTAGGCTCATCAAGGACTAAGAAATTCTGCTCAGATAACAATATCTTACAGAGTCTTACCTTAGCGTTTTCTCCACCAGATAGGACCTTCATCATACTAGTTATATTTTCTGTAGTTAATCCACATCTAGCTAATTCTAAACGTACCTCATGGTTAGTCAGAGATGGATATGCATTCCATACTTCATCAAGAGCTGTAGTAGAATTATCTTTCGAATCTTCCTGCTCAAAGTACCCAGTAACTACATTTTCACCATAATGAATCTTGCCAGAAACAGGAGGGATAATGCCCAGTAAAGTCTTAAGAAGTGTTGATTTTCCAAGTCCATTAACTCCACATATAGCAATTTTTTTACCTCTTTCGACCTCAAAGTCCATAGGTTTAGTAAGAGATGTATCATACCCAATAACTAAATCTCTGGCTTCAATTAGAAATCTACTTGGTGCTTTAGTTTCTTTAAATTTAAAGGTTGGCTTTGGTTTTTCTCTAGGTTTCTCAATAATATCAATTTTTTCAAGCTGTTTAACTCTACTTTGAGCCATACCTCTAGTGGCTACTCTTGCTTTATTACGAGCTATAAAATCTTCAAGTTTTTCAATTTCTTTTTGTTGTTTTTCTATATCTCTTTCAAGTTGCTTTTTCTTTAAGTCATAAAGACGTTGAAATTCGTCATAATTTCCAACGTATCTAGTTAATTCACAGTTCTCAACATGGTAAATAAGGTTACAAACATCGTTTATAAATGGAACATCATGTGATATTAATATAAACGCATATTCGTAATTTTGTAAATACTTTGTTAACCATTCTATATGATTTGCATCAAGGTAGTTAGTAGGCTCGTCTAATAATAGGATTGTTGGATTTTGCAGTAAAAGCTTAGTCAAAAGTACCTTTGTACGTTGTCCACCGCTTAGTTCATCTACCTTTTTATCAAGACCAATATCTCCAAGACCTAAACCGTTTGCTACCTCTTCAATTTTAGAGTCTATTACATAGAATCCGCTACTATCTAATATAGTTTGAATCTCTGCAGTATCCTCCATCATTTTAGCTACTTCCTCATCTGTTACATCAGCCATTTTGTCATATAAGTCTAGCATTTCTTTTTCTAATTTAAATAAATCATCAAATGCTAATCTTAAATTATCCCTAATAGTTGAACCGGCTTTTAAAACAGAATGTTGATCTAGATATCCTACAGTGACTCTATTAGACCATTCAATTTGTCCTTCATCAGGCATAAGTTTGCCTGTAATAATATTTAAAAATGTTGACTTACCTTCTCCGTTAGCTCCAATTAAAGCTACATGCTCCCCCTTTAATAATCTAAAAGATACATTATCTAAAATTGCACGAGCACCGAATCCATGAGTAACATTTTTTACATTTAATACGCTCAAAATTAAATTCCTCTCTAATATAAATTAAAACTTACCATAATATAATAAATGAAAAATAAGTATTTGTAAATAATAAATAATTATATTAAAAATAAAGACTGATGCTAAACCATATGCCTATGGCTTTGTCATCAGTCTTTTGCTTTGCCGTCAGTCTATTTCATACTATATTTTTCAATTAACTCATTTTTACAATCCCATAGATTTTTAGATAAATCCACATAGTATTGATGTGGAAATGAAAACCTTTTGATTTCATTCCATAAAGTATCTAACTGTTCAGCACAGTATTTTCTTATGTCTTCTAGTGAAGGAAGCTCGTATACGCACTCTCCATCAACAAATACAGGTACTTGTAGCTTCTTTGCTTTAAAGTCAGTTACTCTTTTTTTCTTCCATGTGTGAACAGGATCAAAAATTGTGTATGGTTTTGTGTCGTCGATTTCTTCATCATATAAAGTTATAACATCAGCTATAGCTACATTAGTTGAATTATCATATAATCTCCATACTTGCTTAAAGCCTGGGTTTGTCATCTTTTCAGGATTTTCCGAAATTTTTATTCTAGGAACAATATCTCCGTTTTCTTCAATTGCTACAAGCTTATATACACCGCCAAAAACAGGCTCTGATTTAGCAGTTACAAGTCTTTCACCAACTCCGAAAGAATCTACTTCAGCTCCTTGATTTAAAAGTTCTGTTATAATATATTCGTCAAGGCTATTTGATACAGTTATTTTACAATCATTAAGTCCCGCTGCATCTAGCATTTGACGGCATTTTTTTGATAAATATGACATGTCTCCACTATCAAGTCTTATACCTTTAAGTCTCTTGCCAATAGGTTCTAAAACCTCTTTAGCAACTTTAATTGCATTAGGTAATCCGCTTTTTAATATATTATAAGTATCTACAAGCAAAACACAACTATCAGGATACGTGCGTGCATAGGTTTCAAAAGCTGTATATTCATCGCCGAAAAGCTGAACCCATGAATGTGCCATAGTTCCTATTGCAGGTACTCCGAAGATTTCATCAGCAATTGTAGTAGCAGATCCGCAAACGCCGCCTATATATGCAGCTCTTGCTCCGTATATAGCTCCATCGTAGCCTTGGCATCTTCTTGCACCGAATTCTAAAACATCTCTACCTTTTGCAGCTCTTACTATTCTATTTGCCTTAGTCGCAATTAAGCTTTGGTGATTTATTGAGACAAGTATCATAGTTTCTAAAAGCTGAGCTTCAATAGCCTTCGCTTTTACCGTAAGTATAGGTTCGTTCGGGAATACAGGAGTTCCTTCAGGAATGGCGTATATGCTACCTGTAAATTTGAAATTTAAAAGGTAATTTAAAAATTCTTCTGAAAATATTTTTTTATTTCTTAAAAAATCAATATTTTCCTTAGTAAACCTTAAATTTTTTATATAATCAACTATTTGTTCAAGACCAGCAGCGATTGCAAATCCTCCGCCATCAGGATTTTTTCTATAGAACATATCGAAATAAACAATATTATCTTTCAAGCCTTCTTGAAAATATCCATTAGACATAGTTAATTCATAAAAATCCATCAACATGGAAAGGTTTCTTTCGTTTCTCACATCAATAGTACTCATAAATATCTCCAATATTTTTTATTGTCGTTAACTAACATTATATGGATTATACAACAAAATGTAATTGTTTTCAATAATAAAATAGATTGATTTTTTTTAGATAAACTATTAAAATTGTTATGTAAGGTAATGTTAGATAAAACATTTAATTAGTCTGTAGAATGGAAGGTGATAGTGTGAAAAAAACACTTCACACTTATTTTTATGATGCCACTTCGCGTGGCTAATGGGAGGATAATGTGATAAATAATTGGGATAAATTTTTACTTCCATATAACCAAGCAGTAGAAGAACTAAAAGTAAAATTTAAAAGTATACGAAAGTCATATAAAGAAATTGAAGAATATTCTCCTATTGAATTTGTAACAGGAAGAGTGAAAAAAATATCTAGTATTATTGAAAAGCTAGATAGACGAGGGTTAACTATCGATCAAGCAGCAGAATTAGAGGATATAGCAGGAATTAGAATAATGTGTCAGCTTGTAGATGATATTTCAACTGTTGTTGAATTAATAAGATGTAGAGATGGTAAAGATCTTGAAATAGTTGAGGAACGTGATTATACTAAAAATATAAAAGATAGTGGATACAGAAGTTATCATATAATAATAAAATACTGGGTCTATACTTCCGTTGGAGAAAATGAAATTTTAGCAGAGATACAAATACGAACTCTAGCAATGAATTTCTGGGCAACTATAGAGCATTCGATAAATTATAAATTTGATGAAAATATACCGGAGCATATAATAGAGAGATTGAAAAATGCTGCTGATGCAGCTTATCATTTAGACATGGAAATGTCCCAAATAAAGGATGAAATAGTTGATTCACAAAAATTATTTATGGCGGAATCAGCGCTTACTGAAAAAATATTATACAAAATACACATGTTATATTTAAATAGTAATTATAAGAATGTGGACTTATTGCGTAAGGATTTTTATTATGCTAAGAAAAGCGGCAACATTGAGGAATTGAAAAAATTAAACGATAGGATAGATTTGCTGTTAGAAGAATTAATTTAAAAGGAGCAGAATTTAGGTGCAGAATAAATATAAAGTAAATTATAGAAAAGACATTAAAAGAGCTAATAAGAAAAGGCTATTATCAGTAATTTTCGTATTTATTATGATTATTGTTTTATTAGCGTTTATTATATATTCAATATATAATAAGTCACAAAAGACTAATAACGATAGTCTTATAATAGATACTGAAGATAATACAAATATAGAAGAAGATATAAATGATAAAAATAACATTATTGATAACAATAATAATGAAGCTATAGATAATGATTCGAATTTAAATAGTGATAATACAAGCGATGAAGAAAAAAACACTGAAATTGATAAAGATGATAAAACTACTGATGACAAAAAAGAGTTTGTATATGGAGAGAAGGTTCCTGAGAGTGAAGCGGTTTCAGATGATTATTTTGATGATGCTGTATTTATTGGAAATTCACAGATAGAAGGTATTTCTATTTATAGCTCCATGAAAAATGCTACAATCTTTGCTGGCAAGGGTATAATGGTAGATACTATTTTTACAAAAGAAGTAATTAAAACAAAAGATGGTACTAGAAT
The DNA here is from genome assembly GCA_002479485.1 of Firmicutes bacterium UBA7510. Taxonomy (GTDB): domain Bacteria; phylum Bacillota; class Clostridia; order Tissierellales; family Sedimentibacteraceae; genus UBA1535. Next base: position 82,408 of record DLNM01000048.1, on the reverse strand, counting down.
AACTATTATGGATGCTCTATCAAAGGAACAGTTTGGAAAAGTGTATATAATGTTAGGTGCCAATGAATTAGGTTGGGCTTTTGATTATTTATTTATTGAACAATATGGTAAAGTAATTGATGAAATAAAAAAATTACAGCCTGATGCGAAGGTTTATGTTAATGCCATAATGCCAGTTTCAAAAGAAAAATCAAACAAGGATAAAATTTATAATAATAAAAATATTGATAGTTACAATAATCTTATATTGAATATGACAAAGGAAAAAGAGGTGTATTTTATAGATTCAAAGGAAGCTTTAGCTGATGAAGAAGGAAACCTGCCAGAAGATGCTGGTACTGATGGAATACATTTTAATTCGACATATTATGAAAAGTGGTTCAATTATTTAGAAACTCATACGGTAAAATAAGAAAGGAAGATATTAATTAAAATGAAAAAAAGTATATTAAGTTTAACAGTTATATTAGCTATAGGAATGATTTTTACAGGTTGCCAAAAGAAAGAAAGTTTAACAGTTATAGATATAGATGCCGTATCAACTGAGGTAATAAATGTAGCAGAGTTTAGAGATGAATTAGAAGAATTAGATGACACAGTATTGACAAACATCTATACTACTATTCAACTAAGCGATATTGAAAAATATAAAGTTTATGTTAATTCAACAAGTGCTAAAGCAGAGGAGCTTGCTATTTTTGAAGCAAAGGATGAAGCAAAAGCTGAAAATATCTTACAGGCAGTAAATGAAAGGATAAAGGATTTAAAATTCGGATTTGAAGGATATTTACCGGAAGAATTACAGATTATAGAAAATGCTGTAGTTAAGAAAGAAGGTAAATATGTACTATTTGCAGTAGGTCAAAACTACGAAAAAATTAATGAAGTTTTTATGAAATATATTAAATAAATTTAATTGAGTAAGCTTAGTGCTAGTGCACCTACTAAGTTAAATTCTTATTTAGAAAGGAAAACTATGTTTAAAGAAATTGATACTTCTCTTGTTGAAAAAAAAGTAACTGAGCTTTTACTTGAAGCTAATTATGATATAGGTGAGGAATTTTTAGATAATCTGTATAAGCAGAGTGAAAATGAAAGTAATGAGTTAGCTAAATTAGTGCTTAGTCAATTAATAGATAACGATAAAATAGCAAAGTTAGAGAAAATACCTATGTGTCAGGATACTGGTATGGCAGTTATATTTGTGGAAGTAGGTCAGGATGTACATTTAATTGGGAAAAACCTATATGATGCTATTAATGATGGAGTTAGAGATGCATATATAGACGGGTACTTAAGAAAATCAGTAGTAGACGATCCATTGTTTAGCCGTGTAAATACTAAGTATAACACGCCAGCAATAATACATACAGATATTGTTCCTGGTGATGAGGTACGTATCACGGTAGCTCCTAAGGGTTTTGGAAGCGAAAATATGAGTGCAGTAAAAATGCTAAAGCCTGCAGATGGTGTAAATGGAGTGAAGGATTTTGTTATAGATACAGTTAAAAAAGCTGGGCCAAATCCATGTCCGCCAATTATAGTAGGCGTGGGAATTGGAGGAACTTTTGAAAAGGTAACCTATTTAGCGAAAAAGGCTTTAACTCGAGAAATAGGTGTGCATAATGAGGATAAAAGATATGCTGAATTAGAGCAGGAGCTAATTGACTCCATAAATACTTTGGGTATTGGGCCAGCAGGGTTAGGCGGTAAAACAACAGCATTATCAGTCAATATTGAATTTTTCCCAACACATATAGCTGGACTGCCAGTAGCAGTTAACATATGCTGTCACGCATATCGTCATAAATCTGGATATGTTTTTTAAAACATTGTGAGGTAGAAGATGGAAAGCATAAAAATAAATTTACCATTAACTGATGATATAGTTTCTAGTCTAAAAGCAGGAGATAGTGTTCTATTGACAGGGTATATATATACTGGTAGGGATGCAGCTCATAAAAGGCTTATTGAGTTAGTTGATTCTAATAAAGAATTACCGTTTGATATAAAAAATCAAACAATATATTATGTAGGACCAGCTCCAGCAAAACCGGGGTATGCTATAGGTCCTGCTGGTCCAACTACTAGTTATAGAATGGATCCATATACACCGAAGCTGTTAGATAAAGGACTAAAGGTGATGATAGGCAAGGGTCTTCGTTCTAGCGAGGTTATAGAGAGTATGAAAAAAAATAATGCAGTTTATTTAGCCGCAATAGGTGGCGCGGCAGCTCTTATATCAAAGACTATTAAAACTAAAGAAATAATATGCTATGAGGACTTAGGAGCAGAGGCTATACATAAGCTATATGTAGAGGATTTCCCTGCAATAGTAGTTATAGATAGCATGGGAAATAACTTATACAGTAGATAATCTTTTGGAGGATTTTTATGTTTATAGAATTATCATTAGAAGAAAAAGAAAAGGTTATAAAGGATAAATATAGAGGTAAATGGAGATTATCCGGTAAAAATGCCGCTATAATTAAAAAAATAGATTCAATTGTAAATAATACGAAGTCAAACCCAGAAAAGCTTGTAGCAGTAGAAGGAATTTGGGCTTCAAACCAATTATTAAAGTATAATGTTGAGATTAAGGCTGTGGTACTTGATTTAGAATCTATTTCTACACCTGAAGCATATAAAATAATGACTGATTTGTCAGATATAGCAGATGAAATACATATAGTATCCAATTCTACATTTAAAAAAATAGTTGAAGTAGGAACCTCAGCAGGTATTTTCGTACTTGCAAAATTTCCACAAAAAAGCTTAGCGGATTTAAATACTAAAAAACACCAAGTAATTGCTGTTTTAGACGGACTTGAAATACCGGGGAACATTGGAACTATAATAAGATCTTGCGATGGGACAAATACTGATGCAGTTATAATATGCAATAAAAAAACTAGAATTACCCATCCTAAAATACTAAGAAGCAGTCAAGGATCTTGTTTTAGAATTCCCATAGTAGAAGAAGAGTCAGATACAGTTATAGAATGGCTTAAAAAAAATGACTATAGAGTTATTCTAACGGATACTGATGCAGAAAAATTTTACTATGAAGAGGATTTTAAGGGGAAAATAGCAATTATCATGGGCAGCGAACGTTATGGAATATCAAGAGAATGGTATGACATAAATGCTGATTCTATAAAAATCCCAATGTATGGAGACTGTGATTCCTTAAATGTTGGTATAGCAGCTACTCTTATACTGTATGAAGCAGCTATAAAAAGAAATGGCGTTGAAAATAAAGATAGAAGATAAAAATAAAAAGCAGAAAAAAAGTAACTATGAATTAAATAGTTACTTTGCAATTGCTTTTTTTCTTTTCTTTATAATTATTTTTTTTGCATTACTACAATATTCGAAAATTGCTATATATTTATCAACAAAACTTACAATCCATGCTTCTCTAGATTTTGGCAGTCCAAAAGGAAACATATGTCCCTTTATAATGTCTTGTTCTTTGTCATTTAAATCAAAGTAGTTTGAAGCGTTTTTAAAGGCAATTTTAGGATGATTAATTGCATGTTTTATTGAGTCACTTATTATGCCAATATGAACTCTCTTCTTAAATTTGTATAAATAAAAATCATGAAGTAAGCCACCCCTTATACAAGACTCCCAATCAAGGTTACTTTTATAAGCAATTAAATAAGAGTAATAAGCTACCTTTAAACTGTGTTCATATACACTTTCATCATGATGCTTAATAAGTTTTGTTTTTTCATATTCTCTATGTTCTATTATTTCTTCAGCAACCTGTGTAAATCTATAATCAATAATTTTCATTATTTAATTCCTTTCATAATGTGACCTAATGTAAAAAGCACTAAATAGATATTAACATATTTTTTTTATTTATAAAAATGTAATGTTATGAATAATTGTTAATTTATAGCAAATTAAAAACACATCGCATATGCAATGTGCCTTTTATATATAGTGTATTAAACGTATTATCCTATGTTAATGTATAAATCTTACTTATATTGCTGTCCGATAAAACTTGCCGGATTTTTAGTAGAACCATATTTTCTTACTTCAAAGTGTAAATGTGGTCCAGTACTGTAACCTGTATTACCAACAGCAGCTATTACTTGACCTTGGTAAACTTTTTCTCCTTTTGATACATATAATTTACTGGAATGCGCATATCTTGTAGTCCAACCGCCACCATGGTCTATTTCTATCATATAACCATATGTGCCGTACCATCCTGAATAAATTACTGTACCACCGTCTGCTGCTTTTATATCAGAGCCTGAAGCTTTTGCCATATCAAGACCATAGTGGAAAGCCTTACCTCTTTGACCATAACGAGAACTTATAGTTGATGCAGGCAATGGGTTAATAAACACTCCAGTACCAGATTTTGGTGGAGGTGTTTGTGTACCAACCAAAACAACTTCAGATTGTGGTTGTGATTTAACATTTCTTGATACTTCCTCGCGAGCTATTTCTACTCCGTTTTGCTCAGTTACAACATATTTAACCTCTGCTAAACCGTAAACACCAGCTTTTTTAACCTTTGTTTCATCAGAATACATATATGAAACAGATTGTGTTTCTGTCTCATATTTAATTTTTTCTTCTGCAACTAGTGAGCGCTTTACATTTACGTTAATAAATGGTTTTGGAACAACTAAGCTTAACTCATCCCCAGGCATTAATTTGTTTTCATCTGCGTCTGGGTTTGCTGCCATTAATTCGTTAACAGTCATATCATATTTCGTTGCTATATCCCAATAAGTATCTCCATTTTCAACAGTGTATGACACCTTTTCGTCGGTACCTATTATAATATAATCAAGTAATTCATCTTTTTCACTAATTTCATCAAAGCTTAAATTAACAGCTTCTACTGAAACAGTTTCATCAAAAGATACATCTACTAATTCTTCTTTTTTATAGTTTTGAGTGAAATAGTTTTTAACCTCGTTTACTAATTCATCAGCTTCTTCTTTAGTTTTTAAAGCTCCTATCATTTTTCCGTCTACAGAAACACCATATGCTATAGATTTAATATCAACTTTTGATTTAAGTTTACTATATAATCCCGTATCAGAAACAAGTTCACTATCATTAGCATTTGATTCTACTATTTCTATAGCCGAAAGTATATTTGCATCTGTATGATATTTATCTTTATATTCATCTTGTAACTTATTAAGAGTGTTGTCAACTGTTTCACGTTCTCTAACAATTCCAACTTCCTCATTATTTAAATATACAGTATAACTTTTTGCACTGTAGTAAGTGCTTAGATTTTCATCTGCAGACAGAGAATTAAATAGAGTAGCCCCTGTCAAAACTAATACAGATGAAAGAGAAAGACATAATCCATTAATGACTTGTGGTTTATATTTTAATAAACAAGTAGGCAAGTTAATATTTTTTAGCAAGTTAGATGATTTTTTACTTATAGAAGTTTTTATTTTTGTAAATGCGTTTTTTATATTTTCAAGTCTGTTATTTTCTTCAATTAGAACGTATTTAGCATTTTTAGTAACTACAGTTTTATTACTTGTAGCTTTTGAATTGTTTTTCTTTTCATTCTTTTTAGAATAATTTAACTTATTGTTTTTCATAGTTCACTTCCTATTATCATTTGTCATACCCTATTTTCGAAATAAATATAATTATTTTGTAATTTAATTTTTCCGAAATGTCTGTTATAATTAGAGTAATTAGTGAGAATAACATCTTATCTATGATTAGACTATTCTAGATTATATAATAAAATAACATTATTGTCAATAATTTTTAGGTAAAATGTTTTCCTAAAATGATTTGACAATCTACACATTCGTTGAAATACTACAAAAAATATCATATTTATACATACAAATAATATTTATTTTACATATTATATACAATAAGGAGAATTTTATGAATTTTTTTTTAGAAGAATTAAAAATAGATTTACAGGATACCCCTGTTGAGAATATATTTATAACCGATTACATGCCTTTAGCTGATGGTACCTACGTAAAAGTATATTTGCTTGGATACAAATATGCTAATGATGAAGAGCAAACTGGAAACTTTAATAATGAAAACATAGCTAAAAATTTAAAAATTCCATTGTCTGATGTTCTAAATGCATGGACCTTTTGGGAAAGCCAGGGAATAATAAAGAAACACATGGGCGATGATGAATATAACTATAATGTAGAATTTATAAATTTGAAACAGTTATACATAGATAAAATATATAAACATCTTCCTACATCAGTAAAAGAGGACACGCTGTATGTAACTAACAGAGAGTTAGTTGAAGCAAATAAAGATGAAGAATTTATGCAAATGCATAAAGAAATAGAAAAGATTTTTGGTAAGTTTCTAAATATAAATGACAAAAGAAAGATTAATCAGTGGCAAAGGCAATACGATGTAAGTCCAGAAATGATGATACAAGCCTTTTCATATTGTGTAAATAACAAGAAAAAAAGAAGCATGAAATTTATTGAAGGCACTATTGCAATGTGGAACAGAGCTGGAGTAACCGATATGGATTCTCTTGCTGAATTTTTGGAAAAGAAAGAGGAAAGATACTCAATTTATTCAAGAATAAGTCAATCCTTAGGTTTTATTAATAGAGCTTTAACTGAAGGGGAGATGAACACAATAGATAAGTGGTTTGATGACTATGAATTCTCCAAAGAAATGGTTTTAAAAGCATTAGAAAATTCAACAAAAATATCAAATCCAAACATTAATTATTTTGATGCTATACTAGAAAAATGGCATGAAAAGGGCTATAAAAATCTAGAAGATTTAACTAATGATAAAAGACCTGTTAAAAAAGAACATACACAAACTCAACCACAAGCGCCAAAGGTTGCAACACAATCTAAAAATAAATTTCATAATTTTGAGCAAAGAACAGCAGAATATACCTCGGAAGAAATGGAAGAGATAGGAAAAAAGAATTTGGAGAAGAAACTTAAAAAGTTAGGAATTAATATTCCATCGGAGGACAATAACTAATGAAAGATATTGTTTTGAAAAGAATAAGAGACGAATATAATCAGAAAAAGTTAAGGGCTCAAAATGAAGCCGATAAAATAAAAGAAATGATATATAAAAAACATCCAAGATTAGAAGAGCTTGATACTCAAATTGCCTTAACAAGTATAGAGCTATCAAAAACAATTCTTACTAAACCAGAAAATATAGATGAGATATTATTGCAAATAAAAAGAAATTTAGATGCACTTAAAGAAGAAAAAAATGAGATTCTAAAAGCTAATAATTTAACTCAAGATAGCTTTAAGCCAAATTTTGAGTGCAAACTATGTGAAGACACTGGATATCTTGAGAATGGTAACAGATGTAAGTGTTATAAACAAAAAATAATTGAAAGCTTGTATGACATGTCTAATATAAAGCATAGATTAAAAAAAGAAAATTTTAATAACTTTGATATAAGTGTATTCAGTAATGAAAAATACAAGGATGAAACAATTACTCCTAAGCAAAATATGTATAATGTATTAGATGCATGCAGTAATTTTTGTACAAAATTTGATGAGGACGTTCCAAGCTTTTTGTTTTATGGTGCAACTGGTGTTGGAAAAACCTTTATGTGTAACTGTATAGCAGCTGACTTGATAGAAAGAGGAAAAACTGTAATATACCAAACAGCATCAAACCTTATTGAGATTATAGAGGCTCATAAATTTGGAAAAATAAATGAGACACAATTTAGTAAAGATAATTATAATTACCTATTTGAATGTGATTTGCTTATAATTGATGATTTAGGGACAGAGTTAAATAATTCTTTTACAAATTCAGAATTATTTAATATTATAAATGCAAGAATGATATCTGATAAAAAAATGATTATTTCAACAAATTTATCTTTAAATGAGCTAGCTCAAACCTATTCAGAAAGGATTATATCAAGAGTTTTCAACGAATTTGCAACATTCAAGTTCTTTGGAAAAGATTTAAGGTGGGAAAGCTGCTAAGTAAAAAGAAAAAATAAGGTCATAAGGGGAGGGGTAAAATGGCAACTTGGATTGCACACATGAGAATTGCAGAATATTTTATGCAAAAAAATGATAGGTTAAATAATAATTATTTTCTTGTTGGAAATATAGGTCCTGATTGTGGAGTTCCAAATGAAGATTGGAGTAACTTTACACCAGATAAGAATGTAACACACTGGCATTCAAAGGATGGTACATCTATTGATGCAGTAGATTTTAAAAGTAAATATTTAAATACATCCGACGAAAGATATCCTTTTTACTTGGGCTACTACCTTCATCTGCTCACAGATATAGAATGGTCAAAATTGTACAATAGGAAAAAATCAGAACCTGTGTATGCCGAAGGACTTAAACAGGATAAAAATTTCATTTGGACTATTAAGAAAGATTGGTATGGACAGGATTACTTATTTTTACGAAACAATCCTAACTCTATTTTCTATACAATGTTTTCAAAAATTAATGAGTTTGATAATATTTTCTTCGATTTTTATCCGAGAAATGCTTTTATAAGACAAGTAAAATACATAACAGATTATTATTTATCTTCAAATGAAAATTTAGACAGAGATTTTCATTTCCTCACAAAATCAGAAATGGATGGTTTTGTTGATAAAACAATAGAAGTCATAGAGACATATCTTGATATGTATAATGTTAAATAAGAATTTAGGTTAATAAGCTTAGTAGGGTATTGTTTCTTCGATATACTTTTGCTGTGAATTTAAGGTATGCAAAAAATATTAAAAAAGTTTCTGTCTCCGCAATGATATTTACCTTGATTTTTATAAGGAAGGTAAATATCATTGAAGTCGCATAAACTTTTTTTATATTTATTGCCTCCGTAGCACCGAAAATCAAAGAAAAATAAAAGGATTTTTCTTTGATTTTCTACTGTATTGGCATGTTCCTCTACTAAATTTTCACGTATACATAGTCACCTGAAAAAGCTGATAAATGTTTAGCGGAGCGATAACCTAAGTACATTGAAAGTATAATAGAATTTAACCTTTACGTTACTTCTGCACTTAAATTACTCTTCGTTTGAATGTGTTAATGCTCTTTCACAACCCACAGTCGACGAACAATCTTAATAGACAGCTCTGCCAAAAACGCAGATAATCAAATAAAAATCCTTTTATTTTTATTTGATTATCGGTTGCTACAAGTAGCGAAGTATATAAGAGACGTTTATGTGACTTAATGAGGCTTTCCCTTCCTTATACAAATCAAGGGAAACCGAATTATGGAATCAGAAATGTCTCTTATATACTTTGCTCTACTTAGATTCGTAGCAAAAGTATATCGAAGTAACAAACTACCCACTAAGCTTACTCGATTAAATTTTTATTTAAAAAACTTGTTTAATACGTAGTTAAGTAAAATTCCAACTACCGCAGCTAAGCTTAAACCTCCAAAAGGTATATCATCTGTTATTGGAATTGCTATATCAAATTTTAAAATTGGTTGGAAGTACGTTGCATATAATCCTAAAAATAATATCACAATTATTATTAAAATGTTTTTCCAGTTAAATTTTACTTTTTCAATCTTTATAGCTTTCACACCAATTAAAGATATCATACAGTAAAGCATAAGTGATATACCGCCCATTACTGGCACTGGTATACTGCTTAAAAATCCGCTTACCTTTCCTATGAAGGATAATATTATTGCAAATATAGCAGCTATTTCAAGGTTTCTTGGGTTATAGTTTTTAGTCATTGCTAGAACGCCAGTATTTTCTCCATAAGTTGTATTTGCAGGTCCTCCAACTAATCCGGCAAACATTGTGGCTAAACCATCTCCTAAAAGTGTTCTATTTAAGCCAGGGTCTTTTATAAAATCTTGTCCAACAACTTGACCGTTTGTAGTTATATCACCTATATGCTCCATGAAAACAGCTATAACTATTGGTGCAATCATCATAATTGCTCCTATATCAAACTTAGGAAGTGTAAAATTAGGTATTGAAAGCCATGAAGCTTGTGCTATATTGACAGTATTAATTAATGATTTATCAATTAACATTGTCAATACATAACCTAATATAATTGCTAAAATAATATTTAATTGTTTTAAAAATCCTTTGCCAAATTTACTGATTAAAAGTGCGCTACCTAAGGTTACACCAGATATTAAAAAATTTGTTTTTGCATTGCCAAAAGCTACTGGTACTAAATTAAGACCTATAACTATAATCATTGGTCCAACAACCTGTGCCGGCATTAATTTTTTAATTTTATCAACACCGATTTTGTTCACTAAAAGTGAGAATAATACATAAAGTAAACCTGCTACAATAATTCCGCCTTGTGCGTATTGAACTGAGCCATAAGTACTGATAACTGAAACAATTGGTGGTATAAATGCAAAAGATGAGCCTAAAAACACTGGAACTTTAAACTTCGTACAGCAATGAAATATTAATGTACCTACTCCGGCTGAAAATAAAGCTACAGAAATGTCTAGTCCTGTTAAAATTGGAACCAATACTGTTGCTCCAAACATTGCTAATAAATGCTGAAATCCTAAAATAAAATTTTTGATGCCTAATTTTTCTGTTTGTTTTGTTTCCATAATGCCTCCATATAAAATTATTATTTTCTATGGTCTAAAATTGCATAAACCTTTAAATGGCATAAAAAAACCTCTCCCATAAGAGAAAGGCTTGTTATACGTTAATTATTACATACTTATATACATGTATGTATATACAATCTCAAACCTTTCTGATCTCTCTGTATCAGATTAAAAGTTGCTCCGTATATAATATTACAAATTTCGACAAAAATCAACATTAATTTTTAGCTATTTATACAAATTTTTGATTAAGGCCTAAGTGAATCTAAAAATACACTCATTATTCTAGTACCGTATTGTACTAATGAGTATCTTCCTTGATTTAGACACCAATCGTATGTAAAACCACGTTCAATAACAGCATACATTTCTGTAAGCTCCAAGTATGAAAGATTACTTACTATTTCACCTTTATCAATACCTTCCTTCATCAATTCAGAAATAAGCTTATAATATTTTCTATTAGGATTTAATATATGACGAGTTCCTTTTGTCATAACCTGCAACCCGTACAATACGGAATACAGTTGTTTGTAAGAAGATTCTTCCAAATTTTTCAAAACATATGAATTAAAGGAAAGCAATTTATCTATAGAATTTAGAGATAAATCTAAATTTTCTTGCCAAATTGTATAATCATTATCAAAAAAGTAAGCAATGCAAAACAACAGATCTTCTTTACCTTGAAAATGATGATAAAATGATCCTCTAGATGTTTTAGATTCTTCTATAATTTGATTTACAGTTGTTTCTTCATATCCTTGCGTTAAAAACAATTTCCAAGCTGTATTGAGAATTTTTTCTTTTGTAGTTAATTTTTTATTTTTCATATCAACATTTCCTTCATTAAAAAATCGCATTCATTATATCATAGTAATTATGTTTTTTCAATAATAATTATTTTTTCTTGACAATTCAATACGAATTTACTATTATATAACTAATAAATAGAACGAAGTACGGAATTGAATACATGATGGAGTACAATAATCAAAAAGGAGAATATAAAATGAGTTTTCATAATAATAAGAAGATACTAATTAGTGAAAAATTAACAGAACAGCAAAAAAGTATAGCTTTAGATATGGCGCTTTATATGGGTTTTAACTCTACGTCTTCACATTTTCCAATTGCAAGTGCGTATGAAGGTTTAGAAATAGTTAGCTCCTTAGAAGATTTAAAAGATATGTATAATGTAAAAATTATAGATGCTCCTATGGATTATCTGTCATCAACAAAAAGTGCTAAAAAGATACCAGATTTTGATCATAGAAATAAAAGAGGATTAGAGCTTTTATTTGATGAAGGATTGTTTCTTAAGGATACTGATAAAGACCTTTTACCTGATTTTATAGATTTTAAGATATCGCTTCCAGAAAATTGCGATACGTCTACTCTAATAGCAGCATGCAACTTTGCATTTCGTTATGGTATGGAAACTACATCTTATCAGGGAAGAATTTTAGCAGATGAGTGTTATAAAGGTAATTTGCTATCATTTGAAGGATGTGGAGATTGTAGTGTTGATATTGCTAATGAAAACGCTGCTACAATAATCAGAATTTATGGACATGGAGAAGAATTGGTTGATTTTTCTACGTTTGTTTGTGAAAACTTCCCACTTCAAAAAAATTCAAATAATTGGCGTAATATAATGCAAGAGCTTACAGAGGCATTTTCACTGAATAATTTAGATGGACAACTTGCTTTTACTAAAATGTATAATGATAAGTTTAATAAACTACAGGCTTATGTAGAGCCACAAATTGAGAATATAAAAGATAAGATATCTAAAGAGTTTTTAAATACAGAATTTAAAAGCTATAAGGGTATGAAAAAAATATATGAAAATGTTTATGATATACCTTGGGAGGTTGATATATTTGAAAAAGCCTTACAAGATGAAGTTTATCCAATGATAAAGGAAAATGATATAGTAGAAATTTATGGTGCACTAAGTGAAGAAAAGGTAGTAAGAGATAGTATAACAAAAAAAATTAAAAGTGAATTGCTTACTAAGAATGCAAAAATCAAAGATATGCAGTTGATATGTGCGTACAAACAAGGCTTTTCTTGGATAGAAGAAGTAGTACTGCCTAAAATTAAAAACACAAATACAAGCAGTGTAAAAATTGCATTCAAGGCTTTTTTGCCTGATGGTGAAACTAGTTGGTCAGATGAAGATGGTGCAACACCTTCATATACTAATGTCGGAATTAATAATCCTGACAAATGGTTTGATTTGCCTATAAGATTTTTGCAGGAATTGTATCCTATAGATGATATTATAAAGGATAAACTTAATATTCAAACAAAAGATGTTGAATTTGTTGAATACAAAGGTAGCGAGGATATTACATATCTCTTTTCTGCATATGATGAAAGTGGAAATGAGTTATTTAAGGACAGTTATAAGGTAGCCGTTTCAGAAAGAGTATATTTAGATGAATTTCCTGAAATGGGCAAGGCGCATCCGTCAACAGGATATATAAAGGTTTTAGTAAATGGTAAGTCTGTATTAAATAAAAGAATTTTGACTGATTTAGAAAATATCTGGGATATATATCAAAGCAAAGTATTGCCAGATTGTACAAACTTTATAGAAAACAAAATTGATGGACAAATTAAGTCCAAGCATCAACCGTTTTTTTCACAACTAAGACTGGAGGTTTTAGCCAGTGAACCAAACTATAAATTAAAATCACGAGAAGATTTAATTTCATCTCTTGATTCTTTGCATGAAGATATGTACTTTGTTGGTTCGGATTACTTTAAAAATTATGGAAACCGTTTAAATGGAGAAGTTTTCGATGCACCAGGATTAATATTGCCTGTAATAAAGGAAGTAAATGGTAAGCCTAGCTTTAAGGTTACTCTATACGATCAATATTACGATAAACCAACTGTTTGTATAGATGGCAGTAGTTTAAGCGAATGTTGTGATAGAAAAGATGTAGAGGCATATATAAGTAAGCTAGCTTATGAAGACGGAAAACTATGTGTGCAAATAAATGTAGAAGCTCCAAATATACAGTTAGTAAAAAGCTATGCGAATTTAATGGACAAGCAGCTGCTTTCTATATGTGGAAAGCTTAAAGGTGTTAGTAAAATAATATTCTGTATAAATGATGAACAGATTACGGCTAATATAGTTGAAACGCCTGAAATAGTTAAAGATTTAGACATTAATGACATATACTTATCGGAATTTAATTTAATTGGCTATGAACAGTATATTGAAATAATTGAAGATTTAAAAAGAGTTAAAGGTTTATCAGTATATAAAATAGGAACTTCATATCAAGGTAGAGACATATACGCAGTAGAATTTACACCAAATGAGGATGGTTATGTATCAAAAACAAAAAGGATAAATTACTTTCCGTCAGAGGTCATAATTTGCAGACATCATGCTAATGAAGTATCAAGTACAAATGCGGCGTTTATGCTAATAAAAGAACTGCTTACAAATGACAAATACAAAGCCGTTGCTGATAAATTAAATTTAGTAATTATACCTGTTGAAAATGTTGATGGTACTTACATTCATTATGAATTGCAAAAAGACAATCCAAATTGGAAATTTCATGTTGCGAGATTTAATTCAGTAGGAAATGAATTTTTCCGAGAGCATTTTAAGGAGACAACTATACACAAGGAGGCCTTGGCATTAAGAGGCATTTATAGAAGCTTTTTACCAGATTTAATAGTAGATAATCATGGTGTGCCTTCGCATGAGTGGGAGCAACAATTTTCTGGTTATACATCACCATCGTTTAAAGGATTTTGGCTTCCAAGATCCATACTTTACGGATATTTTTGGACTGTACCTAATAAAGAGTTTAAAAGCAATTTAATATTGAGTAAGGCAATAGAAGATGTTGTAGCAGAGGCTATAGGTGCTGACAAAGAAATGACTGCTTGGAATTTAGAATGGTTTAAGAAATTTGAATCCTATGCGCATAAATGGATGCCTAAGCTATTTCCAGCTAATTATTATAAAAACATGATAAATTATTGGATTTCAAGAGAACATGATTTAACACAAAACTATGCATCACATAGATTTCCTTGGATAACAACAACATATTATACAAGTGAAGTGGCTGACGAAACCGCACAGGGTGATTATTTGAATCTTTGTGCAAGAGCACATTTAACTCATAATTTAGCTATTATTGATTTAATGCTAAAGTGCCAATGTATTTTTGATTATAACATTGACATAACAAATTCAAACGTTTCAATCAGCTATACTAGACAAAGACCAATAATAGTCTAGTTAGCTTTGAAAATAAATTAAAATAAAGGAGAAATAACATGGAACTTATTAAATTATTAGGTATTGTAATTGTAATTTTAGGGTTTGCACTAAAAAAAGATCCAATCTTAATCATTGTATGTGCAGCCTTAGTAACTGCAGTGGTTGGAAAATTAGGGCCAGTTGGACTATTGGAAACTTTTGGAAGTGTATTTGTAGCTAACCGTAGTATGACTATATTTATATTAGTTATGCTAGTTACAGGAACTATGGAAAGAAATGGTTTAAAAGAAGCTGCTTCAAAATTAATTAGTAAAGTTAAGGGAGCAACTCCTGGAGCAGTAATTGGAACATATGGTATTATTCGTGGTGCATTTGGTGCATTTAACGTAGGTATAGGCGGAATTCCTGGATTTGTAAGACCAGTTTTAATGCCTATGGCAACAGGCTCTATAGAAGCAAAAGGCAAAACACCAAATGAAGAGCATATGGAAACAGTTAAGGGTATGGCAGCTGGTATAGAAAACATTTCATGGTTTTTCTGTCAGGTGTTATTCGTAGGTGGTTCAGGTGCACTTTTAGTTCAATCTACACTTGCAGGACTTGGATATAATGTTGAGCTGATTGATTTGGCAAAAGTAGAAGTTCCAGTAGCAATTTTTGCATTATTAGTGGCAGTTGTATACTACTTCTTTAAAGACAAAAAACAAATCAAAAAATACTATAAATAAGGAGGTATAAGTATGTCATTTTTTACGAGTGCGGATGTAACATTAAGTAGCAAATTATTAGAAATTATATATATAATAATTGGTCTTATATCAATTAATGCAGGCGTTAAAAACGCCAGAGACACAGAAAACCCTTCAAGATTTGGAACAGCAGTATTTTGGTGTTCACTTGGTATAGTAATTGCTTTTGGTAGATGGATACCAAATATTATAAATGGAATATTAATCTTTGTTATGTGTACACCAGCAATACTTAAAAAAGTTAAAGCTGGTAAGAGTGATGCTCCTACTAAAGAGCAAACTGTAGAAAAGTTTAATAGCATCGGTATGAAAATATTCATACCAGCGTTATCTATAGGAATATTTTCATTATTATTCGCATTATTTACAGATATTAGTGCTTTAGTTGGTACTGGATTTGGTGTAATTGTAGCTATGGTACTTCTTATGTTCTTCTCTAAAGATAATAAACCTAAAGTGTTCTTAAATGACTCAGAGCGTTTCTTATCAATTGTAGGCCCAACATGTATGCTACCAAGCTTACTTGCAGTATTAGGATCTGTATTTACACAAGCCGGAGTAGGTGATGTTATAGCAAACTTAGTTGGATATATCGTACCACAAGGAAACGTAAATATAGGTATAATCGTGTATGCTATAGGTATGATGTTATTTACAATGATTATGGGTAATGCATTTGCTGCCATAACAGTAATGACAGTTGGTGTAGGTGGACCATTTGTTCTTGCATATGGTGCAAATCCAGTATTAATAGGAATGCTTGCTCTTACCTGTGGATATTGTGGAACATTATGTACACCAATGGCGGCTAACTTTAATATAGTTCCAGTAGCAATACTAGATATGAAAGATAAATTTGGGGTAATAAAACAACAAATTGTCCCTGCTTTAATATTGATTACGTTCCAAATTATATATATGATAATGTTTAAGTAAATGCTAAAATATCCTTAGGATATTTATTACAATTGCAAATTTATTAAGGAGTGATATTTATGAAAATTTTAGTAACCGGATTTGATCCGTTTGGAGGAGAAGCAGTTAACCCAGCCTACGAGGCAGTAAAGCTTTTACCTAAGAGCATAAAGGGAGCCGAAATCATAACAATTGAAATACCTACAGTCTTTGGCCGTGGTGCTGAGATGGTAGAAAAAGCGATTGTTGAGCATAAGCCAAATGCTGTTGTTTGTATTGGACAAGCAGGTGGAAGATCGTGCATATCTATAGAAAGAATTGGAGTAAACCTTAAAGAGGCATCAATTCCAGACAATGACGGAAATCAGCCTGCTGACGAAAAAATTAAAGAAGACGGTGAAAATGCTTATTTCGCAACAATACCTGTTAAGGCTATGGTAAATAACGTGAGAAAAAATGGAATACCATCACATCTTTCATACACTGCTGGAACATATGTATGCAATGATGTTATGTATTCATTGTTATATATGCTAGATAAAAAGTATAAGGACATTAAGGGTGGATTCATCCATGTTCCATATGCAACAGAGCAGGTTGTAAATAAAGCTAACAACATAGCAAGCATGCCAGTTCAAACAATAGCTAAAGGTTTAGAATATGCGATAGAAGCTATTATTGAAAATGAATCAGATATAGCAGATGCAATGGGAACAACAATGTAATTGATTTAATTGTAAATTGAAAAAACATACTGTATGCATATAACAAGCAGTGTGTTTTTTTATGTAAATTTTACATATTATTTGACATTTAATGTATGCAAT
Organism: Firmicutes bacterium UBA7510; assembly: GCA_002479485.1. GTDB lineage: Bacteria > Bacillota > Clostridia > Tissierellales > Sedimentibacteraceae > UBA1535. The sequence continues at coordinate 65,058 of DLNM01000048.1, read as the reverse complement.
AGTAGAATACTAAAGGTGTGGAGGGAGATAGCTTGGACAAAATTCAATATTTGTTAAATGGTGACTCGTCAATATTAATCAAATTCGGTGATGAGATAAATGAAGAGACAAATTATATAGTAAATACATTTAACAAAATAGTAAATGACTATAATCATTGTGGTATAACAGAAACAATTCCTTTATATTGCTCACTAATGATTATTTATAAACCAGAAATAATAAAATATAAAGAAATAATAGATTTAGTACATAATTTATCAAAAGAAATTAAAAACTGTGATGAAATAAAAAAAGAAGTAATAGAAATTCCAGTTTTATATGGTGGAGAAAAGGGACCTGATTTAGAATATGTAGCATGGTATAACAATCTATCAGAATATGATGTTATAAAATTTCATTCAGAGCCTAATTATTTAATATATATGTTAGGTTTTACGCCAGGATTTCCATATCTGGGAGGTCTTAATAAAAGGATTTCAACACCTAGATTAGAAACACCACGAGTTAAAATAGAAGCTGGAAGTGTAGGTATAGCAGGTGAGCAAACAGGAGTTTACACTGTTGGTTCTCCGGGAGGATGGCAAATTATAGGTCAAACTCCACTAGACTTGTACAATGCAAATAGAGAAGAACCAATATTGTTAAAAGCAGGTCAATACATAAAATTTAAACCGATAACGAAAAAAGAGTTTGATAAAATAAAATCTTCAAACATAAATTCAGAGCCATTCGGTTTTAAATCGTCAAATAAAAATAACTACGAAGAGATTAAAAATAAAGGAATTTTTATTAAAAATTCAGGATTGCTAACTACAGTTCAAGATTTAGGACGATATAAATATCAAGCCTTTGGAGTTTCAGTTTCAGGAGCGATGGACCAAAGGTCGCTAAAGCTAGCTAATCTACTTGTTGGTAATGATGTAGATGAGGCAGGACTTGAAGTTACAATGCTTGGGCCGACTATAGAGTTTATGGAGGATAATATCATTGCAATCACAGGTGGTGACCTTATGCCACAGTTGAACAATGTTGGCATAAGCATGAATACAGCTCTTGTTTGCCACAAGGGAGATATATTATCCTTTAAAGGAATAAAATCAGGTAGCAGAGCTTATATTGCATTTGCTGGCGGATTGTCAGTTCCTACTGTAATGGGTAGCAAATCAACTTATACAAAGGCAAGTATCGGTGGTTTTAAAGGTAGAAAGCTTGAAAAAGGCGATGAAATAGGCTTTGAAAATCCTAAAGCAAGCATATATAATTTAAGTAAAAGAACATTAAATATAAACAACCAACTTAGTAATAATATAAGCCTTAGAGTTATTATGGGGCCTCAGGAGGATTATTTTACTGAGGAAGGATGCAATACATTTTTAAATAGTACATACACTGTGTCCAATGAATTTGATAGAATGGGATGCAGACTTGAAGGAGAAAAAATACAGCATAAAAAAGACGGCAATATTATCTCTGATGGAATAGCCCTTGGAGCAATTCAAGTACCATCACATGGAACTCCAATAATAATGCTAGCTGATAGACAAACAGTTGGAGGTTACACAAAAATAGCAAATGTTATATCAGTAGATTTACCAAAATTAGCTCAAGCTAAACCTGGAGATAAAATTAGCTTTTTAAACGTCAGTATAGAGGAAGCTCAGAACTTGTATATTAAGGAACTAAAAGATTTAGAAAAGTTAAAGGAAGAATTTTCTATAGAAAATAAAAGTAATGCAGCCTTCTATAAAATTAAATTAAATAACAAAATCTATGATGTATCAGTAGAAAAATTATAGTTCATCTATTGAAAAGTAGAATATATTTGAAATTTTTATAAATTATGTTATTATAATAATATGTAGAATAAACAAGAAATTTGTCAAATGAAAGGGAGAGAACTTTTTATGAAAAAGAACATATTGTTTTTTGTTTTAGCTTTAATTCTTATGATAACGCCAATGGATGTTTTTGCTGATGATGATGTTATAATAACTATCAACTCAAAACCTTTAAATTTTAATGAAGACTATGGATTTCCATTTATAGATTCAAATTACAGAACTTTAGTTCCATTTAGAATAACATTAGAGACATTTGGAGCAAAAGTAGATTGGGATAATGATAATCAAATGGCCATAGCAACAAAGGATGGAGTTACAGTAAAGGTTCCTATAGGTAAAAATTATATATTAAAAGATGATAAAAATATTGCTATTGATACAGTTGCTCTAAAGAAAAATAATAGAACATATTTACCAATAAGAGCAGTCATAGAAGCCTTAGGCGGAAGCGTAGATTATGATAGTTCAGTAAACACTTTTGTTATAATGACTAAACCTGTTGATAGTATAAAAATTGTAAATACAGCTATAGAAAAATCTAATAAGTGGAAAAATTATATATATACCGTAGACATGAATATGGAAATGAATGCTATAGAAGAAGGGTTAGCATTACCTATTAAAGTGGCTTCGACTGTTGAAACAACAATATTTAAAAATCCTATGAAACTTAAAGTTAATACAACAGAGACAATGGAAATGATGGGATATGTTGAAAGCGAAGTAGTAGAAGAATATATTGAAATTGCTGGTAATGAAATAAATATGTATTCAATGGAAGATGGTCAGTGGGAAAAGTTTGTTTTAGAAAAAAATGAAGAAAATCTTGCTTTGTTTGAAGATTTTAATGCAAATGAACTTATTAATATTGAAGATATATCAAATAACGTTAAATATTTTGGTAACTATATAATTGATGACAGAGAATTGATGAAAATGCAAATAAGTGTGAATATGCAAGATTATTTAAAACTATTTGAACAACAGTTTAGTAATTTAGATGAAGACGAAGAAACAAACAATATGTTGAATGAAATATTATCAGCTATGGATGGTTTATATTACACAATATGGATAGATTCAAAAACTGGTGAATTAGCTGGTTGTGATATTGATATGACAAATATTATGGAAAATATTTTAAGTTTTATTAATGAATCTTTATCTTCAGAGGAGTCTATTAATGAAAGTATGGCAATAAAAAAGGTATATATGACTATCACATTTTCAAATATAAATAGCTGTGAACCTATAGTAATTCCTAAAGAAGCTAAATAAAAAAAGAGTTTTAAAAAGGACATCTGTGTTTTTGTCAAAAATGGCAGACACGGTCAAGCGTCTACTTGTTTTTTTATTATATACTTATGAGTAAAGATAGGTGGTTATATGCACGCGAGGTAAGCTATACAAAAAAAACTTGAACCACGAGATGAATAAAAATAAGGAGGTCGTTATTATGAGGCTTAAAGGAATGGTTAAAAAAATGAAAAAAGACGAAATCCCAGAATGTACAATAAGTCGGTTTGAAGGTATCATTCAGTCAAGCAACGATGATAAAGAAGCCGAATTAAAGTTCGTTAAGCTAATGGACGAGCTTCTTGAGGAAGAACAACGCCTGTCAATATGGGAACGTAATGGTAGCTGTGATGGTGGCGGACGGTCAGGAAAAGCGTTTGCGTTGGAGAATGCAGATAAGAGTTTGGCTGAAAAAATTGAGTTACTTAAAAACGCTAATCGTATTAAACTGAATGAAGATGGGACATTTACCGCTGAAAGAGCTTGCCACTGTACAAGCATAAGACCAGAAAAGTTCACAATATCGCCCACTTTTTACGGATGTGCTGCCGCGGCTGCTCTATATAATTATGAAATCGCACTGGGTGTCAAGTTAAAGCTAACGTCATATAAAGCATCCCCAAGAAGCACCGACAGCGAGAAACCCTGTTTATTCACCTTTGAGATAAAAGCATAAAACGCTTAAATAGAAATATAAACAAAACATCACATTTATGATGCATCTTAGGTGCTATCTAAACGTGATGTTTTATTTATTTAAGATTTACTTTATATATATCCTTACTGTAGAATTCCATATAGGTTAAAACATCGTTACTAATACTTGTATACTTTACTACATCAGAGCTTTTCAAAACTATATCGCCGTTTTTATCAATGACTAAAAGTCTATAAGGATTTGTACTTGCTTCCTCAAATTTGCATATTAAGTAACTATCATCTATTTCCATTGAAATCAATGTTCCGTTTTCATTTATAGCTTTATCCTGACCGTATAAATAGAGCTTATTATCCGCACTATTCCAATAATAAAATTTACTATTTAACACTTCAAAGTAATTGTACTTTGGGATATCAATTGGAGTTTCAATGCTTGTTTTTAAATCTATTTTGTATAATTTTTTTGTGAAATCTTTACGATAAATAGTATTATTATCTAATACAAAATAGTCAGTAGTTGTACTTCCTAGCTCTGTTGTTTCATTAGTATTTATATTTACTTTAACAATCTTGCTGTATTCTGTTTCATACTCGCTATTCATACCTAAAACATAAATATTTTCATCAAGCATATATAAGTTTTTACTTGGACTACATCCTCCGAAGTTTCCTGATATTCCATAGCAATATTTTGGATTACCAACGCTTGTAAATTCTGAATTATTCGTTTTAATAATCATATTGTTAGGTGATGGTGGAAAGTATTGACTTATCTTAATTTGATAATCCCCAAAACTTTTGAAATATAGGTATCCTGACTCTAATTCCTTCACAGTACCATCAGAATTAATTAAGTAGTACCAATCAGAGCCCATTATTGCTCCACCTTGATGAAAGGCAAAGCATGGTTTATTATTATCCTTGAAAAACCAACCACTTACATATGTAGTTCCGTCACCATAGCTCCAAATAGGTAAATGAAAAATTTTTTCAGGTTTAGCATTATTAACGTATGAAAGTTTATAAATTTCACCTTTTTTGCCGAAATAATAGCAAGATTCATCATCAAGTAAAAAATCTTTTTCTAAATTATATTCAGAAAATTTAGATGATACTATATTTGATACCAATGGATTAGTTGAATTTATATTAAGACCATTTATACTATCAAACTTATAGCTCCAACCAAACTCATTTACACAAAATCTCCATGTCATAGGAAAGTATGTAACATTTTTAAATAATAATAAAGGGTATTCTTCCTTCGTATTATCTATAGTTTTTCCGTTTATTTTTATACTAAAGTTAGGAATCGTAGCAGTATAGGTATTTTTGTTTTTAACTTTAGTAGTATAATTTCTGTATCCACAGGTAACTCCGGTCTTATTCACTTCAAGTCCGGTGGATTGATTCCAAACTGTTTCTGTACCTAAAAATCTACAGTCAAAGTATGTCAGTGGAAAATAAGTTATTCCCTTATAAGTTATAAAAGGATATTCTCTATAGACATTATCAATCTGCGTTCCATTCAAAGTTATTTTAAAACTAGGAAGTGAAACATTTACACCTGATTGTGATGCATATATATTAGTTAGTGTTCCTAGCATGAGTATTAGAATTACTAAAAATATAAATAATTTTTTCATTACTTCACCTCATTTTTAAAACGAAATCTATAAATATAAAATCATCTCATACTGACTTACATAGTCGACAAAGCCAGCATTCACTAAAAAGCTTTTAAAATTATCATCTCTACAATCTACATTTATCAAGCTAAGCTTGTTAGCTTCTGTGTGATTAAATAAATCAGATAAGATACTTTTGCCTATACCTTTATTTCTATATTCTTTTGATACAGCTATTTGTGGAATATCTCCAGTAACTTTTTCCACCACACCATAACCAACAATTTTATTTTCAATAGTCACAATTGAATACGAAAACCTGTCAGAAAATGCATTTATTGAATCAATAGAATTTTGCCAAGAAGGGTTATAGTCCCATAGTTTTTGTATTTCTTCCCACTGATTTATATTTAAAAATTCCACATTATTTATTTCTACACTAATAGAAGGTGAAAAATCTTCTCTCTTTAAGTAGTAGCAATCGAACTCCCTAGTAGTTTGAAAACCTTGCTTCCTATAAAGTTCAACTGCTCCAGTATTGTTTTGTAAAACTTCTAGCAAATAGCTTTCTATTTTGTTTTCCTTACATAAATCTTTAACCTTTTTTAGTATTTCGCTTGTTATTCCTTGTTTTCTGTACTCAGGTATAACTCCGGTACCTAAATCATAGGCTGTAAGCTTGCCATCCCAATTTCTAACTCCGTTTAATACAAAACCAATTAATTTTTCATTGTTAAAGGCCCCTATGGATAGCTCAGGTATGAAACCTCTACGTTTAACCATATTTTCAAACTTTGAAAAAGGTAAATCCATTTTGACTTGATAGTCTGAGAAAGCCTCGACAAATGCTTTATGAATTATGCTAAGTTCTGTGTTGTCTAAAATTTTATATGTATACATGATATATAACCCCCTTTAATTTTATACAAACTCTAATATTTACTCTTACTCCTTATTTAACAAATCACATCACTTAATTTTTTTATTTTTATATTTTCAGACTCAAGTGATGTTTTAATTTTCTTAACAAATTCTACAGCCTTAGGGTTATCGCCGTGAACGCAAATAGAATCAGCCTTTATAGTAACTTTCTTACCATTGATACTTTCAACAGTACCATGCTTAATCATTTCAATTGTTCTTTTTATAACTATGTCAGTATCCTTAATTATTGCACCTTCTATTTTTCTAGGAACTAAAGTGCCATCATCCATATATGCTCTATCAGCGAATACTTCATTTGCTGTTTTAATACCTACAGTTTTTCCAGCGTTTATCATTTCGGAATTTGCTAGCCCAAGTAAAATTATATTTTTATCAACCTCATAAATAGCTTCACTTATAGCCCTAGCAAACTCATAATTAACAGCTGCCATATTATACATAGCACCATGAGGCTTAACATGTTGAATTTTCATATCATAAACCTTTGCTATAGCCATGAGAGCACCTAATTGATATTTAACATACATTTTTATCTCATTAAAGGTTAAAGTCATATTCCTTCTACCAAAACCCATTAAATCATTATATCCGGGATGTGCACCAACAGAAACATTCATTTCTTTAGCCATTTTAACAGTCTTATTCATTATAATAGGGTCGCCGGCATGCCAACCACATGCTACATTTGCAGAGGAAATATACTTTAAAACTTCACTATCCATTCCTATAACATAATCTCCAAAACTTTCGCCTAAATCACTATTTAAGTCAACCGTATACATAAAATCACCTCAAGGAAATTATAACATAAACAGTTAATGTTGAATAGTTAATAATGTATAATTTATAATGAAGGTAAAAAGCTCCGCAAAAAATATAAAAATTCACACAATTTTCAAAAAACTATGATATGCTTTTATATAAGAGGTGATTTTTAGATGAAACAAATACTAATTGTTGAAGATGAAATGGACATTCAAGAATTATTATCTGCATATTTAAGAGATGCTGGATATGCTGTGCAAATTGCTTCAGATGGTATGGAAGCTATAGATAATTTTAATAAATCTTGTTATGATTTAGTGCTTTTAGATATTATGCTGCCTAAAATAGACGGATTTGGAGTTTGTGAGCTAATACGTAGAAAATCAAAAGTTCCTATTATTATGTTAACTGCGCTTGATAATGAAAAGGAACAGATTAGAGGCTTTGATTTAGAAATAGATGATTATGTCACTAAGCCATTTTCTATGCCTGTATTACTTAGAAAAATTGCAGCAGTTCTTCGTAGAACAAATACAGTACAATCAAATAATATAATTGAATACAAAGAACTAAAATTGGATACGGATGCATATGAAGTAAAAATAAATGATACTATTTTAGATTTAACACAGAGAGAATATGAGCTTTTATTTGAATTGCTTAAAAATCAAGGCAGAGTTTTAACTAGAGAGGTGATACTTGCTAAACTATGGGGATATGATTTTTATGGTGATGATAGAATAGTCGATAGTCATATTAAAAATTTACGAAAAAAGCTTGGCTTGGATTATGTGGAAACTGTTAGAGGAGTTGGTTATCGTGTTGCGAAGGAAGCTAAGTGAAAATTTATCAGCTAAAATTTTCATACTAACTTTAATTATTTTATTAGGAGCAGGTGCAATAACCTTTGGTTTTATTGCTTTAGTTACCCCAATAACATACACTTCGGTTATGACTAGCGATTTAGATTATAAAGCTAAAGAATTAATAGATAGACTAAATAATTCAACCTATGAAGAAGCTATCAAATTAGTGGATAAATTTGTGGTTTCAATAAGCTCAAATATGGTGGTTTTTACTCCAAATGATGAAGTTGATAATAATATGCCTAGTATTGAAATAGTAGAAGGAGAAACTAATTTTTTTAAAATGACAGTTAAAACTAGAGGAGATGAATCTAAATTAGGAATAATTGAAGATGTGAGCTCTAATGAACAAAATAATAATGTTGATAATAATATTTTAAAATCATATGACACAGTAACTATTAGTAATAATGATGAATCTAAATTAGCTGTTGGTTATAGCGATGAATATACATATAATTCAGTTCATACAGCGGAAGCATTAACCTATAATTTTGAACTATCAGATAAACCAGGAGAATATACATTGCAATTATTTCCTGAAATAAAGCCGGTTAATCAAGCAGTTTTATCTTTAATAAAAATAGCTCCGTGGCTATTAGGTTGTATGCTGTTATTTTCATTTATATGTGCTTATTTTTATTCCGGATATATTACAAAACCTATTGTACGTTTAAGTAAAATATCACAAAAAATGGCTCATTTAGATTTCACTTATAAGTGCAATGATATACGCATTGATGAAATAGGATTATTAGGAAAAAACTTAGACGAATTATCTACTAGATTATCAAATGCTTTAGATGATTTACGACAATCAAATGAAGCGTTGCAAAAGGATATTAATTTAGAACGTGAGCTAGAACAACAAAGATTAGCATTTTTTTCAGCAGTTTCTCATGAGTTGAAAACGCCGGTTACTATTTTAAAAGGACAATTAACTGGAATGCTAGAAGGCATTGATATATATAAAGATCATGATAAATATTTGGCTAGAGCACTTATGGTAACTTCGCGTATGGAGAATTTAATTCAAGAAATATTAATGGTAACTAAAATGGAATCCCGTGATTTTATATCAAAACAAGAATCTATTAATTTAGGTAGTCTATTAGACGACTGTTTAATAGTTTATAAAGAGCTATTAGAGCAAAAACATATAAAATTGAGTATGGATGTAGAAAAAAATGTGTACATAACAGGTGATATAAAATTATTGCATAAGGTTATAGATAATATTTTATGTAATGCTATTTTTTATTCCCCAGAAGGTGCAAATGTAGATATTCTAATGCAAAAAACTAATGAACAAATTGTTATGACAATAGAAAACAGTGGAACGAGTATTCCAGAAGAATCCTTTGAGCATTTATTTGAAGCTTTCTACAGAGTAGAGCAATCAAGGAACAGAAGTACTGGAGGAAGCGGGTTAGGACTTTATTTAGTAAAATTAATTTTAGATAAATATGATACTAAATATTCGATAGAGAATACTAATAATGGCGTAAGATTTACAATAATTTTCAGTTATGCATAAGATTGATGGTTTAAAATCTTCACAAAAAACACACAATTATTTCAATAACACTCCAAATTATATTGATAATATATCAATATGAATAAAAGGAGTGTTTTTTATCTAATAGGAAAGTTCTCTTTCCTATTAGAAGAGTGAATGTAGTTCACTTTTTGCACTTCAGTAGGAGGAAAGGTTGAAAGAAATGAAAAATAATGAAAGGATATGCACCGAACCCATGCACAAATCTTTAATGATTTTTTGTGCAATCGGTGCATGGGTATAAAAATGAAAATAGAAATGGAAAATTTGAATTTGATATATCCTAATGGAAAGCAAGCATTGAAGGATATTTCATTGAAGCTGTCAAGCCCAAATATGATTGGTTTATTAGGTCCTAATGGTGCTGGAAAGTCTACCCTTATGAAATTATTAGTAGCAGGTTTGCTACCTACATCAGGTTCAATTATGGTTGATGATGAGCCATTAAAAAGCTGTGAGAATAAATTAAAATCACAATTAGGTTATTTGCCGCAGACATTTGGATTATATGATGAATTAACAGTATGGCAGTTTCTCGATTATATGGCTGCATTAAAGGGAATAAATAATCCCAAAGGGAGTATCGAACAAATTTTAAAATCAACTAATTTATATGACAAGCAAAAAACACGTATTAAGGCATTATCAGGAGGACAAAGACAAAGAGTTGGAATTGCCCAAGCATTATTAGGAAATCCTTCGTTTCTTATTTTTGATGAACCCACTGTAGGGCTTGATCCAGAAGAAAGAATACATTTTCGTAATTTGTTTTCTAACATGTCTAATGATAAATTAATACTTTTATCTACTCATATAATTGAAGACGTACAATCAACTTGTAATTATTTGATAGTTATTAATAATGGAAAAATATTATTCACAGGAACCCCTAACGAATTAATATTAAGAGCACAGGGGCATGTGGGCATAGTAATAGAACAAAAAATAACACAAAGTAATCACATGCATATAACATCACAAGTTAATACAATCAGTGGTATTAAATGCAGAATAGTTGAAGAAGTACTTCCAGAATATGCAGAAGTTGTTGAGCCTACATTAGAAGATGCTTATATGTATTTTATAATGCAGGAGGATAGAGGTTAAAGAAATGAAAAATAATAAGAAAGTATGCACCGAGCCCATGCACAATAAATACTGGGGTTCTTGTGCAATAGAGGCATGGGCATGAAAATGAGAGTATTAGATCTACTACGTGTAGAAGTCAAAAGGTTATTATGTAGCTATATAACATGGATAGCAATTTTAGCTACTTTTGCTGCATTTTTATCTGGATTTTATACTCAAACAGGCTCTACGATGGCGAGTGTTTATTTAGCAGAACAAGTAAAAGGAGTATCGAATTTTGGCTTAATTATTTTTACAATATTAAGCTTATATGAATTGAATCGAATATCAAAAAATAATACCAAGGAAATAACAGATTGCATAGTGTCACCATATAGGCAAGCTTTGATTAGGCTATTATCGCTTATTTGTGTATCGCTAATAACTACATTATTAATTATGCTTCTATATGCTCCGTTTGTAATATGGAAATTAAATATAGTATTTTCATTGAAGGACTATATTAGCTGTTTTTTAATTTATGTATTTCCATCATTGGCATTTGGATGTATTGTATCCGCCATATGTTATCAAATTATTCAAAGAACAGATGTTAGTGCTATATTAATATTAGTGCTCGTAATAGGTAGCAAAAGTACTTATTTTTCTGAAAGCTATTTAAGTAAATGGAGCATGCCTGATTTAATATTATTATCAGATGATTTTAGTAATGATATGATTTTTAGATTAGCTGGATATAACAGACTAGTTTGGAGTCTGTTACTATTGGGAATATGGATTATATCTTTATTGTGCATTAGAAGATATGGTAAAAATTTATTTAAATCCTTTGTTGTAGGTATTAAAAAAGGTTGGTTAATTGCTTTATCAATGTGTCTTATACTTGGAGGATGCTTACTGTGGTATAATGAACCTTTTTTTGATAATTCACCATTAGACTGGATGAATGTAGAAGAAAAAAATTATATGGTAGATGACGTGTTTTTAGTGAGAGTGGATGCGAATATTTCAATCAATACGTCATGGCTTGGAAAATTAAAAGGTGAAATAAAATACATATTAAGAAATAACACCGGGGTAGATCAAGATTTTTATTTAACTTTAAATTCAGGATATAAGGTTAACCGTATTTTAATCAATGGACAGGAGATAGCTTTTGAAGATTTAAAGGATGACTATATTGCGGCCAGACATATTCGTTGTAAGCTGCCATCAGAAGAAGACCTAGTTATGAATGTTGAATATAGTGGAAGTCCAAAACTCTGGAATGTTATGCAAAGTATGGCTGGAGGGGGTACATTAATAAGTAGTAATTACATTCATTTAACAGGTAAAAGCTTAGCTCCGGTACCGGAGGTATTGGTAGAAGAAGATGCACCGTATTATATGCAGGTAGAATTACCTAAGAAATTAACGCCTGTGGCAAATGGTTATGAGGTACAAAAAGTATCGGAAACTAACCCAAAATATAATCAGTGGCAAACATATGATAAAGGTGTTACAGGAATGATGGTGCTTGCAGGGGAGTATATTAAGATAAATTTAAATGGTGGAGGTATGCCTATAGAATTTTATTATAGTAAAAAGCACCATGAACAAATTGAGTCTTTGGGTGCAATTCAAGCTATGGAATCAGCAATAAGATATTGTACAGAAAAATATGGGGCCAGAGCTTTTACAGAAGATAGACCATTTAAAATTATCCAGGGAACAATATTAATGTTTGGTGGTTTTGCTCGTGATAATATAAGTGCTATTAGTGAAGATAGCTTTACAGCAATTAATTTACAAAATAAAGATATAGGTGCTAGTGGCGCAGAAGTATTAGCACACGAGATTATACATCAATGGTGGGGACTTGGAGTTATGCTGATGGATCCTGAAGATTTATATTGGAGTTCTGAAGGGATAGCAACTTATACTACTTATAGATTAATGAAACAGCTATATGGCGATAAGTATGCAAAGGAAAATTATTTAGATATTTGGGAAAATAGTATTAACAATACTAAAAATAATTTTTATGTTAGAAATCCGGAATATAGAGAAAAATTACCTGAAAAATATTTAGTTAATTTAGATACTACGCTTCGAAGTGTTAATACATATAGTGGATATGCTATGATGTTTAATCGTGCTGCTGAATTGTTGGGAGGCGAAGATAAGCTTGATGAGGTATTAAAGAAATTGTTTTTAGAGGGTGGAACGGAATTCCCACCATATATATCTTTAAATGACTTTTTAACAGTGAGTGGGCTAACAAAGGAGGAGTTGGGAATTGAATAAAATACTATATTATGAATGTCGTAGACTTATGGGTAATAAAATTTTCATTGGATTAAGTTTGGTTACAATACTTTGCAGTTGGCAGTTGTTAACAAGTTCTGTTATATTAGGAATAGCTAACACAGCGCCGTTTTCACCATGGAGCTTTGGATATTATTTATCAAGTGTTGTACCATTTTTATGTGCAATTGAACTGTTTTTTATAACATTTTTTACTTCTAAAAGCGAAGAAAAAGTATCAGCTATAACTAGTGCTACATCTGTAAATAAAAATAAGTATACCTTAATCCGCTGTGCTTCAATTGCAATAGGTATGGTGATAATAGTTATAATTGTTGTTGCTCTATGTATAGTATTTTATAAAACAATATTTGATACAGTGCCGCTTCAACCATTATTTTTACCTGCTATATTAGCAGTAATACCATCGTTGATATTTACTATGGGCGCAGGGTGGTTAGTAGGTAGGCATAGTCAAATAGGGATTTACGTTTTATTAGCTATTCAATTATTAGTGTCATATATACCTTCATTTCAAAAATTGTACATAACAGGAATAAGATTTTTCTCGGAATATCCACTTAATTTAGGTGTATTGGATCCAGCATTCAATCTTGAAATTTCATACTTGATAAGTAGGTTGATATTGTTAATAATAGGAGTTGTATTAATGGTAACTATAGTTAAATTTAAAAAAATTAATAGGTAAGATAAAACATGACAGCGTATTTAACGCTGTCGTGTTATTAGAGCGAAACTTGTTTCGCTTTTTATATATTATTCAATTCCAAATCTCTTTATATTTTCTGGTATTATTAATTTTGCACCTGTTGCCTCTTGAACTTCTTCAACGGTTGCTTCTGGTCCTAATTCTCTTAGAACTAATCCTTCCTTAGTTACCTCTATAACTGCTAATTCTGTTATAATTAAGTTAACTTGTTCTTTAGCTGTAAGTGGAAGAGTACATTCAGCAAGTATTTTGTGTGCACCTTTTTGAGTATGTTGCATAGCTACTATAACTTGTTTAGCACCAACTACTAAATCCATGGCACCGCCCATACCTGGAACCATTTTTCCTGGTATTTTCCAGTTAGCTAGATTTCCTTTTTCATCAACCTGCAATGCTCCAAGAACTGTTGCATCTACATGTCCACCTCTTATAATTCCAAAAGAAGTGCAGCTGTCAAAATAGCATCCGCCTGAAACTATTGTAACTGGCTGACCACCAGCGTTTACTAGCTCCATATCTACCTTGTCAGGCTCTGGAGAAGGACCTAATCCTAAAAAACCATTTTCTGATTGGAAAGTTATATCAACATCCTCTGGTATATAGTTTGCTACCAATGTAGGAAGACCGATACCTAAATTTACAACATCACCATCATGTAATTCTTGAGCTACTCTTTTCGCTATAACTACCTTTGCATCTAAAGCCATTACATGTCACCTCCTACAACATAGTCAACAAATATACCTGATGTCATAACATTTTCAGGATCTATTTCACCTATTTCTACTACTTTTTCTGCATCTACTATTACTGTATCTGCTGCCATAGCCATAATTGGATTAAAGTTTTTCATCGTTTTATTGAAAACTATATTTCCCTTTTTATCTACAACACTGCCAAATAATAAAGCAACATCAGCCTTTAAAGGTAACTCCAATATATACTCTATTCCATTTATAACTTTCTTTTCTTTTCCTATCTCTACTTCTGTACCAATTCCAGTAGGTGTGTAAACTCCACCAAGACCAGTTCCAGCACATCTTACTCTTTCAGCCAATGTACCTTGAGGAACTAATTCTACAATAGTTTCACCTGAATTCATTTGGTTAGCAGTCTCTGGGTTAGTACCTATGTGAGATACAATTATTCTTTTAAATTGCTTTGCAACTACCATTTTACCAACGCCTCTGTCAGGAAAACCAGTATCATTACAAATTAATGTTAAGTTTTTTACTCCTTTTTCAACTAAAGCATCAATTAGTCTTTCTGGAGTTCCATTAGCTAAAAATCCACCGACCATTATAGTCATGCCATCTTTTACTTTATTAACAGCTTCACTAATAGTAATTATTTTATTCATTTTACCTCCCATTATGCCACGAAGTGGCATCACAAATAGAAATGAAAAATCATTTTTTTGATTTTTCCATAGTGTGAAGTGCCTTTTTTCACACTACACCCTTTCCTTGAATTTTTTGCCTTATACTAATTTTAATTATATATCTTATTTAATAATTTATCAAACTAATTTGTTAATAAAATAACAAATTGATTATTTTACACTATACTTATCACGATTATAAGATTTTAAGAGCGTGGCAACACGCTTTGTGGTTTAGTATTATTTTCTTTCTATAAGTAGAGAAGTTCCCATTCCGCCACCTATACAAAGAGTAGCAAGACCTTTTTTAGCATCTCTTCTTTTCATCTCATAAAGTAAAGTTGCTAAAATTCTTGCTCCAGAAGAGCCAATTGGATGGCCAAGAGCTATAGCTCCACCATTAACATTAACTTTCTCTGGATTTAACCCTAAGTCTCTAGCTACTGAAATAGATTGAGCTGCAAAAGCTTCGTTTGCTTCTACTAAGTCTAAATCATCTACAGTCCAATTTATCTTAGCTAAAGCTTTTTTAACAGCTGGCACAGGACCATATCCCATAATCTTAGGGTCTACTCCTGCAGATCCATAAGAAACTATTTCTGCTAAATATTCAAGACCTAACTCATCAGCTTTATCCTTTGACATAACTATTAAGCATGTTGCTCCGTCATTTATACCTGAAGCATTTGCTGCAGTTACTGTACCGTCTTTTTTAAATGCAGATGGAACCTTAGACATTTTCTCTATAGTTGAACCATGTCTTGGATATTCATCTGTATCAACAACTATTGGATCACCTTTTCTTTGAGGTATAACCACTGGTACAATTTCATCTGCAAATTTTCCAGCCTTTTGAGCTGCTTCAGTTTTATTTTGACTTGCAACAGCAAATTTATCTTGCTCTTCCTTAGAGATATTCCATTGTTCTGCAATGTTTTCAGCTGTAATACCCATATGATATTTATTAAATATATCTGTCAATCCATCATTAACCATGGTGTCAATAATAGCGCCATCACCCATTCTTTGTCCCCATCTTGCCTTAGGTAAAACATAAGGTGCATTTGACATACTTTCTGTTCCACCGCAAAGTATAACATCAGCATCACCTAGCTTTATAAATTGTGCTGCCATACTTACTGCTCTAAGTCCAGAACCACAAACCTTGCCAAGTGTCAACGCTGGAGTTTCAACTGGTACGCCTGCCCCAACTCCTACTTGTCTAGAAACGTTTTGTCCTAGACCTGCTCCTAAAACATTTCCTATTATAACCTCATCAATTATGCTTGGGTCTATATTTGCTCTTTTTATTGCTTCCTTTGCTGCTATTACACCTAAATCAACAGCTGATAGTGAGCTTAAACTTCCACCAAAAGAACCTATTGGTGTTCTTGCTGCTGAAACGATAACTACTTTTCTCATATTAATCCTCCCATTACGCCGCTTCGTGGCGTTAAAATAATTTTAGAGTGTTTTTTTTCACTCTTTAAAAATAATTTATTTTGAATATATAATAAGCAATATTCGTGCCAATTATTCATTTTAAGAAAGATGCAAAATTGCAACAGTTTCTATTCTGATTGATATGCAGCATTGCACATGTATGCGAAAATGCATTTGCAATGTTGCATATATTATGATAAGATAAAGAAGAAATATGACAGTATAATAAGGATAAAAGATATTAATAATCACATAGAGGTAGTTATGGTAGATAAAAATTTAAAATTTATAAAAGAGCTTGAAAAACAAATTGAATATTTGACTAAACAGCAATATATTCATAATGAAATGCTTAATAAACTTGAAGATGGAATATACATTACTGATAGTGTAGGCAAAACACTATTTGTAAATGATGCCTTTTTAGCTCTTTCGGGTTTAACAAGGGATAAAATTATTGGTAAAACAGTTTATGATTTAAGAAGAGTTAATATTCTTCCTAATTCTTGTTGTTCCAAGGTTATTGAGACTAAAAGCACAGTTTTTACAATAAACAATTATTCAGAAGGTCAAAAATGTTTAGTTTCTGGTTCACCCATATTTGATGATGAGGGAAATTTAATAAGAACAATAGCTGTTATACGAGATGTATCCGAGCTAGATAAGATAATGAAAAACATTGCTATAAAAGAGGACTTAACTATAAAAAATTCTACATATATAAAGGAAGCACAAAATGTAGAAAAAGAAAATCAATTTATATCTAATAATGAAGCTGTAAAAGATATATATGAGAAAGTAGATAAAGTAGCTTCCTTTGACAGTACAATACTTATACTTGGTGAAACTGGAGTAGGTAAGGATTTTCTAGCCTCTTATATTTATAACAGCTCAAGTAAAAAAAACAAAGGCAAGTTTGTTAAAATTAATTGTGGTGCAGTACCAGAAAATTTGTTGGAGTCAGAGTTTTTTGGATATGAGGAAGGTGCATTTTCTGGTGCTCAAAAAGGTGGAAAAAAAGGATTATTTGAAGAAGCTAATAATGGTGTATTATTCTTAGATGAAATAGGGGATATGCCATATGCTTTACAAGTTAAATTATTAAATTCTATAAATGATAAGTTTTTCTATCGTATAGGTGGAGTTAAGCCAGTTGAATTTAATGCAAGGATTATAGCTGCCACAAACGCAGAGCTTAAACAATTAGTAGAAGAGAAAAAATTTAGAAATGATTTGTACTATAGATTAAATGTAGTTAATTTTGTTATACCTCCACTTAGACATCGAAAGGAGGATATAATACCATTGTCGCAAGAATTCATAGAGTATTATAACAACAAGTACAGTAAAAACACTTTTTTCTCAGCAGATTGCTTAGAAAAATTTATAGCCTATGATTGGCCGGGAAATATTAGGGAAATGAAAAACATAATAGAAAGACTAGTTTTAATATCAGATACTCCTTGTATAACTAAAAATCTATTTAAAGACCAATTAATAATAGGCGAAAATGAAATGCCATACAAGTATGGAAATGTTTATGAAACTACTACAAAAACCTTAAAAGATAGATTAGAGGAATTTGAAAAGGACGAAATTCTAAAGACTCTTGCTAACTCTGAAACATTAAAAATAGCTGCAGCTACACTTGATATAGATATATCTACATTGGTTAGAAAAAAGCAGAAATATAAAATATAATATCCTCTTAATATTCCTTCCTATTGGTGGATAAAAAAAGAAAATTTATAAATTTATGTATAAAAACACCTTGTTTTGCAAATATTACAAATAATAGAGCAATATTCTATTATTTTGTGATTACTGCAAGGAAGGTGTTTTATGTTTTTGTTAAACGAGCTTAAAAGTGTATTAAGTAACGGTGTAATATTTTTATTTGCTATAATAAGCTATTTTCTAATATTTAGAACCAGTAAGCAGTTAAAGCAATCTGGAAAGTTTAAAGACTATAGAATAGCAAAAGCAACAGGTATATTTTATGGCTTATTCACTATTGCTGCATTAATACTAACAATTATTTACTAATTTAGGGGGTCAAATGGATAATAACAAAAATACAATTAAAGATATAAATAGTAAGTTAAGTCAAACAATTTTAGCATTAAAAGAAATATTGAAGGACGCAGATGATATTATTTACAGAACAATTGAATGCGGAAAGAAACAAAAGATAAAAATGTGTCTTATTTATGTTGACGGAATGACAACAAAAGAAGCTGTCAGTCAATTTGCAATCGAGACATTAATGGAATTTTTTGACTTAAATAATTTTGAAAAAAATACAACACAAGAATTAGATAGAATAGCTAGCTTAACAAGTATAGCAACATCTGAAATAAGTTCAGTGGATAATATTAGTACAGCTGTTAATAAAATTTTATCTGGCGAAACAATGCTGTTTATAGATGGCAGTACAAAGGCCATTATGATTTCTTCTCGTGGATGGCCAATGAGAAGTATTTCAGAGCCAGTTGCTGAAACACTACTAAGAGGACCAAGAGACGGATTTAATGAAACACTTAAAGTTAATATTACATTAATTAGAAGAAGAATAAAGGATCCTAAACTGAAAGTTAAGTATATGCAGGTAGGTACTAAATCTAAAACAGATGTAGCCATAATGTATTTGGAAGATAGAGTAAACAGACAGGTATTAGAAGAATTACAAAAGCGATTATCTAAAATTAATATAGAAGCAGTACTTGAAAGTTCCTATATTGAGGAGCTAATTGAAGATGATAATTATTCGCCATTTCCACAAGTTGAAAATACACAAAGGCCAGATGCGGCTGCTTCAGCTATATATGAAGGCAGAGTTGTAATAGGGGTTGATAACACGCCCCAAGTACTTATGGTACCAGCTATAATGACTGTATTTATGCAATCATCTGAGGATTATTACGAAAGATGGCTTTCTGCATGTATGATAAGAATAGTTAGATACCTAGCATTGCCAATAACAATATTATTGCCAGCTCTGTATGTAGCAATTACCACCTTTCACCCCAATATGCTACCAACAGGGCTTGCACTATACGTTGCAGCCTCAAGAGCAAAGGTTCCATTTCCTGCGTGGTTTGAGGCGAGTTTAATTGAAATTACTATGGAGCTTATAAGAGAAGCAGGTATGAGAATCGTCGGACCTATAGGTTCAACTATAGGTATTGTAGGTGGTTTAGTTATTGGCCAAGCAGCGGTAGAAGCAGGTCTTATTTCACCATTAGTAATTATTATTGTAGCACTAACTACTATATCATCATTTGCTATACCAAGCTATAATTTTTCAACTTCACTAAGGATGCTCCGTTTTGTTTTTATCATACTTGCTGCAACACTAGGATTGTTTGGTGTATCCCTCGGTATATGTATATTATTAACACATCTATGTGCATTAAAAAGCATGGGAGTACCATATATGACCCCGTTTTCTAGCTTTGTTGAGAATAAACCAGACTTAATGGATACTATCATAAGACATAGGATAAAAAACATGGTGCATAAGCCAGAATATTTACGTAGAAAAAAATAAAAAATTTTTCAAATAAGGAGGACAAAATGTTTACTACTAAAATAACAGCATATCAAAATACATCTATGCTGATTTTATCATCGTTTATATATCAAATAATGCTTTTGCCTGTGCTAGTTACATGTACAGATGGGCCAACAGCATGGGTTAGTATAGTTGTTGCATTAGGTATAGCTTTACTATTTACTAAGCCAATAATTAGGCTACAAGCGAATCATCCAGATAAAACATTACTTGATATTTGTGCAGACTATATGCCAAAGTTCATGGTAAAGATAATAGGCACTTTTTATATTTCATTTTTCATAATTGCAAGCAGCATTCTTTTAAAGGATTTTTCTGAGCAAATAAATATGTTTATGCTATTTAGAACTCCCAATAACGTAATAATATTAATAATCCTACTTACTTCATCGTATGCGACACAAAAGGGTATTCACACAATAGCGCAAATAGCACATATAACTGTAATCATAGCACTAATACCTTTGCTTATTGTTACAATATTTTCTACTTTATACTCTGATTTTAGCAATATTTTGCCGATATTTCCCCTCGATTTTAAGGGGGTTTTAATGGGAGTACCATATGCATTAGTAGGATTTTTTGGACTTACCATACTTTTATTCTCAAACCCCTATGTAAAAGAACAAAAAAAGAATTTAAATGAAAACAGAAAATTTCTAATAACTAGCAGTCTTATATATATATTATGTTTTTTTCTAATAATGTTTAAATTTGGAGAGGGTGAGGCAAAAAGAGTTTTATGGCCTTTTGTAACGATATTAAAATTTTTTAGTGTACCTGGTACATTTTTAGAAAATACTGAAGCAGTTGGTATATCACTTAATATAATATGTGCGTTTGTTTGTTTATCAATAATACTATATTTTACTGACCTGTCATTACAAAAAACGTTGAGAACTGTAGATAATGGATATTTTATTTTTATTCAAACACCTATTATTTATATAGTAGCATGTCTGTTACCGGGAATAAATATCGTTATTAGATATATAAAAATACCTATATATGTTTTTTTAGTAGTTAATCTTTTAATAATATTGCTATTAATAGCTATAGATAAAAAAAGGAGTAAAGCAAATGAAGTATAAATATATAGTTCTAATTCTAATATTAACACTTTTTATCACCGGCTGTACAAATAAAGATGGTGTAGAGATAAATAAAAGAGAATATATATTTGCAGTTGGAATTGATAAAAGTGAAAAGCATGACAGCGAATATACCTTTACAGCAGAAGTTCCAATTATCAGTACTGGTTCAGAGAATAAAAGATACGTTACGTCTCAGAATTCTGATAACTTAACTGACTTTTATTATAATAATATATTTAGTACTGAAAAAATTATATCTGATAGTTTAATGCAGGTTATTGTACTTGGAGAGAGTGTTGCAAAAAATCCTGATAGCATTAAAAGGCTGTTTGATGAGATAGAGCGTTCTCCTCAAATTAATCGTAAAGTCAAATTAGTAGTAGCTAAAAGCAAGGCTTCTGACATTATAAATTATGAAATTAAAGATAATCCGTTAATAGGTAGGTATATAAGTGAATTTTTAATTAAGTTAAAAAAACTAAGGATTCAGTCAACCTATAGCTTTGATGAAGTTGCCGTATATCTGCAAGGTTTTGGAAATGCATTAATCCCTTCTGTAGAAGTAAAAGATGATAGAGTTGCTATAGATGGGGCTGCTGTAATAAAAGATTATAAGCTCATAGGCTATATAGATCACGTAGAAAATAGATTGCTATCCTTGCTTACAAAGGGAGAAGCGTCAGGAATGACTGAATTAAGTGTGTTTATTGATGGGATACCAATTACTTTAACAGCTGAGGATGTAGTTGTTTCTCAAATGATAGATTTGAAAGATGAAAAATTAAATGTGACATACTATGTAACTGTTTCATGTAATGTCACTGCCTATGATATGACAAAGGTTAATACTTCAGATAAAGATTTTATAAGGAGATTAAGCAATGAAGTGAATAATAAAGTAAATAATCAAACAAAGGACCTAATATATAAAATGCAAAAAAATTATAAAATGGATATGTTGGAAATAAAAGAGGATTTACTGAAGTATAAAAAGGCTGACTATAACAAAATTAAAGATAAGTACGATGAGATATTTGAAAATGCCAATATTGTAGTAAATTATAATGTAAAAATAAATAACAGTGGTATGGTTAAATAAACTAACATTTGGAGGAAGGATAAAAAAATTTATGAAATACAAAAGTAAAGTTATTACAGTAGCTTTATTACTTTTTATTGCTTTAGCTATAGCATATGCATTTGAATCATATTTCGAAATTATACAGCTAGAAAATAAAATAATCAGATTACATATACTAGCAAATTCTGATACACTACAGGATCAAGAATTAAAGCTAAAGGTGAGAAATAACATACTAAATAACTTTAATAAAAGATTTAATAACATTTCAAGCAAACAAGAAACTGAAACACTTATTCTAAACAATCTAACTGAAATAAAAGCTATAGCTCAACAAACAGTGTACGACGAGGGTTATTACTATAATGTGGAGGTCTTTTATGGCAACTATAAATTTCCAATTAGAGAATATGATGATTTTGCATTGCCGAGCGGAGATTATGATGCTGTAAGAGTTGAAATAGGAGAGGCAAATGGAAAAAATTGGTGGTGTGTTATGTTTCCACCGCTATGTTTCACAGATTTCGGAAAGGATAAAGAGCTAGCAGTCTTTGACATAAATGTAGAAGATAAATTAAGAGAGGTTCTCACAGAAGAAGAAATACAGTTAATAAAAACAAATAGAGGATATTCAAATATTAAGCTTAAATCTAAGCTAGCAGAAATTATTGAGAATTTCATAGATAATTTCAAATAGCTAAAATGCAAAATAAAGAAATGAGAATGGAGAGTTAAAATAACTTTCCATTTTCTTTTCTCTATTTTCAATTTAACTTATGTCCTATTAAGAGTTCTTTCTAAAAATTTTCTTGTTCTTTCTTGCTTTGGTGAATTGAAAATTTCTTCAGGACTGCCTTGCTCTTCGATTACTCCATTGTCCATAAATACAACTCTATCTGAAACTTCTTTTGCAAACTCCATTTCGTGTGTAACAATAATCATAGTAAGTCCACTATCTGCAAGCTCTCTCATTACCTTTAGAACCTCACCTACCATTTCAGGGTCAAGTGCTGAAGTTGGTTCATCAAACAGTAGTACATCAGGCTCCATACTCAAAGCTCTGGCTATTGCTATACGCTGCTTTTGACCACCGGATAGCTGTCTTGGTTTAGCATTTATATACTGCTCCATACCAACTACGTTTAGATATTTCATTGCAATTTCTGACGCTTTATCCTTAGAGCGTTTTAAAACTTTAACCTGTCCAATAGTACAATTGCTTAAAACATTGTGGTTATTAAACAAATTAAAATGTTGAAAAACCATACCTAGTTTTGTTCTATAAGCATGAACATCATGTTGATTATCAAGTATACTTTCACCTTTATATACTATCTGTCCGTCACGAGGTTTTTCAAGTAGATTTATACATCTTAGAAGTGTTGATTTACCAGAACCAGACGAGCCTATTATGCAAACAACTTCTCCTTTATTAACCGAAAAATCTATATCTTTTAGTACCTCATGGCTTCCGTAAGCCTTGCTTAAATGTTGAATTTCAATTATTTTTTCCATGTCTACCTCCTATAAGCTGATTTCATAATTCTCTGGTCCATCTAGTTTTTTCTCTAAATATCTTAATATCCTCGTCACAGTAAATGTCATAATAAAGTAGAGGACACACGCAACAAAGAAGGATTCAAAATATTTAAAATTATTACCAGCTATAGATTTAGTTTGGAAATACAATTCTGTTACTGATATTACATTTAATACGGAAGTATCCTTTATATTTATAACAAACTCATTACCAGTTGCAGGCAAAATGTTTCTAATTACCTGTGGTAAAACTACATTAATCATAGTTTGAATATGAGTCATTCCTACAGCATGTGCAGCCTCAAACTGTCCCTTATCTATTGAAACAATCCCCCCACGAACGATTTCTGACATATACGCTCCCGTATTTATAGAAACAATGAATAAGGCTGCAAAAGTACTATTCATATTTATATTAAAAGCTAACGCTGACCCGTAGTAAATAACCATTGCTTGTACTATCATTGGGGTACCACGAAAAACTTCAATATACACTGATAAAAGTGTATTTACAAAATTTAAAATATATCTTTTTATTTTATTTTCTTGGTATGGTATAGTTCTAATTACACCAACTATTAAGCCTAGAATCGTACCAATAATTGTGCTTATAATTGATATGTATAAGGTCATACCGGCGCCACGTAAAAACATTGGCCAGTTTTCTGTAGCTATTTTTAAAATTACTTCAAAACTCATATTGTCCTCCTGCTAATTAATTTGAAGCAGGCTGATTTATTATAGCTTCATCCATGATTTTTGTACGATCTTCTTCAGATATACCATTTAATATTTCATTAATTTTAGCAACTAATTCATTGCCTTTAGTAACTGCTACAGCTATTGCTGTATCGTCATCATTTGTTACAAATCCTTCAGTTAATTCAACCATTTTTAAATTAGGATTCGCTGCTGAAGCACTTACTGCTTCTGGACGTTCTGATACATAACCATCTATCATACCTGATTCTAGAGCTACTCTCATTGCAGGAAAATTGTCCATAGCAGTTTGTTTATTAACACCTTCAATTTGGTCAATCACTGAGTAGTGGAATGTATTTAATTGACCTGTAATTTTAGCGCCAGCAAAGTCATTTAAAGTTGTAGCATTTTCATAAGCTCCGCCAGCCTTAACAACCATAACTAAATCTGATTTATAATAATTATCAGAAAAATCAACAGATTCTTTTCTTTCTGCAGTTGGTGACATACCGGCTATTATAGCATCTATTTTACCTGAAATAAGGGCTGGAACAAGACCGTCCCATTCTACTTTAACAATTCTTAACTCTTTACCAAGACCGGCAGCTATTTTTTTAGCTATTTCAACATCATAGCCACCTGCATATTCTTTAGTTCCATCTATAGCAACTCCACCATTAGAATCATCCATTTGCGTCCAGTTAAAAGGTGCATAACCCGCTTCCATACCAATCGTAAAATAATTAGATTCTTCTTTTTGATTTTCGTTTATATTATCTGAAGCTTGTCCATTTGTGCTTAAATTTGAATCGTTATTACTTCCTTGGCATCCTACTAAAAATATTGCCAATAATAAAGTCATTGTCACCAATAATAAATTTTTTGTTTTCATAATATTTTTCTCCTCTTATTTTGTAATATGTTTTTTGTAATTATAAGAAAAGAGGCTATTGTACTACTATTTAACTTATTAGGCCTTTTTTTATAGATAAAAACTTTTTTAGATAAAACTTTAAAAAATTTTAGCAATAAAAAAAGCCTGAGATAGACTCAGGCTACAACGCGCGCAATTGCTCCAAAATCCCCTCTTTTTTCCCAAATGAGATAGCACAACTTGATAAACCGGGTAGCCTATCAAGACAGTCCTGCAAATATTTTCTGCAGACCCAGCAGATAACATCGAGTATATTATCAACTTCGGCGGTGGTTCCTCCTTCTTAACATCATAGCTTACTCAAGCTCCATTAAGCACTAATAAACACCGCGCCTCTACCTCACTCCTAAAAAGTGAGGCCTTATTAAATTAAATCATATGATATGACAGAATTTCTTAAATGTCAAGTATAAATTTCATTAAAATTACAATATTTTTTAATAAACGTTTTCATGCTGATGGAAATTAATTCATATAATAAAAAGTTATTTTAAATAGACAATACATAAAAAAATTTCATTTTACTAACTTAATTGCATATAGTATTATCTATTGGACAATAATAAATTAAAAGCCCATACATAATTTAATACATAATTTTTCATGATATTTTATGTACCTTGACAGCATGAATGGGCATAAATATGGAGGATTTTACAGAAAATGAAAAAAATAATTGTAGTACTATTAGTACTTATGTTAAGTTTAAATTTAGTAGCGTGTACTAATAAGACAGCTCCTGAGAAAGTTGAAAATGATGGACAAAGTACAGGTAATGTTGATAATGAAAATACTAAATTGGAAGATAAATTAGTTATATATTCAACTCATGCTGATGAACTTTTACAATTTGTAGCTGATGAATTTAAAAAACAAACTGGAGTTGAAGTAGAGTATATTAACTTAAAGGGTGAACTAGCAGACCGTGTTAGAGCAGAAAAAGAAAATCCACAAGCAGATATAATGTTTGGCGGTGCTTCATCTTTGTTTATGGAAATGGCAGAGGAAGGTATTTTTGACCTAGTTGAAACATCATGGGCAAATGATCTGAATCCAATGTTTAAGGATGCTAATGGAAGATGGTATGGTACAATTCAAACGCCAGTTATGATGTTTTATAATACAGAAATGTTAACCGAAGAAGAAGCTCCAAAGGATTGGACTGATCTTGCAGATTCAAAATATAAGGATTTAATTGTATCGAGAGATACAGTTTCTTCATCAATTAGATCTACTCTTATGAGTTTAGTTTACCAATACGAAAAAGACGGTAAAATAGATGAAGCTTGGAACTATTTAAAAGCCTTAGACTCAAATATGAAGGGTTACTATTCAAGCCAAACATTGCAATTTCAAGCAGTAGGTAGAAAAGAAGCAGCTATAAGCTTTGCAGTTCAAAGTGCCATAATAGACGGAATTGAAAAAAATAATATGCCACTAAAAATCATAGATGCTAAAAGTGGCTCACCAGTTATAACAGATGGAGTTGCAGCAATTAAAAATGCACCTCATCCAAACGCTGCGAAAGAATTTGTTGAATTTGTAGGTAGTGCAGATATACAGGCAAAAATAGCAAATGAGTTTAATAGAATTCCTACGTTAAAAGCAGCTATTGAGAAAAGTCCAGAGTGGATGAAGGAAGAATATAAAGCAATGGATGTTGATTGGTCTGTTATCTCAAAAAACCAAGATGCTTGGTTACAAAAATTTGATACTGAAATAAGAGATTCAAGTAAAGACATAAAAGAATAAATTAGGAAGTTGTAAAAATGGGCAAGGTTACATTAAGAAACATATCTCATAAATTTGATAAGGAAAATGTATTAAACAACATAAACATAGAAATACAAGATGGAGAGCTTTTTACACTTCTTGGACCATCAGGTTGTGGTAAAACCACACTTTTAAGAATAATAGCTGGTTTTATAAAGCCTAGCATAGGAGAAGTATATCTATCTGATGAAAATATTACAAATTTAAGCCCAGAAAAAAGAGACATAGGCATAGTTTTTCAAAACTATGCCCTTTTTTCACATATGAGCGTTTATGAAAATATAGCCTATGGGCTCAAAATTAAAAAGCTTTCGAAAAAACAAATAATAGAGACAGCCAATAGATATTTAGATTTAGTAGGTTTATATGAATACAAAGATAGAAAGATTGATGAACTTTCTGGTGGACAGCAGCAAAGAGTTGCACTTGCACGTTCACTGGCAGTTGAGCCAAAGGTGCTTTTGTTAGATGAGCCCTTATCTAATCTTGATGCGGCTCTTAGAGACAAAATGAGAGATGAAATACATAGGCTACAAAAAACTCTTAAAATAACAACAGTATTTATTACACACGATCAACGAGAAGCTATGGCTATATCAGATAGAATTGCTGTATTTAACTTTGGAGAATGTGTACAAATAGGTACACCAACAGATATTTATAACAATCCGCAAAGTACCTTTGTGGCAAATTTTGTTGGAGAAACCAATACTCTAGCAATAAATAATAAAAACATATATCAAAGACCTGAGCTTATAAAATTACATAAAACTAACATAAACAATAGCCTTATAAAAGGAACAATAATTCAAAAATCCTTTAATGGGAGCACAATAGATTATATTGTAAAAACAGATGATTTTGAATATAAGGTTAAGGAGCTTAATGATTCAAGAACGATAAGGAAAATTGACGATGAGGTGTATCTTGAAATCCACATTAATAGATAAGATTAACATAAAAAAGATAGCAACTGTATTATTTTATATAGTAGCATTTACGCTAATACTTGGATATGTAATTATACCCTTATTAAATACAATTAAGAGTAGTTTCAATACTCAAGATGGTTATAATATAAATAATTACATCCAGTATTTTGCCAACAAATCAAATTTAATAGTTGTTAATAATACTTTTTTTCTGGGCATTATGACAGTGTTAATATGCGGTATTATAGGTACTATTCTAGCATTTTACACTTCGCTAGTAGATATAAAAAACAAGAAATTTTTACATACTCTACTTCTATCACCAATGATGGTTCCAGGAGTAATAATAGTTATATCCTTTATTCAGCTATATGGAGAAAGTGGAATAATAACAAAGGCTATACAAATTTTTTTTGGTTTAGAAAATATCCCTTTTAAGTTTAATGGTATAAAGGGTATTCTTTTTGTTCATGCATATACACAGTACGTATACTTTTATCTAAACGTATCAGTAGCACTTAAATATTTAGATGCATCAACTATAGAGGCAGCAAGAAGCTTTGGAGCTAGCAAGGTAAAAATATTTTTTACAATTATATTGCCGTCAATATTGCCTGCTATATTATCCTCTTCAATAGTTACTTTTATATCTGGTATAAGCTCGTTTTCAGCTCCAAATCTTATAGGTGGCAAGTTTAGAGTATTAAGTAAGCAAATACTTTTATCAAAAGCAAATAATCACATGCATATTGCTTCGGTACAAGTCGTTATACTTTTAATTATGGGACTATCAATGCTTCTTTTAATAAGATACTACGAAAAAAAGTATTCTATGGCTGAATCACTTAGAAGAGTCAGTCTGAAGCCTATAAGGCTTAATAATAAGTTAACTAAATTTTCACTTAACCTGCTTATTATTACTATAGTAACGCTCATTCTATTACCTATAATTGCAATATTTGTACTGTCCTTTGTTAAACCGGGCACTTGGATGGTGGAAATATTTCCTAAGGAATATAGCTTGGGTAATTATATAAAGTTAGCGACTAAACCAAGAGTTTTGCAACCCTTTAAAGACAGTATTTTCATGTCGATTGTAACTGTTTTGGCAGGAGTAGCTATATCATTGCCTATTGCTTTTATAATTTCTAAAAAGAAAAGCAACCTAAACTTATTACTTGAGATTACGGCCATGCTTCCATGGGCTATGCCAGCCAGTACAATAGCTATTAACTTAATAAATGCCTTCAATGTAAAAAATGTTTTTGCTTTTAATCAAGTATTAATAGGTAGGTACTGGATTTTACCTATAGCCTATATAATTACTATAGTTCCACTGATGCTTAGGACAAATCTTATCGCTCTTTATAAATTCAACAATGATTTGGAGGATGCATCAAAAAGTCTAGGAGCAGGAAGTATAAGAACATTTTTTAAAATCACAGTTCCAATTACTATGCCAGCAGTTATATCAGGTGCTAGTGTGGCTTTTATTAGAACTCTGGGAGAATACACAATGTCCGCATTACTATACGGAGTATCTAACAAACCTCTATCCATAGCCATGGTAAACGCCATGCAAGAATTTGATATAGGGCTCTCTATGGCATATGGAGTTATAACAATTTTAATTTGCACTACAGTAACAACATTGCTTAATCGTAAAAGTCTCTAAGATTTTTTAGAGACTTTTATTTTATATCTAATTTTTTAATCTTATATTGCAGTGTCTGCCTTGGTACATTAAGTAGCTTTGCAGCTTTGGATACATTGTAGTCTACCTTTTCCAACGCTGAAGCTATAATTTCTTTTTCGTAACGCTGCAATGATACTTCAAGAGGGCGTATGATATTTGAATCTATGATGATATCCTTTTTATTATTGTGAATGTTTTTAAATTGAAATGGCAGATGCTCCTCTCTTATCACTTCTCCTTCATATAAGCTTATAACACTTTCTATGGTGTGTTCAAGCTCTCTTACATTTCCGGGCCACTCATAATCCATAAATATTTTAAGAACCTCGTTGGATATGTAAGAAAAAAATTTATTGCATTTTTCATTATATTTTTTTATAAAATGGTCAACTAGTAAAGGTATATCCTCAACTCTTTCTTTTAGTGGAGGTACCTCAAAGGTTATAACACTTAATCTGTAAAACAAGTCGCTACGCAACTGACCTAGCTCTAATACCTTGTTTAAAGGAGCATTTATAGCCGATACAATTCGTACATCTATATCTATTGTCGTACTTGCTCCTACACGTCTTAGCCTTCCATCCTGTAAAACCCTAAGAAGTTTAGCTTGCAATTCTATAGGCATTGAATTTATTTCGTCTAAAAATAATGTACCACCATTTGCAAGCTCAAACAAACCAGCCCTGTTTTCAGCTCCTGTAAAGCTTCCTTTTACGCTTCCAAATAATATGCTTTCCAATAGATTATTAGGAAGTGCAGCGCAGTTTTGAGCTATAAAAGGTTGATTTTTTCTTTTACTAGAATTGTGTATAGATTGAACAATCAATTCTTTACCTGTACCAGTAGGCCCAGATATTAAAACAGGAGAATCAGATTCTGATGCTCTAAGTCCTAAAGACTTAATTTTTTGCATCTCCTTGCTGTGACCTATTATGTCTAAAAAAGTGTAGTTAGCCATATTTTTATTTTTAAAATTTGTGCTTTTATTTTCATACAGTTCATTTTGCAACTTCACTATTTTTTCAGATAATTCTTTTACCTTAGTTATATTTTTAGATATTTCCACAGCTCCTACAACCTTATTGTTATAAACTATAGGAAGAGAGGTATTAACTGTAGATATTTTATTACCTTTATAATTCGTGAAATTTTGCTCTACATTATACATTGGCTTACATGTTTTCATAACCTGAAGCAATGTACTTGTCTCAAAGCTTAGTGATGGATAGACTTCAAGGATGTGCCTTCCAACTGCTTTTTCAACATCAATTTCATCAAGTTGTTTAGCGGCTTGGTTATAATAAATAATTTTACCAGATGCATCAATTATGTGAATACCATCATCAATATGTTCTATTGCTTTAATAAGTGCATCGAAAAACTTTCTTTCCATTTATCTCATCCACCTCCCTGTGTGCCGAATATTAGGCAATGTGTGCTGAAATTTCAGCTTTATTGTTCGTATCTAAAACGTTTTCTTTTTTTATCACTAAAAATACTTAATTATTAGAGCCTCAATAAGAGGCTATTACTCATACAAACTAATCTGCAATGCATTTGAATAAGGCTCACCATCTCCTAGATTAACCATATACTTTAAATATATGTCTCCAACACCGTCCTCATTAAGATTGTAGTTATATTCCATAGTAGATATTATCATTTTAAAGTCGCCATAAATTGTGCTATATATGGAGTGGTATTTTTCATCTACTTCAAACTCTAAAGTTGATGAAACCATACTGAGTTTAGTCATTATTAATTTTTTTTCTGTTACTCTTAATCTTGTAGTTACATTATCGTCGGCATTTTCACTGCTTTCAGTATAATCTATTATAAATAAACCGTTTTCATTTTTTATTGTGGCGTCAGTTATTAGCTGTATTTCATCAATTTTATTATTGTCACTATCAAATTGCTGACCTAATACTTTTATTCTCATACTTATCCCTTTCTTATCAGACATTATAAAATATTAATAATCATAATTTATAATTATTGGTTCATACTATTGATTGTCGATATTGATTTATCAATATATTAATGTTAAAATTTATAATAGTCTCAAATATATTGAGCCATTTTAAATATGCTACGCATATTATACCATATTGTATTTGCATGCTACAAGATTTTTATATAAAAATTGCCGATTATTCGGCACATGAAATGAATTTAAAACTTAAATTAGCTAAATTTGTTGAAAAATAGACATTATAAATTCTGAGTATAATATGGCACAGTTTTTGCACGTAATAATTTTGAATACAAAACTGACAAAAAAAAATATATAATTTTTAGGAGGATGAAATATGAAAAAAGGAAATCCATTTGGAACACACAGAGTAATTAATCCGGTAGGTGTTCTACCACAACCTGCACTTAAGATTGACAACACTATGGAGATATATGACAATGAAATACTAATAGATGTTCAAACATTAAATGTTGACTCAGCAAGTTTTACACAAATTCATGACCAAGCTAAAGGTGATGTGGAAGAAATCAAAAAAATAATGAAAGGTATTGTTGCTGAAAGAGGTAAACACCAAAACCCTGTAACTGGTTCAGGCGGAATGCTTATCGGAACAGTTAAAGAAATAGGACCAGCTTTAGATGGAAAAACAGATTTAAAAGTTGGAGATAAAATAGCTACTCTAGTATCATTATCTTTAACACCATTAGTAATAGAAGAAATATTAGAAGTTAGAAAAGACATTGACCAAGTAGATATTAAAGGTCAAGCTATATTATTTGAAAGCGGTATTTACGCTAAAATACCTACAGATTTACCAGAAAACTTAGCATTATCAGTTCTTGACGTTGCAGGTGCTCCAGCACAAACTGCAAAGCTTGTTAAACCAGGAGACACAGTATTAGTACTTGGTGGAGCAGGAAAATCAGGTATGCTTTGCTTATATGAAGCTAAGAAAAGAGCTGGAATTACTGGTAAGGTAATTTGCTGGGCACATAGCGAAAAATCTTTAGATAAAGTTAGAGATTTAGGATTAGCTGATGTATGTTTATCTGGAGACGCTAGCAACGCAGTAGAAGTTTACGAAAAAATTATGGAAGTTACTGACGGTAAACTTTGTGATTTAGTTATAACATGTGTAAGCAGAGAAAACTGTGAAATGGGATCTATCTTAGCATGTAAAGACAATGGAACAGTTTACTTCTTCAGTATGGCTACAAGCTTTACAAAAGCAGCTTTAGGAGCAGAAGGTGTTGGTAAAGACGTTAACATGATAGTTGGAAACGGATATACTAAAAACCACGCTGAAATATCATTACAAATAATGAGAGAATCACAACCATTAAGAGATTTATACGCAAAACTTTATGCTGGAAATTAATTAATATAATCATATAATCATAGGGAGGAAATGAAATGGCATATTACAACGATATACCACTTTGGAAAAATGTTACACCCGAGCAATGGAATGACTGGCATTGGCAAGTAAACAACAGAATTGATTCCGTAGAAAAGCTTAAGCAAATTATTAACATGACTGAGCAAGAAGAAAAAGACATTGCAGCAGTTCTGGCAAAATTTAGATTAGGTATAACACCTTACTATGCATCACTTATGGATAAAGATGATCACAGATGTCCTGTAAGAATGCAAGCAGTACCAACAATTTCAGAAACTCACATTGGTGAGGCTGATATGGAGGACCCATTACATGAAGATGGAGACTCTCCAGCACCTGGATTAACTCACAGATATCCAGACAGAGTATTGATGCTTATAACAGACCAATGTTCTATGTACTGTAGACATTGTACAAGAAGAAGATTTGCTGGTCAACAAGACCATTCAGTTCCATTAGAAAACATCGACAAATGTATAGAATACGTAAGAAATCATCCAGAAGTTAGAGACGTATTATTATCAGGTGGAGACTGCTTACTTGTATCTGATGAGATATTAGAATACATTATTAAAAATTTAAGAACTATACCACATGTTGAGATAATCAGACTTGGTTCTAGAACACCTGTAGTTTGTCCACAAAGAATTACAGATGATTTAGTAAACATGCTTAAAAAGTATCATCCAATATGGTTAAATACACATTTTAATCATCCTAAAGAGTTTACACCAGAAGCAAAAGAAGCTATAAGAAAGCTTGCTGATGCAGGTATTCCACTAGGAAACCAAAGTGTTTTACTAAGAGGAGTAAATGATTGTCCACATATCATGATGAATTTAATGCATGAATTAGTTAAAATAAGAATTCGTCCTTATTACATTTATCAATGTGACCTATCGTTAGGTATTGAACACTTTAGAACACCTGTTAGTAAAGGTATAGAAATAATAGAGGCTCTAAGAGGACATACTTCAGGCTATGCTGTACCTACATTCGTTGTAGATGCACCAGGTGGAGGAGGAAAAACTCCTGTTATGCCAAACTATGTTATTTCTCAATCACCAGAAAAGGTTATACTTAGAAACTTTGAAGGCGTTATCACTACTTATACTGAGCCTACAGATCTTCCAAAGATAGAATGTATGTGTGATGTATGCCAAGGTAAGAAAAAAGTTCACAAAACAGGAGTTGCTGGCTTGTTAGCTGGAGAAAGATTAGCACTTGAACCAACAGAATTAGATAGAAAGAAAAGAACACATCACTAGTTAAAAGAGGTATGCTTATGAGTTTAATTAATGAAATAATACAGAATTATAAGACCATATCAATAATAGGTCTTGCAAAAAATGCAGGTAAAACTGTTGCTCTTAATTATCTCATAAGTAAAGCCTATGAAGAAAATATAACTATTGGTATAACCTCTACAGGAAGAGATGGAGAAAATAGTGACTTAGTAACAAACACTGAAAAACCAACTATTTTTGTTACGGAAGGCGTTTTAGTTGCGACTGCAAAACAGGCACTTCTCATTTCAGAGGCAAAAGTTGAAATTCTTGAAACAACTGATTTAATGACACCTATGGGCGAGGTTGTCTTGGTTAGAGTAAAGCATAGTGGCAATATCCAAATAGCAGGTCCATCCAATACTAAGGATATTAAAACTATTTCAAAAATGCTTTGTGACTTTGGTGCGCAAGTTGTATTTGTTGACGGAGCAATTGATCGTAAGGCATCTTCTTCACCAATAATTACTGATGCTTGTATTATAGCAACTGGAGCAGTACTTAGTAGAGATATAAAAACAGTTATAGAAAAAACAGCATATGTAGTAGAATGTTATCAATTAAAAGAGATTAACAATAATATTAGGGAAAAGCTGATTAAAGGTTGTGCTACTAGTATAGTAAAGAATACAGGGGATATAGTTTGTTTCGATGTTAAAACTGGAATAACAGCTGGAAAGATTTTAACAGAGCATATTGATAAAACAACACAATATGTATATGTTAAAGGAGCCATAACATCGTTATTATTAAAAGATCTATGTCAAAATGAGCACACCAAAAATTTTAAGCTTGTTATAGACGATGCAACTAAAATTTTTGTAGAGTCACGTACTTGGAATGAGGCAAAAAAAAGAGGGCTTAAGATAGAAACCCTTAATTCAATAAACATTGTTGCATTGACTTTAAATCCTATATCTCCAGAGGGATATTATTTTGACAGTGCGGAATTTTGTGAGAAGATGAATTATTATATCAAGGGACTTAATATTATTGATGTAGTGTCAGGTGGTGAAACATGTTAAAGGATTTTATAACAGAAAAATGCAGAAAAAACATAAACTTTGACTTTATATTTGATGAGGTTAAACCTATAACTAAGTATGGAATTAATTGCAAAAAAAATGCACAGCCATTTCTACCTGGGCAAGAGGAAGAGCTGCTAATTGAACTTAGTAAGGTTGAAGCTTTTTTAAATATGAGTAAAAGAAGAGAGCTCATAGATATACTTAAACAAATCAGATACATTGGCGAGACATTACAAAGGGCGAAAAATAACGTTGCGCTAGATGAAGTCGAGCTTTTTGAAGTGAAAAAATTCTTAGTTTATGTTGAGAGGTTGAAAAAAATTATAGATAACCTTAAAGTTAATACCATGGAAAAAAGTTTAAGAGGCACTTTAATATCCATATATAAAGACTTAGAGATTAAATCACTGCCAGACCTATATAAATTGTTAGATCCTGCTGACCAAAAAATGATGACATTCTATATATATGATGAATACTCAGAAAAACTGGCGAAAATCAGAAATGATAAAAAATCTATTGAAAATAAAATAAAGCAAATTAGAAAAAATATAATAGAGCAAATACAGCAAAAATATGACATTAAGTTAAACTTGCGTGAAGAAGTAACAATTAATAAAAATCTTGTTGAAAAAATAAACAAACTTAATCAAGAAGAAAATCTAAGAGTTTCTGGTGAAAATTATTTAAGTGTTATTTATAAGCTTAAAAATAATAGTGAGTTAGATGCTTTAGAAAAAGAGCTTGAGGATTTAAAAACTTGTGAAGATGAAGAAGAATTAAATGTAAGAAAATATTTAACAGAAAAAATAAAAGAAACATATGATGATATTATAGAAAATGCTGAAATAGTAGGCAAAATTGATTTTATAATAGCAAAGGCAAACTGTGCACAAAAAACAAATTCAGTTAAGCCAGAATTAACAGACGAGCTTATAATTGATATAAAAAACGGCAGAAATTTAAAGCTTGAGGATACATTAAAACATAAAAAGCGAAAATATACTTCTATATCAGTAAATTTAAATAAAAAGGTTATTTGTATAACTGGCGCCAATATGGGTGGTAAAACAGTTAGCTTAAGAATGATAGGGCAAATCATTTCAGCTGTAGCATATGGTATGTTTGTGCCTTGTGAAAGTGCTAAGGTATGTTTATTTGACCATATACACATATCGGTTGGAGACGACCAATCAATAGAAAAAGGATTAAGCACATTTGGGGCAGAGATAGTAAATCTAAAAGAAGCCTTGGAGAATGCTGGGGAAAGAAGTCTAATACTAATTGATGAGCTTGCAGGGGGTACAAATCCCAAAGAAGGCTTTGCAATAACAAAAGCAGTAGTTGAATATCTAAAAAATAGTAACTCTATGTCGATACTAACTACTCATTACGATAATATAGCTCAGGACAAAGACATACAAAATTTTCAAGTTTTAGGATTAAAGCTACCTGATGATTTAAATAGTTTCACATGTATAGAAGAAATTTCAAAATATATGGATTATACTCTAGTAGAAGTAGAAAATCAAAACTTTACACCTAAGGATGCTATCAATATAGCAAAAATGGCAGGAATACCACAAGAAATTATTGAGCAAGCAACACACTTGGTAACTGAATAGGTAAGTAAGGTTATTATAGCATGGAGGTAAATATGCAAAGCAAATTAAATCTTGATCCGCAAATAATAGACAGTGCAAGAAATGCAGCAGCTAATATAGCTGAAAATGTACAATCATTTATAGATAAACATACTACAGTAACAGTTGAAAGAACAATTTTAAGATTATTAGGTGTAGATGGAGTTGATGAAGTTGATGTTCCACTACCAAATGTAATTGTAGACAATATTGTTGAAGGTGGAGGACTAAACAGAGGAGCAGCATTCTGGATGGGTAATGCTATGGTTCAAACTGGTTTAACACCACAAGAAATTGCTTTAAAAGTAAGCTTAGGTGAAATAGATATAACAAAATTACCTATAGCTTCAGATGATAAAATAGTAGCGGCTATTGAACCAATTGCTATAAAAACAGTTGAAAGAATAGCTAACAATAGAAAAGATAGAGAAAACTTTTTAAAAACTATTGGTGAAGGCAAAAAACCTTACCTATATGTTATTGTTGCAACAGGTAATATTTACGAGGACGTTATCCAAGCACAAGCTGCTGCAAGACAAGGAGCAGATATAATAGCAGTTATAAGAACAACGGCACAAAGCTTACTTGACTATGTTCCATTTGGACCTACAACTGAAGGCTTTGGAGGAACATTTGCAACACAAGAAAACTTTAGAATAATGAGAACCGCTCTAGACGAAGTTGGTCAAGAGGTTGGCAGATATATTAGATTATGTAACTACTGCTCAGGCTTATGTATGCCAGAAATAGCTGCAATGGGAGCTATGGAAAGATTAGACGTAATGCTGAATGATGCAATCTACGGTATACTATTTAGAGATATTAATATGCAAAGAACCTTTGTAGACCAATATTTCTCAAGAATTATAAATGGCTTTGCAGGAATTATAATAAACACTGGTGAAGATAACTATTTAACAACTGCTGATGCATTTGAAGAAGCACATACAGTTCTTGCTTCACAGTTTTTAAATGAACAATTTGCACTAAGAGCAGGTATACCAGAAGAACAAATGGGATTAGGACACGCATTTGAAATGGATCCAAAGCTTGAAAATGGATTCCTATATGAATTATCACAAGCACAAATGGCTAGAGAAATATTCCCTAATGCTCCACTTAAGTATATGCCTCCTACAAAATTCATGACAGGAAATATATTTAGAGGACATTTACAAGATGCGTTATTCAACATGATATCAATTTGGACAAATCAAGGCTTACAACTTCTTGGTATGCCAACAGAGGCTATACACACACCTCATTTACATGATAGATATCTTTCAATAGAAAATGCGAAGTATATCTTTAACAATGCTAGAGATATAGGCGAAGAGGTTGAATATAAAAAAGATGGTATAATTCAAAAAAGAGCTCAAAAAACTCTAGCTGAAGCAGAATCTTTATTAAAAGACATAGAAGTTGAAGGAATATTTAACACTATAGAGCAAGGAAAATTCGGTGGAGTAAAAAGAGCATTTACAGGCGGTAAAGGTCTAGCTGGAGTAACTGAGAAAGATAGTAAATATTTCAATCCATTTATTAAATTAATGCTTGGAGGTGCTAGATAATGAGTGAAGTAAAAAATAACATTGATTTAACTAAAATAAAACCTTATGGTGATACATTAAACGATGGTATGGTACAAATGAGCTTTACACTACCTGTTCAATGTGGAGATGAAGCAGATGAAGCTGCAAGACAGCTTGTATCTAAAATGGGTTTTGACGATCCAGCCGTTGTATATTCACATGACTTAGGTATAGGCTACACTTACTTTATAGTTTACGGCAAATGTACACATACAGTAGACTTTACAACAATAGAAGTTCCTAAGGTAAGCATGGAATTTATGGAAAAAGAGCAAGTTGAAGAATATATAGCTGAAAATATTAAGAGAAAAGTTGTAATAATTGGAGCATGTACAGGTACAGATGCTCATACAGTTGGTATAGACGCTATCATGAACATGAAAG
This sequence comes from Firmicutes bacterium UBA7510, assembly GCA_002479485.1. GTDB lineage: Bacteria > Bacillota > Clostridia > Tissierellales > Sedimentibacteraceae > UBA1535. Next base: position 25,932 of record DLNM01000048.1, on the reverse strand, counting down.
GTTTTGACGGTCACTACGGACTTGAGAGATACAACGGGATAGAGGCTATAAACATGGGAAGTCAAGTTCCAAATGAGGAGCTAGTAGCTAAAGCTATAGAAACTAAAGCTGATGCAATCCTTGTATCACAGGTAGTAACTCAAAAAGATGTTCATATACCAAACCTAACACAATTAGTAGAAATACTTGAGGCTGAAGGTGTAAGAGATAAAATCGTTCTTGTTTGTGGAGGCCCTAGATTATCTCACGAGCTAGCACAAGAATTAGGATATGATGCTGGTTTTGGTACAGGAAGCTTTGCAAACCATGTTGCAACATTTGTAGTAAAGCAAATAGTAGATAGAAACCTAATATAGGATGATAATATAATAACAGCAAACTAAAGGACACAAGGTATACCACACCTTATGTCCTTTAGTTTTTGTATTATTTCTCTGACATAATAGTTTTTCTAACAAGCTCTAATGCATTTATAGCCGCTCTTTCTCTTACTGTATCTCTAGTACCGTTGTAAGAGGATTTTATAACATTATGCTTACCTTTATAATAAACACAGGTGTAAACAAGCCCAACAGGCTTATCGGCTGTTCCACCAGAAGGGCCTGCTATTCCAGTAGTCGCCACCCCAATATCCGCTCCGGATACTCTGCAAGCGCCCTCAGCCATTTCCTTAACAACCTCTTCACTTACTTCCGTATATTCATCAATAGTTTCTTTTTTAACACCTAGTATTTTTATTTTTGCTTCATTAGAATAGGTTATAAAGCCTTCCTTGAACACTGAAGATATACCAGGATAACTAACAAGTTTAGATGCTAAAAGTCCACCTGTACATGACTCTGCTGTTGATATAGTTAGCTTATTTTCTACTAATTTCTTACATACTATATCTTCAACTCTGTCTGTTTCAAGTACAAAAGCATTTTCACCAAATCTTTTTAGCAGCTCATCAATAACTGGTTTAATTAGTGCATCAGCCTTTTCTTTATTTTCTGCCTTTGCTGTAACTCTAAATACCACTTTTCCGTCTCCAGCATAAGGAGCTATAGTCGGATTAGTTTGATTATCAATCAAATCCATTATCATAGTTTCTGCCATGGATTCTCCAACACTCATAACAGCAACCTTATAGCCTACAACTATCTCCTTTGAAAACTTAGATAAATAAGGGATAACCTCATCATCCATAAGTGGCATCATTTCCTTTGGCGGGCCAGGCAATAAAATTCCTATTTTTTTCTTTCCATCAGATATGTCATTAACTATACAGGCATTCGCTGTACCGTTATAATTAGTTAAGATTTTACTACCTTTAGGAAAATAGGTTTGTCTTAAATTATTCTCGGGCATATTTTTTCTAAATCTATTATACATCATTTTAAGATGTTCTAAGCTTTTTTCATCAAATTCCATTGGTAAATTAAAATATTCAGCCAAAATCTCTTTTGTGATATCATCCTTAGTTGGACCAAGTCCTCCGGTGCATATAACAATATCAGCTCTAGAAAAAGCTAAATTAAAAGCATCTTTCATGCGTTTAGGATTGTCACCAACAACAGAATGATAATGTACATCTATACCAATCTTAGCTAGATTTTTAGAAATATAAGCAGCATTGCTATTTATAATATCGCCGTGCAAAAGCTCTGTACCTATACATAAAACTTCACAATTCATAATTACCTCCATAGCGTCAACCCTTTTTCCAAAAGGTTTTTTTATTTCACACTTTAAATCTTCATTCGAGAATCACACCTAAATTATACACCCATAACTTATTTTTACAACAAATTTTTCTTTAACTTCCATTCAATTTTAAAATTTTCTATTTCCATATGTCTTTTCAATCCCTTAAACTTTTTTAACCCCTATATCCTTAAATCTGTTGTAAAACATTAAAAAAGTGGGTATAATATAAAAAATGGTTAATTTTATTAAAAGAGTTTCACACTATGGAGGTTCGATATGTTTTTTACTAATATAAATTTAAAAGCAAATACCTTTAAATCTTTAGCAATATCAACAAGCTTGTTAGGTGTAATATTTATAATATTAGCTGGTTATATAGGAAACCTAACCATCAGAATAGCTATGGTGGTAGCTATAGTAGTTTTTATACTTAATATTAAAATGACATACCACTATTCAGGTAAACTAAAAAAATTTACTGATATCATGTGCCTAATAGGTGCAATAGTAGTTTTTATTTTTCCCCAATTGGTTGTTTTTATTATTGGAATAGCACTTATGTATTTTAGTGGTATAGCATTATTCCAAATGGTTAAATCAGGTGACTATGATGATAAAATAAAACTTATAGTATCAATAATAGGAGTAATCTTCTCAATTTTTTGTATTTTCAACGCCAGCGGAACACTAGAATTAGTAATAAGATTAATAGGGGCATTGCTTTTAGCAATTGGTTGTATCTGCTTATTTCAGTATATAGCTAAATCAAGACAAGCCAATGATACACAAACACAAGATCACAAATTTGAAGACAACGAAAAAATAGTAGAAGTACAAGAAATAATAGACGTAAAAGAAGAGGAATAAATGAAAATTCGTTTAGATAAAATGATTTGCAATTTGGGTTATTCTACTCGTAGCCAACTAAAAAAAGAAATGAAAACTGGTTGTGCTACGGTTAATGGACAAATTGTCAAAGATAGCTCATTAATTGTTGATTCCGACATTGATGTTGTTACATATTATAATGAAACAATCAACTACATTAAATATATATATCTTATGATGAATAAACCTCAGGGCGTTATCTCTGCCACTGAGGATTATCATTGTGCCAAAACAGTTATAGACTTGTTAGATGATTTCAGTAAAAATTTTCAGCCATTTCCTGTAGGAAGATTAGATAAAGACACCGAAGGGTTACTTTTACTAACAAATGACGGCAAACTTGCTCACAACATGCTTTCGCCGAGAAAACATGTAGATAAAACCTATTTTTCTTATATAGAAGGACATCTTACAGATAATGATATTAAAGCTTTTAACGAGGGAGTAACATTTTTAGATGATGGCTATAAAACCATGCCCGCAAAACTTGAAATTATCAAATCAAATGATATATCAGAATGTAAGGTTACTATTAAAGAAGGAAAATTTCATCAGGTTAAAAGAATGTTTGAGGCAGTAGATAAAAGGGTAATATATCTTAAGAGACTTTCTATGGGCGCTATAAAGTTAGATGAAGAATTAAACTTAGGTGAATATAGAGAGCTAAATGATGAAGAGATGCTATTATTAAAAGAGTATATGTAGATTAAGAAAAATAGATTAGAGGTGAATTTTATTTTACAGTTTAAATGTTTAACATTAGAGGATAAATATTTGTTTGAATCCTATGTAGACAAACACAATATTTTGTCATATGAATATACCTTCCCATCATTATACCTGTGGAGAAAGTTATGCAATACCAAGTATGCAGTGCTTGACGATGCATTTATAATAAATAAACAAGAAGAATTTAAAGGGTCATTCTTTATGCAGCCCTTAGGATATAAAAAGGAAAACTTACAAGGAATTATAAAAAAGCTAATAGAAATAAGAAAAGCGTATCCATCTAATTATCTATTTGGAGATGTAAATGAAGAATTTATAAATGATATAAGAGAATATACAGATTTTAACATATGTAGCACCAAAGATATAAATGATTCAGAATACATTTACTCTACAAGCGAATTAATTAACTTAAGCGGTAAAAAATTTCATGGTAAAAAAAATCACTATAACAATTTTGTTAAAAAATTTAATTACGAAGTAAAAGAAGTTACTACACCCAAAATAAAAAGTGATTGCATGGAGCTATTAAAAAGATGGCACAGCGTAAAAGAAGAAGTAGATAAAGAGCTAATCATGGAAACAGACGCTATAAATGATGTCCTGTGCAAACTAGACATTTTAAAGCTAAAAACTATAGCAGTGTATGTAGATAGTAAAATTGTAGGGTTTTCAATAGGAGAAAAGTATGCTAACGGCACTATGGCAAACATACTGGTTGAAAAGGCAGACATAAACTATAACGGTATATATGCATTTATAAACAGAGAATTCTTAACACAACAATTTAACGAAACAGAATTTGTCAACAGACAGGAAGACACAGGCAGTGAAGGCCTAAGAAAATCTAAGCAATCCTACAATCCAATTAGGATGGAAGAAAAATATTTAGTTAATTTGAAATAAAAAAAGGAAGTAAATTATGAGTAGAGTTTTTTTAGATACTATTAATAAGGAAGATATGCCTTCATTATATAAAGGGTTCTCCAATGTAGAATTCCTGTCAACCTATGACTATATTCTACCTATACCTATGTCAAAAGAAAAAGTGGACAAGATGATTAGTGACTATAATGAAGAAAACAACTCAATTGTTTTCGCCATAAGAACAACAGAAGGCAACATCATAGGTATAGCTGGCTATGATGACATAATAAAAGATAATATGGTAGCAACCCTATTCATTGGAATAGGAGATGAAAACTATTTAGGTAAAGGATATGGAAAGGAAGCTATGTTGGAGCTATTAAACTATGGCTTTAATACCTTAAACCTTTACAGAATTCAATTGAATGTAATATCCTTTAACACCCCGGCCATAAAACTTTACGAAAAAGTAGGCTTCCAAAAAGAAGGAACAATGAAAGAGTTCGTCCTAAGAAACGGTCAAAGATATGACCTATATATGTATGCAAAACTAAAAAAATAGAGCGCAGGCTCTATTTTTTAGCTATTTTCAACCGCTTTTCAAATTTACTTTTCTAGGCCCCACCACTTAAGACTAATCTTAATACTTGTAACACACATGTAATATTAGATTATATCCTTTATGGTAATATTAAGTTGTAGATAATTAGCGCTACAATCTAATATTACAGCTTTGTTACAAACAGTCTCAACTTATTGACTTGTCTACATAGAGTTGTTATAATTTAGAATGTTAGCTTGCTAACAAAATTAAATTAAAAATTTCTTAGGAGGAAAACGAAAATGAAAAAAGTTTTATCATTAGTGTTAGCTCTTACTATGATTTTAAGTTGTTTCACTGTAGCTTTTGCAGCTCCAGAAGATATAACAGATAAAAATCAAGTTAAAGCAGTTGACGCACTTATGTCATTAGGAATAGTTAATGGCTATACAGACGGTTCATACAAACCAGAAAACACTGTAACAAGAGCTGAAATGGCTAAATTATTAGTTACAGCTTTAGGACACGGAGATTTAGCTCAAGGTTCTGAATCATCATTCAAAGATGCAAAAGGCAAATGGTATGATGGATTTGTAGCTATGGCAGCTGGATTAGACCTTGTTACTGGATATCCAGACGGAACATTTAAAGGTGATAACCCAGTATCATATCAAGAAGCTATAGTAATGACTTTAAGAGCATTAGGTTACAATAATTCTGCAGTTAATAACGGAGTTAATGCTTACAATGCTTCTAAATATAAAGCATTAGGTGCTAATTTAGGACTTTTAAAGGATGTTACATTCAAAAACAGTGGAGCTAACAGAGGAGACATAGCTGTTATCGTATACAACGCTTTAGAATGTGAAACAGTTAAAATTAATGAAAAAGGTCTTGCAGAAAAAATAGTAGCTTATACTTATGAGCAACCTATAACAGGAACTAACAAAACTAAAGTGGTTACAGTAAATGAAGTTCTTCTTGACAGATTAACAGATAGAGAAGATGTTAATGTAACTCCTGAAAGCTTAGTTAAAACAAATAAGAATTATTTAGGAAATTTAGTTGACTTAACACCTTATATGTACCAAAATATTACTGCATACTTAAACGATGACGGATACGTAGTATTTGTAAAACGTAGTAATAATACAACTGTAACAGGTACAGTAAACGGTATTAGAACAACTGATGTTCAATGGGATGTAGTAGCAAATAAAACAAAAATATTTGTTTTAAAAGAAGATAAATCAACTGAAAAAGTTCAATTCCCAGTAGCTGCTACAGGAACTGCATCAATAAATGTATATTTAAATGGTGCACAAAAAGAAGGTGTTGTATTAGCTGACTTACAAAGAGGTGGAAGCTTAAACGGTGCTGAAATTACTTTAGTATTAGATGATAATGATGTTATTAAAGCTGCTGTAGCTAAAAAACAATCAGCAGATCCTATACAAATTAAAAAAGCTTACAAAGCTGGTTCAACAACTTTAGGATCAATAAAATTACCAAAAGATACTTCTAACAAAGTTGTATTAGATAACATTACAGTAACAGGAGCTGTTACTTCATTAGAAGATATAGCTGTTGACGATATAGTAACTCCATTTGCAGCTGCTGGAAACAATGATAACCCAGCTAAAATAGAGTTAATCGTATCAAGAGATACAGTTGAAGGTAAGATTACTGGAACAAGTTCAGGATACTACTATGTAATAGATGGCAATTCATATGATTTTTACTGTGATTTAAATGTTGGAGATGAAGGTACATTCTACTTAGACTACAATGGAGATATAGTAGCATTCGTAGGAAAATCAATTTCTAACGCTGATTACGCTATTATAACTAAATTAAGTGAAGGTGTAACTGGTGGTACTCCAGTAGCTCTTTTAAGAGACGCTTCAGTTAGAATTTTAGGTAAAGATGCTAAATCAACAACATATGCTATAAACGCCAATGCTAAATATGAATTAACAAATACTGCTGGTGTAAAAGGTACTGCTACTAATATATTCAGTGACAAAGCTAATCAAAAGTTTGAAGCTATATTTGCAACATTCAGAGATAACAAATTTGTTGTAACTGGATTTGAAGTTAACTCAGCAAATGAAATTACTTTAATAACTGTTCAACAATTAACTACTTCAACAGTTAACCCAGCAAGCAAAACTTTCGTTGCAGCTGATGATGTAGTAATATTTAGTTCATATGATAGTGATAATAATGGATCTATAGATACATTCAAAGTTAATACTGTTAATGATTTAGAGAAAGTTGCAAAAACAACTTATTACACTGCTTTCAACAAAAATGGTGAATTTGCTTTAATTATAGCTGATGAGCAATTAGTAGATGCTTCAAGCTATGGTATAATTACAGCTGTTGATTCAACATTAAACGATAGCAATAACGTAGTAAGCAAAGTAACAGCTTATATAGACGGACAAAAGGTTGAATATTTAACAAATACAAATATTACTGTACCAGATGCTGTTGGTTATAGAGCTCAATTATTCTCATTCCCATTAGAAAATGGTAAGATAGCTCAATCAATAGCTGCAGGTGATGCTATAACAGATGCAAGATTAACTGTAACTACTGAATCAGCTATTAAAACAGTTAATGTTCAGAAATCTACATTTAGCTTAAACGGACAACGTAAAGCTTTAGCAGATAACGTAGCAGTTTATGTATGGACTCAATCAACAGCTACAGGCAACTACGGATTCTCACGTGTGGGTGATATCTCTGATTTAGAATTAGAAAACGCAACATTCCAATTCTATAACTTAAATCCATCTACTGATACAAATGGTGATATTTACGAAGTAGTAATAATAAAAGTTGCTCGTTAATTTAAAAAGCAAATAAAAAAATAAGTGTTGAAAAATCAACACTTATTTTTTTATTTATTTCTAAAATTATCTTTGAATTCTTACGATTACTACTTCGTATACTTCGTTAGTTGTATCTGTTGTAGCATTTGTGTTGTAGAAATCAAATTTAGCATTTTCTAATTCTAAATCAGAGATATCTCCGATACGAACGAATGCGTCATTTCCAGTTGTAGCACTTTGCTCGTAAACGTAAACTACTGCGTTGTCAGCTAAAGCTTTTCTAGCGCCATCTAATGTAAATGTACCTTTTGATGCATTTACAGCTGATATAGCTGATGATGTAACGTTAGAAGCTTGAGGAGCAAAAGGTGTAGTTATTGAAGATGATATTACGCCATTTGATAATGGTAAAGCAAATAATTTTGCTCTGTAATCAGCTGCTGCTGGTAATGTCACTCCAACTGAAGTTAAGAATTCAACTTTCTCACCATTCATGTAACCAATTACTTTTTTAACTGTTTGATTGTTATCATTTAATACAGATTCTACACCTGTTATTATAGCGTAGTTTGAATCATTTACTAATTTATCAGTAGCAATTATTAATTCAAATTCACCTTTGTTATTTAATACAGCATTGTATGATTTTGAAGTTTCTAATAAATCTTCTACACTTGCAACAGTAAATTCACCGTTATAAACATTGAATATTACTACGTCATCAGCTGCAACGAAAGTTTTGCTTGCTGGATTAACTGTTTGTGTAGTTAAAGTTTTTACAGCAATTTTAACAATTTCGTCAGAGTTATTTAACTCGTATCCAGTTACTACATAATTATTTGCTCTAAATCCAGCAAATGTTGTATCATAAGCTTGTAATTCATTTGTAAATACTGCTTTAGCATCTTTTCCATCTAATACATATACAGCATCTTTATCAAAGTTGAAAGCTGTTACTTTTCCATCTTTGTTTAATAATTTCATTTCTGCTTCTTTGATTAACTCAGATCCAACAGAAACACCTGCTTTTATTGATGTAATTAATGCGTAGTTAGCATTTCCTATAGATTTACCTTCGAAAGCAAATATATCTCCGAAACAATCTAAGTAGAAAGTACCTTCATCACCTACAGCTACTGAATCATTACCACTGTAGTAGTAAGTATCTCCGTTGATTACATATCCGCCAGCTTTTGTAGCTGTGATTTTTCCTTCAACTGTATCTCTGCTTACAACTAATTCAGTTTTAGCTGGAACACCAGTTACTCCTGCTGCATTGTATGCTGTTACAACATCACCTTTTACTATATCTTCTATAGCAGTTACATCACCAGTTACAGTAACTTTAGTTAAATCAACTTTTGAGCCATTTTTTGGTAAAGATAGTGAACCTAAAACAGTTGAACCTTCTTTGTAAGCTTTAGTCATTTGTGCTGTCTTAGTAGCTTGTTTTGCAACTGCGTGAGTTATAACATCATCGCTATTTAAAACTAAAGTTATTTCAGCACCATCTAAGCTTCCTTTTATTTGTAAATCTGCTAAAGTAGCTGTTGTAGTACCACCGTTTAAGTAAACAGGGATTGTAGCTCCAGCAGTTTTGTTAAATTGAACTTTTTCAACTGTACCATCTGCTTTTTTAACAAAAACTTTAGTTTGATTTGCAACATTTGACCATTGAATATCAGTTTTCTCAATAGCTGATACTGTACCACTTACTGTAGTTGAGTTTACACGTTTAACAAATATTACATCGCCATCTTCGTTTTTGTAAACTGTTATGTTTTGGTACATATAAGGAGCCAAATCAACTGTGTTTCCTAAGTAATCTTTGCTTGATGAATCTAAACTGTTTGCAGATACATTTATAGTATCTCTTTCAGCTATTCTATCTAAAAGAACTTCGTAAACTATTTCTACTTTAGTTACTCCAGGTCTTCCCTCTACAGGAACAGTTATTCTTTCAACTTCGATTTTCTGAGCTAATCCTTTATCGTTGATTTGTACAGTTTCAACCTCTAAAGCATTGTATACCATAACAGCGATATCTCCTCTGTTAGCTCCACCGTTTTTGAAAGTAATGTTCTTTAATAATCCTAAAGAAGCACCTAAAGCTTTGTATTTAGAAGCGTTGTATGCACTGTTTCCGCCGTTAACTGCAGAGTTAGTGTAACCTAAAGCTCTTAAAGTCATAACTATAGCTTCTTGATAAGTTACAGCGCTGTCACCTTTGAATGTTCCATCTGGGTAACCATTAACTATATCTAATCCTGCTGCCATAGCAACATATCCATCATACCATTTACCTTTTGCATCTTTGAATGATGATGAAGAACCTTGAGCTAAATCTCCATGTCCTAAAGCTTCAACTAATAACTTAGTCATTTCAGCTCTTGTTATTGTTCCATTTGGTCTATATGTTCCATCAGGGTATCCATTTACAACCCCTAACGAAACAAGTGCGTCAATTGCTTTGATTTGGTTTGCGTCTGTTACATCTTTTGGAGCAGCGAAAGCTACTGTGAAACAGCTAAGTACCATTGCAATTACTAGCACTAACGATAATACTTTTTTCATTATCTTTTTTCCTCCTAAGAAAACGAGGAAAAATTTACAGTCCAAAATTTAATCAAATCTACACATTCTTAATTTTGGTGTTTTCAAATTTGCTAATAGCAATTCTTGTCCTGCTAATAGCATTGTTAGCAAGAAAAAAGATAATTATTTTACATTTATTTGGATAATTATGAAACTACGACATAGTTGCGTAAAAGTAATTATCAAATGTTTGGGCGTTTTTTTTGCGTTCTTCATCCAAAATATGGGCATATATATTCATAGTCGTGTGAATTTGTGAATGTCCACTATCGCCTTGTACAGATTTTATATCTCCATTACTCAACATAAGTTTATAAGTTATACTAGAGTGTCTAAGTGAATGGAATGTAACAACCGGCAAGTTACAATTAATTAATGCATGCTTAAACCTATTTTCTATTACTCTTATATCAACAGGTTGACCCTGGCCATTTACAAAAACAAGGTTTGGCTTGTTTGTAAATTGATTAGCCATATATAAAGTGCTTGCAACACTGTTTTTTAATAAATTAAGTTCTTGAGCCAAAGTTGCTGGAAGCCAAATCGTTCTATTACTAGAAGTTGTTTTTGGTGTTTTAAGTATGAGCCTACTTTTTTTAAATGCATATTGTGGTTCAAAAGTATAAATTACATCCTTGTTATTTAGTTCTTTTAATGTGTCATAATTTGCCCGTGATAGGGTTTTGTTAACACGTACACAAGAAGAGTTATCCTCTATTGATTTAGTAGATATTTCTACATCATTCCATGTTAATCCCAAAATTTCTCCAAGTCTCATTGAACAAGCAAATGCTAGATTAATACAAACATATAATTGGTAATCTTCTTCTGCACAGTAGCTTAAAAGTATCTTTATTTGATCAGCAGTTAAAATACTTTTCTGTATATACCTTGACCTAGGTAGATCCACTAATGCAAATGGATTTTCTTTAATAAGTTTTAACCTAAGTGCCTGACCAAAAGCACATTTTAGTAGTTTGTGAACTCTAGAAATAATATTGGTGTCAAATAAATTACCGTAGTATTCTTCTATTTGTTCGGATGTAATGATGTGAACTGGAATCTTGCCTATATATGGGTATATATAGTTGCTCAGTAATGATTTATTAGAGGAATAGGTTGATATAGACCAATTCTTTTTTCCATAAGAATTAACAAACTCCTCCATAAACATTTCAATACTTTTTATAGAGTTTTTGACTGAACCAGTCTTAATATTTGGAAATATATTTTCAGCCTTTAAATACTCTATTTCAGCTTTCCGTTGTAATGCTTCCTTGTAAGTCTCAACGGCTTCCCACTTCTGCTTCCTCTTACCATCTTCAGTTTTATAATAGTATATAACTGAATAATTTTTGTTTCTCTTAACAATAGTTGCCATTATACTCTCCCTTGACCAATTATTATATATATTCCCATTATACTATATTATATGGAACAATTTAAGTTATTTTGTGCAAATATTTGTAAATCTATGTAGGTAATTTATGTAAATTACAATAAAAAAACCTATAACGCATGACGTTATAGGCGGCAATTAATCATATTTAATTAAATTATTTTGTTTCTGTAAACCAGTATTTTTTTATCAGTACATATATTACACTAATCATTCCACCTATAACTGCACCAATTACTACATTTAACGTAGTGCTTGGACTTGTTTTATTACTAGGTGCAACTGGCTGAGATGGAAGATATATACTATCCTCTACAACTTCACAAAATTCTATCGTTAAATTCGAACTAGCTATATTATTTTTAATTTGATTTAATTCATCTAAATATTGTTTAGATAATTCAATTTTGTTTTTTATATCGCTTATAGTTTGCTCAATAGTAATTATGTCTAATTCAACTTTCTTATAGTTCTCGTTTATTATATTTTCTAAAACTATGTAGTCTATACTGTTTACATTTAAATCATTCAGTGCATCTTTTTGATTAATAGTCTGAGGTATTTGTTTAAGCATATCTTGGTTCTGCTTAAGTAACTTTTTATTAGTATCCAAAATAACCTCATCTTTACTAAGTTCAGTTGTATAGTAGTTTATGAAATATTCTGAGCTTCTTGATTTTATTGTAGTATCTAAGAATTTTATGTAATTTTTATATAGGTTTTTTGCCATTTCTAAAGCTACGCTAGAACTTTTAGCTTGTACCCTAACAGTAAAACTGTTTGGAGTTTTTTCATCTTTAGATATTGATATTTTATTAGAAAAATTTTCTATAGTGCTTTTATTCATATCAAGCTTCATATCTTGCATTGTTTGCAAAATTATGCTGTTACTATATATTAAGTTTATGTATTGATCATTAGTAGTCATCATCATAGTATAATCGCCATATTTTGTGTTTATTATAGGTGGCATATTTACTATCAAATCAAGCTTTGCCTCATATACTGGTTCCATTAAAAACATTGTAAAAATTCCTGTAAGCATTGCAAATATAAGAGTTATAGTAATAATAATATTTTTCCCTTTCCATATTACCATAAATAGTTCTTTTAAATCAACCTCTTCCTCATATCTATTAAAATTTTGTTGTTCGTTCATCAAATTTCCTCCAAATTAATAGTTCTTATAATACTTTATACATTATATCAACCATAAATGATATAATCAAGAAAATAATTGCATATAATCTCAATTGTGATATAATAAATGAGAACATAATAATAGAGGGGTTCGCGTTATGAAATCAAAAGAAACTGTTAAAAAAAGAATTATTAATATTGATTATGAAAAAAATAAAATATCTTGGTTTTATTATATGCCATTATTTCTAATAGTAGGCTTTGTCCCACTTATAGTGTATGGTAAATATGTTAATTTAAATGGAACTACTCAGGCATTATTTTGGACAGGCCAAAATGAACTGCTAGATTTTTTTAGCTATTGGAAATCAAGATGGGTGATTTTCTTAACTGTTACAGCTTTAATTACCTATGCATTCTTATTTATTACTAAAAAACTTCCTTTTAAAAAACAATATAAATATTATATTCCACTTGTTATTTATGCGATTTTTGTCATACTTTCTACAATATTTGCTATAGATGTACCAACTGCACTAAATGGTTTCATGGATATGTACCAAGGGATGTGGGTACTACTTAGTTATGCATTACTCACTTTTTTAGTAATAAATTTTGTTAATAGCGAAAGAGATGTTAAGTTATTTTTGTATGTTTTTATCTTTTTAATAATAGCTGAAGGATTATTAGGTATAGGTCAATATTTTGGTTTTGATATATTTAATACAAAACTTGGTAATCATTTAATTATACCAAGTGGAGTACAAGTTGATGGGGGTCTCAACTTTAACTTTGGCAAACATACTATTTATGGGACTTTATTTAATACTAACTTTGTAGGTAGCTTTGCTGCACTTATGTTACCAATGGCAGTGGTATTTTTTATAACTTCAAAAACTACTAAAAAACGAATAATAGCGGGTATAGCATTAACATTAAGTGTGTTTACTTGGATAGGATGTAATTCAAGAGCAGGGTATATAGGAGTAGTTACTGCACTAATATTTACAATTATTATTCTTAGGAAGAATGTAGTTAGGTATTGGAAAGTTAATTTAGCCATTTGTTTATTAGGTATAATATCACTTGTTGGTTTTAACTATATATCAGGAGGAGTACTGGTAGATAGGTTATCTAGTATGAATATGTTTAAAGAAATTGATAATATTAAAAACCAAAACACAAAAGATGATGTGTTTAGAATTGATAGTATTAAACTAGGTAGAGATACAGTTAATATTAATACAACATATATAAATTATTTTATAAAAATTGATGATAATAAATTGTATGTTGTTGATGAAAAAGGTATTGTTTTACCTATGGAAGATTATGATGATGAATACTTATTTGTAAATATGACAGGATACAATAATTTAAAATTCAAAATAGAAGATAATTATCCAGGCTTTGAAGTGACCACAGTTTGGCCATCTAATAAAGGCTTAAAATTTTACATTACTGATGATGGTGTAAAAATTATAGGAATTGGAAATAAAATTGTGACTCCAATAGAGGCTGAAGCACATAAGTGGTTTGTTGGATTTGAAAAATTTGCTTCGAATAGAGGTTATATATGGGGAAGAACAATTCCATTGTTAGATAAGTACTTATTCATTGGTTCAGGAGCTGATAATTATCCATTAGCATTTCCACAAGATGATTATATTGCAAAACTAAATATTGATATGCCTGCCTTAACTATAGTAGATAAACCACATAATATGTATTTACAAATAGCAATAAATACAGGTGTTATATCACTTATTGCATTATTAGCTTTATGGAGTATGTATATTGTATTAAGCATTAGACTTTATTGTAAAATAGCATTAAATTCATTTGATGAGTATATGGGGCTAGCATGTTTTCTAGCTGTTATAGGATATTTAACAGCAGGGATGTTTAATGACCATATAATATCTGTAGCGCCAATATTTTGGATTATTCTTGGTATAGGTATTAGTATAAATATTAGACTTAAGAAAAAAGAGGATAACAATGTCTAATTTGTATAGTTTTTTAAATAAAAATAGAAAATATATTTTAGTAATAATCGATACATGTATAGCTATATTTTCATACTTTTTACCATTTATTATAAGTGGCATGTATTCTGAAGAAGCAATTATAATTAAAATGGGATTTTTTATTAACCACTTTTGGATATACACTATTATATTTATAATCACATTTATAATAATGGGTGTATATAACAGCATGTGGAGATATGCTGGTATAGAAGATATATTTTTGTGCCTTAAAGCGTCTCTGATAGCTAATACATTATTTATATTTATAACTTTAATATTTCGTATGAATATTAGATACTATGTTTATTTTGTGGCTATTCCAGTGTCAACCTTAGGCACAATAGCTGTACGTATAGTTTATAGAGCATTAATGATAGTAGAGAATAGAACTATTGGTAAGACAGATGATTATACAAATGTTATGATTATTGGTGCAGGAGAAGCTACTGTTGCCATACTTAATGAAATTAAATCAAATAATCCTAAAAATTATAGGATAAAATGTATTATAGATGATGATGAAAGTAAGATAGGCCGTAAAATTAATACTATTTCAGTTGTTGATAAAACTGAAAATATTGTAAATGTATGTAAAAGTTTAAATATAGAGGAAATTATTATTTCTATACCATCTATAGATAAGCATAATAAAAAGCGTATATTAGATATTTGTTCTAAGACAAAGTGTAAACTTAAAATTATACCTGAAGTATATTCATTGCTTTCTAATGATGTACAGGCTGATATGCTTAACAAAATCCGCGATGTTCAAGTTGAGGATTTGCTAGGTAGAGATACAATTTCATTAGACTGCTCTATGACACAAGCATATATAAACAATAAAACCATATTGGTTACAGGTGGTGGTGGTTCTATAGGTAGTGAGCTATGTAGACAGATAGCATCATATGAACCAAAAAAACTTATAATTTTAGATATATATGAAAACAATGCATATGAAATACAACAAGAACTTATTAGAAAGTATAGTAATTTTTTAAACTTTGATATTCAAATTGCATCTGTTAGAGATATAAATAAGCTTGAGCATATATTTTCATCAGAATTCATTGATATAGTTTTTCATGCTGCTGCTCACAAGCATGTACCACTTATGGAAAATAATCCAGAGGAAGCTATAAAAAACAATGTTATAGGAACATATAATGTTGCGCTGATGGCATACAAATATAAAGTTGATAAGTTTATTCTCATATCTACAGATAAAGCTGTCAATCCAACTAACATAATGGGAGCAACTAAGCGTATAGCAGAGATGATTATACAATACTTTGATAATCAGGGTGAAACAGATTATGTTGCTGTTAGGTTTGGTAATGTACTAGGTAGTAATGGTTCTGTTATACCATTATTTAAAAATCAAATTAAAGATGGTGGCCCAGTAACAATTACAGATCCTAAAATCACGAGATATTTTATGACTATACCTGAGGCAGTACAATTAGTTTTGAAGGCTGGAGCAATGGCATTGGGTGGAGAGATATTTGTTTTAGATATGGGTGAACCTGTAAGGATAAAAGATTTAGCATATAACTTAATTAGATTATCTGGTTTAGAACCAAATGTTGATATTGAAGTTATATATACTGGACTTAGGCCGGGTGAAAAGCTATATGAAGAGTTACTTATATCTAATGATAAGGGACAGACAAAAACTAGTATTGATAAGATTTTTATTGAAAAACCTACCGATATAGATAAAGCCCAAATATTAGAGTGTATTGAAGAGCTAAAAACAGCTGCTACAGACATGGATTTATATAAAGAGATTGATATAATTAAAAATCTAGTACCGACATATGTATCTAATATTAATATAGAGGTAGTAGAAAGCGTATAATCAATAAATGGAGTTGATATTATGAAAGGTAAAATATTTCTTTCTTCACCTCACATGAGTGATGAAGGATATGAGATGCAATATATAAAAGAAGCATTTGATACAAATTGGATAGCTCCACTTGGCAAAAATGTAGACATGTTTGAAAGTGAATTGGCTGAATTAGTTGGTATTAAATCAGCTGCTGCATTGTATTCAGGTACTGCTGCTATTCACCTTGCTGTAAAAGCAGTGGGTGTAAAAAAAGGAGATATAGTATTTTGTTCTAGCCTTACATTTTCTGCAAGTGCAAATCCAATAATATATGAGGGTGCGATACCAGTATTTATTGATTCAGAGCCTGGTAGTTGGAACATGTCACCTGTCGCGCTTAGAAAAGCATTTGATAAATTTATACCAAAAGCTGTTATAGTAGTTAATTTATATGGTCAAAGTGCTGATATGGATGAAATTTTATCTATATGCAACAACTACAATGTACCAGTTATAGAAGATGCAGCTGAATCCTTAGGTACTGTATATAAAGGCAAACAGAGTGGGACATTTGGAAAATTTGGAATTTATTCATTTAATGGAAATAAAATTATAACTACATCTGGTGGTGGCATGCTCGTTTCAAATGATGAAGAAAAAATCAAAAAGGTAAGATTTTGGGCTACTCAATCAAGAGACGTTGCACGTCACTACCAACATAGTGAACTTGGATACAACTATCGTATGAGTAATATTGTAGCTGGCATCGGTAGAGGTCAATTAAAAGTTTTAAATGATAGAATTAATAAGAAAAAACTTATTTTTGAAATATATAAAGTTGGATTTGAAGACATAAAAGATATTGAAATGATGCCAATATGTGAACATAACAAACCAAATTATTGGTTATCATGTATCACGTTAAAAGAAAATAATAAATTGAAACCTTTAGATATAATGGAAGCATTAGAAAAAGAAAACATAGAATCAAGGCCAATTTGGAAACCTATGCATTTACAACCTTATTTTGGAAAACATGAATTTTTTAATCATAACATTAATAATTTAAGTATATCAGAAGATATTTTTAATAGGGGCGTATGCTTACCAAGTGATACAAAAATGACTTATGATCAGCAACAGAAAGTAATTGATATTATTAAAGGATTATGGAATTAAAATGTATAGGAAATATATAAAGCGAATTTTAGACTTAATGCTAGCTCTTTTAGCACTAGTAATTTTAAGCCCTGTTATGTTAGTAGTGGCTATATTAGTTAGAATTAAGCTTGGTAGTCCAGTAATTTTTAAACAACAACGACCGGGTTTAAATGAAGAAATATTTACTATGTATAAATTTAGAACTATGATAGATAAGAAAGATAAATTTGGTGAATTACTGGCTGACAGTGAAAGGCTTATACCGTTTGGAAAGTGGCTTCGTTCAACTAGCTTAGATGAATTGCCAGAACTTTGGAATATATTTAAAGGTGATATGAGTATAGTTGGTCCTAGACCTCAATTAATTAAAGATATGGTTTTTATGACTTTTGAGCAAAGACAAAGACATAGTGTACTACCTGGACTTACAGGATTAGCACAAGTAAATGGCAGAAATAATGTCACATGGGAGAGAAAAATTAACTTCGATTTAGAATATATAAAAAATATAACCTTTCTTAGAGATGCGAAAATTATTGTATCTACTATTACTAAGGTTTTTATGAAAAAAGATATTAGCACTGAGGGTATGGATACTGCTGAAGATTTTGGTGAGTATTTACTAAGAGAAAATAAGATAACAGAAGAACAATATTGTGCTACAATGAAATTAGTAAAGAATTTATAATAAAATTTAAAATAGCTTTAGGGATGTGTCAATGGAAGAGAATAATACAAAAGATGTGTCATTAATTGTTCCAGTAAGAAATGAAGAAAAATATATAGAAAGTTGTATCAAATCTATACTAAATCAAGATTATCCTTTGAAAAAGGTGGAAGTGATATTTGTTGACGGATTATCAGATGACAATACTAAGAAAATAATATGTAAATACATTGAAAAATATCCTCATTTAATCAAACTCAAAGATAATTCAAATAAAACAGTTCCATATGCAATGAATATTGGAATTAAGAGTTCTGTCGGAAAATTTATTATACGTTTGGATGCACATAGTAAATATACTGATGATTATATATCTAAATGCATATTAACTATAAAAGAAACAGGCGCAGACAATGTAGGTGGACTTGTTATTACAGAAGGGCAAGGATTTATTGGCCAAGCCTTTGCAAAAATACTTTCATCAAAATTCGGTGTTGGTAATTCAAGTTTTAGAACAAATGCTGTATCTGGTTTTGTAGATACAGTTCCATTTGGAACATATAATAGAGAAATATTTGAAAAAGTGGGCAACTATGATGAAAGACTAACCAGAAACCAAGATTATGAACTTAATTATAGAATACGAAAAAATGGCGGTAGAATTTATCTAAACTCTGACATTAAGTTGACTTATTATTGTAGGAGTACATTGTTAGATATATTAAAGCAGAGTTGTGAAAATGGCAAATGGAATATTATTACATCAAAATTATGTCCAGGATCAATGTCATTAAGACATTTTATACCATTGTTTTTTATGCTTTCACTTATTATTCTTCCAATCTTAAATTGTGTTAATTTAATTTTTATATGGATTTTATTTGTGGAAGTAGGATTATATATGTTGTTAGACCTATTTTTTTCACTCAGGGCTACATCTAGTTTGAAAGAGTTATTGATTCTTATAGCTCTATTTCCAATGTTTCATATATCGTATGGATTTGGGTCGTTAATCGGTTTAAAGTATATTGTTAAAAAATAATAATATTAAATTAATTAAAGGGAAGGCGCTATATATGAATTTGTATCAAGATATTATATGTAGAAAAGAAAAGATTGCAATTGTAGGACTTGGTTATGTGGGTATGCCTATTGCAGTAGCTTTTGCAAAAAAAGTTAATGTAGTAGGATTTGATCTTAATAAGGAAAAAATTGAGCTATATAAATCAGGAATTGATCCGACTAATGAAGTTGGAAATGAAGTTATAAGAAATACGACTATAGAGTTTACATCAGATGAATCTAAGTTAAAAGAAGCTAGATTTCATATTGTCGCAGTTCCTACTCCAATTAATTTAGATAAAACTCCGGACCTTACACCCGTAGAATCAGCAAGTAAAATTGTTGGTCGAAACCTCACAAAGGGTTCAATAGTGGTATATGAATCAACTGTATATCCTGGTGTTACTGAAGATATTTGTATTCCTATTCTAGAAAAAGAATCAAGTCTAAAATGCGGTGTTGATTTTAAAATTGGATATTCACCTGAAAGAATTAATCCTGGCGACAAAATACATAGATTGGAGAATATAATAAAAATTGTATCTGGTATAGATGAAGAAAGCTTGATGCAAATTTCAAAAATATATGAATTGATAATTGAAGTTGGAGTTTATAAGGCTTCTTCTATAAAAGTTGCAGAAGCTGCAAAAGTAGTTGAAAACAGTCAACGTGATATTAATATCGCTTTTATGAACGAATTAGCTATGGTATTTAATCGTATGGGCATTGATACTAGAGAAGTTATTGATGCAATGAGCACAAAGTGGAATGCTCTAAATTTTTATCCAGGTCTTGTGGGAGGACATTGTATAGGTGTAGATCCTTATTATTTTGTATATGAAGCTGAAAAGTTAGGTTATCATAGTCAAATTATTTTATCAGGAAGAAAAATAAATGATGGAATGGGTGAATATGTAGCTGATGCAATAATTAAACAGCTAGTATTAGCTAATAAAACAGTTAAACAAGCTAAAGTAGTTATTTTAGGTATTTCATTTAAAGAGAATTGCCCTGATATAAGGAACTCAAAAGTAATAGATATTATTAATAGATTAGAAGAATATGGCATTATACCTTTTGTTGTGGACCCTATAGTAGATAGATTAGAGACATACCAAGAATATGGAATTGAATTAATAGAAATGAAAGATATAAAAAATATGGACTGTTTAGTTTTTGCTGTTGCACATAATGAATTCAAGAATATAAATTGTGAAAGTTTAGGGAGTTATTTTAATGACTGTGTAAATAGTAATAAAGTAATTATAGATATAAAAAGCATATTCGATAAAGATGAAATTATTAAAAGAGGTTTCTCATATTGGAGATTATAAGGAGTAATAATATGACGTTTCAGTTATTGGTTTCAACACTGAACCAAAATGATTATTCACTTTTAGATAACATGAATATTCAAACGGATTCAATAATTATTAATCAGTGTGATAAATATTATTTTGATGAATTTATATATAAAGAAAATAAAATAAAATTCTATTCTTTTAATGAGCGTGGCGTTGGATTGAGTAGAAATAATGCATTGATGCGAGCAACAGGTGATATATGTTTATTTGCTGATGAAGATGTTACTTATGTAGAAAATTATGAAAAAATAATTTTAAATGCTTTTGAAATAAGACCTAAAGCTGATATTATTGTTTTTAATGTTCCAAGTACTAATAAGGATAGACCAACTTATATAATTAATAAGAATAAAAAAGTAAGATGGTTTAATTGTTTGCGTTATGGGGCGGTTAAAATTGCAATAAGAACAGAAAAAGTGAGAAGTGCAAATATATTTTTTTCTTTGAACTTTGGTGGTGGCGCTAAATATTGTTCTGGAGAAGATAGTTTATTTATAGCAGAATGCATAAAAAAAGGTCTTAAAGTTTTTACATGCAAAGATATAATAGGATATGTAAGTCAGAAGGAGTCTACGTGGTTCAATGGTTATAATGAAAAGTTTTTTTATGATAAGGGAGTTTTTTTTGCATGCTTATCTAAGAGATGGGCTAAGTTATTGTGTTTTCAATTATTACTAAGACACAAAGAAATGAGATATAAAAATAAAAATATCTTTTCAACATATAAAATAATGAGAAGAGGTATACAAAAAACCTTATGTTAGCTAATTATAATGTTTCGAGTAATAGTATATCAAAAAAAATATATTCAATAGTATTAGCTATTTTACCAATACTATCATTATATCGCTCTCTTATTCCTATTTTGTCTATAGCTGAAGTTATATTAATTATACTTATTCCCTTTTATTGTATAAAATTAATTATAAAAAAAAATAAGATTGGAACTAAGGGTAATGTATTGAAAGTTCAGCCTATAATTTTTGTTATAGCATTATTTTTTACTACGTTAATTGCTATATTGATTTTGGGTAAAAACGAGGTTTCCTTAAATGATATATTTTATAGATTTTTAAGACTAACTTTATGGTCTGTGGCAATTGTAGTGCTTGGCTATTATTTGTTTGATTATTATATTTTAGAAAAGTGGTTAATAAGAATATCATTACTAGCAACTTTATATTTATTTGTGCAAATAATATTTTGGTATATACTTGATATTTATTTGCCATCTGTTTTAAATAATACGTTTTTAACACCATTATCCATTAAATATGCTGATTCAGTAACATTAATTAATTATTATAGAGATTTTTATTTTAGACCGTCATCTTTTTTTGCAGAACCATCTTATTATTCAAATTATATTTTATTAGCTTTAATATTTAGTTTGTTTAAAAAAAATAAAAAAAATTACTGTTATCCTGCGATTTTTACTCTAGGGATTATTTTATCAACATCAACTTCTGGTATTTATTTAACGTGTATTGTATGGATTTATTACTTGTATTCTAAATATAAAAAAACTGTTAATAGAATTCAATTATATTTAATTATTATAATAATGGTTATAGTAGTTTCAATACCTTCATTTTTAACCTATATTAAGTATTTAAATAATAATAAAGTGTTAGATTTTAGCTTTAGTCCAGTAGAAATGATTTTAATAAAACCATTTTTGTTTAGTAGTTCTGCAAGATTGGGAAGTAGTTTTAAGTTTTTTAGTGAATTAGAAATTGCGCAGAAGTTTGTTGGAATAGGAATAGGAAATGAGGATACGTATTTGAAAATAGCAGGTACTTATTATAACAGCTTTACTGCCATTGCGCTTGGTTCAGGATATATTGGAGTACTAATTTTTTCGGTATTTATTTTTAATTTGTTTAGAAAAAAGACAAGTAAAGAATTTATATTAGCTTTTGTTTATATGATGGGTTGTCTTACGGGTAGTATGATGTATTCCGTTGACTCTATAATTTATTTAAGTGTTGTATATTACTCGTGTGTTAAGATGTGCAAAGACCATAAGTACAACATACCATAAGCATAATGTATTTATAGTATATAATTTAAATTTTAAATAGGAAGGTAATTATATGTTTACTAATAAAGTAATTTTGGTTACAGGTGGGACAGGCTCATTTGGAAACTATATTGTGCATCGTCTTTTAAAAAAAGACGTGAAAGAAATTAGAATTTTAAGTAGAGATGAAAAAAAACAGTATGATATGAAAATACATTACAACAATAATCCTAAATTAAAGTTCTATATTGGGGACATAAGAGATTATAGTAGAGTAGAACAGGTTATGGAAGGTGTACACATTGTGTATCAAGCAGCTGCTTTAAAACATGTTCCGGTATGTGAAGCTTCACCCTATGAAGCAGTTAAAACAAATATTTTAGGTGTTGAAAATATCATAAGAGCTGCTCATAAGAGTTGCGTACAAAAGGTTATATGTGTTAGTACAGATAAGGCGGTTAAACCTGTAAATGTTATGGGTATGACAAAAGCTATTCAAGAAAGATTGATGTTAAGTGCAAATCATTCAACAGATAATAAAGGAACAGTTTTTTGTGTAGTAAGATATGGTAATGTTTTATTATCAAGAGGGTCCGTTGTTCCGTACTTTAGAAAGTTAATTGAAAGTAAACAAAAGATAACAATTACTGATGTGAAAATGACAAGATTTTTATTAACTTTAAATGATGCAATTGATTTGGTAATGTTTGCGACAGAAAATTCTATTGGTGGAGAAACATTTGTAAAAAAAGCACCTAGTACTTATATTTGCAATATAGCTAAAGTGTTATGTGAAGAAGCAAATGTTCCATTTGAATATACAGTTATAGGAAAGTATCCTGGTGAAAAATTAGATGAAATATTGATTACTGAAGAAGAGCTACCAAGAACAGAAGATAAGGGTAATTACTTGATTATTCATCCTTGGTGGGATAAAAGAGTATTTGCAGATTGGACTAAAGAATATGGTTCAGGTGATGATATAGTTGAGGATTTAAATAAAATAAAAATTTTAATAAAAGAAGCTGATATAAGAGCCGCAGAAGTTCATGTTGAAAAAGGTGAGTTTTCTAAGATATAGATAGTACATCTTATATAGGAGAGGAAGTATTTGTTATGATACCATTAATAAAACCTTTTATTCCTGATAAGGAAATCTTGATGCCAAGGTTGGAAAAAATTTTATATAGTGGATATGTTGCAGAGGGTGAAGCTGTATATGAATTTGAGAATAAATTTAGTGATTTAATAGGTAATAAGTATTGTTTATCAGTTAATTCAGGAACAGCAGCATTGCATATTTCATTAAAGCTTATAGGAGTAGGACCAGGAGATGAAGTTATTAGTACTGCGCTTACTGCTGAACCTACTAATACAACTATTGCTTTAACAGGAGCTAAAATTGTTTTTGCAGATGTAGACTATGAAACGGGACTTATTTCTGCAGAAGAAATAGAAAAAAACATATCTGAAAAAACAAAAGCAATAATGGTTGTACATTACGCTGGTATGGTTTGTGATATGGATAAAATAAATATAATATCACGAAAATATGACATACCAGTTATTGAAGACGCAGCACATGCATTATTTAGCAAATATAAAGGGATATACATTGGTAATAATTCTAGGTACACATGTTTTTCTTTTCAAGCAATAAAACATATGACCACAATAGATGGTGGAATGCTATGTCTAAATAATGAGAAAGAATATAATAGAGCTAAAAAATTACGATGGTTCGGATTAGATAAAAAAATTCCAAGATTAGATAACAATATATTAGAACCAGGTTTTAAATATCATATGAATAATGTAAATGCAACAATTGGACTTGTTCAATTAGACTGTATTCAAAATAATGCTTTTAAATATATAGAGAATGGTATTTATTTTGATAATGCACTAAAAAATATACCTGGAGTAACGTTAATACCATATTATAACAATACTATTCCAAGTTATTGGTTATATACATTAAAAGTAAAAGATAGAAAAAGTTTTATTAAAAAAATGGAGGATAATGATATATCAGCATCTCCATTACATTTAAGGAATGATAGACATAATATATTTAATTATAACAAAACATTATCCAATTTAGACGCTTTTTACAATGAGTTTGTTCATATACCATGTGGATGGTGGATTAATCAAGATGAGCTTGATAAAATTGTAAGTACTATAAAAAGCGGATGGTAAATTTGATGAAAAGCTTAAATTTTAATAACTCAATACAAGGGATTCGAACTATATGCTTTATTTTTATTTTTTTGTTCCATTGTAATGTAATAGGTTTTGAATTTGGCTGGTTTGGTATTGAAACATTTTTTGTTATAAGTGGTTTTATGTTAACTCAAAAGCTTTTACAAAATAATAAAAAAGATATAGATTTTATAAATCTCACCAAAAAAAGATTAATAAGATTATATCCAGAATATATTCTTATATTGATTGGGGCAATTTTATTATATGTTTTAGCAAAAAAAAGTTTGCCTAATGATATTATTTTTTATTTGACTAGTTCGCAAAATTTTTTTTGGTTTATTAATGGATATAATTCAGATTTAAGTTCATTTATGGGACATACATGGACTTTAGCAATAGAAATTCAACTTTTTATAATTAATATTTTGATATTTAAATTTTCAAAATTAAACAATTATAAAATTACTTTAATTTTTGAAATAGTTTTAGCTGTTGTTTTTAGATTTTTTTGCATCTATTATCTTAAAGATAATGCTTGGCTTGCTTCTTTATTACCAATTTTTCATATAGATGCTTATGCATTTGGTGGTTTGATAGCTACTTGTATTAATGATAATAGCAAAATAGAAAATAAGGTTAGCTGGTGGGGTTGTATAGGATTATTAGGCACAATACTTGTTATAGTGATGTTATCTAAAATTAACAATATTGAATTTTTTAGTGCTTACCAATTATTGAGTATATCTAAAAATTATTTAAATAATTATAGTACAGTTCAAATATATTTTTTTATATCACTAATCTCTGGATATTTTTTATACAACTGTCTAATAAATAAAAATAGTTTTCTATTAAAAAGTGTATTTGAAAATAAAATGTGTATATTTATTGG
>DLNM01000007.1 GCA_002479485.1 Firmicutes bacterium UBA7510 | reverse complement strand
CTACAACAAAAAGAAATCATATAAATTATATTATTTTTTACATTATCGCATATAATATATTATTTAATTATAGATATGAGAAGGAGAATAAATATGCCAAATCAAATAGTTAACTATTATGTAATTTCACACAATTCAGAAGGCAAATGCAATTTACTTGACAGCAACATTGAAAAACTTAATAAGCAAATTGTAATAGAATGTTGTTCAAGATTAGTTGCAACAATGATATTAAAGAAAATATCTAATGAATTGATAAGCAAAAACCATAACATAGAAGTAATCCATAATCCACTAGACAAAAACATAGTTGATGGTATTATAGACTTAAATGCAAATATAGGAATATTTAGTAAATCTGTTATTGAAAAAGATTATCCTAATGTTCAAACTGTAAGCTTAAATTGCTGTTATGTTTCCGAAACTGATAAAATCTGCGAAATAAAGGATAATATAACTAACAACTTTAACAAAGCATATGACTATTTTAAAGAAGCAAAGGGTATTCATGATGATTGGGAAGTTGTATATATTGAAAATATTGATTTTTCAAAAGCAGACGAAATTATTGAAAAAAACATTGAAGAAATTCTGAAGGATATAAATTTTGATAAAAAGGCTACAATAAGAGAAAGGTTTTTTGGAGCTATATCAGCAAATGGAGCTACAAATTATGTTGAAGAAATAATAAATAGTAAAAAAACAAGATATTTTATTAAGGGTAGACCTGGAACATCAAAATCAACCTTATTAAAAAAACTGGCTAAGTCAGCAGAAAATAAAGGAATAGATGTTGATGTTTATTACTGTGCTTCTGATATAAATAGTGTTGATATGTTGGTTTTACCTGAGCTTGATATATGCATATTTGATAGTACAGCACCACATGAATTTTTCCCAACTAGAGAAGATGACATTATAATAGACATGTACGCAGAGCTTCTAGAGGAAAACTTTGACGAAAAGAATGAAGAATTACTTGATGAAATTAAAAGTAAGTATAGCTTAAGTGTAACAAAAGGAATAGCTGTATTAAAAAATATAGTTAAATTACAAGACGACTTAGAAACTGAGTACATAAGCACAATCGATTTCGATTTATTAGCAAAGATGTATGAAGATATTTTAGATATAATAAAATAATAATTTAGTAGAGTAGCTTTTAATAAATTATGCTGTTAAAAAGCTTAGCAGGCGGTAAATTACTTCGACATACTGTGATGTAAAGCAAAGTATAGGGACGAAAAAACAAGAAAAATAAAAAGGATTTTTCTTGTTTTTTCTGCGTTATTGGTATGTTTGCCTGCTAAGCTTTTTAGGACGCAATATATACTACAATATTAACTATAAAAATTAAAAATCAATACTTTTTACAAGAAAATCATATGATATTCTTGTGAAAATATTATATTACAAAAAACTAATAAACTTAGCAGACCGTCACGCCAAAATTGCAGGCATTCAAAGAAAAATCCTTTTATTTTTCTTTGAATGCCGGTTGCTACAAATAGCGAATAAAACAAAAAACGTTTATGTGACTTAATGAGAGCTTCCCCTCCTTACAAAAATCAAGGGAAGTCGAATTACGGAAACAGAAACGTTTTTTATTTTGTTCGCTTTACTTTGCTTCACAGTACAGTGTAACGGAGCAGTTAACTTTTCTGCTATACTCTGTAACAATATTTTTTTCTTTCATCAGTTACTCTACTAAATTATTATTTTGTTGTGAATTTAAGTTCGTCGTTTTCTGCTGTAACTAAAATTGTGTCTGATTTGTTTATTGTGCCTTTTAGAATTTCCTCAGAAAGTTTATCCTCTATTTTTCTTCTAATAGCTCGTTGTAAAGGCCTTGCACCATAGTTTATATCAAAGCTTTCTGAAGCAAGTAATTTTTTAGCACCTTCATCAACCTCAATTGATATTCCTAATTCACTTAATCGTTTTGATAGATTATTTACCATCAATGAAACTATTTCTTCTATGTTTTCTTTATTTAATGCATGGAAAACAATAATTTCATCTATTCTATTTAAAAATTCTGGTCTAAAAGCTTCCTTTAGCTGTGATAGCACATTTTCCTTCATTTTTTCGTATTCACTTTTTTCTTCGTTAGAAGAATTTGCACTAAATCCTAATGTTCTTTGTTTAGATATTGTACTAGCGCCTACATTTGATGTCATTATTATTACTGTATTTTTAAAGTCTACTGTTCTGCCTTTCGAATCTGTTAATCTACCGTCATCTAGCATTTGCAACAATATGTTAAAAACATCTGGATGAGCTTTTTCAATTTCATCGAAAAGTACTACACTGTATGGCTTTCTTCTAACTCTTTCTGTTAATTGTCCACCCTCATCAAATCCAACATATCCTGGAGGAGATCCAACTATTTTAGATACTGAATGTTTTTCCATATATTCTGACATATCAACTCTAATAATTGCATTTTCATCTCCAAACATAACTTCCGCTAAAGCTTTAGAAAGCTCTGTTTTTCCTACTCCAGTAGGACCTAAGAAAATAAATGTTCCAATAGGTTTTTTAGGATCCTTTAATCCAACCCTTGCTCTTCTTATTGCTTTTGAAACTGCCTCTACTGCCTGCTGTTGACCTATCACTCTATTATGAATAATATTCTCCATATTCAAAAGTCTGTCTGCCTCATCACCTTGAAGTTTCTTAACAGGAATTCCAGTCCATTTTGCTATTATATCAGCAATTTCTTCATAGCCAATTTGTCTCTCATTTAAATTTTGATTTGTTTTCCAAGCCTCTTTTTCATTGTTTAATCTTTCAATTAACTCTTTTTCTTCATCTCTATATACAGCAGCTTTCTCAAAATTTTGACTGTTTATTGCTTCTTCCTTTTCCTTCTGAGCTTCCTTAATTTTATCCTCAATATCCTTTAAGTTAGTAGGAGCAGTTACACTTTTTAATCTTTCCTTAGACGCTGCTTCATCTATCAAGTCAATTGCTTTATCTGGCAAAAATCTATCTGATATATATCTATGAGAAAGCTTAGCGGCAGCCTCGATTGCTTCATCAGTTATAACCACTTTATGATGTGCCTCATACTTATCTCTAAGCCCTTTTAATATTAATATAGTATCATCAACTGATGGTTCATTTACCATTATTGGTTGAAATCTTCTTTCTAGTGCCGAATCTTTTTCAATATATTTTTTGTATTCATCAATAGTAGTAGCACCAATAACTTGTATTTCTCCCCTTGCAAGGGAAGGTTTTAGTATATTGGACGCATCTATTGACCCCTCTGAACCACCTGCTCCAATTATAGTGTGAAGCTCATCTATGAATAAAATTATATTGCCGTCACTTTTTATATCCTTCATAGCATTTTTGAGTCTTTCTTCAAACTCACCTCTATATTTAGCACCTGCTACCATTCCAGCTATATCGAGTGTAACTATTTTTTTGTTTTTTAAAATTTCAGGCACATTACCCTTAACAATTTCTTGAGCCAGACCTTCTGCTATTGCAGTTTTGCCAACTCCAGGTTCTCCAATTAAGCATGGATTATTTTTTGTTCTTCTTGATAATATTTGAATTACTCTTTCTATTTCATTACTTCTTCCTATTACAGGATCTATTTTGTCAGCCATAGCTTGTTTATTTAAGTCAATACCATATTTATCTATAGCTCTATTACCTTTACTTTGATGCTCGTCACCATTTTTATTCATATCTAGATTTGAATTGTTACCACTTAACGCTTTTATAACTTCATCATAAATTTCCTTTATATTGGTTAAATTAGCTAATATTTGTGCACCGATACCTTCACCTTCGTCAATTAAGCCTAATAAAATACATTCAGAACTAGTATAGCTAAGACCTATACTTCTTGCATATTTATTGGCTTTTTCAATTATATTCTTTGTTCTAGGGCTAACTGTTATATAATTAGGTGTAGTAGTTCCAACACCAGATATTTTTTCCACAAATTCTATTACATTTTCTAAAGTAACTTTTTTTCTTAAAATTTCTCCAGCCAACCCCTCTTTTTCCATCATTAGACCCAATAATATATGCTCTGTTCCAAGAACTGTATGTTTAAGTCTAACTGCTTCTTCCTGAGCGTGTTTTAAGACGTTATTAGCTGCATTATTAAATTCATTTGCCATCTTTATATCCATGCACCTATTGCACAAAAAATCATTAAAGATTTGTGCATGGATTCGGTGCCCACTTTCTTATTATTTTTCATTTCTTTAAACCTACCCTCCTAATTTTTATACTTCATCTCTTAGTAGTTCTGCTCTTTTAAAATTTCTTTCCTTTTTAGTGAAACCTTCATTAAGCATCATTTGAATATTATTAGCTTGAACCTTAATCATTAGTTTATCTATATTTTTATTATCCATACCTTCAAGTATACCCATTTCTATACCCATTTTTATAATTGACAAAAGCTTCATTGCCTCTTGTGTATCAATTATACGAGCATTTTTTAATATTCCATAGGCTCTATAGATTTCATTCTCAATATAAATCCTGTTATTATCCAATAAATGCTGTCTTGTTGCACTTTCTTTTTCTATTATTTGCATAGTTATCTGTCTGATTCTTCCGCATAGGGTTTCCTCCTCTGCACCAAGAGTTCCTTGATTAGAAATTTGATATAAATTACCCATAGATTTGGTTCCTTCACCATAAACACCTCTAACGGCAACTCCTATTTGTGATATAGCAAGTAGTATTTTTTCAAGCTGATTAGTCACAGAAAGTGCAGGTAAATGAAGCATTGCTGATGCTCTCATACCAGTACCTAGATTAGTCGGACATGATGTAACATAACCTAGATTCTTATCAAATGCATAATCTAAGTTTTCCTCTAATATATCATCTATTTCATTAGCTGTATTTAAGCATTCCTCAAGCTTAAGTCCAGAATTTAAGACCTGTAGTCTTATATGGTCTTCTTCATTTAGCATTATTGCAATATTTTTATCCTTACTTATCATAAAGGCGGATTTATTTTTATTTTTTGCTAACTGTGGACTGATAATATGTTGCTCTATTAATATATTTTGCTCTATATCTGGTATGTCCTTCAAATAGTGCAGTTCAAATTCTAATTTTGAAGTGACATCATTATTTTCAATTACTTTTTTAACTTCATCTATTATTTTATATGCTTCCTCTTGATCAATTTTAGTAGCAAATTTATAATCTTTTAAATTTCTTGCAAGCCTTATTCTACTACTTATTACAATATCGTTATCCATATCACACCTCCTGAGCCTAATCTATTTTGTTTTCCATTTCCTTTATTTTATCTCTAATAACCGCTGCATCTTCATATTTTTCCTGTTCAATTTTAGTTCTAAGCTCTTTTTTTAGTTTTTCAATATCCATCTGTAGTTTATATTTGCCGCCAGCTTTTTTCGGAATCTTTCCAGTATGGACATCATATCCCTGTAAATTTTTTATAGCCGGTATTAATCTATTTCTGAATGTTGAAATACAATTACTACACCCAAATTTTCCAATTTCTCTAAATTCATTAAATGTCATACCGCAGGTCTCACAGGCATCATTTTCACACAAACATTTTTCTGAAAATGCTTCATTAAGCATTCCTGCCAATAAGCTTTCCATAGAAAAATTATTATTGAAGAATGCTTGTTGTTTTTTAGCACAATCTTCACATAAATGTGATTCTGTTTTTACACCATTTAAAATTTTAGTAATATGAACAGTTGCATTATTTTTTTCACATTCATTGCATAACATACTTAACCTCCATTATGCCTTAGTCTCGCTACGCGAGCCATCATTTTTTTGATTTTTCCATAGTGTGAAATGTATGTTTCACACTATACCTCCTAATACTAATACTAATACTAATTAATATTAATTACTTTCATTTAGCAAAACAAGTAATATCTCCTTTAAAACATCAGCTCTTAATTTATTTCGATCCTCATAATATATTTTACCGAAAGCTCTATCACTTATAGCTGATTTTATTATTTTTTGCTCTCTTTCAGAAATAATTTCCTTCTCCCTAAAAACATCAACAATATCACATGCTTTATTATAGGTTATGCTTAATCCAATACTTTTATTTAGTATATTTTCAAGGTGGGCGTCAGTTGATGTATCCACCTTGAAAATTTTCACATATCCGCCGCCACCACGTCTGCTTTCTATTATATATCCTTTATCGTTATTAAATCTTGTGGTTAAGACATAATTAATTTGAGAAGGCGAGCAATCAAATTGCTGCGCAAGTAAATTTCTTTGTATTTCTATAGTTGCATTATTAGTACTATCAATTAACTCCTTAATAAAGCTTTCTATTACATCACTAAGATTTGACATCTAAATTACCTCCTATACAAGCCTTTGGTTGTGAGTTTTAGTATTAACTACTAATTTTTCGCCATTATAGTCAACCTCTAAAACATTACCTTGTTCTACGTCGCCTCTAACTATTATTCTAGCAATTAATGTTTCAACTTGGCTTTGTATAAATCTTTTTAACGGTCTAGCACCATATACCGGATCGTAACCCTCATCAACAATGTACTCTTTTGCTCTATCAGTTAAAGTGACAGTCAACTGTTTATCTTTTAGACGTTTTTGTAAATCCACTACCATTAAATCAACAATTTTGTATATTTCTTTCTTGTCAAGCGGTTTATAAAATACTATTTCATCAAGTCTATTTAAGAATTCTGGTCTAAATTGCTGACGAAGAATTTTATAAACACTATCCTTAGCTTCTTCATTTATTGTTCCATCTTTATTTATACCCTCTAGTATATATGATGAACCAATATTTGAAGTTAATATAATAATTGTGTTTTTAAAATCTACAGTTCTGCCTTGTGAATCTGTTATACGACCATCATCAAGTACTTGTAATAGAACATTGAATACATCTGGGTGAGCTTTTTCTATCTCATCAAACAATATAACTGAATATGGCTTTCTTCTAACTGCCTCTGTTAATTGTCCGCCCTCCTCATATCCTACATATCCCGGAGGTGCTCCTATTAACCTTGATACAGAGTATTTTTCCATATATTCGCTCATGTCAATTCTAACCATATTTCTCTCATCATCAAACAAAGCTTCTGAAAGTGTCTTAGCAAGCTCTGTTTTACCAACACCTGTAGGTCCCAAGAATAGGAAAGAACCAATCGGTCTTTTTGGATCTTGAATTCCTGCTCTAGAGCGAATTATTGCCTCACTTACCTTTTCAACAGCCTCATTTTGACCTACTACTCTTCTGTGCAGAATATCCTCAAGTCCAAGTATTTTTTCTCTTTCACCTTCCATAAGCTTAGAAACAGGTATACCAGTCCATCTTGCTACAATTTTTGCAATTTCTTCTTCAGTAACCTTATCTCTCAGTAAACTTCTTGAGCTTTCAACACGTTCTGCAATTTGCTCTTCCTCATTAAGTTCCTTTTGTAATTGGGGAAGTTTACCGTATTTTAACTCAGCAGCTTTGTTTAAATCATAACTTCTTTCTGCTTTTTCTATTTCTACATTTACTTTCTCTATTTCTTCTCTAAGCTTTTGTACCTTAGAAATTGCATCCTTTTCATTTTCCCATTTAGCTTTCATTTCTTTAAACTGAGCTCTCATATTAGCAAGCTCTTTTTGAATTTCTTCCAAATGCTCTTTAGACAAATTATCTTTTTCTTTTTTTAGTGCCGCTTCCTCAATCTCATGCTGCATAATTTTACGCGATATTTCATCTAACTCAGTCGGCATAGAGTCCATCTCTGTCTTTATTAAAGCACAGGCTTCATCTACAAGGTCTATTGCCTTATCAGGCAAAAATCTATCTGATATATATCTGTTAGATAATGTAGTAGCTGCAATCAATGCTTGATCTTGAATTTTTACACCATGATATACCTCATAACGTTCTTTTAGTCCTCTTAGTATAGATATAGTATCCTCAACAGTTGGTTCGTTAACCATAACAGGTTGAAAACGTCTCTCAAGAGCAGCATCTTTTTCTATATATAGTCTATACTCATTTAGAGTTGTAGCACCTATACAATGAAGCTCACCTCTGGCAAGCATTGGCTTTAACAAATTCCCTGCATCCATTGCACCATCTGTTTTACCTGCTCCAACTATAGTATGAAGTTCATCAATAAATAGTATAATTTTACCTTCACTTTTTTTGACTTCCATCAATACAGATTTAAGCCTTTCCTCAAATTCTCCTCTAAATTTAGCACCTGCAACTAAAGCGCCCATATCAAGTGAGAATATTTTTCTATCTTTTAAATTGCTAGGAACATCACCTCTGACAATCCTTAATGCTAAACCCTCTGCTATAGCTGTTTTACCTACGCCAGGCTCACCAATTAAAACAGGGTTGTTTTTTGTCTTTCTCGAAAGAATTCTTATAACATTTCTTATCTCCGAATCTCTGCCTATAACAGGGTCAAGCTTATGGTTTTTAGCAAGTTCAACTAAATCCTGACCATATTTAGCCAAAACATCATAGGTATCCTCTGGCGTATCAGTAGTAACATTTGTATTACCTCTAACTGACATTAAAACGTCTAAGAATATATTCTTTTCTATTCCATATCGTTTAAGTAAATCTTTTATTTTAGAATTTGGACTTTCTATTAAGCTTAGCATAATATGTTCAACTGAAATGAAATCATCCTTCATTCTATTGGCTTGTGTCTGTGCCATAGATAAAACCTTATCTACATCTTGAGAAACATAAACCGTTCCTGATTCCCTTGCAGGTCCTGATACTCTAGGCATATTATTTATCAAATTTTCGACTGCGTCTTTTACTGAAACAGTATCTATATTCATTTTTTTAATTAGCTCGGGTATTAGGCCATTTTCTTGAATCAAGAGTGAATAAAGCAAATGCTCCTGCTCTATTTGCGCATTTTGGTTTTGGATTGCAATATTATGAGCTTCTTGTATTGCTTCCAAAGATTTTTGTGTAAATTTTTGTGTATTCATAGTAATTTACCTCCCTTAGACTTTGACTTTCTTTGACCTTTGTTTAATAATTATAGCTCAAATTTATATAAATTCAAGCCATATTTTTTACTATTTTTAACTATATTAACAATAATATAAGCGTTTTTTCTAACTTTTATACATATTATTAATTATATCTTTATATTTCTCAAAATATCTAACCAATTCACTAATAATTTTATCTAGACTTTACAATATTTATTCCTGAGTTTTTCATATCGTATAATGCTAATAAATGCTCTAATTCTCTATCATGAACACCTTCTATATGATAAGTTTCTATTAAATTCTCAAATACATAAACATTTGCATTTATATTATTTTCATCTAAATATTTCCTCATAGTTTTGGAAAAATCTCTAACGCATATATCTGTCACACAGCCTGTAACTAATATATTTTTAATATTCCCTTTTATTTTTTCCAGTGGGTTTTGTGCTATAAACGAATTGGTCGAATTTTTTTCTACTTTAACAATAGACTTTATCTCCTTAAGTTCATCTATAAGTTCAGATTCATACGAACCTTTAACACAATGTACAGGAAAAACATTAAATTCAATACAATTCTCCTCATGAGTATCTGCATATGCAATAATAGGTATGTTTAAATTATCGCATTTTTTAGCAAATTCTGAAAGATCCTTTGCTATTTTATCAACATACGTACTGCTTAACACTCCTTCTCTAACAAAACCATTTACCATATCAATAATTATAAGTATAGTTTCATCGGAATTAAAATCTTCTATAGATACTGCTTCTATGTCATTATTTACATAATCAATAAAACTACTAAAGTTTTTTTGTAACACATTAAGTGTTTTAATTTTGTCTATTTTCATCTTTTTGATTTTTCCATAGTGTGAAGTGTTTTTTTTCACACTACAACCTCTCTTTCACCTAAAATTGAATTAATTCATTAAATATTTTTATAGCATATTGGTCTGTCATTCCTGATATGAAATCAAGTATTGCCCTAATATATAGCTCTTCTTTTTCTAGTCTATTATATATTTTTTTATTTTTATACTTATTATTATCGTCTAAAAATTGAGTTTTAAAATCAGACAATTCACAATACTGTGTTACCCAAGAAGCAAATTCACATATTAAAGTAGTGCTATTATCTTTTTTATCTATTAAATTTAATATAGTATTTTCACCATCATATATACTTAATAATTCCTCAAAAATAGAATTTAATACTAAGGATGAAAACTTTTTAAAGTATTTAAATCTTTCACTTCTATAAATATATTGATAATTAAAATCTTTAATTTCATCCATCATATGTAGGCTATCCTGAGAAAATTTTAATCCATTTTCTATTGAGCTGTTTTCACACAAATCAATTATGAGTTCATGCATCAGCCTAGTTGTATTAAGAGTTTCATGGTTGTATTTTTTTGCTATGTCATAAAACACCTTAAGTTCTTTTTCTCCAATAAATTTAAGTCTTATGGCATCTTCAATATCTCTGCCTATATAAGAAATCTTATCAGAAACCTTTACCACACAACCTTCCCATGTAAATGGCTGATATATGCCTGGCTTATCAAATAAAGCTAAATCAATCTGCTCTTTTCTTGGAAATATAGAATTTTCGTCAACTTCTCCACAATGAGAAATGATACCATCGCGCACAGCATAGGTTAAATTCATATTGTGTTTGCATCTATTGTTATCCTCTAGCATTTCCACATCATCAACAAAATGAAGTCCATTTTTCTCATGCCAAAATTCTTCCTTCAAATATTCACTTGATAATTTTTTAATAACAGATTCTCCGTCATGTCCAAAAGGTGCATGCCCCAAATCATGAGCAGTTGAAATTGCTCTTGTTAGCTCTACATTAAGTCCTAAATGCTTTGCAATAGTATAGCTAACAGATTCTACATGATTAACGTGCTCAATTCGAGTACAAATATGGTCATTATGAGTATTGAAAAAAACCTGTGTTTTATGCTTTAATCTTCTATATGCAAGTGAATGCAATATTCTAGTATAATCTCTCTCAAAATCAGTTCTTATATCATTTTCCTTTGTGTAAATTGGTTTAATTCTTTCTATCATTTTAGACCAATTAGGATTAAATGAATTTGCTGCAACCTCAGTAAATTTCAAGCTCATAATATCCTCCCATTATTCCACTTCGTGGCATTATAGTGTAAAGCGCCTTTGTTCAAGCTAAACACCCCCCAAATATTATTTCTTTATTTTATTATATAATATAAAATTTATTTATCAACAACTTTATAAATAAACATAAACAAAGACTACCTAAATTTACCCTTTCATTTACAACATCTATCGACTTCAAATATGAAGACGGAAAATTCATTTAAAAGGTTCAGAGATAATAAAAATTTTAAAACATATAATTAATAAAAACTATTTTATTTATCATTTATTAATTATATTAGAAATACTATTAATAAAAATACTTTACTTGGTAATACATATATTATTCATATGCTGAGGTAAATTTATATGGAGTTAGAAAAAAATAAGATTATAAAAAATTCATTTTTAAATTTCAAATATAACATTAAATCAATGCTTTTTTTTGAGATAATATACAAAATACTGGCATCACTTGTTATTATTCCATTAAACTACTATATACTAAACAAATCACTTACTGGAATTGGAATATTTAGCATAACCGATAATGAGTTTTTAAGATTTGGATTTAATATAAAAGGTGCTATAGGTGTTTTATTAATTATTTTAGTATCAACTCTTGCTATGTTTATCGAAATTTCCGCACTTACTTATATTGCAAACAAATCATATAAAAGAAAAAAAGCATCTATTATTGAAACAAGTATTTACTGTGTAAAATTAATTCCTAAAACATTAAGCTTATACTTAATACCACTTTTTTTTATGATAAACATTATCGGTCCTTTAACCAGTATAAGTTTATATCACATATTAATTAAAAATTTTTCAATAAATTCCTTCTTAAAGATATTATTTTATAGTTCTAGTAATGCAAAAATATATTATATTACTTTTATAACCCTTTTACTGATAATATTTTTCAATTCAATTTTAATGATACCATGCTTAGTTACAGAAAATATATCCTTAAAAAGAGCATTAAGAAATAGCATTAAAATATTTGAAAATAACAGACTTAAAATTATTTATCATATTGTATTATGGATTACAATTAACATTATATCGATGATTTTATTATTGTGCTTATATTTGTTTTTAGGTGGATATATTATTATGACACTTGGTGATAAAAGCCCTTATTTAGAGCCATTTATCATAACATATCTAGTTTTATTTATATTATTTTATATAATAATTTCAATTATAGCCCTACCTTTATTTATTTCATTCTTAACAGAGCTATATCATAAATATAGATGTTATAGAGCAAACGAACAAAGTTTTATTTTATATGAAAAAATGTGTAGAATGAAATATTTAAAGCCATTGCGTAAAGCTAGAAGTAATTTGAATATAGTAATTGTTTTTATTTTCTTTCTTATGGTTATTGTTACAACCAAATCATTGCTAGTAAATAAAAGTATAGATAAACATATTTCTATTACAGCACATAGAGGAAGTAGCTCTAAGGCACCAGAAAATAGTATTTCTTCAATACTTCAAGCTATAATGGATGGTGCTGACTATACTGAGATAGATGTAATGACAACAAAGGATAACCAAGTGGTATTATTTCATGATCCAAACCTATATAAGGTTAACAACAGTATAGTTGCAATAAAAGATTTAAATTTGGAAGATGTACAGAAAATTGATAATGGTTCCTATTTTAGCCTTAAATTCAAGGGTGAAAAAATACCCACTCTTGAAGAGGCATTAAAGACTGCTAAAGATAAAATAAAGATAAATATAGATTTAAAAATATTAAAAGAAAATGATGCTCTGCCAATAGAGGTGGCCAAATTATTAAAAAAATATCAAATGGAGGAACAAGTTATTGTTTCATCTTCAAATTATGATGCTATACAGATAATTAAAGCATATTGTCCTAAAGTAAAAATAGGGTATATTATGAATGTAGGTTTTGGAAATTTCTCTGCACTGAATGTAGATTTTATATCTGTTGAATATCAAATGCTGACACCAAATATGGTATATATGATGCATGCGCTTAATAAGGAGGTGCATGTTTGGACAGTAAATTCTGAAGAACATACTAAAAATGTAATTCAATTAAGAGTGGATAATATAATTACAGATTCTGTAGATGATGTTGATCAGGTAATAAAAAATTCAATTAACTACGACAGAAACTACTTAGTCTGGTTCTATGATTCTATATTATCAATTATAAGATATATAAGAATTTAGCATAGCTATAATTAATGTATTATAAAGTGAAAGCTCAATAGAGTGTTGTTTCTTCGATATACTTTTGTTGTGAATTTAAGATGAGCAAAAAACATAGATAACCAAAGAAAAATCCTTTTATTTTTCTTTGGTTATCGGTTGCTATGAATAGCGAAGTATATAAAAAACGTTTATGTGACTTGATGAGGCTTTCCCCTCCTTAACAAAAATTATGGGAAACCGAATCACGGAATCAGAAACGTTTTTTATATGCTTTGCTTTCCTTAGATTCGTAGTAAAGGTAAGTCGAAGTAATAATAATCTCTACTAATTTTACTTATCTAAATCCTTATTTGCTTAACAAAGTATATTAATACACCAAATTACAAACGGTTGATAGAATACGTCTATTAAGAATGCTCCTACAATTGGAACTATTATTAATGCTTTTTTAGATTCACCATATTTTGTGTGTATTGTTGTCATATTAGCAACTGCGGTTGGTGTAGAGCCGATGTCATGTCCAATTAAACCAGCACACATTACTGCTGCATCGTAGTTTTTGCCTAAAATTCTGAAAACTACGAAGTATGTTAATGTTACTAAACCTATTGTTTGTACTGATAATAAAACTATCAGAGGCAATGCAAGCTCTGCAAGTTCCCAAAGCTTTAATGTTGTAAGTGCCATTGATAAATAGATTCCTAAGCTTACATCTCCTACTTTGTCATTAAAATCAATGCTGAATTTGTAAAAATGGAACTTCTCATTAAGGTTTCTTACAAGCACAGCAAAGAACATTGCACCAACATATGTAGGTATTGACATATTTATAAACTTACCTATATATCCTACAATAACTGAACCAAGTGTCATACAAATAAGTATAACCATAAGATTTTTCATAGTATTTGCATAATCCATTTCTACCTTTGACTCTTCAGTTTCTATATATCCTGAAGTGTCAATTTTAAAGTCATCATTTGAAGGTTTTAAATTATATTTAACAATTAACCTTCTTCCAAGAGGCCCCCCTATCAAACTAGCTGCCACAAGTCCAAACGTTGCTGCTGCTAATCCAACTAAGCTTGCTCCAGGGTAACCCATTCCCTCTAATGTTTGACCATATGCAGCCGCGCCACCATGACCACCAACTAAAGCTATAGGTCCGGATATTATTCCGTATGCCGCATGCATTCCAAGGGCTTGTCCTAAACCAACACCAAGACCTGTTTGAAGTACTGTAATTACAACATTTACAAGCCAATATAATACCAATAGTTTACCACCTGTTAATAAAACCTTTAAATTAGCGCCCAATCCAACTGTTGTAAAGAAAGCGAGCATAAAAGCTGCTTGAAATGTTGTATCAAACTTAAACTCTATAGCACCTGTCAAATGGAATATAAAATTAATAAAAACGAATATGAATCCCCCAACAACTGGTGCTGGTATACAGAATTTTTCTAGTGCATTTACATGTTTTTTTATCCAATAACCAATCATTAAAAGTATTGTTGCTAGTGTCATAGTACCAATATTATCTAATGAAAATGTTAAAACTGATTCAATGATTTCAAATTTCATTTACTACCTCTCCTTTTGTAACAATATAAAAATAATTTTATAAATTAAATTTTTAATAACAACATATATCCATACGTATAAGCTTTGCATCTGTTAGTTGAATATCAGCATCTATTATATTAGGAACAAAATCTTCAATTAACAACAAGTCTCCTTTATTAAGAATCACAGGTTCATCAGATGATAATGTAATATTGACAGTTCCTTGCCCGCAGTAAAACGCAATCTTATTATATTGCATATGATTTACTTCACAAATTTGACCTATAATATGATTACCACTATTATCTATAACTGTCATCTTACCTTTTATACCTTTTGATAACATCATGTTGAAATCTGTAACCTTTCCAATACCTGACGACTCCCAACCCCCATCAAATATATCAATTTCTTTATATGGCGTCATAATTATATTGTAATAACCCTTGTGAAATACTTGTGAAGTTCCTTCTAACATAACTAGATAGCGTGTGAAGTTTTCTAAATTACTATACTTTACCTCTTCATCTGTTGTAGATGTAGCCATACTTAGTCTAAACAAAAAATCTCTATTAGAATAACTGGATGTGGGAGGATAAATATAATATTGCTTGCTCTCCCCACCTGCCCAATGAGAAGTTATAACCGATTCCTCTCTAATAACTGTTAATTCCATAAAAATTCTCCTTTTATACTAGAAATATATTTGTTCTGAAGTAAAATCGTCATTAACCTTTATGTAGAATTTAAGTATTTCTTCTAATGCATATACCGGTACCGGTCCTACTAATTCAGTATTAACAATATTAACGTTATATCTCGTTAATTCAGACTTTATTGTTTCATATATTCTATGAATAGGATTTTTTACGTAGTTAGTTAAATTCATAGATACTTGAATCATTTTCTTTTCAGGTAAGTCAAGTGCAATTGCTCTTACATATTGGAAACCTCCAGCTGCTCCTCTAACTGCCTTAACTATTTTATTGCCTATTTCAATGTCCTGTGTATCTAAATTGATATTAAAAGCAATAAGAGGGAATCTAGCACCTGTTACTGTCGCACCACTCTTTGGATTAAATTCATGAGGTCCTTCATCCGGAATCCACATAGGGTCTTTCATTTTCTCAGGTAACGCTTCATACTGTCCCTTTCTAATCTTAGGTAATAATTTTCTATCGTCACAAGTAGCTGAATCTTCATAATAGTAAACAGGCACTCCTAAGCTTCCTAAATATTTGCCATACTCTTTAGAAATAGCTATTGCTTCTTCTGTTGTAACATTTTTTACTGGAATAAAAGGTACTACATCTATTGCGCCCATTCTTGGATGGCTTCCTTTTTGAACAGACATATCAATTAACTCAATAGCTTTTTTTGACAGTCTCTTAGTTCCTTCCAATACTGCCTCTGGCTCACCCTTATAGGTAAACACTGAACGGTTATGATCTTTATCAGAATTCAAATCAACTAATTCGATATTTCCTCCTTCCAATAAAGCAGCCTTAACTTGGTTTACCACATCTAAGTTTGTTCCTTCACTAATGTTAACTTCTGCGATTAATGTTCTCATTTAAATCTCCTCCATTTTTAATTCTATATTATTAATATCATTTTTAAATTTTTCCAATATAGATTCATTTTTAATCAAGGGTAAATTAGCTTCAATATTTTGTACACATCCATCTACTCCTACTTTAGCTAAATTAATTCCAATATTTAAGTCTGAAGCCGCATTTGTGTTTGATTTACCTTCCAATATTTTACCAATTTCATAAACCCTCTTACATAAATTAGCATTATTTAAAGGCGCTAAAGCTCCACCGACACCTGCACTTTCAATTGCCTCTCTTCTAATTGCTTTCTCTTCATCAGTTGATTTAGGAAGCTTATATGCTTTAGTTATCATCATGTAAGCACAAGCATCATCTTGCATTCCTTTAATTAGTTCTACATTTAAAGTATCTAATTCATCAGCTAACTCTATGTATTTTCTATCCTCTAATCCATAATCTTTATTAAGTGATAATCTAGCGACCATGCCAATTAATCCAGCAGCCATAGCTCCGGAAAATGCTGATGCAGAGCCACCTCCAACTGTCACATCAACTGAATCTAAAATGTTTTCCAAAACACTTATGTATCCCATATAAATCTCCTCCATTTTTATTTGTCCATTTAAATTACAAAATTCATGCCAATGTGTAAACGTTTTTTGTTTGTTGAAATATAAGCCTTTATGTCGAAAATGCTATTCTCTATTTTTTAAAGCATGAAAAAAATGCCGTGCAAAATTTGCATAGTGAAAATTTTGCATGGCATTTTATATTCATAAAATTATATTTAGTTATATAGGTAGCTTTATAGATTATATTCTTTTATTTTATATCTAATAGATCTTTCGCTAATACC
This sequence comes from Firmicutes bacterium UBA7510, assembly GCA_002479485.1. GTDB lineage: Bacteria > Bacillota > Clostridia > Tissierellales > Sedimentibacteraceae > UBA1535. The sequence continues at coordinate 10,400 of DLNM01000007.1, read as the reverse complement.
TAAACTATCAGCTGTCCATTTTCTATTTTGTTTATTATTATCAAGAGCAAATTTTATAACCTTTTTTTCAATATCTTTAATATCTTCTCCTTCATAAATTCTTATATAATTTTCAGAATCATCTTTATATGTTTGATTAGTAATTTGAGGCATTAAATTTAGCGACTCAACACCAAGATATTCTCCGGTATCCAATAGTACCGCTCTTTGTATAATGTTTTCAAGCTCTCTAACATTTCCTTCAAAACGATAATTTTCAAGCAAATTATATGCCTCGGGAGTTAAATCCTTAATATCCTTATTAAAAGCGATATTGTACTTTTCGATGAAATACGGAATAAGATATTTAAGGTCTTCTATTCGATCTCTAAGTGGAGGTGATGTTATATTAATAACATTTATCCTATAATATAAATCTTCTCTAAAATTACCCAGCTCCACTTCTTTCTTTAAATTTTTATTAGTACAACAGATAATTCTAACATCAACCTTAAACGTGGTATCACTGCCTATTTGTCTTACTTCCTTTTCCTGAAGAAACCTTAAAAGTTTTGATTGTAGCCTTAAATCCATTTCACCAATTTCATCTAGTAAAAGTGTCCCCTTATCAGCTTTTCTTATAAGTCCTATTTCATCCCTATATGCTCCTGTAAAAGCGCCCTTTTTATATCCAAAAAGCTCACTTTCTAACAAATCAGGCGGTAAAGCCGCACAGTTTATTGCACTAAATGGATTATCGGCCCTGTTGCTTGACGTATGTATTTTCTGCGCTAAAAGTTCTTTTCCGGTACCGCTCTCACCAGTAATAAGTATAGTTGCATCAGTGTCTTTTATCTTATTTATTACATTTATTATATCTTTAATTTTTTTAGATTCACCTATTATGTCCTTTTTTATATGACATTCAAGACTTTCTATTTTTTTTGCTAGCTTTACTTTTTCAGCAGCAGTTTTTAACAATAGTATAAGCTGCTCATTTTGTATTGGCTTTGTTATAAAATAATAGGCACCTGACTTAATAGCTTCAATAGAATTATCTATTGTTGAATATGCAGTCATTATTATAACCATAATATCAGGGTCAATATCCAATATCTCCTTCATTAAACTAAATCCACTATCTTCCTTAAGCCGTAAATCTAAAAGCACAAGTGCCATTCTTTCCTTATTAAAAATATCTAGTGCCTCATTATAGTTATCACTTGTATATATTTCATAGTAATCTTCTAATAAGAATTTTAGAGAACGCAATATAGCTTTCTCATCATCAACTATTAACAATTTGTTCTTCAACCTTACCACCCTTTTCAACAGTTACAGTTATACACATACCCTTTAATTCTCCCTCGCTATGCGCTGTTATGCTTCCCCCGTTGTCCTCAACCATCTGCCTAACTACAAACATTCCAATACCATTACCATTATCCTTAGTAGTAAAAAAAGGATCAAATATTTTCTCAATATTACTTTCATTCATTCCATAGCCATTATCTTCAAAATAGATTATAACATTTTTGCCTTCACTCTTAGCATATATTTTTATTAATGGATTTTCAATGTTTTTTACTGCATCAATACTATTTAATATTATATTAAAAATTATTTGCTTTAAATGATTAACATCAAATTTAGCAAAATATGAAGAATTTATATTCACTTCTACGTCTATATCTTTTATTTGCATTTTTACCAGCTTTATAGAATTTTGTATCTCTTCATTTAGATTTATAACCTCTCTTATTGGCTTTCTAGGAGATGTGTACTCCACAAATTCTTTTATAAGTGAATCTATTCTATCAATCTCAGCTGGTATATCTTCAGAAGCAGCTAGCATAAATTCTCTATTCTCAACCTTATCCTTCATCTGTCTTGTATAAATTCTAATAGATGTGAGAGGATTTCTAATTTCATGTGCTATTGATGAAATTAGTTTGTCCATAAACTGCATTTTGTCGTGCTTATAAATTTCATTAATAATAGCTTTTTCCTTTTCAATTCTACTTTTTATTATTTTATCAAGCTTTTTATTACTATATAAAATAACTACCTCTATAATAAATACAATGACTAGTGTAAAAAATATAACTTTAACCAATAGTTGATTTTGTGCACTTACATTCCTTATTGGTGTTCCAAACCATTTTCTATAAATTAAATCATACATACCATTTTTCTGTATTTCCTTAAGCCCATAATTAAGCTTATCCAAAAGCTCTTCATTATTTTTATTAACAGCCATACAATACTTTTTCTCATTGAGCGAATTGCCGACTATTTTTATTAAATCTGTAGAATTATTCTCGTTACAAAGATAGTTGACTGTTAAGGTGTTACCAATCAAAGCACTAACTTCTCCGTTTAATAAAGCCTCTAATGCTTCTTTTATTGAGTCATATTGTATAATTTTCACACCATTAATTTTACTAATTTCGTAGTATGCACTATCTTCCTTATGCAGTGCAACAGTTTCTCCTGATAAGTCTACAAAGCCATTAATATTCCATGAATTGTTTAAAACAAAGATAGACTGAGAATTCATTATAAGGGAATTTGTAAATGAGAATTTATCCTTTCTTTCCTCCGATTCTTTCATACCTTGGATTAAATCAACTTCTCCATTTGCAAGCGCATAATAGGCATCCTCCCAATCCATTGGTATAAATTCAAAGTCTATGCCTGTTGCAATACTAATTGCTTTTAGCATATCAACATTGAATCCTTTATAAATTCCATCTGCATCAATAAATTCATAGGGTGGAAAATTATTATCTCCTGCAACCTTAAATTTTTCTTCTAAAGCATAAACATTTAGACAAAACACACTTGATATAATAGATAAAATAATTAAATAAACTAAATATCTTTTCATATGATTTCCCTATCATAAATATTATTCGACATATTTTTACAAATTATATCACGACGTTGAATTAGAAGCAATTTAAATAACAAAAAAAATAAAAAGGTTATACTTCTTATAATAAATATAATCAAGTATAACCTTAAAATTTAAAAAATCAGTGACATATATAGGCTATCATAATATATATCTTTAACTAAATTTTCTTTCTCAAACGTTCCTTCAACTTTAAATCCCTTGTTTTTATATAATTTAATTGCATTTAAATTATCTATTCTTGTTATTAAAGTTATTTTTTTAGTTATACCATTATTTTTAGCCCAATTAATTACTTCATCCATTAAAACATTTCCTAACCCGAGACCACAGAAGGATTGCTTGATACCTATACCTAAAACACCTACATGCTTAAATCTTGGTTTTTGTGATGAATTTATTGTCACTATCCCTGCAATTTCTCTTCCTTCAATTGCCATAAGCATAATGGAGTTTGCTTCCTTATTGGTAGCATCTATAGAATTTTCTTCCTCATTCAAACATCTTGGAAATTCATTTTTACCAAAGGATAAAAAATCAGTTTCACCACCAATAAAGTTATAGAAATCTATAATGCTTTGTGCATCATCTTTTGTAGCTGTTTTAAGACATATCTCAATCCCATTTTTTAAGATTACGCTTTTCATAGTTTTTATGCTTTCACCTCACCCTTGATATTTTTATTATCAAGCTGTTCAGTTTTTGGCTTTAATATAGTTTTCCAAGCATGCATTGCAAGTGAAACCGCTATAACCCCATAAGATACAAATACTCTAAAGTATTCACCAAGCTGTGCATTATTAAATAATTGCTTACCCGCCTGAGGAGCAACTATAAATAAAGTATGGAATAATATTACTCCAATTATTGCATGTTTATTATTAGCCTTTTGCACTGAAGCACCACCTACCAGCAAAGCCGCTATAGCAAATTGAGCAACCTGTGTATGAGCACCATATGTTGAGAAGGTACCTATATTTTGTAGATATATAAGCTGTCCCCAACATGCTAATACTGTTGATATTATCATTGCAATAATTCTTGTTCTATTAACATTTATACCAGCAGCATTTGCAACAACCCTACTTTGCCCTACAGTTCTCATGTTTTGACCAAGTCTAGTTCGGATAATTATAGTATTAAAGCCACATAATAATCCTATCAACAAATATGTAGTAACTGGTATATTAACGAACAATAATATTTCTTCTATTGGCTTTAGATAAGTAGCCGCATAAATTATAGCAGCTACTATAATAAAATAAAATGCTTTTTTAGTATTAAATCTTGAATCTTTTTCTATAAATCTATTTTTTATAATTTGCCAAATTTGCAATACAATCATAACAACTACTAAAATTTCAACTGCATATAATAACAATAATCTATCTGCTGATAAAAAGGCTTTAATTGCAGGAACGTAGCTTAAAGCATAAACAATCGCAGTAGTTATCATATAAACATACATTTTTTTTAATGATTTTTTTTCTTTTTTAATTAATGTCATAGCTATTTTTATAATAAAAACTATCAAGCTAAATATAAACCATAGTTTAAATATAGTTAGCATTGAAACTGTATCTAATGAATACTTTAAATTACTTGCTAAATCTATGGTATTTTTAACACCAATCCCACCTGCAATTATAAGTGTAGGATTATTTACAGGTATAACACCACCTATTACAAATAGGAAAAATAATTGGTATAGACCATCTACAAAGTATCCAAGCACCATACCGGCTATCATCTCAGAGCCCTTCATTTTATTAAATAATGCTCCAACTAGATATCCAAATATAATTGCTAAAGGGGTTGACATAAGTACACATAATAAAAAGCCTTGTATACCAGTAAAACCCCAATATACCACCCAAAATACAGCAATTTGAGCAGCAACAGCTCCAATTGTTATTCCAAAGTTTAATCCCATACCTGCAAGAACTGGAATTATTAAGGCTAAAACAATAAAACCATTTCTTCCAATACGGACAAATAATTCATTAGCAACAAAAGTTAAAGGATTTTTAGATGCATAAATAGCTGCAATACATAATAAAACAAATAGCACTACAACTTTATTTTCAACAAATGCTTTTTTAACATTATATTTTATATTATTCACCATCTTTTCCTCCTTTTGTTTTTGATAAAGCATAAAGGATTATTCCGTTTGAGATTATTATACGTAAAACATCTGAAAGATTTCCTTCTGGTAGCACTGCATTGGCAACTGGCAAGGCTACTGCTAAAATACCTTGGAATAAAAACGTACCAATAATAACATGAGATATTTTTGCCTTAGATATTGTTGCACCACCAATTAGTATGGCTGCTACACAATGAAAGCCCATCATTAAAGGTGCATTATAAAGCTGTAAAAATCCATAGCTTTGAGCATATATGATAATTCCTACAGCACCCAAGGCAGTAGATGCAGCAGTGCCAACAATACGCATTTTATTAACATTAACTCCTGTTGAACGTGCAAATACTGGATTTGAACCAACAGCAGTCATTGCTAGCCCTGTCTTACTTTTCATAAATAGATATACTATTACACACATTATAAAGAAAAATATTAATAGACCTGTAGGAATATATAAACCTGCAGCTTTTTCACCGATTTGTATTGACAAAGGTGTGTTACTTAATACTTCTCCAAAGCTACCAGTAAGACTAATAGTATTTCTCATACCAACTCCACCTAAAGGCCAAATCAAATCTCCGTCCCTAAAAGGCAATGTAAGCCACATTATGTTCATGAAAGCTATCACAGAAAATCCAACATATGTAGAAACAGTCATTTCAGAACCCTTAACCCTATTTAGTAAAACTCCATAACCAATACCAACAATTAAAGCTATAGTAACTGCAATAACTATAGCTAAAAATATAGCTATCCAAGGGTTTGCTATACCAAGTTCTATTACTATGGTAGCTCCTAATAACCCTGATACTATACCAAGAGAAATACCAAAGTTAAGTCCAATACCGCACTGAACTGCTGGTACCATAGCAAGCACTAATATACCATACATACCCCAACGTCTAATAGCATCACTCATTAGACTTAGAATACTAAGATCTAAAAGTCCCGCTACAAATAGTAAAATTAAAAAGAAACTAACAATTATTACCCTAGGTAAACCTATTGCTTCATATGAAGATTTAATTTTTTCATGCATCTACAACATCTCCCTTCCTTGAACCTGCCATAGCAAGACCAAAGTCAGAATCTTGTGCATCAGCAGCCAAAATATCTGCTAATTTACCATTAGATACAATTGCAATACGATCGCACATAGAACGTAATTCAACAAGTTCCGAACTAACAACTATTATAGTCATGCCTTGTTCTCTATTTAATCTAACTAAATATTCTAAAACTAACTTTTTAGCTCCTATATCAATTCCTCTTGTTGGCTCTGATACAATCAGAAGCTTTGGCTTCATAGTAAGTGCCCTTGCTAAACATACCTTTTGTTGGTTTCCACCAGATAACCGTCCTACAGCTTGATTAGGGCCTGTACATCTTATATCTAAAAGCTTAATCATATCAAGAGCATGCTTATTAGCCTTTCTTTTATTGTATAACTTTATTGGTCCTAATATATTTAAAAACTCATTTTTTATTTGTATTGCAGAAAATACAATATTTTGTTCAATGGACTCATTTAATAAAAGTCCAACACCTCTTCTGTCCTCCGAAACAAAAGCTATACCATTTTCTAATGCGTTACCTAACTTTGATAATTCAAGCTCTTTTCCGAAAAAATAAACTTTACCAATACTTTTATACAAACCCATTATACCATTAGGTATACCAATCTTTCCTTGTCCAGCAAGTCCTCCGATACCAAATATTTCACCTTTTCGAATCTTAAGATTTATCCCATTAACAGTCTCACCCGGCATACTAACGTAAAAATCCTCTATTGACAAAGCTATATCATTATCTGATAAAACTCTATTATCTTCTTCAAATTCAACCAGCTTTTCAACCTTACGCCCAATCATTAGTTTAGCTATTTCTATAACATTAGTCTCTTTTACAAGCTTCCTTGCAATAAACTCACCATCTCTTAAGATTGTAAGGCTATCCGCAACCTCCATTACCTCATCAAGTCTATGTGTTATAAATATTATAGCAATTCCTTTAGAAGCAATAAGCTTCATTATTTCTAAAAGTCTTGCTGCTTCACTTTCAGTTAAAACTGCAGTTGGTTCATCAAAAACTAGAAGCTTAATGCCCAATTTATCTATTTCTCTTGCAATTTCAATAAATTGCATGTATCCAATAGGTAATCCCGCTACTTTGACATACTCCTCAATGTTAAGTCCTATTGTATCTAAAGCTACTCTAGCATCCTTTTCCATTGTTTTTTTGTCTAAAAGTTCTAAATTTTTTCCAAACATATTACTAAAAATATTTGGTTTACTTATTTCACGGCCGATTTTGATATTTTCTGTTACAGTAAATCCAGGAACTAACATAAATTCTTGATGTACCATACCAATACCAATTTCCATTGCCTGTTGTGGAGATTCAATTTGAACCTTCTCACTGGCAAATTCAACAGTACCTTCGAAGCCACCTGTCGAGTGAATAACTGGCATGCCAAACAATATATTCATAAGTGTTGATTTACCTGCTCCATTTTCCCCCATCAAAGCATGTATCTCTCCCTGCTTAACTGTTAAACTTACATCTTTGAGAACCCTATTTCCATAATAATTCTTTGATATATTGTCCATTTTTAGAACGAAATCATATCCCAAATTGTCATCCCTCCTTATTCTCAAAAATTTTTATGAAATTCGCCGACCATTAAAGTCGGCGAATCTATCTATCTTCTTTTTAACTTATTTTGAAAAATCGTAGAAATCACATAGAAGCATATAGAAGTTCTTTAATTCTCCAACATTTTCATCTTTATACAATGATAGCTTTAGACCTAAACCATCAGCCAATTTATTTATAACCTTCTTAAACACTTCCGGATCATGTCTGTCCTTAGTTTCACCTTCACAGTATTTTATTGCATATTCAACACCAGCTTCTATCATAAGCATGTTAATTGGAACTCCCCAAGTAGCCATTCTAGATTCTTGTCCTGCTTCAGTTAACTTAGATTTGATTTGTTGAATCATGTAGTCAACATCACCCTCATGTCCAGTTACATCTATACCTAAACCTGCTGGATATCCATGATATGGTGATGGACAACATTGTTGAGGATAAATAGCCTTTTCATTAAGTACAGTACGTATTAATGGCTCTTGCATTGAGCAGTTTGTAGAGAAGAAAGCTGTATCCTTACCATATTTAGCAACTTGTCTTGGCACATCTTCAATTATAAATTGTTGTGCACCTGATACACCAGCATCTCCTGTTGGGTCTGGAGCTGTAACATCAACAAATTCTATTCCTAACTCTTTACATTTTGCAACCATCAACTCACGACGAGCAGCAATTGTAGCGTATGATAAGTGTCTTGCAAATGAATAATGGATAAATGTTTTTGCTCCCATTTCATGTGCTTTTTGAGGAATAGTGTTACCCATTGATATTTCATCAACTAGCATTACTATATCAGCCTTACTAGCTATGGTTGCTGGATCTTCTGCAGCAACACCACATACAAACAACATATCTGGTCTTGTTTCTCGAACTTTATCAATGGCAGCAGCTGCACCTGGTACAGCTTGAACAAATACTATAGCCTTAACTTCAGGATCTGATGCTAAACTTACTACATTAGCTATAGTAGTCTCTGTTTCTGATGAAAAGTTATCAGGATATGTAGCTGTAACAATCATGTCACCGTATTTTTTTACCATATTTTGAGCTTCCTGAAATTCTTCCTCTCCCTGCGATACAGTACCTGTGATAATACCAATTTTATAATCTTTCTTTTTTCCCCCAGTTGATGTCTCTGATGAATCGCGGCAACCTGCAATTGAAAATAACATTGCAACTACCATTAGTAAACATAAAACTTTTTTAAACATTTTTTCCTCCCCATAAATTTATTACATGCATGTATAATTATAAAATTACATTGCATTTATATAATTATAAAACCACAGGAAAAGGATTGCAAGTAAAAAATATTTTTATACAAAATAATATTTTTTATTACAAAAAACACCACCCATTGTTGATATAAGTAGTGTTTTGTCGAATAAACATTTATTTTCAATTTTCAAAGAATATATTAATCAAATTGTTTTATTAAAACTAATATTGTATAATTATTAATTTCATATTTCATCACCACATTGCACTTTCCTAGCTTTTTTATATAAATCTCCATCTTTTTTACTAATAGTTATTTTCTCAATATTTTCTTCTGTACAAAGAACGAGAGATATTCTTCCCTTTTCTACTATAGGATGTCTTAACACACGTGACTGTACATTATCATATTTTTCATGTGTCACTGCTAAATATGTAAACTTCTCATCCTCATAAGGTGCATCTCCACCTTTAAGTTTTTTATGAAGCTTGCTTCTTTGTATTCTACATGCAAAGTGGCACCAATCATCATCTGATATCTTACATACGCCTTCATGGGAACAAGGTGCAACAACATGTCCACCCTTTGACAGCAAGTATTCTCTTGCTTTTTTTAGGTGAGAGAAACCTACTGGTGTTCCGGGTTCCACAATTAAAAGCAGTTTATCCGATGCATTCCAAAGCTTATCAATGGCTTTAATCCTCTCAGTGTCATTTAATTCATTTAACATATATGATGCTACCACCATATCCATCTTATCCTTAATATCATCTTTTGTTATATCATATTGTAGCCATTTAGTCTTACTTAATGCTTCTGAGCCACCACACATCATCATTTGTCCAAGATGTAACATTGCTGGCTCTCTTTCTAGGCATACTATATTATTTAAATCAAGAAGCGCATCACAAGCCCATGTAGCAGCGCCTGTTCCTGCTCCCACATCTGCCAATGTTTTAATATCGCAATCAATTATATTAAGCGTATATCTAAGTGCTGAATATACTGCACCGAATGTTGCTGGCATTCTAACAACAGAATATGCAACTGCTTCATTGCTTGTTGTTATAAGTCTTTTCCCCTGTCCACTCCTTGTTCTATATTTTTCGCTAATACTTTGTGAATCCTGTACTAATTTATCATGTTTAGATAAAGTGGTTTGGTTTTCTACTGCTAATTGAAGCTCTATAGGTAATTCCATTTTATTTATACTCCTTTTGTGCAATTATAAAATAATGTAAATAATGTATTGCATAAAATACTTCCTATAACCATTTAATACCACATAATAACGCGATTTACAATATATTTATTTTTATTTCTTAGTAATTTCACAGAAAAAAACTAGGTATAAAATTGTATTTCATACCTAGAAATAAATCTTTTCTTTTATAATTAAATTATTTTTTATTTAAATATTTATTATCTATTTTTTCAATTATTCCATTAGATATCATCTTATTAATATTTTTATTAAATAA
>DLNM01000024.1:54760-55764 GCA_002479485.1 Firmicutes bacterium UBA7510 | reverse complement strand
TATATCATAGATTCAAACATAGTTTAATCTAATTTATATTATTTTACAACATTATATCATAAAATTTCTTAAAATATATAATAAATTCGATACACGCTTTACTTTATTTAATTTTATACCCACTTTCTTCTTATTTGTGTTATTATTATATATATAAGTATGAAATAACTAAGGCTAAGTAATTTCATGGAGGTAATAATGAAAAAAATAATTGGTGAATGTTTAGTTTGTGGAAAGCCACTTAAATATTATGATAAAGATAAAATTGTTAAATGTGTTTATTGCAATAAAGTATCTAAAAGCAAAGCCCAATGTGAAGACGGTCATTATGTTTGTGATAAATGTCATGCGAAAAATGGAATTAATTCTATAAGGGAATATTGCTTACAATCAAAATCAAAAAATCCAATAGAGATTCTTTATGATATGATGAATAATAAATATATTTATATGCACGGTCCTGAGCATCATGTAATGGTTGGATCAGCACTTTTAACAGCATATAAAAATTCTGGTGGAAATATAGACCTTGAAAAATCCTTAGAAGAAATTGTAACTAGAGGACAGGGTGTTCCAGGAGGTGTATGTGGATTTTGGGGATGCTGTGGAGCTGGAATAAGCAGCGGTATTTTTATGAGTATATTAACATCTGCAACACCGCTAAGCAAGGAAGAATGGGGTTTATCAAATAATATGACAGCAAGATCCCTTAAAGAAATTGGCAATATGGGTGGTCCAAGATGCTGTAAAAGAAACTCCTTTACTGCGACAGTACAAGCTGTTGAATTTGTAAAGGAAAACTTTGGAGTTAAAATGGAGCTTCCCTCAAAAATAGTTTGTGAATTTTCAACAAAAAATAGACAATGCATAGGAAATAGATGTCCCTACTTTAAGAATACAGTGAGAAAAATGCAGGAATGATAATAGTGCGAGCTACTAATTCAGTATAACTGATTTAGCATCTCGCACTTTTTAATTCTAATAGTGTGAAAATAAGTATGAAT
>DLNM01000024.1:0-54548 GCA_002479485.1 Firmicutes bacterium UBA7510 | reverse complement strand
ATTTGTGCATTGGAGCATGGAGATTAAAATGCGATATTGTTTTTTAATCCCTCAAAATCCAAGTAATCCTCTATAAATTGTTTACGTAATAGAATCGGTGGAATAAATTCGTTGTATTTACCACGTATCTGAACATTATCCGGCAATGGAAGATCATATAAGTTTAAATCAGAGCTCAATATATCATGAATAATATTTTTAAGCTCATCTGCTGTTCCTCTAAAATTTACCTCCAAATATATACAGCTCATCCATGGCAGTTTATTTTTAATTTTTCTTTTCAGCAATGCATAATGAAGAGTAAGAAGTTGCCGTGTACCTACCCACGGAAATACAGCGTATTTTGTATCAGAAAGAGGCATAATTAAATTATCTAAAATGCCACTGTTTCGTGCAATATATTGAATTTCAATCAATCTCTCCCGGCAGCGTTCACTTAAATAAGGATATTGTATTTCAGTTTGAAGAATACTTCGAATTTTTCGAACAAGTGTGGTGTGTAGCTCAGCATCAAAATCCATATCCCAGTCAACTACTGAAATTCCGGGAACTCTTTTTACAAAAATCACTTTTGATTTTTTGTTTACTTCTACAGTTTCCCACGTCAATCCTGCTAATGCAAATCGAATACCCACCGGGTACACTTTATCTACTGTACCGATTGTTCGGTTTTCATCCTTTACAAGCAAATATTCCGGCGCCATAAACACCGTTAAGAAATTATGGTTGTTTACAATTTTCTCACCTTCACGGCCAATGATAAGCCCTCCTCGTTCGGTACGCTGTAAATGTTCAATATCTATCAAATAACTTAGTAAGTGTTTATAATCATCCTGTGATGTGTGTTTAAAACATCCCAAGGATAAAATAGTTTGAGCAAGTCCGGCAGCAGATAGTTCCCCATTGCTTTTTAAATGGCTCATAGTTTGATGATATAACAAATTATATGCATGATTATGCGGGTATATAGGTTCTATCCAACGATCTTTTGTATACAACTCAATAATCGCAATGGTACGGATGAAATCCCAATTTATCGGTCCTAAGGTATCTGCTGAATTAATCCTGATATCCTCTACAAAAGTAAATAGAATCTGAGGTATCTGCCCGCGTCTGCCACAGCGTCCCAAACGTTGTGCAAAGCTAGAAACCGATAAAGGCGCACCAACCTGAACAGCTTGATCTAGCGAGCCTATATCAATACCAAGCTCTAATGTCACCGTAGCCCCTGTGACAATTTTTTCGTCAGCGGACTTCATTTCATCCTCCGTATTTTCGCGAATCAATGCTGAAACATTACCGTGGTGTACACGATATACATCGGGTGCTTTATTTTTTAAAGCGACTTCTTTCAAATTAGCTATGACAAGTTCGGTCTCTTCACGGCTATTGGTAAAAATGATAGTTTTCTTATCCAAGGTCATCTTAAAAAGGTATTCATAATGTTCTCGATTGCCCATATCTCCGCCTGTGCTGATGGTATTGTCGCTACCATCACTATCGGATACATCACGCTGGTCATGCAAATTGACAAAACGTTCTATATGAAGTTTTATACGTTTTTTTCCCTCTTCAGTTATAGGAGCTGCACATGCACGGCCAGTACCTGTGTTCAACCAGGTTTGTGCAAGCGATACATCTCCAAGAGTAGCAGAAAGGCCTATGCGCCGTGGAATTACACCGGTCAATTTTTGTAGACGTTCTAACAAGCACAGCAGCTGAACACCTCTCGCATCACGCATGAATTGATGCACCTCGTCGATTATAATATAACGCAAATCAGAAAACATTTGAATACATGTGCCACGCTTATTGGTGAGAATACTTTCTAAAGATTCCGGAGTAATTTGTATTATACCCATAGGATTCTTTATAAGTTCATTCTTTTTAGTTGTTGATGCATCCCCATGCCATTTACATACGGGAATATTAGAATCTAACAGTAGCTGTTCTAGCCGTTTAAATTGGTCATTGATAAGTGCTTTCAACGGTGAAATATACATAACTCCAACTGTTTTGGACGGTTTTCGATATAGCTCTGTCAGCACAGGTAGAAAAGCAGCCTCGGTTTTGCCCGATGCTGTTCCCGAAGAAAGCAGAAGGTTATCGTCACTATCAAAAATCACTTCACAAGAAGCAACCTGTATCCCACGCAATTCTTCCCATTTGTTCTGATAAATGAAATCTTGTATAAAAGGTGCAAGTCGATTAAAAGCATCCATAAAATTTATACCTCAAATTCTTGAAAATCACTGTGTATCTCTTCATCTGTTATTCCACCCTTAGCCATTTGGAAGCTGTTGCTCCCCAAAATCTCTGACATGCTTTTTTGAGGGTTTTGATGAAGAATATTCACTAACTCAATAAAATCACGAATAATTTCTCGCGGCGTAATATGCGTTTCGGCACCAACTCTATTATACTCTACTGTAAGAAAATATATTAGCTCTTCATGACCGATTGCCGGTGTATAATTGTAGAGCTGTGCATGTATATCACGTAATTTTTCTATAAGAACATACATCTCTTCCTGCGTTAGCATTTGCAAGCGGATGATTGGAGCAGATAAATCTTTCAAATCAGCGGTAGCAAAATGGCCTTCTGCAAGTCTGGAACGCAGAGCCTCATAACTGAAAACTCCTTTATATTTATCCTCAATACACTGAGGTGTGCCACCCAATAAAAATCCTATATGCTTTGCTTTTCCCTGCAGCACATCATTATACATAGTAAGAATCTTCTCATAATTATTCTGTCTGGTAATAGAATTTGGAATTTTAAAAATATTCACCAGCTCATCAATGACAACCAACAGACCTTTATATCCGGCGCTTACCAAAAAAGCAGCAAAGATTTTTAAAAAGTCATACCAGGTTTCATCGGTGACAATAAAATTAATGTTCAGTTCCTCTTTAGCTTCCTTGCGTGTGCTGTATTCACCACGAAACCATTTTAAAACATTGGATTTCATAGCAAGATCATCTTGACGATAGGCTCGCCAGTAAGTAACGATTGCTTTGGCAAATTCAAAACCATTGACCATGCCTTCAAGAGATCCTGCAACTGCATAGATTTGCTTCTCCACCAAAAGATCAAATTCCTCTCCCTCAGCACCAGATTGAAGCTTTACCGATGCTTGAATACCAGAAATCCACTTTTCCAGAATGAGCGGTAACGCACCACCGTCTGGCTTAGATTTTGTGGAAAGATTTTGAATTAACTCTTTGTATGTAGCAAGCCCTTGCCCTTTAGTTCCTGCAAATCGACGCTCCGGGGAAAGGTCAGCATCCACCACCACAAACCCTTTTGCAGTAGCATAATTACGAATTGTTTGCAGTAAAAAGCTCTTTCCACTGCCATATTTGCCTACGATAAAACGAAAAGATGCACTACCATCTGCTATCATTTCAATATCATGTAAAATTGCTGCTATTTCCTGAGTACGACCTACGGTAATATATTCAAGTCCTATACGCGGCACAACGCCTCCTTTGAGTGCGTTAATTAAAATATTCGCTATTCTCAACGGTATCTGATTTTCCATTTCAACCTATATTCCTTTCTTTGTACTTAAGTTATATATTATTTTTGAATACTTGGGAATTTTACACACTATAATCCCAAAATCATAATTGTTTTTTCTCTATATTCATCATAAATCACCATGCTTTCATCCAATTCTAAGATATTGTCTCCTATGTGGTCAAAAGCCTTTTCATTGATACTATCTGCCAGCACCTCTAACATAATACCATTTTCATCTGCAAATTGCTTTATATCTCTATTACTCTGTAGTAATGCTGAAAGTGCTCTTATTTCAATTTCATTTAACGCATTCTTAAAGCTTATCCAAGTATCAGATAAAGACGATTTATTAGCTGCACACGAATCTTCCACTGAAAGTGCTTTGTCCTCATTTGAGAAAATCGGAATCATCTGAATATTATTCTCAGGTATGCTTAGTTTTTCTTGTGTATCTATGGCTTCTAGCCTTATTTTATTCAAAGCTAATTCATTTACCGATACAATAGTTTTATTCTTCTCTTTGTAAAACTCTAAAACTGCATCAGTAATTATTTTCTCAAGGGAAATACCGACCGCACCAAGCTTCAGGAGAATATCGTTACTAATTGTATTTGAATTAGCTAAAATCTTGTGTTTATAGTTTGTTAGTTTCCTTAAAACAGCCTCCATCTGTTTAAAGATATAGGCGAGTAATTGTCCGCCGCTATTTTTCGTGATAAGCATACTTCTCGACCACTTATTTTGGCTACAGGTATATATTTCATCCTCTGAAAGCATTACCTGTCTGTTCCTCTGCTTTAAGCATGGATAAAATAATGCTCCTTCAAAAGGCATCCAGTCAATTTTTTTCTTAGAAGATTGAAAAATCAAATTATTAAATTCCAACCCCGACTTTACAAATATACTTTCTAACTTGCAAATTACAAAATCAAAACAATCACTAATCAAATGCTTTGTTTCATCGCTGTAAAAAATGGATTGCTTGATATTATATCTTGAAATACTGCACAACTGTTCAAAAATACAGCTCATTTCCGGATCATAGCTAGCTATATCCGGATAGTGTCTCTGCAATTCATTTTCACAAAGAAATTCTTTAAATGACTTTGGCAGCTCATAATATATATGATAATCTTTTATCCATTTTATTATATATTTTTCAATCGTTTTATCAAAACCCTTAAAAGTCTTCCAAAAAGTTAATAATTTATTCAAACCATCAATTGGATCATTTACTCCGATATTATTAAGCAATTCATATATATAAATAAAAGCATAAGAAAGAGAAGTGTTCTCAATACTGCCTCTTCTTATTTTTGTTCTCCAAGTAAAATATGTTCTGAGTTGTTCATAGCTCATCAATTGATAATAGGGAAAATAAGAAGAAAAAGGGACTATATTAGTATAATCGTCCTCAAAATCTTTCATAAATTCTGCTTGCTTATAAAAAATTTTTGAATTTTCATATTGTATTTGTTTATTATAGAACTTTGTATTTAAAAAATAGGATGAATGGTTAGATCTTGAAATATCTCTCATTGCAATGAAAATTTCACGCTTTTTATCCACCACTAATTCCTCAGATTGAGGAATAGGTGTCGGTTCATATGAAGTATTATTTCCACTTTCAATTTCAATCTCAGCAAAGAGATGGTCATTACAATTTTTAATTTCACTCATCTTAGAACGTATTCCTTTCTCTCAGAACAATCTTAATTGATTTTTATCCTCATCACCCTTAGTATTATGGTATAGACATGTTATAAATAAAATATTGTCAATTCTCCATACTCTTCATTATACTCTATAAATTTATCCCTTACAATACGAAAGACATATGATTACGCATAGAATTAGACTTCATTCGATGCATTTATTATAGCATAGCAATAAATTGAAAGCAAACATTTGTTTGTGTTTAGGAATTTAATAATAAAAACACAGGAAATTTAATATCCTGTGTTTTTAATTATACTTTAGTCTAGGCTAGCCGAGCCATTGCTTCTATTTTTTCAAATAGTAATATACAGGAAGTCCTACTAGTGTTACGGCTATTCCTACAAATGAGCGAAGTGGAGCTGTAAAAACTGTGCTTCCAAGTATATATAGCCCTCCTAATATTCCTATAAGCGGTACTATAGGATATAAAGGAACTGTATATCCAGATCCTTTTCCATACTTACGTCTTAAAATAAATACACCAGCTACACCCATAACAAAGAAAATCCAAAGAACAAATATCAACATATCTGTCAGTGTGTTAAAACTACCAGAAAGTATGTATATTACTGCCAAAACACTTTCAAAAATAAGTGCGTTTGTTGGTGTTTTAAACGTTGGATGAATCCTTGCTAAAAAATTAGAAAAAGGTAACGCCTTACGTTCTCCCATCGCTTGTGGAACACGTGCTGCTGTCATAATATATCCATTAAGTGATCCAAATACAGAAATCATAATACCTGCTGTTATAAATGCGCCTCCTGCTGAACCAAATAGCGCTGTAGCTGCATCAGCGCCTGGTGTAGCTGATTTTATAATTGTATCATTAGGAAGTGTAAAGAATATAGCTATATTAAAGATAACATATATAACTAAAACAAATAAAACACCGCCCCCTATAATTAGCGGCAATTTTTTCTCGGGATTTTTAATCTCTCCTGTCATATTTGTTACACCTATCCAGCCGTCATATGCCCATAATGTACCAAGTATAGCCGCTCCAAAGCCTGCTGTAGCTTCTGTTGATAAGCTAAGTCCGGCACTACCTGGTGCCATACCGCTAAAAAGTCCGAAGCCAATTATGGCAATTACAGGCAACAATTTACCTATAGTAGCAATAATTTGAATATAAGATCCATATTTTGTGGATAGAATATTCATTATTAATAAAAATGCTAATACACCTAATGCAAGTAATTTTTGCTCCTGATTACCAAGAGGAAGAAAAAAAGCTGAATATGAGGCAAATGCTATTGCCTGAGCTGCAACTGAGGCCGGATAAGATATAATTGATTGTACCCAACCAAGCAAAAATCCCCATTTTTCTCCATATAATTCTTCCAAATAAACATATAATCCTCCATTTTTAGGAATAGCAGTTGCTATTTCAGCAACTGATAAAGCTGAAGCAAGAGTAATTATACCTCCTGCTAGCCATGCTAAAAGACTCATTACCGTGCTTCCAGCGTTATATAAAACTATACCAGGCTTTAAAAAAATGCCTGAACCAATTATCATACCAATAACTATTGATAATGCTCCTAAAGAGCTTATTTTTTTGTGTGATTTCTCTTGCATATAAATTTTTGCCTCCAATTATGAATTTAAACTTTATGATGTTTAGACCTTGTATTGTTAATATATTTCCAAAATAAAGTTTTTTAAACATAAAAAAATAGATTTCATAAAATAATATGAAATCTATAAATTAATATGAAATCTATTTTATATTTATTTTTAGAATAATCCTTTGATCTTGCCATCTTCATCAACATCAATTAATTCTGCTGATGGAACCTTTGGAAGTCCTGGCATCTTCATTATATCACCTGTTAAAGCAACTAAGAATCCTGCTCCTATTGAAGGAGTTATATCTCTTATTGTTACCTTAAATCCTGTTGGTCTACCTAATTTTTTAGGATCATCTGTTAATGAATATTGGTTTTTAGCCATACAAATTGGCAAATTACCAAATCCTAATCTCTCGAAGTTAGCTATTTCTTTATTAGCCTTTGGTGAAAACTCAACATCATCTGCTCCGTAAATTTTTGTAGCTATAGCTTTTATTTTTTCTTTAATAGGTAAATTTAAGTCGTAAGAGAACTCCATATTACTTTGAGATTCAGTAAGTCTTAGAACCTCATTAGCTACTGCAACTCCACCTTTGCCACCGTTTGCCCAAACATCTGAAAGTGCAACATTAACTCCAAGCTCTCTACATTTATCTTCTACTAATTTAAGCTCTGCAGCTGTATCAGTAGGGAATTTGTTTATTGCAACAACCGCTGGTAATTTAAATACCTTAGTTATGTTTTCAACATGCTTTAATAAGTTTGGAAGACCTTTTTCTAAAGCTTCTAAGTTTTCGTTATTTAGGTTAGCTTTTTCAACTCCACCGTTATATTTTAATGCTCTTATCGTAGCAACAATTATAACAGCACTTGGTCTAATTCCTGACATACGGCATTTAATGTCTAAGAATTTTTCTGCTCCAAGGTCTGCACCAAATCCAGCCTCTGTTACAACATAATCAGCCATTTTTGAAGCCATTCTTGTTGCCATTACACTGTTACAGCCATGTGCTATATTAGCAAATGGTCCACCATGTACAAATGCAGGAGTACCCTCTAATGTTTGTACTAAGTTTGGTTTCAAAGCATCCTTTAATAATGCAGCTAAAGCTCCTTGAGCATTTAAATCTCCTGCTGTTACAGGTTCTCCGTCCATGTTGTAAGCTATAATTATTCTTGCAATTCTTTCTTTTAAGTCTATAATGTCACTTGATAAGCAGAATACAGCCATTATTTCTGATGCAACAGTTATGTCAAATCCGTCTTCTCTTGGAACACCTTCAGTTTTTCCACCCATTCCGCTTACAATGTGTCTTAGCTGTCTATCATTCATATCTACAGCTCTTCTCCAAGTGATTCTTCTTACGTCAATGTTTAATTTGTTACCTTGGTGAATGTGATTATCTAACATAGCTGCTAAAAGGTTATTTGCGGCACCTATAGCATGTAAATCTCCTGTAAAGTGAAGATTTATATCTTCCATAGGAACTACCTGTGCATAACCACCACCAGCTGCTCCACCTTTAACGCCAAATACAGGTCCTAGAGATGGCTCTCTCAAAGCTACTATAGTCTTTTTGCCAAGTGAAGATAATGCATCTGCAACGCCAATAGTTGTTGTTGTTTTACCCTCTCCAGCTGGAGTTGGGTTTATCGCAGTTACTAAAATTACTTTTGCATCTTTATTGTCCTTAAGTTCGTTATTTAAATATCTATAGTCAACTTTTGCTTTATATTTGCCATAGTTTTCAACGTACTTATCAGGAATTCCGATTTTATCTGCTATTTCATTAATTACCTTCATTTCCGCTTTTTGCGCGATTTCAATGTCTGTTAAAAATTTCTCTGCCATTATTTCCTCCTAAATATAAGTTTTTTAATTGGTTTTATTATAAACAATAAACGTCTATAAAACGTCTATGTTGTTTCCTCATTTTACTAATTTAGAAAAAATTATTGTTTTATTATTGAAATTATTACTAATATAATATATCATTAAACAATACGGTTTGTCGATAGGTATTATATATTTTTATAATTTTTTATCCAAAACCCAAAATCACTGGGATTTTCCCATGTATTTAAATATGTACATATTACAATAAATATATACATATACATTTGGAGGTTTTTATGTCAAACAATTATTTAACACCAAAGGAAACAGCTGACTACATAGCAGAATTATCATGTACAAAAGCTAGTATGTCAGTAAAGAAAAGATTTTTGTTAAGCTTCATGGCTGGTCTTTTCATCTCACTCGGCAGTCAAGGTTTTCTTACAATTTATAGTGATCCTTTTTTAAGAGCTGCAGTTTTCCCAGTTGGATTAATGCTAATAATTCTAGTCGGTGGAGAGCTTTTTACAGGTAACTGCTTAATGACATTTGGTTGCCTAAATAAAAAAATTAATTTAAAAAATTTTACATCAAGTATTTTACAAGTATGGTTTGGCAATCTAATAGGTTCATTATTTGTAGTTTTATTAGTATATTTTTCTGGAATGTACAAGCCAGACTCAACACTTGCTACTACAATTGCTACTGTTGCCAATGCAAAGGTTTCCCTAACATTTACTCAAATTTTACTTAAGGGAATTCTATGTAATATACTTGTAGCATTAGGTGTATGGTTTGCTTATACAGCAAAAGATACAATTGGAAGGTTATTTGGTTGCTGGTTTCCTGTTATGTTATTTGTTTTATGTGGATATGAGCACTGTGTAGCGAATATGTTCTTTTTACCATTAGGTGCTTTGGTTGACAACAGTATTACTATAACTAAAATACTTGGCAACATTATACCAGCAACTATTGGAAACTTTATTGGTGGAGGTCTTCTACTACCAGTTTTCTATTTTTACTCTTATCGTAAATAAGAATTTAGCTAAGCTAAATTCTTATTTAATTAAATTAAATTAAATATACCCCGACTCCATGCACAAATGTTTGTGCATATAGTTGCATAGAGGTGTTTATGGATATTATTAATATTAATCTTCTTGGAAATCCTACTGTAATTTATAAAAATAATATTATTAACTTCCCTTATAAGAAAGCTGAGGGTTTATTTTACTATGCCTGCATTAATAAAAATATATCAAGAGAAGAAGCTATAAATATATTATGGGCCGAATGTGATGAAACATTAGCAAAGAAAAATTTAAGAGATGCTTTATATAAAATTAGAAAAATATTTGGAGAAGATATTTTTTTATCTACTAAAAAATCATTGATATCTATCAATACAAGTTTAATCAATGTCGATGTTGATAACATAACTCAAAATAATATATCAGAGCTGTATAAAGGTGATTTTTTAGCGAATTTATTGATTAAGGACTGCCTTGAGTTTGAAGATTGGGTATTAAATAAGAGGGACGAATATAAAAACCAGTATATAAAAAAGGTTAATAGCTTACTTAATGAAATGGTTAATATAAGAGATTTTAATAGAGTTCAAATCTACAGTGATATTTTAATTTCAAACGATCCATATAATGAAAAAACATATCGAGAAATAATGAAAATATATACACTAAACGGTGACTATAATAAGGCTATTAAGGTTTATTCCGATTTATGCAAAACATTAAAAGAGGATTTAGACATTGAGCCAGAATTAAGCACTAAAAATATGTATATGGAAATACTAAAATTAAAAAATATAGAATCATTAGATGATAATAATTCAAACTATTTTTATGGAAGGTTTGATGAAATATACAATGTTACAAATACATTAAGCAACTATTACAATAATAAAAGTATTTCTATTGTAATATCAGGCGAAGCTGGCATCGGAAAAACAGCTTTGCTTAACAAAATAATTACTTTAGTTGATACTAATAAATTTATTCTGTTAGCTTCAACTTGCTATAATGCTGAAAAAGAATTTTTTCTTAAACCATGGCAAAGTATTTTTAGAATGCTTGGAGAATATGTTAAAAAGGAAAAAATAAAAATATCAGCTTCGGCTGAACAAATTATAAGTTATATTTTCCCATACTTCAATACAGATATAAATGAAACGAAATTTGATTCTATCGAAAGAATTGATACAACTCGATATAGAATAGCAAATGAAGCCATTGTAGATTTACTAACAAGAATATCTTATGACAAAAAAATAATATTTGTTTTTGATGATATACAATGGATGGATGATATGAGCTTGATGCTACTGAATAGCATTATTTATAAACTTGGAAACACTAATGTTCTTTTGATTACATCCTACAGAAATGATTATGAAGAGTCTGTATCTAAGTTTACTGTACCACTTATAAGTAAAGGGTTTGTAACAGAAATAAAACTAAACCGTTTCACTAAAGATGAAGTTAAAGAAATTATAACTCACCAGCTTCCTAACATAAAGGATATAGGTTCAACGCTTGAAAGAGTTTATAATGATACAGAAGGAAACGCACTTTTTTTAATAGAATTATTGAAAACAATAAAAGAGAAAGGGTATACAAGCGAATTATCTTTAAAAGCTACTAACATTATAAAAAGTAGAATTATAGATTTGTCAAAGAGTGAAATTACTGTTTTAAATGCAATTTCAATTTTTTTCGATAAAACTGATATGGATAATTTGAAATACTTAATTAATATTGATGAGTTAGAAATATATGAAATTATAGAAAGACTGCAATCAAAATATTTGGTTAATGAAATCATTACGGATACTAAAATATATTACTCTTTTACACATCAAAAAATTAGAGATTATGTATATGAAATTCAATCTTTGGGCAAAAGGCAGGTTTTACATAAAAAAATAGCCCATCGTTTTGAAGAAAAATATAAGGCAAATAACGATTCAGAATTATATTCAAATTTAATCTATCATTTTGAAAGAAGTGGAGATAAATATTCAACTTTAAAATATAAAACTGAATATTTAAAGGAATTTTATACAATTTACAATGAAACTTTCCCCATTATTTCTTTTGATTTTAAGCTTGATAATAATCAAATATTATCTGATGAAAAAAGTTTACTTGCTTTGTATAATGAAATTGAAAGCCTCAGAGATGAAGAAAACAAGGATATACTCTCTTTAAAAATGGAAGCAACATATATTATCGGTAGGTTTTATATATCAAATGGCGAATATGATAAGGGGTTAAAAAACATAAATATTAGCAAAAATATAGCACTTATGCTTAATAATAAAGATTATATTTTACTAAATTATAAGCAAATTATATTTTATTGTATACAGGTAAATAGTTTAGAAAAAATGAAGAGTTATATTGATAAAACTATTGACATTGTAGGTCTTGATAACATCAATGAAGATGTTGGAACAATACTAAGACTCTATGGATTATATAGTATCAAAACTAAGGATTATGAAAAAGCAACTCAGTTATTATTTAAAGCAATAGATATTTTTTCAAATCTAAATAATATTAATAAAAAATACTCATTAAGTTTAGCAGCTTGCTATAATTATTTAGGACAAATGAATAAATATATTAAAAACTATGAAAATGCCTTCGAATATTTTTTAAAGTCTATTGAAATTTGCAATAAAAACTATATAACAAATGGTTTAGGTATTTTTTACTCAAATGCTGGCCAAGTATTATATGAGTTGAAAAATTATGATGAAGCATATAAATATTTGTCTGAATCTATAGAGTATTTCATAAAGAATAACGCACTTTGGGGAAGAGATATAGCTGAATGTTATGTTACATTATTGGAAATAAAAAGAGGCAATGTAAAAGAAGCCTTAGAGCATTTTGAAATAGCAAAGGATTTAGGAAAAAAAATAGCTAATCCAATGACTCTTGATTTAATAAGCAAGCTAAAAAATATGTTGAATAATATAAATTAAATATTATTTGCTTGGGCATAAGAATAGAAAATGAAATTTTATGATTTCATTTTCTTTTATTTCTTTTTACAATAAATAAATTGGAACGTTCTACTATGTATTTAAGTACGTAGTTTATCATTAGTATAGCTGCAACGAAAAAAATCGATCTAAGTGGATCTTCAAAAAAAGAACCTATATTAAATCCTATAACTGCTAAGGATATAAGCATTACAAACTTAGATGGTATCAAAGCTACTAGAAATTCTTTTGTACTCATATTAGCAAGTGCAGATGCACCACTTATCAAAAACGAAGGTGTAAAGGGAAAACAATATAATAAAAATAACACTGAAAAATTTTTAGATCTAATTTTTTCTAACGCTACGTTATATTTACTTTTGCTTATTTTATTTTCAATTTTCTTTCCACCTATTTTTCTTATTAACAAAAACAAAAGAAAAGAACCTAAACAATTTCCTATCCATGAAAATAAATATCCCCAAAAAAATCCAAAAACTGTTACATTTATAGTAACAAATAATACTAATGGCAATATTGGAAAAAATGCTTCTATAATAGGTAAAAGTATGCCTATAATTGGTCCACCAATTTCTACTGCTTTAATAATCTGTTCACTGTTAATGCTGTTTAAAAAATCCATTTGTCATCTCCTAATAAGGTTTCCTTTGCATTTTAATATGCAACTATTGTATCATAACATTCAATTATTAAAAATTTATTAAATTTATCTTTATTTTTTATAAATAATTACTATAATATATATAGTATAAACATAATATTTAATTTAAAAGAAGGAAAGATTATGCAATATTTTATAGGTATAAAGGTACCAAATAATTATAGTAAAACGATACAAAACATACGTGAAAGCCTTAATTTAAAAACTACAGAGCCGCATATAACAATCATACCTCCAAACATATTACCAAATGATGACATTTTTATCAAGGATTTAATTTTATGTTGCAGTAATATTTCTCAGTTTGATATTGAAATAGCCGATATTGGTAAATTCGATGATAGGGTTATCTTTTTAAAAATAAACTCTAGCGAAATAAGTAATGTTAAAAATAAAATTGTTAATGCTCTTAACCTCACAGAAGAAAAAAGAAGGTTTGTTCCACATTTAACTATTTTAAAAAGAAAATATATGAACAAAACAAATATAGAAAAAGTACAGCAAATAGTAAAAAACAAGCTTCCTGATAAGCAAAACTATATAGTGACAAGTCTAGTAGTATATCAACAAAAAACAGATAATGCTGCATTTGTTCCATACATGGAAATTCCACTAAACTCACAAAATCAAATATAGTTCGGACTTATTAATTTGAATGAAAAAAACGCTACACATTTTTATTAATATAATAAAGTGTGTAGCATTTTTCAATTAATTCTTATTATCAATTTTCCATTCTCATTTTATCTAAGTTTTTCTTCAATTAATTTTGCTAATTCCTCTGCATAAACCTTTATTTCATCATGATTATCTCCTTCAATCATGACTCTCACTAATGGCTCAGTACCAGATGGTCTTATTAGCACTCTACCCTTGCCTGCAAAGTGTTTTTCAATTTCATCTATTTTAGTCATTATAGCTTCATCTTTTAAATAATCATTTTTCTTTTCAGCGTTAATTGTTGCATTAACTAATACCTGAGGCATGACCTTCATAACAGAGGCAAGCTTTGATAATCTAAGTCCAGTTTCCTTAACTACTGACATAAGTTGTATACCTGTAAGAAGTCCATCACCAGTAGTGTTATAATCTAAAAATATTATATGGCCAGACTGTTCACCACCAAGAGAATAATTATTATTTCTCATTTCCTCTAACACATATCTGTCGCCAACCTTAGTTTTTACTAAGTTAACGCCATTATCTTTTAGCGCTATATCTAGTCCCATATTGCTCATTACAGTTCCTACAACTGTATTATTTTTTAGCATACCCTTTTTCTTTAGGTGTAGTCCGCAAATAGCAAGCACATGGTCTCCATCTACTATATTTCCATTTTCATCACAGGCGATTAATCTATCAGCATCTCCATCAAAGGATAATCCAATATCAGCACCTGTTTCAAGAACCAGTCTTTGAATTTCTTCTGGCTTTGTAGATCCACAGTTAACATTTATATTAATTCCATTTGGATCATTATGCATTACAAATACCTGAGCTCCTAATTCATTTAAAAGTTCTGGAGCTGCTTGATATGATGCGCCATTTCCGCAGTCTACAGCAACTTTAAGTCCTTCAAAATTTACATCTATTGTGTCTTTTAGAAAATCCATATATTTTCTTATAGGATTATCTATTCTTATCTTTCTTCCAACCTTTCCTCCAGTTGGTACACTATCTATATCTAAATCATTGAATATATATTCTTCGATTGAATTTTCTATCTCATCTGTTAACTTATATGATTCTTCATTAAAAAATTTAATTCCGTTGTATTCTACTGGGTTGTGTGATGCCGATATCATTACTCCTCCATCAGCTTCAAGAATTTTTATAAGACATGCAATAGCTGGAGTAGGTACGACTCCCACATACAAAACATCTATTCCAGCTGAATTTAGTCCTGCTGATAATGCGCCCTCAAGCATATCTCCAGATATTCTTGTATCCATTCCAACTACCATTTTAGGTCTTTCCTTTCCTTTTGTTAAGAAAAAACCTCCTATTCTTCCTAGCTTATATGCTAAATCTGCTGATAAATCTATATTAGCAATTCCTCTAACACCATCAGTTCCAAACAATTTACCCATTCTAAATTCCTCCTAATATTTTTGATTAACATAATAATCTATAACAGACTTCTTACTGTAATTTAAAAATACATTTTCCTTTTTTAAAGCACCTAATAACCATTCAGACTGAGAATGTAAAACTGCAAATTCATAGTCCTTCAAAACTATTTCGTACAATTTTCCCTCTAATACTGATGATTCCATATTTATAAAATATGCCTCTATATTTTTGTATTTTAAAAAGCGTAACAACCTAAATGTTGTTTTATCCTTTTCATCATAATAATATTTAACATCATCAAGGTACTTGCTATAAAAATTAAGACTTTTACCATTTTCCCTAAGTTCTTGTGCAACCACCTTATAATATTTAGCCATAATATTATAAAATTGATAGTTATACATTCCTTTTTCAAAACTATCTATTGTTGTAAATGGCTTAATTTTATTATCAATCATATAATTGTAGTTTAAGTCTAGAAAGCTTTTTTTGTCTATCTCACCATTCATATGACTAATGATCAATTTATCCCTGTTTTCAAAAAAACTATTAATAGTATTAATATTTTCTATATCGCTCATTTATAACATTCTCCACTGTTTTTTATAGTAGTTTTTCATAACTCCCTGAGCTACCTTCCCCCAACCTAGACTATATCCATCAACACACATCAAGCTCCATCCATCTTTTGAATCTACTTCTATTGTCTCTCCCTTTAGATACTTGATTATCCTTACATCATTGCTATTTAAGTTAGTAATATTATTGTAACTACTTTCATTAAGGCAAAGTGCAAGCTCTTGTGAAGGTGTAAATTTATTGTTTTTAATCTCCCCTAAATTCAAACCAATGCTCATTGTCTTAATATTTTTTAAATCCATCATATTATTAGGCAATAAGTATAGCTCACCATTATTATTGTGAACATTGTTTTTATAACTATCATCTAAATTATATTCACTGGCAAAATCATAATATGTTTCTAAGCCATTATTATTTAAATTAAAACTAGAGCTATTTGCCTTATAGTATCCATAATTTTTCTTTAATCTTGCTATAAAATGTCCTTCGCCATTTAATTTATGTGGCCAAGCTCGTCTAACCTTAACCAAACTTTCGTGACCATCTATCCACTCTGGTCTACCTGTACTTAATCCTTCAATGTTTATGTCTATTACTTCAAATTCTTTATAAGTATTTATAAACCAATTTATTATGCCCTCATTTTCTTCAGGGGAAAATGTACAGGTTGAGTATACTAACTCTCCACCTTCTTTAAGCATTTTTTGTACTGAGTTTAAAATGTCTTTTTGCATTACAACATATTTTTCATTATCAGCTTCATAGTTTTTTAAATCCTTTTTTATAAGACCTTCTCCAGAGCATGGAGCATCAACCAAAATTTTATCAAAATATTCGCTAAATACATTTTCTAAAGCCTCTGGTCTTTGATTTAAAACTATACTGTTTTTTACACCAAATAGTGAAATGTTTTTATGAAGTGCAATAGCTCGCTTCGGATTAATATCATTTGATACTAAAATTCCAGTATTTTGCAACTTGGCTGCTATCTGAGTTGATTTTCCACCTGGGGCTGCACTTATATCTAGTACCCTATCACCCGGTTTTACTTCAAGTGCTTCAGCAGGAAGCATAGCGCTAGGCTCTTGAAGATAATATAATCCAGCATAATAATATGGATGCTTTCCAGGACGTTCATCCTGTGTTGACATGCCATCCTTAGATAAATAAAATCCTTCGTCACACCAAGGTATCTGTTCCATTGCAAATGGCATTGTCTTTAAAAACTCATCCTTATTTATTTTTAATTTATTATATCTGATTCCTTTGTGAAGCTCTAATTCAAGTGATTTAAAAAAATCATCAGTTTCGTCACCTAAAAGAGCTTTTATTTTATTATAAAAAAATTCTTTTTTCATTTTCACCATCATAAATTATATTCATAACCAAATTATTTTACCAAAAAAAATTACATTTATCAACTCTAAAATAAAAAAGCCCCTATATAATAGGGGCCTATAAAAATCTAAGCGTATACCTTTTCTCTCATAGAATCAGATATATCTTCAACATCAAAATTCAAACTTAAAACAAATTTCACATCAAACTTAGCTGCAAGTTGTTCTAATCTATTGATTATAATTTTCGATTTTTCTTCATTACAAGCATCAGTAATCTTATACAATCCATCGATAAAAACCATTTCTATATCATAGTCTGTAGCGAGTAATCCACATACAAAGCCGTGAAATTGTTCTTCATTAGTTAAACCGTACTCTTTAGTATTAATGTAACGAATGTTATGGTCTAGGTCGTAAATATGTTTATTGTTAGCTTCAATAAAAACCATTTTTCCTTGAACCTTAGCAATCTCACTGTTTGCCATCTCAATCATTTTACGTGTTTTTCCTGATCCATTATGACCACAAATTAAACTCACCATGATAATCACTCTCCTAAGTTAATTTTTTAATTAAAATTGTTTCTATGTAAATATATATTAACATACTTTGAAAATGTTTGCACCACATTTTTACTAAAAAACTCTTTATTTATAAATAATATTAAATAATATTATTTAATATTATTATTTAGTCTTTATACCTTGAAAAGTTTGCTTTTTTATCATTTCGCTTTCTATTTCTTCTTTAATTTTCCACCAACTAATTCCCCAGTTAACAAATAAAGAATTTTCTTTTGGTGCCCTTCCAATGAGCCTTTGAACAATTATATCCTTATCTAAATACTCTAAAAATGTTATAACTCTTTTAACATAATCATCCTTAGATAAAAGATTTAGCTCACCTTTCTTGAGTAGTGTACCCATTACAGTATTTTCTATTACGTATAATGAATGTAATTTAACTTGTTCAACTTTTAATACCGACAAAATCTTGGCTGTTTCTACAACATCATCCATATCATCATATGGCAAATTTAATATAAGATGTGCGCAAATCTCAAAATTATACTTTTTAATTCTCAACACAGCATCTATAAATTCTGCTAATGTATGCCCTCTGTTAATTTTTTTAAGGGTATGATAGTTCACAGTCTGAAGACCTAATTCTATAGATATATTTATACCAGTTCTTTTATTAAACTCACTTAAAAATTCTAAATATTCATCGCTTACACAATCTGGCCTAGTTGATATTGCAACCTCAACTATATTATCCATAGCTGTTTGATTTACATAATCTTTAAATTTTTCAAGCTGCAAATACGTGTTCGTATAATTTTGAAAATATGCTATAAATTTTTTAGCCTTATATTTTTTCTTAATATATTCCATATTTTTATTTAATTGCTCTTGCACAGACATTGTGTTTTCTAGCATTTCAAATCCTGCACCAACTTCAGCACAATAGGTACATCCACCAACCCCTAGGCTGCCGTCTCTGTTTGGGCATGTTACAGGTATATTAATAGGCAATTTATATACTTTTTCCCCATATTTCTTCTTCAAATATTTTGAATATTCATTATATAATTCATTCATTCTTAACCTTCTTAGTTATCATTAGTTTATTAAACATATTTTAATTTTAAAAAATTATTTTAATACAAATCTTAATCATAAAACATAATAACAAGATTTGACTTTTTATGTAATCTTCGTTTCATTATTCATTTTTTATATAGCATTATTTTAACATAAAAACAAACAATATAGATAAGTAAATTTTTTATTTTGGAGGTCAAATATGCATATTAAACAAGGTTTAGTTCCAACAGTTATAGGTACAGCAGTAACAGCTGCTGGAATTGCATTAAAAGATACAATACCAAAACCATATAGCAGTGGAATGGTTGGTTTTGGGTTGGCACACATAGTCATTGGTTCAGTTGATATGATTAATAATAAAAGTGCCATGCAAAAAACTGCAAAACAATTTAACAGAGTATTAAATTCATTTAAGTAATTTTAAAAATATGGGCGTTGCAACGAATTGCAACGTCCATATTTTTGAATTAAATTAATTTATTTTAGTTAAATATTATGTACAGTAAAGAATACACTCCAGCTAAACCAATAAGAATATAAAGAGCTCTACCAATTGGTTTTTTCAAACCACCAAAATAATTTTCAATTAAGTCCATTTTAAAAAATCCGTACAATCCCCAATTAAGTGATCCTAAAATAATTAATATTGAAGCTATAGCTGTAATTAGTCTCATATTATTTTCCCCCATTGTTTTTTTATACTAATTATCTATTAGATAATTAGTATATTATATTTAAAACAACAAAATAATATGTCTAGTATTTAGTATAGTATTTAGTATTGCTTTTCTATTTTATATTCTGAAGCATCTCTTACATCTATATCATTCTTATAGCCCATCATCAATTTTGTAGGTATTCCAATACTCCTTTAGCAGTACATACTTTAACCTCTAACCTATCATCATCATTTTTTTACTATATTTCCGATTCTAACCAAATTCTTAATATCATTTTCAATATAATCAGATATTTTTTGGTTCAAGTCATAGTAAAGATTTTTACCTTTAACAGGACATCTTGGGGTAATAAGCACCTCACACAAATTTTTCAACACAAGATTTTTGTCAAAAATATTTTTATATTCACGCTCTAAAGCTTTAGATATGTCTTTGGCATTTTCTAAACATAACATTGACAAATCATAAATTACATCCTTAGCAGCGTCTTTCATGAAGCTTGGAGATGTATAAGGCAATATCTGATTTATAGATGGAATTAGATTTAACTTTAATTCGTTTTCGCTCGATACAGTATTGCCGCCAAAAAAAGGATATAGCATACTTTCTCTTAACCACAATCTCAAATTAGGAATAAAATATGCACTATCTACTTCTCTTCCTTGAATTTCCATTGTGTCCTTGCCTTGGCTTGATAAAATACCAGCTATTATTTTTCTTACGTCCACATCTTTAGCTTTTAATATTTTATCTATTCCAACAATTTCATGACAATTATGCATTACATCATCAACTAATATTGCTGGTTTGTTGAATGCCTTTATGACATCAATTTGTTCAGAGATTGATGAATAAAATGGATTTTCCATAATTTCAAAATCTCCTGTGTCATAATTAAAATATTTTTCAAGGTGCAATGATTTTGTCGCAAGCTTGGCAACCAGTCTCCCATTTAAAACATTTCCAAACGGTACACAAATATACTCATTTTTACTTTCGTCATTTGATATTTTACTAGTACAATGACAAACCTCACTTACTTTCTCTACAAGTGCCTGTTGAAGCATTTGAACATCAAATGACAAAACAAGACTATTAGGATACAGTTTAGTTAAATCACTTTTAAGTTTTTTTCTTGTATCAAGGATTAAATCTTTAATTTTTTGTGACGAAATTAATGGCTCCTTAATATAATTTTGTATATCTAAAGTTAAACATATTGGAAATTTCATATCAACAGCATATATATCTTTTTTAAAATCTCCTACATTCAACTTTTTAAATCCGTGAAGCTCTAATAGTTCAAATGTCTTATCGCTATCATAATTCAAAAGTGTATTGCAATATAAAGCATAGGTAAAATCATTTTTTAAACAGTATAATAATGTTTCTGTAAGCAGAGTCTGTTCAAGTTCTGGTATTGTTTCAGTTGGATTAGTATACATTCCATCAATTATTATAATTTTTCCAGAGGTATTCTCTCTTACATAATTGGCAATATCTATATTTCCAAATTCATGATACATTTGTGCAGTGCCAATATGATGAAATGCTGAAAATCCTAACAATTTATTTGATTTTGAGTTTTCCCTTATTACCAATAGGCTTATATTTTTATTTACTAACTCCTCACCTATATTTTCATACAAATTTGTGTACATAAATATATAATGACCTATTTCATCAACAATATTTTCACTTAAATCATTAATAATTTCGATTTTAAAGGGACGTTTATTTGCTACTATTTTATTTTGTTGCTCCCTTAAGTAAATACTTGTATTGTAAATATATTTAGATGCTTGTGAATCAATTAGTAAGGATAAATCCTTATATGAATTTTTACTACCACTATCTATCAATATACCTAGCTCAATAATATTGCCTTTTATTTTTTCCTTTACTTCATTTAGCTTAATTTTTTTACTGTCTTCAGTAAAGTTATTAGTTGTAAAAATTAAATGATTAAAGCTATATATAGAATTTTTTATTAATTTTTGTTTATATATAGATTCATTTAAAAACATTTCTTCACTAGCAACTACATAAATTTCTTTATTAGAAAACATAGATTTTAATTTCATTAAATCAGCAGGATTTCCTAAATTTATCCTTGAACTTTCTGGTAGAAGGTAAGTTCCAAATTCATCAGCAATGGAAATATCTACGATTTTTTTTCTTATTTTATAAGGCTGTGTATTTTTCCACCAACTAAATTCATCAATGTCAAGATAAACGTCATATCCTAATTTTTTTATTTCTTTTATGATTTTTTTATGTCCCAAAGTAAATGGATCAAAAGAATCGCAAAAATACGCAATCTTATTATTAATAGGCATATCAAGTCTATTATAATGAATATAATAATTGCTTATAAATTTATATATATAATTAAAAGATATTGCTCTATTTAAAAAATATAGATAATTTGTATTTTTTTGCTCTAACAAATTTAATATTTTTTTCCCAATACATTTGAACACTGTGTATTTATCATTATCACTAAGTATTTTACTATTAAATACTTGATTGCTGATAAAAAATAGTGTATCCATTTTAACTTGCTCATCATTGTTAGCAAGTCCGCTTATTATAATGCTTAAAATTCTAATTAGTCTATTGTTATATTCATCTATATTTTGTTCAAATACATCCTTATATTCAGAATAGTACTCTATCATAACACTTAATGTTTTCAAAGCAAGCGAACTTACCCTTTCATTAGAATCCTTATATAATCTTTGAATCTCAAATATACCTTCATCTAACTCTTTAGGATGCAACAGCAATATAAATTTACCTAAATAATTAGGAATATACTTTGAAAATTCAAATTCATCAATTTCTAGACCTTTTATAAGCTCTATGGATATTTCATTTCTTTGATCTATAGTTAAAAATGGACCAATGTTTAGAAGTGCTTTACCTGCCTTATTTCTTACAACCTCTTTTGCGCTAACCTTAACAAGATTGCACAAATGTGCTGCTGTATGTAAAAGTACAACTTCATTTGAATTGTTAACTATATCTAATATAAAATCGATGTTAACTATTTTTTCCATCCAATTAGTTGCAGCTTTTAAATTAATTAAAAATATTTCAGAAATTCTCTTACTTTTTAAACTCATAAAATCATCATATTCATTGATAATTTTTTCTGTACTATTTATATTAAGTAAGATTTTATATTTTAGAAAGTTAATTCCTACTTTATCTTCCATATTTATTTTCTGAACATGTTTAAGTATTTTAGAAATTAACTCGCTTTCTAAATTTTCACTTTGTATTATTGTATATATATAATTTAATGAAACAAATTTTATATCATCACTGCCATTATTCAAATAATTAAGAATATTATTAAAGAGCATATCAATCTGTTCATTATCGAAGTATTGTATTTTAATACAAGGTAATGATGTTAAAAGCATCATTACCGTATCTTCATCACAATTTATTCTTTCAAAATATTTTAATAAAACATCTAAATATACATGTACTCTATCATTTTTAGTATTTTTTATAAAAGAATCAATAAAATCGTGCAAATAAAATATTGCATTTTCTCTGTCTTTTAGGCTGTTTGATAGTATAATTAGCTCCAAATATTTTTTCCACAGCTTGATATTTGAGGATTCTAAATCAACTAAATTAGCAATCTGGAAATCATTTTCATCAAACAAGGCAATAATTTTACCTAGTAATTTTGCAGCTAATTTTCTTATTTCTCCATCTTCATAGTTAAGTAAACCATATAAAAAATCAATAAGCTTTAATTTTTTATTTTTGCTTAAATACAATGTATATTCATCAAAAATATTTAGATATATTATTATATCCTTCCATGTTTTTGTGCCTTTAGCCATTTCTATCATATAATTAAAGGTTATTTCATCACTTAGTAAATTCATAACCTTAACATTATTATCTAAAGAATTATTTTTATAATAATCAATAATTTCATTACCTTCTAAAAAGGCTACATCTTTTTTTTCATTGTTAATTATTGAATTTGAAAACTTAATATCAACACCATTAGTTGATAAATATCTTTCAAAATCTTTTAATTTTTCAATATATAATATACATTGTTCCTTGTCTTCATCAAAACAATCAAAAACACTTTTATCGATTTGCTCTAATGAGTTTAATAATACTTTTCCACTATTTTTCACTTCAACTCTTAGGTTAGAGTAAATTAAAATTAATGACTCAATTGGCAAATGTCCAACATGAATACAAGATATGCTATTATAAATAGCGACATTACCTATATTGGATAAGCCAAATTTTTCAAACCATTCCTTAGTATAATAGTTAGATTTATAGTCTGCTTGTTTTAAAGCGTAATTACCTATAAAATATCCTATTGCTAGAGAGCATACTAACCAAAGCTTTACATCAACATCAGCCATTTTCAGCTTCTTAGCTATTTGCATAGATAAACCCCATACGCTTTTAATACGATAGTACAAACTAGAATTTGTCAATTCAAAGTTTAATTTTATAAGTTCATAAATGTAATTATTACTATAAACTCTTTTAAATTTTTGAAAATCTTCAATTTTGTCAAATTCATCACTACTATTCATAATATATGAATTAAAACTGTTATTTTCAGGTCCTTGGTGTCTCTCTACATGTAATAAAACTGTTCTTAAAACTTCAAGATAAACAATAACAGCATTTTCATACTTAGGGTTTAATTTTCTGGTTACAGAATCAGGAAAAGACTTATATAAAATATATTCATAAACATATTCTAACCAATCCTTTGGCAAATCTTTGCTTAATGAATTTAATATTTCTAACGATAATTCCTTTACATCTTCGCATGTTATATTTTCTTTACTAATAAGAATAGAAAGCTTAGTAATAAATATTTTATTTAACACTAATGATTGAATTTTTTCTTCAGACACATTAATTTGTCTTATAAAATCTTTTTGTGTAAGTTTCTCTAATATTTCTTCATGTAATTCATTTAAAGAAATTCTATTCATTCCATCCTCCGTAAATAATACTAATCCCTATTTATAACCTTATATGGCCGGGGATATGTATAACTCAATATAAAGTTAAGTATATCATTGAGCTATACAAATTACAAGGAATTAGAAAAGATTTTCAAATGATAAACTTTCATTTCCTTTAACCATTCTAAACAATTTTTTTAGCTCCTCTATTTCAGATAAAATCATAGACTTGTTCTCCGTTTTTATATAAACATCTATTTTTAGTATAGATGAGCTAATATCATCTACTTCTCCTTGATGAACAAAATATATCCAAAGTTTCTCAGTTTTTTTCCACTGCTCCTGTATTTTATTTACATTGATTTGTGCCTCATTATAATTCTCATTTATAGCTGATGAATAAATTTTTTTTAATTCATCATCAAAAAAATCTATAGTTTTTTCGATAGATAAAAAATAAAATAAAGCCCATATTAATATTATAATAAATAGCCAAGCAAAGGATATACATAGCATTCTCATAATTACCTCACATTATGCCACTTTGTGGCATCACAATAATTTTAGTGTAAAAAGCTTAAACGTCTTTTTTACGTTGTGAAGATAGTGTTTTTTCTTCACTTTTTTCTCCTAACAGTTTAACTATTTTTTTTATATAATAAATAATTGTCATTTTCGTCTACAGCACCGTATATAACATTTTTTAGCGTTAAATTTTGTTTTTTCATTTCCATCTCCAGTTTACTCTTAGATAAATTATATTTATCAATATTTTCATACATAATTTTTCCGTCTAAAACTATTGCTATTGGTACTCTACTGCACTCTTTTGTTAAACAGTCAGCAGAGGCTAACACACTCATTTGACCATTAGTTTCCATAATTAAATAATCAACATCCTCAACGTTATAATAGCCTTTTAATCTTAATTGCCCTAAAATATCATTAACATTTACTCTTAATCTTTTCATTTCCTTATAATTAAATTTTCCGTGTGCAATTAAAATTGAAGGATTTCCGCATATTATTCTTCTAAAATTATTATTTTTAAGTGAACAAAACGAAATAAGGCATTGCAAAGCCACTAATGTTGCAATAGCAGTTAAACCATGTGACATAGGAGAATTCAAATCTTCCATAGGCATAGCTGCAAGTTCTGCTATCATAAGTGATACAACCAAATCAAATGGTTGCAGTTCACCTAATTCACCCTTTCCCATAATTCTTAATGAACATAAAACAACAACATATAAAACAATTGCTCTTAATATTACAACAATCATTATTACCTCCATTACAACCTTTCACGGTGTCAATTATAGAGTGAAATGTTTTCTATTTCACTTTTTCATCTTTTAAATTTCAATAATTATTATTAAGTTATCTTAACCCAAAAAAAAAATTCTATAACAAATGTTTTAGAATAAAATTATAAAACATTTGTTATAGAATATTATGTTACTTATTATTACTTTTATAAAGATTTTAGTTTCGCAAATATCATTCTTCCTGCCGCAGTTTGTAAAACACTTGTAACAATAACTGTCACGGCATCACCGATGCATTTTTTCCCGCCTTCAACTACAATCATAGTTCCATCATCAAGATATGCCAATCCTTGATTAGATTCCTTTCCATCCTTAACTATAGTTATAGCCATTTCTTCTCCCGGTAAAACTACTGGTTTTACCGAATTAGCTAGTTCATTAATGTTTAAAACCTTAACACCTTGAAATTCAGCTACCTTATTTAGATTAAAGTCATTTGTTAAAACCTTTCCACCTAAGTCTTCTGCTAGCTTTAACAATTTAACATCAACCTCTAAATCAGGTCCATAATCTTTTGATTCAATTACAACTTCTATATTATCCTCTTTTTGTATCATATTTAATATGTCTAATCCACGGCGTCCTCTATTTCTCTTAAGTGGATCCGCTGAGTCTGCAATATGTCTTAGTTCTTGCAATACAAATTCAGGTATAACTAGTGGACCTTCTAAAAAACCTGTTTTACATATGTCTGTTATTCTTCCGTCAATTATAACACTTGTATCTAGAACTTTAGGGAATATATTGGTTTTAGATGATTTTATCCCTTTTAATTTAATATTACTTTTCTTGATATTTATGCTATTTATAGCTACATCATCTTTTTTTCTAGTTGCTATTTTTATGCCCAGATAACCAAAAAATAAGTACAAAACTGATGATATTATAGCTCCTACATATGGTATTGTTAAATTTAGAAATGGCTGACTAATTAAAAAAGCTATTATGCAACCAACTATTAAGCCAGCTGAGCCATAAATAATATCCATTGTAGAAAACTTTAATATTTCTTTTTCAAAGCTGTTAGCAATCATAAGACTTAATGAAACTATTTTAGGAGTTAAAACAAATAATATAATTCCAAAAATAATACCAATCATAGATACAGCCATATACTTTTGCCAAGTGCTAAGATCTATAATATTTAAATCAATAATAAACGCACCTATTAAGATACCAGACGTTACCCCTAAAAAAGTTAATATAACTCTTATTAACTTTTTGAGCATATTTTCACCCCCTTTTGTTGATCTATTATGTAATATAATATTATAATAATATTATATTAACATTAATTTAATCTTAAAGTTTAATATATTATCCAATCTTTTCAAGAAAACCTTCTACATAATCAGTAACTGTCTTTCCGTCTTGATCTATCGATAGCGCGACTTCACTAATGAGCATTTGTTTTGCGTTAGCAAGCATTTTTTTCTCACCAGTTGATAGTCCTTTTTCTTTATCTCTATAAGATAGGTCCCTAACAACATGAGCTAGTTCAAAGATATCTCCTGTGCGCATTTTCTCCATATTTTCCCTATATCTTTTATTCCAATTCGAAGTGTTTTCTTCAG
The DNA here is from genome assembly GCA_002479485.1 of Firmicutes bacterium UBA7510. Taxonomy (GTDB): domain Bacteria; phylum Bacillota; class Clostridia; order Tissierellales; family Sedimentibacteraceae; genus UBA1535. The sequence continues at coordinate 27,042 of DLNM01000024.1, read as the reverse complement.
CACTTTGTTCTAAAACGGCAAAAACGTCCTTTACTTTATCTTTATCAATAATGTTTCTTAACCCCATATTTTTAACATTATCAACAGGAATCATGAGTTTAATTTCTCCAATTGGCATTTTTAATATATAGTATTTTTTTAATTCGCCCAAAACCTCTTTTTCTTCAACAGATTCTATTTTCCCAGCTCCATGCATAGGATATACAACCTTATCGCCTAAATTATACATTGCACTACCTCCTACTATGTAGTATACCTTAAAACGAATAAAAAGTCAAATTTATTATTATATACTCGCGATACATGCTTGTCAATAACTTTTTTCAAAAGGTAATTTTATATTTTTACACAATGGTTTCGTTTTCATAATTTTCCTAATTATAAATATCTTTAAATCAATTAATACTTATTATGTGCTAATTTTTCAAATTTATAGTAAAAATTAAATTTAAAATTTTTCAATATAAAAAATTAATTTTTATTCAAATAAATAAAAAATATTTTATTTGACATATAAGCTTGTCACTGTTTATAATTTAGGCAATTAAATGAAATATAAAAAAATTTTGAAGGAGCTGTACTTATGTCAAACGAATGTTCAATTTTTCAAGATTGTGTTTCTAAAGCCCAATTTAGAAATAAAAGTATATTAGATATAGTAACAAAATTAAGTGAGCAGACAGCTATGTTAGACAGAGCTGTTTTTAAATCTGTTACACATTGTGGTTGTGTAAAAATCAATGCAGAAAAACAGGTTATTTGCAATGATAAAACAATAGAAGAAAATAAGTGTTTTTTGAAAAGCCATGTTGAGGGTAATTTATGCCCGAAATGCAAAGAAAAAGTTGAAGAAGAAATGGGTGATTTAATATTTTATTTAGCATCTCTTTGTAATACATTAGATATTAATTTAAGTGATGTTATTAATCAAAAGCAAGATTACTTAAAAACCTTGGGTATATATAGTCTATTATAAAATAGCCCTAAGCTATTTTTAGTATATAAAATAAAGAAGTGTTACAATATAATGAGTATATAACACTTCTTTTTCTATTTTTTTATTCAAATAACTCTTCCATTACTTCGTTGATATTTGAAACCCCAACGATTTTAATATTCTTCACATCATTTGCTGCTTTAACATTAGCATTTGGTATAATTGCTCTTGTAAATCCCATTTTCTGAGCCTCAATAAGCCTATTAGTTATAGAATTAACACCTCGTATTTCACCAGTAAGACCAATCTCTCCTATAAGTATAGTGTTGCAATCTATGGGTTCTTCCTTAAAACTTGATGCAATAGCACTAACTACAGCAAGGTCACAGGCAGGCTCTTTTAATTGGAGCCCTCCAGTTACATTTATGAACACATCACAATTTTGTATAGATAGCCCCACCTTTTTTTCAAGTACAGCAATAAGCAGTGATGCCCTATTTCCATCTATTCCAGTAGTTATTCTTTTTGCAAATCCTATAGGTGAATAGCTAACAAGAGATTGAATTTCTATAAGCATTGGCCTGGTTCCCTCAAGAGCTGCTGTAACAACTGTTCCATATGTATCCTTAGGTCTTCCATCTATAAATATCTCTGACGGATTTTCAACTTCAACAAGACCTTTTTCCCTCATTTCAAATATACCGATTTCATTAGTAGAGCCAAATCTATTTTTAACAGCTCTTAGAATCCTATAGGAAAAATGTCTCTCCCCTTCAAAATACAACACTGTGTCAACCATGTGTTCTAACACTCTAGGTCCTGCAATATCTCCTTGTTTAGTAACATGACCAACTATAAAGGTTGCCATTTGCTTTGATTTTGTAATTCTCATAAAAATAGATGTAATTTCTCTAACCTGACTTACACTTCCTGGAGCTGAAACTATTTCTGGACTATATATTGTTTGTACAGAATCTATAACCAATATATCAGGATTTTCCTTTTCAATAAAATCTTTTATTATATCTATATTTGTTTCTGATAAAATATATAGCTCTCCTGTTCCAACATATAGTCTGTCCGCTCTTATCTTAATCTGTTCAGCAGATTCCTCTCCAGAAATATATAAAACTTTAAGCCCTTGTCTTGAAGCACTATCAGCTACTTGCAAAAGTAGGGTTGATTTACCTATACCTGGATCACCGCCTACTAAGGTTAAAGAGCTTTTCACAATACCTCCGCCAAGTACTCTATCAAGTTCGTTACTGCCAGTTTTTATTCTTTCCTTATCTATAGTAGAAATTTTATCTATTCTTTCAACCTTACCTTTATTGCTTAGTCCGCGCTGTGATTTACCACTATTGTCCTTAACCTCTAATTCTTCTACAAAAGTATTCCATTCACCACATGATGGACACTTGCCCATCCATTTCGGAGTTTCATAACCACATGACTGACAAACAAACTTACTCTTAGTCTTCCCCATAACCTTCTCCTAAAAATTACTTTATATATATTATAACATTTTGCAAATTGAAGTTAAATAAGAATTTAGTTGAGTAACTGCTGAAAGTAAAAATATTGTTACAGAGTATAGCAGACAAGTTAACTGCTCCGTTACACTGTACTGTGAAGCAAAGTAAAGCGAACAAAATAAAAAACGTTTCTGTTTCCGTAATTCGACTTCCCTCGATTTTTGTAAGGATGGGAAGCTCTCATTAAGTCACAGCAACGTTTTTTATTTTATTCGCTATTTGTAGCAACCGGCATTCAAAGAAAAATAAAAGGATTTTTCTTTGAATGTCTGCAATTTTGGCGTGACGGTCTGCTAAATTTATTAGTTTTTTCGTAATATAGTATTTTCATAATAATATCATATGATTTTCTTGTAAAAGTATTGATTTTAAATTTTACTAGTAATTTTTATAGTTAAGCTTGTAGTATATATTGCGTCTTAAAAAGCTTAGCTGAAAAACATACCAGTAACGCAGAGAAAAAACAAGAAAAATCCTTTTTATTTTTCTTGTTTTTTCGTCGCTATGAATAGGAAGGTATATAAAAAACGTTGCTGTGACTTAATGAGGATTTCCCATCCAAACATTAGGGGATAATCTTCTAATGTTTTTAAAAATCAAGGAAAACCGAATTACGGAAACAGAAACGTTTTTTATATACCTTCCTATACTTTGCTTCACATCACAGTATGTCGAAGTAACTTACCACCTGCAAAGCTTTTTAACAGCATACTTTATTAAAAGTACTCTACTAAATTCTTATTTAACTAATACATTAATAATTTTAATTTCATATTTAATATTTTTAATATATAAATTAATATTTTTAATTTTATGTATTGACAAATTAATTTTCATAGAATATAATGCAAATAAGATAAATAATTTTAATTTGTAAATTAATTTTGTGGAGGTCGATATGGATGATAGAATTAACGACATATTGTGTAAGCTTCAAAGTGGTAAAATAAATGTTGAAACGGCAACTAAAGAAATTGATAATATCAAATATCAAACAGACAAAGAAATCAAGCCAGCAAAATGTGCTAGAAAAATAAAAATTTATATTAATGCTATTGACGAAGATAGAGATGGTAAAAATATTAAGATAAACTTACCTGCACTGCCTTTAAAATTTATTAAAAGGCTTGGAGTATTTGGCATCAAAATTGCAATTAAGCATTCTGATAAAAGCAAAACCAATATAAACCTTGCTGAAATTGAAAAAATAAAATATATATTTGATGCACTGACATTGCTTCCACCATTTGAAATAGTAAATATTGATTCAAAGGATGCAAAAGTACACATATACACTTGTTAGGAGGTAAAAATGAAAAAAGATGTTTTAGGAAAATGTCCAGTATGTAATGATGAATTGAAGGTTACAGAATTGTCCTGTAGTAAATGTAAAACTAAAATTAGCGGTGAATTTTACCTAGATAAGTTTTGCAGATTAGACAAAGAAAAAAGATATTTTGCAGAAATTTTTATTAAAAATAGAGGTAATATTAAGGAAATTGAAAAAGAACTTGGTATTTCATACCCGACTGTTAGAAAACTTTTAGACGAAGTTATAGTCGCACTTGGATATAGTAACAAAATAGAAAATAGCGAAGTTGAGAAAAATGAAATACTTGAAAAACTAAGCAACGGTGAAATAAGTTCAGATGAAGCATTAAAATTATTAAGTGAAATATAAAAATAAAAAAATCTTGGAGGATATTAAAATGAGTGAAAAATTAGCAATACTTAAAATGGTTGAGGAAGGTAAAATAACTGTTGAGGAAGCATCAAAATTACTAGAAACTGTAGAAGGAAAAAAAGAAGAGCTAAGCATTATATCTAAAACAGAAGGAAGAACTGCAAAATGGGTAAAAATAAAAGTTTTAGAAGGTGAAGGCGGAACAAAGGTTAATGTAAATGTACCAATTGCATTAATTGATGTTGCATTTAAAATAGCTAAGGCAAGCGATAGCGATTTTGATGTTAAACTTGGAAACATTAATCTAGATATTGATGATATAATTAAATTAATTCAAGACGGAGCAGAAGGAAAAATAGTTGACATAGAGTCAGATGACGGAACAAAGGTAGAAATCGTTATAGAATAAATTCTTTGAATATTCATTAATAATATTAAAAAATATTATTAACAATATTGAAACAATATTATTAAATAAAACATACTAATTATCACAAAATACTGATGTATATATAATATATATCAGTATTTTTTTATACAAAAGTTTAGTATAGCTAAACTTATTTATTAGTGTTAGTAATAATAAAAAACAATTTTTACAATTTTATTGATTTTTGATATTGACATTATGTTTACACATATGTATAATATTTTTTGGTATGAAAGTTTAATAATTATAAACTTCTAGTTTAATAATAAAGCATTTTTTAATAAATATTTTAAAATAAATTAAGCAGTTTAAAGAGTGAAGAAAAAACACTCCTCACTCTACGAAGTGAAAGGAATGATGATATTTATGAATATAGGAGATAAGATAAAAAGATTAAGGACGTCTAATTTTTTAACTCAAGAAGAATTAGCAGATAGATGCGAGCTGACGAAGGGCTATATATCTCAGCTTGAAAGAGATTTAACCTCTCCTTCTATAGCAACACTAGTTGATATATTGGAATGCCTTGGAACAGATTTAGCTAAATTCTTCAATGAAGAAACCGATGATAAGATTGTTTTTAAAGAGGATGATGTCTTTGTAAAAGAAAGAGATGACAACTATATTATTAACTGGATTATTCCAAATGCTCAAAAAAATAAAATGGAACCTATATTAGTAGAACTTGATAGTTATGGTAAAACTAAACTAGATCCACCGCACGAAGGTGAAGAGTTTGGTTATGTTTTAGCTGGAACTGTAATGCTTCACTACGGAAATGAAGTATATAAGGTAAAAAAAGGTGAATCTTTTTATTTCAAAACTAATAAAGATCATTACATTGAAAATACAGGAAAAAACATGTGCAAAATATTATGGGTAAGTACACCCCCTAACTTTTAAAATAAGGAGCAAAAGCCATGAACAATAAAATAATTGAATTAAAAAATATAACTAAACAGTTTGATGGTGAATTAGTTTTAGATAATATAAATTTATATATTAAAGAAAACGAATTTTTAACTCTACTTGGTCCTAGTGGTTGTGGGAAAACTACACTATTAAGAATTATAGGAGGATTCTTAAGTCCAACTGAAGGTCATCTAATATTTGATGGAAAAGAAATTAGCGATCTACCTCCCTACAAAAGAGAGATAAATACAGTTTTTCAAAAATATGCACTTTTCCCTCACATGAACGTATATGACAATATAGCATTTGGTCTTAAAATAAAAAAAGAAGCTAAAGATATTATTGAGCAGAAAGTAAATCGTATGCTTAAGCTTGTTGGACTTGAAGAATACGGAAAAAGAAGTGTGACTGAAATGTCAGGTGGACAACAACAAAGAGTAGCTATTGCAAGAGCATTAGTAAATGAGCCAAAGGTACTTTTATTGGATGAGCCTTTAGGAGCTTTAGATTTAAAGCTAAGAAAGGAAATGCAGCACGAGCTAAAAAAAATTCAAAAAGAAGTTGGAATTACATTTATATATGTTACTCATGACCAAGAGGAAGCATTGACTATGTCAGATACAATAGTTGTTATGAAAAAAGGGAAAATACAACAAATCGGCTCTCCGACTGATATATATAATGAACCAATTAATGAGTATGTGGCTAACTTTATAGGTGAAAGTAATATAATCGATGGCATAATGTTAAAGGATTATGAGGTTATGTTTGAAGATAAAAAATTTGAATGTGTAGACCACGGTTTTAATGAAAATGAAAAAGTTGATGTTGTTATAAGACCAGAAGATTTAGATATAGTAAAAAAAGAAGAAGGCAAGCTTAAAGGCTTTGTAAAATCAGTTCTTTTCAAGGGTGTACACTACGAAATAGTTGTAGAAACTAAGTCTGGAACTAGCATTACTGTAAAAATGCATGTTTCTGCTGAAAAACCTATAGTAAACGAAGCGGCTAATGAAAAAATGAGCGCTAACGATTTTTATCTTGATATAGCCGATGTTAAGGAATTAACTGAAACAGATATTGTCGCTCGTGCGGATGCTAAAGCTTGGAACCCTGACACTGACGAGTGGATTTCAATAAATAAAATTGAATACGAAATCGAACCTAAGAACGGAAACTATCCTGTTACCTTTACTACACATGCTGGAACTAGTGTAACTGTAAATATGATTGTTGCAGACGAAAATAGAATTGCTAACAAAGAATATCAAGAGGAAATATTTGCAGTTAATTTCTTTAAAACAGTTGATGAAATTAAGGAAAGTATAGCATTTGAAACTGACTTAAAAACATGGGCAAATGCTTCAGCATGGAGCTTAGAAAGCGACACGTCAGTTGAAATAACAGATGTAGTTTATAATTTTGACCCTGAAAATATAACACCTGGTATTTATGATGTAACATTTAAAACTGAAGGTTATGAATACACTGTAGATACAACAGACAAGGCTGAGGTTGGCTCAGAGGTAGGATTGATGTTTTATCCAGAAGACCTTCATATAATGTCTAAAGCTGGAGGTTATTAAAATGAAACAATTTAGTAAAATGGCTTATCCATATATATTATGGATATCAATTCTTATCGTTTTACCTATGCTTTTAATTGTTTTATATGCCTTTACTACACCCGGTAATGATGTTATAACCTTTAGATTTACATTAGATAATTTTATTAAATTTTTTAGTGATAGTATTTTTATGAATGTACTTAAACAATCGCTTAAGGTTGCAATAATTACAACTATCATATGTATTTTATTAGGATATCCTGCGGCTTATATCATAGCAAATGCTAGTGAAAAAAAGAAAATTATACTTGTACTAATAATTACTCTTCCTATGTGGATAAATATGCTTGTTAGAACTTATGCTTGGATGGGAATTTTACAGGACAATGGAGTGATAAATTCTATTTTGTCATTATTTAATATAGACCCTATAAAAATGCTTCACACAGATTTTGCTGTTATACTTGGAATGGTTTATAATTTTATCCCATTTATGATTCTTCAAATATATACATCATTAACTAAAATGGATAAAAGCTATTTAGAAGCAGCAGATGATTTAGGAGCTAACAAGGTACAATCATTTTTAAGAATAACTCTGCCTTTGTCAATACCTGGAGTTATAAGTGGTATTACTCTTGTTTTTTTACCGGCAGTTTCAAGCTTCTTTATACCTAAGCTACTTGGCGGAGGTCAATATGTTCTTATAGGCAATGTCATAGAATCGCAATTTTTAACATCAGGAAACTGGAACTTTGGTAGTGCAATATCAATGATAATGGCAGTTATAATTATGATTTCTATGTATATTACTAAAAAAATAGATAAAAATCCATCGTCAGGGAGGAGTGCTATAAGATGAAAAAATCAAGAAAAATACTACCCAAAATATATATGGGTATACTGATTATATTTTTCTATGCTCCTATAATTTATACAGTGATATTTTCATTTAATGATTCAAAATCATTGACGAAATTTACTGGTTTTTCTCTACAATGGTATGAAAAAATGTTTAATGACAGAGTTATGGTTGAATCAATATTCAACACCATAATAATAGCAGTGCTAGCTACAATCATCTCAACTATAATAGGAACTATTGCTTCAATAGGACTTTCAAAATCGAAGAAAATAGTCAGAGCAGTTGTGGAACAAGTCAACGATTTGCCTATTATGAATCCAGAAATTGTAACAGCAATTGGTCTTTTAATGTTTTTTACAGCATTAAACATAGAAAAAGGATTTTGGACTTTATTAATTGCACACATAATGTTTTGTACTCCGTATGTAATGCTAAGCATAACCCCAAAGCTTAGATCACTAGATCCAAACTTAGCTGATGCAGCATTAGATTTGGGAGCTACCCCTTGGCAGGCACTCATTAAGGTAATAGTGCCTCAAATAATGCCTGGAATAATTTCAGGTGCATTAATTGCTTTTACAATGTCTTTTGATGATTTTATAATATCTTACTTTGTAACAGGCAATGGAGTGAGCAATATTTCAATTATGGTTTATACCATGTCAAAGCGTATAAATCCGTCAATCAACTCACTTTCAACTATCATAATTGTTATTATCACAATTGTACTTATATTAGTTAATGTGATACCTATATTAAAAGAAAGAAAGGATAAAAAAAGAATATGAAAAGAATTTTAGCAGTATTATTAATATGTGTCCTTACATTCACAGGATGTGCAGGCGGAAATAAAAATTCGGATGCTATTTCAAAATACGGTTCAGATACATTAAAAGTATATAACTGGGGTGAATATGTAGGCGAGGATGTAATAAGAAATTTTGAAAAGCAATTTGGTGTAAAGGTTATATATGAATTATTTGATTCAAATGAAATGATGTACACTAAAATACAAACTGGCGAAAGCTATGATATATTAATTCCTTCAGACTACATGATAGAGAGACTTATACAAGAAGATAGATTATCTAAAATAGATAAAAGCTTAATACCTAACTTGTCAAATTTGGCTGAAGGTGTTAAAAATCTTCCATATGATGCTAATAACGATTACTCTGTTCCTTATTTCTGGGGTAGCGTTGGTATTGTTTATAACCACAATAATATTCCTAAAGAAGTTGTTGAGGAGCAAGGATTCAATGTATTAAAAAACACAAACTATAAAGGAAAGTTATATATGTATGATTCAGAAAGAGATTCCTTTATGGTTGCATTTAAAGCACTAGGCTACTCTATGAATACTGAAAATGAAGATGAAATAAACAAAGCATACGAATGGCTAAAAGAACTAAATGATACAATGGCGCCAGTTTATGTAACTGATGAAGTAATTGATAATATGGCAAATGGAGCTAAAGACTTAGCAGTTGTTTACAGCGGAGATGCTGCATATATATTAAGCGAAAATGAAGATATGAGTTTTTACATGCCTAATGAGGGAACAAACATATGGAGTGATGCAATGGTAATACCTTCAAATGCTCCAAATCCTAAACTAGCTCATGAATTTATCAACTATATTTTATCCTATGAGGCTTCATTAGACAATTCTTCAACTGTAGGCTATGCTTCTCCTAATAAGCAGGTTTTAGAAGAAATGTCTTCAGAAGGTGGCGATTACTATGAAAATGAAGCATATCTTCCAAGAGTAGGATATGAAAAAGATGAAGTATTTAAACACAATGAAATATTAAAGCAAAAACTTACAGAATTATGGATTAAAGTTAAAGCTTCAAAATAAATAAAAAGTGAACTACGTTCACTCTATAGGATGTTAGAAAATGTATATATTATATGTTTCTAACATCCTTTAAACTTTACTTTATATCTTATCCATATTTATTTTATTAGAGTCATTATATACTCAGTAAGTTCTTCTTTATTATTTTTTTCTGGAAATTCCAACACTAGCTCAAGTGCCTTATCTAATAACTCACCATATAATTTGCCTTTTTTAATTCCTAGGTTCTCCAAATCATTTCCATCTATATCTAAATCTTTTCTATTTAATGGCTCTTTATTATTAATTATTTCATTGCATTTTTTTCTTAACGCTTCAACCTTATCAAAGTTAGCTGTACTAGATTTTCCTTTTATATCTGCAATGTTAAGCGCAAACATATCATCTAATCTATCAATTCCGACGTTATTGATAAATCTTTTAACACCCTTATCCTTCATATCTATTTCTTTAAGATAATGATATCTAATTAGAATACTAACATCCTCAATTAAATCATTTGAATACTTTAATCTTTTCATTATTTCCTTAGTCACCGTTGCAGATTTAATATGATGTCCATAAAAATGCCCTCGACCATTTTCATCTTGTGTAAAGCATTCAGGTTTGCTTATATCATGAAAAAACGCAGCTAGCCTTAAGTTTAATTTTGGCTCGATATTATCTAAAACCTCCATGACATGTTCAAAAACATTTTTATCGTGATAAGGATTATGCTGATTGAATCCAACAGAACTTAGGTATTCGGGAATTATATAATCTATAAGACCAGTATTAACAAGCATACGTATACCCCTTGATGGTTTTTCGCTAAGCAAAATTTTGTTAAGCTCATCATGGATTCTTTCAATACTTATAGCTTTTATAAAATGACTGTTTTTAATTATAGATAGTCTTGTTTCTTCATCTATAGTAAATCTAAGTTGTGTCATAAATCTAACGGCTCTAATCATCCTTAAAGCATCCTCGTTAAATCTTTCATCAGGATTACCAATACATTTTATTATACCATTTTTTAAGTCCTCTTTTCCACCAAAGTAATCTATAATATTTTCATCATAATCCATACACATTGCATTGATAGTAAAGTCTCTTCTTTTTAAATCTTCTTTTAGCTCATTTGAAAAGCTAACACTATCAGGTCTTCTGCCATCAGAATATACACCATCACTTCGGAAAGTAGTTATTTCATAAGAATTATTATCATGTAAAACGGTTATAGTACCAAACTTTTTTCCCGTAGGAATTGTTTTTTCAAATAATTTTTCTATGTAATCTGGTAAGGCATTTGTTGTAACATCAAAATCTGCTATGTCTTTACCTAAGAGATAATTTCTTACAGCACCGCCTACAACATATGCTTCATAGCCATGGTTATTTATATTTTTTAAAATATATTTAATACTTTTATTTAACATATTAACCTCTCATTATGAAAAATCGTTTTTTGATTTTTCTAAGCGTGAAGTGTTTTTTTCACGCTATCTCCTATTAATTTATAATTCTATTATACCCTTTAGTTAATGGTTTTAAAAATAGTTTTTGTTAAAATTTTACTTAATTTAAAAGCTAATAACCAATCACAATTGATTTATACATTAAATTATGTTAAAATATTTTAATAATAACTTTGGAGGTTTACATGGCAAAAACGTATAGAATAACGGCATCAATTCTACTTATTTTATTAGTATTTTCAAATTTCGTAGCATTTTCAGACACTTCTGCCAACATTAAGCTAGAAGCAAAAAACTTAACTGATTTCGAAAGTATTTTAAAAAATCAGTTAGAACAAAAAAATGATAAAATAACTATTAAATATTATGGAAAAATGTCCTCTATTGAAAGTATGATAAATACAATATTAGATAAAGACGCTTACCTAAGAAGTACGCTTAGAGAAGTAGCATGTAAATATGAAGAATATAGTGGAAAGCAAACCTATACTATAGTTTACTATACTGTCAAATACGTTAATACTAAAGAAGAAGAATTGTTGGCTTCAAAAAAAATAGATAAAATACTTGAAGAAATTATAACTGATGACATGTTTACTTATGAAAAAGTAAAGGCAGTAAATGACTATATCGTACTTAATGGACAATATGATACAGAGATGAAAAATTATTCTCATTATGAGTTGCTATTTGAAGGAAAGAGTGTATGTAATGGATATGCATTACTGACATACAATATGCTTAAAAAATTAAATATTCCTGTATTATTAGTTCCAGGTGTAGCTAATAATGGTGAAGGAAGCATAGGGCATGTCTGGAATTTAGTAAACATAGGTGGTTATTGGTTCAATCTTGATACTACATGGAATGACCCTATACCTGACAGAAAAGGCATAGTTTCCTATGATTATTTTTTAAAAACAGATGAAATAATCAGTAAAAGTCATAAGGCTGATAATAACTTAACATTTCCTAAATCAACTATAACATACGAGACATATTTAAATGAATTTAACAAAACAAAAGATTCATTAATTACATACCCTACTACTGATGGAATTAATATAAAAATACGCGATGGTTATGTTAACTATAAAAAATATGATAAAGAACCAGTAGAGCCATTTATAGAAAACAACAGAACTCTAGTTCCTTTAAGAGCAGTTTTTTCAGAGTTAGGATATGATGTTAATTGGGATGACAATACAAATACAGCAACAGTAACTAGTGGAAATAAAATACTTAAAATTAAGCCTAATGATTCATTTGCAACGATTAATGGAGCAAAAAAATCTATAGATGTTCCTGCAAAAGTAGTTAATGACAGAATTATGGTACCTGTAAGATTTATAAGCGAAGCATTTGGCAATATAGTATTTTGGGACATTAAAAATCAAACTGTAATTATATATTAAACAAAATTATACATAAAAGGAGGCATGAGAATGCTTGATTTTGAGAAACTTAAAAGAATTGAAAACGAATCTGAGCGTGTTTCAAAAACATATGAACTATTTAATGAGGATAATCGTTTAAATCGTTCTAAAGCTGCAAGAGTGGAATTCATTACAACTGTAAAATATATTGAAAAATATCTTAAGCAAGGTGACAAGGTTCTTGATATAGGCGCCGGTACTGGTGAATATAGTCTTTATTTTGCGGACAAGGGCTATGATGTAACAGCTGTTGAGCTTGCTGAAAATAATATAAAAGCTTTTAAGAAAAAAGTGCGTCCAGATATGAAAATCGTTCTTAAACAAGGTAATGCAATGGATTTATCATCATTTCCAAATGAACATTTTGATATTGTCCTTCTTTTTGGTCCACTTTATCACTTACAAAACGAAAATGACCGACAAAAATGTATTTCCGAAGCCAAAAGAGTTTGTAAACAGAGTGGGACATTGTTTTTTTCATATATTGCAAATGATATGGTAATACTAACAGAATTTTGTTATCGTCCTGATTTTTTTAAAGGTAATACATATAATCATAAAACATTTAAGCTCGAGGATTTTCCATTTGTATTTTTTACTGTAGGACAATGCAGACAGATGTTATGTGATGGTGGTATAAAAATTATCAGCGAAATAGCTTCTGACGGAGTTAGTGAAATGCTTGAAGACAAAATTAATGCTATGGACGATGAGAGCTATGAGCAATATCTTAAATATCATTTATACTGCTGTGAAAAACCAGAAATGATTGGTCACAGCAACCATTTGCTTTTCATAGGAAAAAAATAAATAAATTATAAAAAAGAAGATTTATCACTGTTATGATATATCTTCTTTTTTGTATCGTGTACTATCTTACAGCTATGAGAGTTTGCTTAAGTTCAGATTCTATTGAAGTCAGCTCTGACTCAGCAGCCAGCCTTTCTTCTTTACCTTTTTTTTGTATTTCAAGTACTTGGTTAATTGTATCTATTAAATCCTGATTTACTTTTTTTATTGTTTCCATAGACACGATTCCTCTTTCGCTTTCCTTGGCAACATCTAGAGTACCTGCTTTAAGCATTTCGGAATTTTTTTTCAAAAGCTCGTTTGTCATGTCTGTAACCTTTGTCTGAGCAGCAAGAGCAGCCTTTGCGTTTTCCAGACCCAGAGATATTACCATCTGGTTTTTCCATAGAGGTATGGAATTTACAATTGAAGATTGTATTTTGTCAGCTAGCTGGGCATCATTGTTTTGAATCAAGCGTATCTGCGGTCCCATCTGAAGTGATATCTGACGGCTGAGTTGTAGGTCATAAATCTTCTTTTCAAAGCGATTTACTGCATTAACGAAATCATTCAACTTTTGAGCCTCTGCTTCATCTCCAGATTGAACGGCTTGTTCTCTCAACTCTGGAATTACTTTTTCGTTCATTTCCTTAATTTTTTCCTTGCCTGCTACAATGTACATGGTAAGCTCTTTAAAATACTCCAAATTTGTTTTATACATTTCATCATACATGGCAATGTCCTTAAGCATAGTATGACGATGAGACTGCAACATACTGGATATTTTATCAATATTTACTTCAATGTCGCTGTAACGAGCAATTAACTTTTCAATTTCATTTTTTGCCTTTCCGAACAGATTGCCTAAAAAGCCTTTATTCTCGCTTATGGAATCAAAATTCTTTATGGTTACAACCAGATCGGAAAGCAATTTGCCTGCCTCTCCAGAGTCCTTTGTTTTAACATTTCTCAATGTATCATCCGCAAACTTTGCAAGCTTCGTTTGCGCACTGGAACCATAAGTAACAATAGAATTGCTGTCTGTAACATCAATTTTATCTACAAACTCCAAAACCTGCTTCTGTTCCTGAGGAGTTAAAGATGCCAAGCTCATACCAACTTCTTCGGTTTGAATTTTTTCCGGTAATGTTTTTGATTCATTCCCGAAATCTAATTTAATTTCTTCCATTTTCAGTCTCCTTTATATTATTAATAATAAATATTAATTTTTAAGCGCTTCAATTATTTTATCATAAATTTCTTTCTGTAGCCCTCTTGTTACCGATGTTATTTCCTGTGGAATTCCTTGCACAGATACTGATTTAACATCGTATTCGCCACCTACCACACCAGTTCTGAAGCCGTATTTTTCCCATGCTATTTTTTGAATTTCCGGGTCAGCCAAAGCATCCACATAGGATGTGCCCTTCTCCGTAAAGCTCATTATGCAATGGGAATTCCATATGGTGGGATTTGGATATAGTATTCTTACCTTGTCCTTGACCTTGTTAAAGCCTTCAGGATTGTTATTAGCAAAATCAATAATAGATTTTTCATAGTCAACTATCATAGGATACGCACCCTTCCCCATTCTGAGATACAGATCAAAAAGGTCTGCAGGAGTATTGTTCATAAAGCCTGAAAGCTTGTAAAAATCCTTTAGCTTTGGAAGAACATTGTTAATATTGCTTTCATCTACATATCCCTCGTTCATAATTGATGCTAGCAATCCGTAGTATGTTGCACCAGGTGAGGATGTCACAGGATCCGTGCTGGCAATATTAATTTTACCATAAATATCCTCTACACCTATATCCGACCACTTTGTATTGTTTTCAATGTATGACAAAATCGCTGGCATATCAACAATATAGTAAGTATCCTGAATTTTTTCCACTATTCCCTTAGATATAAGAGAATCGCATATGCTATCCCAGCTGTAAATCACTATGGGAGTTGATAAAACAATCTGAGATTTAAGTGTTTTTAACCTTGGAGCCTCGTCAGCTACTGCAGGCTTTTTATAATATTCGTAAAATCTTTCGTCACTGAAAAAAACAAAATCATAACCCTTTTTTTCCTTTGTTTCGATAGGGTCTTTAATAAGCTTGTTGTTGCTCCAGTTGTCGACCTTTAGATTTATATTGTATTTATCATGTAAAATTGCCAATATATCCGGATCCGCAAGAAAGTTTTCCTTTCCTCCTCCTACTGCACCCGTAACTGTAACTGCCTTATCCTTAGGCTTTATTATAATTGATATAGTTATACCTATTACAATAACTGCAATAAAAGCAATTACTCCTCTTAATATATTTTTCATATCGTTCCTCCCATAAAATCTTTATTATCCACAAGTCCTTCTGATTTGAATATGGCCGTCATGGCAGCCATCTCAGCCTTACTGTCTAGAACATCCTTTGAGAAAAGGCTGTAATATTTTTTATCGAAGGCATCCGTTATCTGAGTCAGAAACAAAAAAAACTGCGAGGCAAATTTTTGAGCTTCATCTGTTTTAAATGAGCCTTCGGCCAAATTCTCATAGGTATCTAAAATGTTAATCAGCCCAGGAAAATAATATGAGGAAAAATCATTCAGCTTCGTGTAAAGAGAATTGTCTTCCTCAAGAGCATCAGATATTTTCAAGCATGTTTTATGAATTGAATCCATCATTACTATAATATCCTTCTCCACATTCAGGCTTTTAAATTTATCCTTATACCGTGAAATGGAAGAGCTGAAATCAATAATTGATTTACAGACCTTACTGTATTCATTTTCATCGCCCTTTAAATCAATCTTTAATTTCTTTTCCTTTTCCAGAGCCTTTATAGTAAATACGGCTATTATCAGGCAGACTGTACTGCTTAAGGTAGATATTACAAAATTACCACCTATAAGCCAGACTGCAAGGAATACTGCTGCCGAAGCAACACCAATAAATATTTCTATCATATTGAATCTCCTCTAATTATATCCTCTTATTTCCTTAAAGGAATTAATAAGGTCTATTCTACCGTCAAAGGTCTTGCCTTTTGTAAGTCTGCTGATTGCATCCAGCTGTTCCGGATATGCCCCTCCGAACATAATTGAAAACACAGGTATATTGTAGGATGTACTGTAGCTGAAACCCCCTGCCGATTCACCGTCTGTCATTAAAACAATGGATTTTGTATATACATCAGCATCAAAATCCTTTAATATTTCAACGGCATGCTCAACTGGTTTGTATATATCCGTTCCTCCCTCTGCTACCGTATCCTTTATCCTGGAAATCAAGTTAGTTGTATCTGTACCCGATATGGTTGAATCCACCCATTTAAGATCACCTGCAAATGGAATGACAAATATTATATCCTTTTCAGAAAACTGTATCATATCATCCGATGCCAGCTTATGATCCAATATTTTTTCCATCGCCGCAACAAGCTGTTCATTTCCTTCCCCTTTCATGCTACCTGAATAATCAAGGCAGAAGGCTACCACAGAAGGTTTTCTGAACAAATCCTGGTAAAGATTCAGTGCACTTTTAATTACAGGACTCGCCGGGTATTTAATAGGTGACAAATAAGCATTCTTATCAATTCCATAAGATTCTTTAAAAACCTCATCGTTTGATACCAAACCTCCATAGGTAGTTCTTCTTCCCATACTTTCAAGCATTAGTTGGGTGTCAGCAGACAATAAAAAGCTTTGTAACTTATTAAAAGTATCCAGTTTATTATTATCATTGTTGTCTATGTATGCAAAAGGGCTGTCCGAAACGGAAACTCCGTCAGAAGGATAAATGAATCTTAAGGGCTCCTTATTGCTTTTTATCAACTGCTTGTTAAGCTCTATCAGCGAAGATTCATAGTTCACAAGTGCATCGTAGTCGCCTTCATTGAAGATGTCTATTAAGTATTCATCACTACCGGAATTTCTGGCCACTCCCTTAAACAAAGTCTTTAAGCTTTCTTGAAGATCCTCTGATTTCAAGTCTTCCTCTGTCAAAACTGGTGGATTACCTGCTAGACAGTTTAGAAAACCAATGTAAGCTGATGCTCCACTATTTGTTTGAGTAACCGAAGGCATTAGAAACTTTAAATTTCCTGCTTCAACTGCCTGTACCAAATCTTTTACAACCGTGTCCTTACTAAATCCCAAATCTTTATACCTGCCTTCTTTTACCGCAAATATTACAGGATTAACAGATATGGATTTTGAATTTTTTAAAACAGAACTTGAGATGGAAACATTCCATATACTGTTTGAAGACCATACGGCATCATAGTCCTTTTGCGATGATTTTATCATGGAAGGAATATTTAAAGATCCTGTGTACTCAAATTTTAAATTTATTTTATTTTTTTCTGCAAATTCCATAAGAATTTGCTCTAAATCCTTATTTTCACTGCTTGACAAAACAGTGAATGTATTGTCCCCTTCTTCCCTATTCTCAAAAGAACATGAGCATAGAGAAAATAATAAAGCTGCTAGCAGAAGGACAACAGCTATTTTTTTGTACAAAATTATCACTCCCAACCTTTTCACATTTATCTAAGTATAATTATAGCATATGTCTATAATAATTTATACAATATATTACTAATTTATAATAATATTTACAATTTTCGACATAGCTTCAAAATTATATAAATATTTACAAAACTTCTTCACCATGATAAAATTATAAAAGATACTATATAGAATTTATATAAAAAATAGTTGGCGAAACATAACGTTAACATGTTTAATTTTTTTAGTATTTATTATATTGATACAGTCAATTTGTTTTCAAGGAGGTGTAGAAGGTGGCTAACTTTACTAAAAATGCAATAAAAAAATCATTTATGAAGCTACTCAACGTGCACCCGCTGCACAAAATCAGTGTTAGGGATATTGTAGAAGATTGCGGCATCAATCGAAATTCTTTTTACTATCACTTTCAAAGTATTCCTAACTTGATTGAAGAAATCATAAAAGAGGAAGCAAATAATATCATAGAAAAATATCCTACTATTAATTCGATGAATGAATGCTTTAATGCTGTGTTTCAATTTGCATTAGAAAATAAAAATGCAGTTTACCATATTTATAATTCAGCAAACCGCGACATTTATGAGTGGCATATGATGAAATTGTGTGAGTATGTTGTAACCGCCTATATAGATACTGTTTTCACTGATAATTCAATTAGTGATAGTGACCGTAAAATTCTAATTCGATTTATCAAGTGCGAATGCTTTGGAGCATGCATTGATTGGATTCTCGACGGTATGAAAGATACTGCCATTGAGGAACTTCATCGTCTGACAGAGCTGTGCCGTAGTTTTTTTGATGGAAAAAAATTAATATAATTATGGTATATGAAAATCTTTTAACATATCAATTTTTACCCATCTAATAATATATTTAAACAAATCATATTATTTCCCTATTTTTTAGTCGATTCATGCTGCATGCCTAATTTTATGGCAATGTGGCTTTTTTGTTTATTTTCGAGAATATTTTATCATGCTATACTTCCTAAATGAAGCAAATTTTAACAATTTGCTGCTATTTTTGAGATGGCATTTATATATAATTTGCCACTCTTTACTATACCGCTATTACATATGAAACAATAGCCTTTTTTAAAGTTATAGGATCTCTTCAAAACCTAAATATATTATCTAGAAAGGATTAATTCAACATGCGCTTTTCAAAAACGGTGGTAAAACACCGAATATTGATTCTGATTCTTACCATACTTTTGATGATTCCATCTGTATTAGGTATTATCGGAACAAGAATCAATTATGATATGCTCGATTATCTTCCGAAAGATATAGACACCGCCATTGGACAAAATGAATTACTCGAAGATTTCGGAAAAGGAGCTTTTTCCCTAATTATAGTAGAGGATATGAAAGACAAGGATGTGGCAAATCTCGTTAAAAAAATAGAAAAAATTGAACATGTAAACTCTGTTCTATGGTATAGCACACTTGCTGATGTTTCAATTCCGAAGGAATTATTACCAAATAAAATCTATAAAGAGTTCAACACCGATCATTCGACAATGATGGCAGTATTCTTTGACAGCGCTACATCTGCCGATGTAACCATGGATGCTATACGTGAGATTCGTACCATAACCGGAAAACAGTGTTTTGTTTCAGGTATGTCGGCACTTGTTACCGATCTAAAAGATCTATGTGAAGCAGAAGAGCCAATCTATGTCGGTCTTGCTGTTCTGTTTGCTTGTATAGCTATGCTTGTTCTTCTAGATGGTTTTCTTGTTCCATTTGTGTTCCTTACTTCCATTGGAATTATGATTGTTCTGAACCTTGGCACTAACTATTTCATGGGAGAAATTTCTTACATCACAAAGGCTTTGTCGGCTGTTTTACAGCTTGCCGTAACAATGGATTACTCTATTTTTCTATGGCACAGCTACAACGAACAACGCGAAAAATACAGTAATCATAACGAAGCTATGTCTGTGGCGATTGACGAAACACTCACTTCTGTTATAGGAAGCTCTTTTACTACTATAGCCGGATTTATAGCATTATGCTTCATGAGCTTTACACTTGGCCGCGACCTCGGTATTGTTATGGCAAAGGGAGTTTTACTTGGAGTAGTTGGATGTGTTACTGTTTTACCATCACTGATACTCGTGTTTGATAAACCATTACAGAAAACAAAGCATAAGTCCTTGATACCAAATATGTCGAAGTTCGCCAAGATAATTACCAATAATTTTCCAATATTTCTTGTAGTATTTGCTATTCTCATACCGCCTTCACTTTATGGATATAGTAAAACAAATACAGAAGTATACTACGATATGGGACAGTGCTTGCCAAACGATATAGAATATGTCATTGCCAATTCAAAATTGTCAGAAGATTTTAATATCGCTTCTACTCATATGGTTTTGGTTGATGCTAAAATACCTTCAAAATCTATTCGTTCTATGATTGATGAAATTGAAAAAGTTGATGGTATAAAATATGTTCTCGGTCTTGAGTCCATTCTTGGCTCACGTGTTCCGGAAGAAATATTGCCTGAAAGGATCGATAAAATTTTAAAGAATGACAAGTGGGAGCTCTTACTTATCAACTCAGAATATCATGTCGCAAGTGATGCAGTAAATGAACAGATTGATAAATTGAACACGATTCTCAAAAAATATGATAATACAGGTATGCTGATTGGAGAAGCTCCTTGCATGAAGGATATGATTGAAACGACAGATCGTGACTTTAAGGTTGTAAATATGGTTTCTATTATTGCTATCTTTATTATAATAGAACTTGTAGAAAAAAGCATCTCGCTTCCTTTCATTCTTATTGCAGTCATCGAGCTTGCTATATTCATCAATCTTGGACTTCCGCATTATCTCGGACAGTCACTACCGTTCATTGCTCCAATTTGTATCAGCACAATTCAATTAGGTGCAACTGTTGACTATGCAATCCTGATGACAACAAGATATAAAACGGAACGTAGCGCAGGAAATGATAAACAAAACTCGGTAGCAACTGCTCTTGTGGCGTCTATTCCATCTATCATCGTCAGCGGCATGGGACTGTTTGCAGCGACTTTTGGTGTTGCAATGTATTCAGACATTGACATCATCAGCTCTATGTGCATGCTAATGGCAAGAGGTGCTGTGGTAAGTATGCTTTGTGTTATCTTTATTTTACCGGCATTGCTGATGCTTTGCGATAAACTGATTTACAGCACGACACTTGGCATGAAAAGAAAATAAAATTGGAGGTAATTTTAGATATGAAAAAAAAGTTTTCGAAATTAATTGCTCTAATGCTTTGTACAATGCTTGTGTTCAGCATTGTTGGGGTTAGTATCTATGCAATGAATTCTGATAAAGGTGATCAAAAAGAAAAATCAAATACTACGGCTGTAGTATCAGAGATAAATACAGAAATTTTTAAAGATGAAACAGTGTATGTAATGGCAGGTGCACAAGGCGAGATTAAGAAAATAATCGTAAGCGACTGGATTAAAAATGTATTGGAAAATAATTCTATTTCCGACAAATCTGAACTTTCGGATATTGAAAATATAAAAGGCGAAGAAACATACACATTAAATAGCGACAATATGAATGTTTGGGATGCACAAGGAAACGACATTTATTATCAGGGTGTCATAGAAAAAGAACTGCCTGTTGACATGAATGTAACATACACACTAAATGGTAACAGCATTTCTCCAGCAGAACTTGCCGGAAAAAGCGGCAAGATAACCATACGTTTCGAATATAAAAACAACCAATATAAGACAGTCGAAATAAATGGAAAACAAGAAAAAATATATGTTCCATTTGCAATTCTAACTGGTATGTTACTAGATAACGATGTGTTCACAAATATAAATGTGTCAAATGGCAGATTGATTAATGACGGAAACCACACAACAGTTGTTGGCATTGCATTTCCGGGACTTCAAAGTAACCTGAATATATCTGCTGATAAGTTTGAAATTCCGGAATATGTAGAAATTATGGCCGATGTAAATAATTTTGAAATAATGAATACAATGACAATCGTAACCAACGAGGTATTCAATCATTTAGACACAGAAAAGATTAATTTTCAAGATAACCTAAATGATTCTCTATGCAATCTTAATAGTGCAATGAGCAGTCTAATGGATGGATCATCGCAGCTTTACGATGGACTTTGTACACTGCTTGAAAAATCCAGCAAACTTGTTGAGAGTATAAATCAACTTGCTGGCGGACTTAATGAGCTGACTTCAAATAATGATACTCTTAATGCAGGTTCCAAAAATGTATTTGATTCATTGCTAGCAATGGCAGATGAGCAGCTTAACAGTGCAGGTCTTACTGTACCAAAGCTAACAATCAATAATTATGCAGAGGTAATAAACGGTGTACTTGCCTCTCTTAATGCAGTAAATACTGAAAGTCAAGCACAGCCAGCTATTATGAAAATCAGTGCTCTCAAAGCACAGCTTGACAGCTATAATGAATTCTATATCGGTCTTAACAAATATACTGCTGGTGTATCAAATATAAAAGATGGTGCTCTGAAACTTAAAAACAGCGTTCCTTCTCTTACTGACGGAATTACAGAGTTGCGTGACGGGGCAATGAAGCTTTCTGCTGGTCTTAAAGAATTCAATGAAGAGGGTATTCAAAAGCTTGTGAATGTCATGGGTGGCGATATTGGCAGTCTAACTGTTAGAATCAAAGCAACTGCTGATGTATCAAAGGATTACAAGTCATTTGCAGGAATTTCAGACGATATGGACGGTCAGGTAAAATTCATCTACCGTACCGAAGAAATAAAAGTAAAATAATAATCTTTCAACATAAATTTTCATTTGCAAGCAAAGAGGACTGTCAAGCTATAACTGTTTGACAATCCCCTTCATTTTTTTTATTAATTTACATAATTCATAATCAAACAGAAACATTAGATATTGACCTGACATGTAATCCTCCTAATTTATTATCCCAAGGCTACATCTAGAACCATCATTATTACAAATCCTATCGCTACACCTATTGTTCCTAAATTAGAGTGATCTCCTTCTTGTGATGATGGTATTAGTTCCTCGACTACAACATAAATCATCGCACCTGCTGCGAATGATAACAAATATGGCAATATCGGTACAACAGTACTTGTTAGTAGTATCGTAATAATCGCTCCTATTGGTTCAACAATTCCAGAAAGAGTGCCATATAAAAACGATTTAAGCTTTGAAACGCCTTCACTTTTAAGCGGCATTGATATAATCGCACCTTCCGGAAAGTTTTGTATAGCTATGCCGATTGATAATGCTAAGGCACTTGCCATTGTTATACCAGAGTTTCCTGATAAAGCACCTGCTAAAATAACTCCAACAGCCATACCTTCCGGTATATTATGAAGAGTAACAGCTAGTACCATCATAGTTGTCTTTTTCAGCTTTGATTTTACTCCCTCTGGTTCATCGCTATTAAAATGCAAATGTGGTATTAAGATATCTAACACGAGCAGAAATCCTACCCCAAGTAAAAATCCTATCGATGCAGGAACAAACGCAATCTTACCTTGTCCTTCTGCCATACTTATAGATGGTATTAATAAAGACCACACAGAGGCTGCTATCATTACTCCAGAAGCAAAGCCTAATAATAATTTTTCTAATTTATTATTCATTGCATTTTTCATAAAAAATACCATTGCCGCACCTAAGGTTGTTCCTAAAAATGGTATTAATATTCCTAATGTCAATTGCATAATTTACACCTTCTTTTCTATTTTAAGAAGCTATTAATAATTAATTTTTCAACTTCTTTTTTAATTCTAAAGTCATTAATTAATCTGTTTGTCATACTTTAAATATTTATATATATAACCAATCATATATAAAATAAACAATAGTATCTTTTAGTTAAAAATATTTTTTATTTTTCATCATTAAATGTTCATTGTATCCATCTTTATAAAAGTCTGGTATTATGCCTATTTCTTTGTATCCAAGTTCTTCATATAATTTCTTAGCTCTATGATTAAAATCTCCTACCATAAGAAATACTTTTTCATATTTTTCACATATGATTTTTTCAAAGTAATTAATTAATTCTTTCCCTATACCCATTCCACGTAAACTTTTTTCAAGTATTATTACATGTAAATATGGAAATTTCTGAAAAGCACCTTCTATTGCATACCATATAAAACCTAAACATTTACCATATTCATTTATAGCAACATATATTTCTTCACTTTCTAATGCATTATTTATAATCCTTGTGATATTTTTTTCTGCAAAATATATTCTACCTATTTCTGAATCTATTAAAATTTCACAACATTCCTTTAAATTTTCTTTTTTTCCTTTAACTATTTCATAATTCATAAATATTAATACCATCCGCAAGAAATTTTGTTTTATAAACGTACTCTCTTTAAAAACCGACTTTCCCACTTGACTAATCGAAAAACTTCCCCTTATAAAAATTCTCATTTTCAAGTTTCTTTGCCGTCATCCTGAACATAACGCAGCCATCTGGACATACAATATCTTTGCTATATTTACCATTGCCACCGATGTTCTCTAAATCTCCACCACTTCTGACAGCCTCCATAACTGGGAACATAATCATCATTACTTTGGAACAAATACCCTGTCCATCCATATTTACAGGACAGCCATAGGTGCAAGTATACTTATCTCCGACTTCCTCGCCGTTCCGACAATACCTCTCTGTGTGGTCACTGCCTAGAAACCTTTATTACCTCAATTTCCCATTCGTACTCTTCATCATACCATTTTTTCATGATTAACCTCCAAATTCAAATTTAAACTAATTCTATACTATATTTATTTCGTCCTCAAAATTGTTCTCTGAAATTATATTGCTCTTTCAGCTAACGTCTCTGTTATTAACACCTAAAACCTTTTAAATACTTCGTATTATGCTCATTTTCTACCCATATATAATTGAAAAATGTAGTCCACTTTATGAAGATTACCGTGTTCTATAATTATTTCTTTTATTTCTGAATATAGAGCCATTCTGTTGTTTACTGGTAAATTTCTATGGTTAGATAAAGTATCGAGTAAATTTATCCATTCATCTGCATTATACGTAAGTTCTTTTTCGTATACATTCATGGTTACATCATGAAATCCATAAACGTTTAAATCCTCAAATCCATAACCAGTTAAAATTTTTGGGTTTTTTTCAAAACTTTTTTTAGACATTTTCTTTATATCAGATATGCTTTGTGATATGTAATAACTAAAAAAATATTTCTCATAAGCTTTTTGTATTTCTTCATAGAATTCTTCACCTTTAGGAGGAATGTAGTTAAAGTTATAGCGTAACAATGCAAATATTCCACCGTTTTTTAGTAAACGAAAAACCTTAGGACACCCTATTTCTGCATCCACCCAATGAAAAGCAGAAGCAGCATATATCAGATTGTAGTTGTTTTCTTCTAATACGGCATTTTCAAAAGTTGAAACAAGTACACTAAAATCTTTATTATATTTAAATCTTCCCGTTAAAAACTCCTCCATATGGTTACTTATCTCTACAGCGGTCACATCATATCCTTTATTTAGGAAATGAACAGTTGCTTTCCCTGTTCCTGCTCCTATTTCAAGTGCTTTATTTCCTTGTTCTTTTATAGAATAATTGATAATATCCTCAAAAATATCATTTGGCCATTCGGGTCGTGTTTCTTCATATTTTATTACAATTTCATCAAAATGTACTCTTTTATCTCGCTCCCAACCACTTTCAATAATAGACATTGCATAGCCTCCTATTATATAAATAATCTTAAATAACATAATATCTATTTAAAATAAATCTAAAACATCTTTAATTTGACCCTAAAGCTATTCTCTGAAATTATATTATTCTTTCATCTAACGTCTCTGTGTTCACGACGTCGCTGAACTTGACCCGTATTACTAGACCATCTTGGCGTTGGTCACACCCGGTGAAGTGATGTGGTCTGACTTTCTTCCTTGACGTTCCCTCTAAGACCCCTTGCGTGAACATGTTGTTAGGCATTGGAATGATATAATCTGCTTTACTTTCATTAATTAATATTTATTTAATTTTCTCTAATTTATATAAATTCTCAAATAACTATTATTTAAATTTTAATTACCTCATATCATGCTTATTTTGTCGTGTTAGACTTTACCATTTCTAAATATTTTCTAATACCATCTTCCTCATGTTGTCTGTATATAAATCCTAAACTATCTGCTAATTGAATTGCAAGGTCGTGGAACAAGTCGCACATTGAATAAATCGATACCCAAATATTATCATAATTGCTATTTGAATATGTATCGCAATATTGTTTATACAAATTAACTGGTAAATATCTCTTAAAGTATTTACCCATTTTCCCCGCAGAAACTGAAAAATCTGTTTTCACACCTATATACCATTCAATCATATGGTTCAGCATATCTCTTACATAATGATTGAGCATTTCCATTGCATATGGGAGTTCATCTCTTGCAATTCCTTTAGCAACATTGTTCAAACACCACCAAAACTCATTGCAACAAGCATAATATATGCTATCATCTGGCTTTTTAACCCAATAAATAGCATCACTTGGGATAGGGTAAGTGGGTAATAATCCATCTTTATCTATTAATGTTATAGTGGGTTCACCACTTGCTTCAAAAAATTGTTTTTCGTTCAACGAAATAATTCCTAAATCAATACGATTTCCGTCGTCGAACAGGATTAACCATCCATAACTTTTTTCAAAATCATGTGGTTCGCTGCTAAACCATTTTGTACAATTATCGTTCCAGTCAGGTTCTTGAATAATAAGTGTATCACCAAATTTTGAAATCCATGATTTATCCAATAAAAACGATTTAACATCTGTAACAAAGAAACTTATATCATAATCCTGATAAATATCTTTTGGAGCATTTGGGTTAGCACGTGAACCGTCAATTCTTACTGCGCGAATTCGTTCATCTGTTTTTGCAATACTTAAAATCAATTCAATTATTTCTTTTTCATTTCTCATGTTTAAACCCTAACCTTCTAATATAAACTTGCTAATACT
>DLNM01000006.1 GCA_002479485.1 Firmicutes bacterium UBA7510 | reverse complement strand
TTATAAGACAATGTATGTCATCGTTTGTATCTAGTGAATAACCTATAAAAGTCACTAAATTGCCTACTAATGTATAATTTTCATCTTTGATTAAAGGTATATTACCACCATGAATTAACTCAATTACATCAGTTGTAGGATTAAATAAATTACTTGGTATTTCGAAATTATCAGTAATAGCAGTTGCAGTAAATTTATAATATTTTTTCCCACTTTGAAATACTACATTAGTAACTCCGCCACTTCCACCACCATTAGCTATAAAAAAATCTCTAACTCGTTGTGGTGTCATTACTTTTGTATTGTCTGCACCAGCTTCAGCTTCAGCTTTTGTTGCATAATCTAGTTGTGTGCTTATTTTTTCATATGTAGTACCATTCCAACGATATTGACCATTATTATCTTTAGTATCTCCATAGACAATATATAAATTATTGGATGTAGTAGGGGAAGTAGGTAGAGATGATTTTAAAGCGACTTGAGTAATTTTTTCTGCAATCGCAGTATCTATTTTTGTGTTATTGGAGTTTGTTTTTCCAATAATCTCGTTAATAAAAAAGTCTTTAACTTTTTTAGTATTATCATATGTTAATTCTATTAAATTTAAATTTGGAGTATTAGCCATTTAAACCTCCTTGTAATATTGTTTTTTATAAATTTAGTGCATATAAATTTTCTATATCAGAAATAAATGATTCTTCAATTGTAGATATATACATTTATTTTACTAATAAAGCTTGTTTCTTGGTTATATAATACAAATATATTATCATACTGTACCACCACCAGCATAAAGCATCCCACAAATATATTTTTACTTACATATACGATTAAATATTATTCTGCTGGCTGAATAGTATACAGACTCTGTAATAACCGTTAAATCTATTAAATCTTCATCTTTAAGTAATCCTACACTTTGCCGCAACGCCACATTCTTTGTATTCTGCTCTTTTGGTTCAACTTACTTTCTATAACTCTTTTTTGTAAATTAAAATAATAACTTCTTTCTTCCATTTTAAATACCTCCCATTAGATTTAAGATTAACTTCTGCCACTTCTAATTGTAAGATACGCTCTTCTAACGTTGGTTGCATTTTTATTATTGTTATTTCTACAACAATATCTTCTGTCGGGATATCGCCCCAAATTTACAACACTTGTTGTTGGAAATTTTCAGGAAGATTTAAAATTTCTTGTCTACCCTCTATGCTATTTTGTACACCTTTATAATTGTTATTTTCTACAATAGAACAAATGTTTTCTGTTAGATATTTTATTTCTATCATTTATGCCACCTCATATTCTAAAGAGCCTTTCAAATTCACTGGAATTCCTGTAGTTCCTAAGCTACTCGTTTGTATCATAATATTATTATTATCAATTAAAGCAAAACTATCTTTATTAACTATATTCATTAATTTAGATAAAATTTGATGGGTACTGCTATAAGATATTACCCCTGTGCCACTATCAATTTTTTTAGCTAAAATCGGTAGTCCTACTATATATATGCCACCACTTTGAGTATAATTTAATGTGCATGTAATATCAAATGTGCATCTTACTAATTTCCCAAGTTTAACGAAATCACCTGTTTGAGTTGAATATGTTACAGTTGCATTACCTGTAACTATTTCGGGTTTCCATGTACCCCTTTCAAATAAACTGTCAATTTTATCTGTAGTGGATATTTCTTTTCCTTGTATAGCCATTGAATTATTAATTAAATCAATTTCCTCTATGACATACCCCACAGGAATATTACTTTCTGTTGTATCTATTAAATTCATTCTAATACTATTATTTAAACTTATTTCAGTTTCCATTAATTCATCAGTATCAATATAAATATCAAGGAACGATAATTTTGTTACATCATTTGTGTTTACTGTTCTAATTTTCTTAATCGCAACTCCTAACACTGATTGAAGTTGATTAACTTTAATTTTCTCAAATGCCATTTTAACTATTGATAAGTGAGTTAGTGTTGGAGAAGCATTCCACCATTTACCCGTAAAACTTATAATTCCAGTACAATTATCATTCATTTCGACAATTCTATACCAACCTCTTTTTTGTGTCACAAAAGCTTTTGTTAGTTTATCCGCTTTTAGTTCCAATTGCTGATTAATATAATTTGTAGTAGCAATTTCTTTCCAATCGCAACCACTCCAAAATGCTTTTGTTGTCGGATTGTAAACACATTGGAATGTTTTCCCTTGATTTACATCACTTCCGAAGTTAGTCCATTTTAATATGGCTGCATTTGTAGCGATTGGTGTATACTCGACAATGCTGTAGCCAGTTGCATTTATTGGTGGATATTTTGTAACCGTAGAAAGCAAACCTATGTCATAAGTTTTACTATTATCTCCACTTATCGCAAGTAAATCACCTGTATAATTTCCTGATTTAATTTTATCAGCTTTATTAGTATTCAATATTTTAACAGTTTCAGCACTAGCTACTTTGTCAGCTCCACCAGTTGTTAGATTATTTATTATCGAATCTTTACTTATTTTATTTTCAACATCAGTTAATATTTTTGGTTTTGACAAAAAGATTCTCTCCTTTATTGTTTGATTGTAATTAAAAAAATGTCCGCAATATGTTTATAAAGCGGACATTTTTACTCTGTAGGATATATAGTCTCTATAATAACCATTAAATCAATCATATCCTGGTCTGTTAATAGTCTTACACTTTGCCATAATGCAACGTTCTTAGTATTTTGTTCCTTAGTATTTAACTTACTTTCTATAACCCTTTGTTGTAGATTAAAATAATAACTTCTTTCCATTATACAGTTCCTCCTAATAATTTAATAATTGTTGTTCTATTTCCTTTGATTTTCTGTTTACTTCTGCAACTTCTAGCTGTAGGATTCTTTCCTCTAAAGTTGGCTCTGTACTTGGCTTAGGTTGATTAGCTTCCCACTCTATAATCTCTTGTTGTGTTGCTGATTCTTCCCATATTAAAGTTGTAAAATTCCACTTAGGCTTAACCCTAGAATTAGCAACATTCCAATCTGTTGTTATTACTTGTTCATTTTCTTTAAGTTCATAAGATTGAATTGTACCATCTTCATTTAAAGCTACAAATTCAACTTTAAATCCTAGCTCATTTATTACTATTCCAAACATTATTACCTCCTACACAGTATAATATGTAATTGAAAAACTTAATTGTTTTACAACTGAATAAATATTTCTTGTTTCTATATTACCATTAGCAAATACTATAACCGGAATTGTATGAATAGTATTATCTGTAGCCAATATTACTCTACCCATAGTTGTAATATTCTTAGTAGGTCTATAACCCACAGGCAAAGTTGCAAAAACTGTAGGAAGAACACTGTCATCACTTTTTTTTACAGTAGCAAAAATAGAAACAATATTTAAACTATTCTTGTATATTTTATTTTCATCTTCTGGGTAAACAGCTTCACAACCATTATTATATGGAAATAAAATATCTATTTTATCTGTAGTTGCATCCTCTATCCATTTCGTTTCTATCCATGTTGATGTACTATAATCTAATCGTCTTTTATAGTTTTTACCACTCAAACCTAATAATTCTACTGTTATAGTGCCTGTGTATGATATATCACTTGCAAATCTTACATAACCGCTTTCTATGACATCCGTACTATAGGCTGTAGCAGTATAAAAAGTACCTTTATTTATTCCAGCTTGTATTGATGTCATAATTTTATTTAAAACTGTTTGAGTAGTTGTAATACTTGTTAATGATGAATATGTATTTTTAATGTCCGCTTTTTGTTCCATTTGTTGACTAGTGGCAATATTTATTTTATTTAATTCACTATCCCAAATTACATTCCCGTCTATATATGATACTATAGTAGGATTATT
>DLNM01000016.1:9667-15181 GCA_002479485.1 Firmicutes bacterium UBA7510 | reverse complement strand
GTTTTTTCTTCACTCTTTAATCACTCCAATTCTCCATATACTAAGAGATTGTCTTTACCTAATCCACATACATATTGATTTTTATCAAATTTATATGAAAACTCCAAGAAATCTCTTTTTTGTTTTTCATTTAACATTATCTTTTTTAATATTTCTTTAGGAACAGTTCTAGCAAATGCACCTGGTCCTGCTAAACTTATATTTTTGACACCAAATTTTTTTAGTATATTTTCTAATTCGTCTGGCATAAATCCATAAGTTATGCACCACGGAGTATTTCCTTTTTCGTATTCCTCAATCTCGTATTCCCCATTGCCAATAATACCTCTTTCCAGCATTTCATCACATAAATCTTTATTAAAATTAAATTTTTGACTAATTTGTCATGAGAATTTATTAACCATTTAACCCAAGTATCATCACAATTATCATCTAATATAAATTGATTTTTCTGAATTGGGTTTGACAAATATGGCAAAGACCCTAATCTACTTGTAACACTAATAATAATTTTCTTTTTTCCTATCCTTATCAATTCTTTAATAACACTTTCATGTTTTGGATAGGTGTACGATATAGGTGAGTCAAGGGACATTACTAAATCAAACTGCTTATCCTTGTATGAAGATAAGTCTTCTAATGCACCCTTTACAAAGGTTATATTGTCCAAAACATTTTCTTTTGCTGCAAGTTCTTTTGCTTTATCAATCATAGACCCAGATATATCAAAGTGTGTTACTTTAATACCCCTTTTAGCTAATAATATTGAGAACCTACCACTGCCTGCTCCAGCATCAAATACAGTGTTGATTCCTTCTATATTTTCCAATATTGTTCTTTCTATATGATTTTTTTGTACAATATCATCAATGAAGGTCTGTTCTCTTTTACTTTCCAACTCTCCCTTATCCGATATATTCCATAATCGTTCAGAAATTTTCTGACTATAATTCATAACACCCCACCTAGCATTATAATTTGTTTATACTTTTCATTAACGTTCCGTTATTAATTGACTCTAGCTCCTCGTAGCCCCACTCAGGAAATGTCTCTCTTTGGCATGCAAAGCAAAGTCCCACTAAACTCCCTGCTACTTCGTGCATAAGTATTTCTTTTTCATCGTACTTTCCGTAGCTTTCAAGAAATGCTTTCTTAGCTTCTTTTCCTAGCTGCAATGTGACATTTTTTATGTCCGAAGCTACATATCCTTTTCCAAGTAAATTATAATCAAACATAAAAGCTCCATGCTCTTTTGATACAGCCATATTTGTATAGTAAAAGTCGTTGTATGTAAGTGTTTTTTCAGTTTTATCTATTAATTCTTTCAAATAGTCTAATTTTTCCTCAATAATTTTCCATACAAAGTTGTCCGCCGTATTTGTCTTTTGTTTTATCATCTGAATATTTTCATAGGTGATACAATCTGTTTCCATATACATTCCATCACCGTTTAGTTTGATATATCCTTTGCCTTTATCATGCAAATTTCTATACCATTTTCCTAAACTAGTGCATATATTAGGATTATTCATATCCTGCTTAACCGCTAGTCGCATATCATCACTAAAGCTTATATCCTCCATGAGAATTGCTTCATCTGTATATGCAATTAATGGAATAGTCAATACATCCAGATCTTGAAGAATCAAATAATTCTTGATTTCTCTTCTAAATTCAATATTTTCAAAATATTTTAAAACATATCCTTTATTAGAGCTTTGAATGTTATATAAATGAACTCCGTCCTTTGAGCGCAAATTAATAATTTGTTCATAGTTTATATTCATTTTTTTTAGTTGTTTTTTTATTATATCTATCATAATATTTATACACTTCCATCCATTAAGTTAAATCAATAATCCCGCATGCATAGCCTAAGTTACGAAAATTATTTAAAGCATTTTTTTGTAATGCTGTCTTTTGTGGAAAGTCTGATTTTTTTCTATAGTTTTTACCATATATTCTTTCTATGGCCTCCTCTTTATCGTTAATATCACTGATAATTTCAAATCTTTTTGCAAAATTTAAAATGTTGCTATTTTGGTTTAATAGCTTTTGATTGCCAGAGTATAATAGCCAAGAATAACATATAAAAGCCCTATAATTATGGTTTGGAAAGTACTTACTGAAAAAATTCTCAGCCTTTTCAAATGAATTGTCACATGCAGTCGGTGATATATCAGCATCTTTTTGTATATGCACGTTTATAACAGGAGCACCTGATGAAAGTTTTTCTTTTTGTGCGCTGTCAAATTTCATATACCCGCCTTCGACTACATCTTCATCCAAATAAATCATATGGAATATTTGAAATTGTAATGTTCCGAGCTTAAATATAACCATATTAAATAAATGCCTAAACCAAATTACATCATTTTTTGATAATCCTATACATGCTTTATTATCAAAATAAATCTCTTGTCGAAGTGTAATATCACTGACTGTATTGTAAAAAATATCTTCCGGAATTCCTAAATTATCGTATCTATTTTTTAATTCAACTAGCTTGTAAACTACAACAACAAGACGTGTAAATGGCTTTCTTTTACATATCAAAAAATTAGGTATATCACCCTCATAGGACTCATTAGAGACATTAATAACAAACTCTTCATTCATTTTCACATAATATAAAATTTTAGTTTTTACATCTATGCTAAAATTCATTTTATTTAGAATACTTTCTAATTCACTATATTGTGATATCAATACACCCTCCACTAATTGCCTATGCTTTTTTCATTGCCATGCTTAAAATTGCCTGTTACTTTTGCCATTATTAGCTGTTTTTCAAGAAAATCTGCATTTTCAATTTTTCTTATAAATTCTTCGCTTTTCTTCCCGCTAAGTGTAGTCACTTGCTTACCGTGCCACGATATAAACACCTTTTTATCCTTTGTAACTTTATATGTGAAAATTTCATCATCTAAAATATTTCTTTTGTCTATGAACTTAGTTATATTTTTATCTTTGCAGTTTAATAGTATTAAGACTCCTGCACAATGTGATATTTGTGTAAATCCAACATCAATAAATGATTTTTTTAGTTCATCAAATACAAAATAAAATTCATCATCATCCCAATTTTCTTCTCCACAATCTGCCCTGCACTTGTCAAGCATTTCTCTTGTTGCAAAGGCTACATCACCTATTAAAATCATTCCATCTTTATTTAGAAGATTTAAAAGCTTAGTTAAAAATTTAACCTTTTCAATGTCACTTAAATGATGTAAAGCATATGTACTTATAATAAAATCAAATTTTTGGCCTTCTACCTCTTCTGGAAGACCTTTTGTAAAATCATATTGAAATAGTTTAGAGTTAGGCATTTTTTCTTTTGATATTTCTATCATTCTTTCAGAAAAATCTACACCCCAAATTTTATAGCCATCATCATATAGTTTTTTTGTTAACACTCCTGTTCCAAAGCCAATGTCTAATATAGTTGCTTTTTTCTTGGAATGAATAACATTATATATTTCATTTAAAACATCTTTATAGCCTGCAAATGGATACTCATTATCTTCTTCACTTAAATTAACACTTTTATCATAGCCATCCGCCCATAAATCAAAGCCTTTATTATCTAGCATCCATACCTCCATGTGTTTTTTAAAGTTATCTGCATTTCCTCGAAGCTGCTTCTGCCCAGAATGGGAAAAATCCTGAATTAAATGCCACTTGTTTTGAAAAATTATGCGACTCAGCTGTACCATAAAAAGGTACTTTCCCTCTTCTTAATATTTCATCTTTTAGCAACGAAACAAGGTTTGCTGCAACTCCTCTTCCTCTATATTCAGGTATGACATCAATACCTATTTGCCACATAGTTTTACTATCTTCGCTTGCACCAGCCATACCCATAATTTTATCGCCGTCCATTGCCACTACAGCTAAAATATCAGGGTAAATTTCACTAAATGCTAAAGCTTCACCAAATCTTTTATCACCTTTAAATTGAAAAATTTCATCTTTTTCAAACCATTTAACAGCAAATTTACTTTCAGCCTTTGGTAATTCAGGATTTGGCAGGTAATAGTGAGGAGTGCCGCTAATTTCATGGCCAAATTCCATTAATTTTTTATCGATTAATTTTAATTCCTGATAGTCAAAAATCCATTCACCATCACAGCTTTGAAACTTTTCATTAAGCCAAGGCAATATTTTTTCATCAGCACTAAATACAGCTATTCCGTTGATTGCTAACAATTTCAAAAAGCAGCCATCATTTCTATAAATTCTTCTTCCATCTATTAATGTGTTTGTATTGAAAATATTTTTATTATTATTAAAATCAGTCACATTGCAGTTAAAGTCCAGTGCTAACTGCTTTTTAGCGATTTCAATTATATCTTTTTTAGTCATTTGTTCTCTCCTACTTTAGCTAATTTAAAATATATTAGTATCCAAGAAAAAGGCAATCGTTATCCTATTTATACTCAAAGCTTCATTGTCTACTAATGTTCTTCCATTTTTAATTGTCACCTATTATAAATCAAACTTATAGCATACAACCTCTTCAAATTGTTTAAAGCCTTCTTGTATATATAATTTTTTTGCATTATCATTTTCAGAATTAACGCAAAGATCAACTTTGTCATAATTTTTACTTTTAGCAAAGTTAATTGCAGCTCTTAACATACATCTACCTAAGCCTTTGCCTTGATATTCCGGTACTATTGCTAAGGGACCGATATCCATTATAGGCTTGTCGTCAAGTTCATTTTTTGTTCCTCTTACGATGCCCACTGGTTTATCACCATGATATAAAATCAACGAGCCACCCTCGATATTTTCTTCTGAATTATTCATCATATCCGATACGTTATCTGGCGTAATAGGAGTTTCACTTCCTAAAAGATGTTGAAAGCTAAGATTTCTAATATTGCACCAAATCTCTTCATCGCCTTTCTTAAAGGGTTTAATGCTATATTCTTGTGGTAAATCATAGGTTAACCATTCAGATACTTCACGTACCAATAATAATGAATATCTATAAATATTAAATTTTAAATTTTTTATGTGTTCTATGTGTTTATCATTAACTGTAGGTATGAAAACATAAATCATTTCTAGACCTTGAGTATGTGATATTATTTTTTTAAGCAGCATATCATAAACATCTGCGCTGTCTACCTCAGAATAAAATATTCTAAAGCGACCTTTCTTGGCTCTTCTATTGTAATCGTTTAAAATTAATGAAGCTGAAGCAACAATTTCATCCTTCTCATCTATAGCAATATATGTAGGATTATTATCATCAGGTTTAAAAGTTTCTAGATCCTCATCGTATAAAAACGAGTCATCAACATCTTTTCTATGTATCTTGCAAAATTCAAAAAATTCTTTAATTCTGTCATTATTTAATCTTATAATTTTCATATCATTTTACCCCCTTAATTTATTTTAGTGCTTTCAGAAACTCTGAAAGTTTTATATGGGGATGTTACTTTTTTATTTGAATTTATCATATAAAAAAGTAGCATCCTCTAAATTTTATCTATTATTTCATTA
>DLNM01000016.1:4501-9579 GCA_002479485.1 Firmicutes bacterium UBA7510 | reverse complement strand
ATTTTATCTATTATTTCATTATATATATTTGGTTGTATATGTTTGAAGCTTGATAGTCTCTTTTTATTCCTTCGACTTTATCTAAATATTGTTCTACTTGCTTCAAGTCATATATTTTTTTATCTATTCTATCTAATTTTTTGAATAAACCTTTCATTGTATATCCCTCCTGTCTTACTTTTGATTGGGATATAAAACATTTAATAAACAAATATTTAATAACAATCTGTTTGCTGTTATCCCAATCTCTCTTGTGTTTTTTCTTCTTCAAATTGTTTTGTGTATAGGTCATAGTAATAACCTTTTTTCTTTAGTAATTCTTTATGTGTTCCTCTTTCTATAATTTTACCTTCCTTTACTACAAGAATTATATCTGCTTTTCTTATAGTCGAAAGTCTGTGTGCAATTATAAATGAAGTTCTACCATGTAATATATGGTTTATAGCATCTTGTATAAGTTGCTCAGTGTTTGTATCTATTGAAGATGTTGCTTCATCAAGTACAAATATTCTCGGATCTGCGATTATTGCTCTTGCAAATGAAATAAGCTGTTTTTCACCTGTTGAAAGTCTATCTCCGTTTTCTCCTACATCACTGTCATAGCCCTTATCAAGCTTTGATACTACTGTGTCTGCTGATACTGCTTTTGCAGCACGTTCTATTTCATCATCTGTTGCATCAAGTTTGCCGTACTTAATATTTTCCTTAATAGTTCCTGAGAAAAGATGTGGACTTTGTAGTACATATCCTATATTTGAGTGTAACCATAGCTGACTTCTTTCTTTGTAATCAACACCATCTATAAGTATTTGACCACTTGTGGGCTCGAAGAATCTACAAGCTAGATTTACAAGGGTACTTTTTCCAGCACCTGTTTCTCCAACTATTGCTACATTTGTTCCCGCTGGTATTTTAAGTGAAAAGTCTTTAAGTACTTCTTCTTCTCCATCTGGATAAACAAAAGATACATCTTTAAATTCTATATCACCTTTTATATGCTCCCAGTTTTCCTTTTTAGGATAAATATTGTCACCATACTTAGCTATAACTTCTTCTGTATCTTGAATTAAAGGTTCTTGTTCTAATATACCTGAAACTCTTTCAATGTTCGCTTGCAGTGATATAAAGTCAGCAAATATTCTCGCTAGTTGTTGAATAGGCTCAAATATACCTATTGAATATGCGAGAAAAGCACTCAATTCTCCTATTCTAAATACTCCCTCTAAGGCGTATTTTCCTCCTCTTGACAGCACTATAGCTGTAGCTAAGGAACCTGCAAATATTATAATTGGTATAAATACTGCGTTTAATCTTGCCATATGAACATTTGCTTCGTACATTTTATCAGTTGTCTTAGCAAAGCCATTGAAGTTTTTATCTTCTATAACTAATGTTTTACTTGTTTTAGCACCTGTTATACACTCGTTAAATTCGCCAGTCATTATTGCATTGGTTTTTCTTATTTTACGGTTAGCGTTTAGTAACTTACCTTGAAAGTACGCTGTTGCAATTGCCATTATAGGAATTATTATGGCTACTAGTAATGCAAGCTTGTAATTTAGTATAAACATTGCAATGAATACACCTATTACATACACAAGCGCCCAAAACATATCTACAATTCCCCAAGCAATTGATTCGCCTATTCTTCCTGTATCACTTAATACTCTTGACATCATATATCCAACTGATGTGGTGTTGTAGTAGGATAAAGAAAGTTTCTGTAATTTAGTAAACACTGCTTCTCTTAAGTCAAAGCTTAAGCGCATCTCTATAAACATAGACATTTTTGTAAATCCAAATACTGATATTACCTGAATAATAAGCATACAGATATAAAGCGCAGTAAAGCCTTTTAGTCCAACTAAAGTACCTTTTAGTATAATGTTATCTACTATATAGCTTTGAAATAATGGCATTGTTATATCTGTTAATGCCAGTAATATCATAAACAATGTAACTCCAATAAGTCTAAATTTATATTTAGCTATAAATGGTTTTAACTTTAACCATATTTTTATATTAAAGGATTGTTTTAAATCATCTTGTTCTTCATAGTATGACATGTTGTCACCTCCTATATTTATGCCCATGCCCATTTTGCACAATAAGTCATAATAAATTTGTGCATGAGCTCGGTACTCAATCTTTTATTATTTTCTATTTTTCTTAACCTTCAATATCAGACATATTCATCTGAACATCATATATGTCTTTGTAAATACCTTCTCTTTTTATTAGTTCCTCATGTGTTCCTATATCAACTATTTTGCCTTTGTCTAAAACCATTATTTTATCAGCCTGCATAAGTGTTGTAATTCTATGTGAAATAAGAATTGTTGTCGCACTCTTTCTGTTAGTTTTTAGTGCAGCTCTTATTTTGGCATCAGTTTCAGAGTCTACTGCTGAAAGTGAATCATCAAAAACCATTATTGGCGTATTTTGCATTAGCATTCTTGCTATTGCTACACGCTGCTTTTGTCCTCCAGACAAAGTTACTCCTCTTTCTCCAACGATTGTGTCATATCCTTTAGCAAAGCTTTCTATAGCATCTCCTACACATGCTGTTGCTGTAGCAAGCTTAATCTCATCAATACTAACATCTTCTTTTGTGATAGCAACATTCTCTTTTATAGTTTTAGAATATAAGAATGGCTCTTGAAGTACCATGCCTATATTTTCTCTAAGATGACTTAGTCTAATGTCGTTGATATTAATTCCACCTATTTTAATTGTTCCATTTTCTTTTTCTAGGTCGTAAAGCCTATTTAAAAGATGCATAATAGTTGATTTTCCTGATCCCGTTCCTCCAAGTATCGCAAAAGTTTCGCCACCTTTTATCTTGAAGCTTAAATCCTTTATTATCGGACTATTTTCACCATACTTAAATGTTACATTATCAAACTCTATATCTTTGCCCTCGAACTCTGGAGTAAGCGCATTTTCATCATCAATTTCTTCTTCTTCATTTAATATCTCAGAAATTCTTTTTAGTGATACCTTAGCTTTGCTCATCTCTGATAAAACTCTACCAAATGCTCTTATAGGCCATACAAGCATTGAGTTGTATGAAACGAATGCTAAGAATTCTCCTAATGTTATATTGCCGTTCACAGCCTCTATTGCACCAAATACAATTATTGTTAATACTTGTAACCCAGAGAACAAGTCTCCAAATGACCAATAATATGATAATTGATGACCAAGCTTTATCCATAGGTTTGCAAAAGTATTGTTTTTTTCCTCAAATTTATCAAGCTCATATTTTTCTCTACCAAAGGCTCTTACAACTCTAACGCCTGTTAAATTTTCTTGTGCAGTTGAATAGAGTAATCCATCTGCTTCATCAGCATCTTTAAATTTACGTGATATTATTCCATAAAAAACAGCGGTATAAGTCATAATTATTGGAATAAATGCAAGTGCTATAAGTGATAGCTTCACATTCATTGAAAACATCAGAATTAATGCAATAGTTATAAGCATTAAAATCCTAAATAGTTCTGATAATTGTGTTGCTATAAATCTTCTTATTAAATCTACGTCCGCTGTAGATCTTTGAATTATATCACCTGTTTGGTTTTTTGTGTGCCAGCTATATGGCAGTTTTTGAATGTGTTTATATAAATGATTTCTTAGATTTCTAACTAAGCCTTCAGAACCTTTTGCTATTGTCACTTTACTTACATAGTCACATAAACATGTAATTATTGCAAAGAATACAACAAACAAAGCAGGAATCCATAAATTTTGTCTTATGGCTTCTATTCCACCTAAATGTTCAACTAAATTAACGAATATTTGTGGCAGGTTAAGTGGTTCATTTTTGATTACAGAGTCAACGGTCACCTTAACAACTTGAGGAGTTGCAAAGTTTACGAAAACTCTTACTATAATAGCTATAGCTGCTAGTATAAAAAATCCTTTTAGTCCTTTTGTGTAAGGCATTATTAGTTTAAATCCTTCATTACCTTTTTTCACGTAATCACCTCAATGTCTTTAAAATTTTTGATACGTATGCGAAGCATACGTTGCATAAACGGTATGTATTTTATAGAGTTTATGCGGTGCATACAAAGTAGTATGCATTGTATACAAATTAAAATAGTATAAAAAGCCTGGGTTAAGGGCATAAAAAAAATCCAGATAGGTTATAGCTATAAAAGCGCACACCTTCTGGATTTAACTTCTAAAATTATGTACAAATACCTTTGACAAAATATTAGCCGCAAAAATCTACTTCCTCGCAAGTATTCACGAGGCAAAAAGATGAACAAATATAACCTTTATAATTTCTATTTAATTTTCCATTAGTTAAATTTCTTAATTTGATGCTCATCTTTTCACCTCCTTTAATTTATATTTTAATTTTTAATCGTATACATACGTTGTATACATCACTACAACAATATTATTCTACCATTAATTACTATATGTAATTATTACAAGATTATTACAGAATTAACAATTTGAAAAATATATCATTTTTTTGATTGTCAAAGAACTGTCAATTAAAAAAATATTTATTATGCATAGTGAGCAAGATAGGAAATTTAAACGCATTATGTCGGTTTGCTTCCTCATAAATAAATCATGAAGCCTCTTTTCAATTTGAAATATCACAAATATATTGAATTTGCAAATAAAATTTGATAATTTTGTTATTATATGGTACAATTTACCTTATAATACACTGTTAAAGGAGATTTGTTAAAGTGAATAAAAAAATTTTAATTGCCTTGATATGTACTTTAATATTAATATTTATCTCTACAATATTATTTAAATCATTTGACAACTTTGAAAGCAATAGAAATGATATAAAAGAAAACAATTTAATTATACAGAATAAAGATGACGAAATAGAAAAATTAAAAATAGAAAAAGAACAGTTAAAAGAAGATATTTTACAGTTGAAAAACACCTTCGAAACCGAAACTTTTTTGAAAAATAAACAAGGAATAGTTGATAATTATTACTCATGGATAAAAGACTTTAAATGGAATAAAGTAACTTTGAGCAACAGAAGCGGAACAATTTTAGATATTACTGATAGTGAAATTTTTAAAATATATTTA
>DLNM01000016.1:3920-4378 GCA_002479485.1 Firmicutes bacterium UBA7510 | reverse complement strand
TGAAATTTTTAAAATATATTTACCTAAATCATATAATGAATTTAAATATCAATATATGACTGATTCCCCTATCACAAAATCATATACTTATACATTCTATTTTGATAATGAAATTAAGGAAATAACTCTTTCATGTGAAGGAATCATTAAAATACCTGAAAAATGTAAAAATATGCAATTATATTATATAGCAGAATCATTTTTACCAATTGAAGATTCTTTGAAAAAAGTAACTTATAATACAAAACAATTATTGTTAGATTCTAAAATTTATACAAATGAAACTAACCCTGATGATATAAGTTATTTTTCAGACCTACATGCAAAGTATATAATTTTAGATTGGATTCCTAAAAATATGTTTGAAATTAAAAA
This sequence comes from Firmicutes bacterium UBA7510, assembly GCA_002479485.1. Lineage (GTDB taxonomy): Bacteria > Bacillota > Clostridia > Tissierellales > Sedimentibacteraceae > UBA1535. Next base: position 4,003 of record DLNM01000016.1, on the reverse strand, counting down.
ATTACCAACAGACATTGAATCTCCAATATATGAATTTGTAGCATATTACCGTGGTGAAAATGCATATTTTAAATTATTTAAAT
>DLNM01000016.1:2713-3761 GCA_002479485.1 Firmicutes bacterium UBA7510 | reverse complement strand
CATATTTTAAATTATTTAAATACAATGATGTTCTAGGTTATTTTATAGAACTTTCATATAAAAATGAAAGTATTCTATATGAAATGAATAATATTAATTTGGAATCTGATTTAAAACAATTATTACAAATGCATGTTAAATAGATATCCAATAATTTTAAAAAATAAAAACATGGAATAAATTTCCACGTTTTTATTTTTTAATCTTTATAATGTAAAAGGAGCTACACAATTCAAGAGCATAGTTTTATAATACAATCCACACAGAATATTTCCTAATCCAGGTAAATCAACCCATTTTTGTATATATTCACCTTTGCTGTTTTTGGCATTTAAATCTTTGTTTTCATCATTAATTGTAATATATCCTTTATATGGCCCGCTAGTAGCACAATCTGCAATTTCGTCTGGATTTAATCCATTAAGTTGTGAGTGCGCATATTTAATTTGAGTTACAACTCCACTTGTATTTTTTATAACATCATATACAATCATTATATGACCATCTAAATGTAAAAAACAACCTGGTACAATATCTTTTGCTTTGGTTTTTTGAGTTCCATAACTAGTAGAACATAAATAATAATCAATATGTACTCCGCTAGAATAAGGAACATTTCCAAAGGTTTTCATTACTACCCCACCAGTCGCTTCATTAATCACATAATAGACTAAACCATTACAGTCTATACCAACATATGGCAAATGAGTAGCAGTCGCCATTTGAGATTGAATAACTGAAGCTGATTTTAGTTCGTATGAATTTGGGTTATCATTTACCCAATTTATTTTTTTTGAACGTATGTAACTAGCTATTTCTCCTGGAGTGTTTTTACCTCCTGTTATTCCCAATACTCTTGTTGAATAATAAGGAACATCGAAAACTCTTGAATCTGTTACCCCTGTATTTGGATTAGTAAAATACACCTTAAGATTTGTGTACTCATTGATGTAAAAAAGCAAATCACTTTTAAAACTCATTTAAATTCCTCCTTATATATACTTTTTTATTTAAAACATTCAATCAATTAAATTGCTTTATACTATAT
>DLNM01000016.1:0-2524 GCA_002479485.1 Firmicutes bacterium UBA7510 | reverse complement strand
TGCTTTATACTATATAAAAACAGTTTTATTTTAAAATTTGTAAACTATTTTTTTAATAAGTTTAGAAAAATTTTAAATAAAGTTTTAAAAAATAAAAATGTATTCGAGAATTTATAATCAAATCAGGCAAATTAATACCTGCCAGCTTCTGCCTCTGCTTCAATTTTTAACTTTTCTTTGTAAATTTGAGCCTGAACGATCATATCAGCTTCTTTTGTAGCACGCTCTTTTGCAACTCTTTGCTATTCAACATATTCTTCAGCATGGCAATACTCTTCAAGTGATTGAGCATACTACTTGCATTAGCCTTTATGTTAGAGGCAATTAGAATAAAATAAAACTATTAAAAAATATAAAGTAATTTATAAAGTAATTAATAAATTATTTAATATCTTTTTATTTGTGTTCTTGCATTGATCTCAAAAATATTATATGGTGGTAATATAAAAGAGGTATAAAAAATTATGGGGGTATTAATATGAAAGAAAAAATTATTAAAACAATTTTATTTTTATTACTTATTTGTTCAAATTTTTCATTAGGATATGCGTTAGATAATGAATATGAATTATACAAGATTACAGATGCTTATGATGTTCATCCTCAAAATAATTTTAATATAAAATATTTAGATTATGATAAAACTCAAATATTTTCAAAAGATTGGCAACGAATTGATAAAATGATTTATAAAAATTATTATATTATTGGTGAATACATCTTTTGTTATTTTGAAGATTCATTTGGCACTGGATGTTATAGAGTATATGATAAGAATTATAATCTTATTAATAATTTAGGTGATGTAAAAGGAATAAGAAAAATTAATGCTAAATATAATCAATTAGATGTAAAGAGCATCGTAAAATTAAATGATGAAGGTACTAAATTTTATGTTGGTACTGATACGTATTTAATAGATAATTCTTTAAATTTAATTAAAAAATTTGATAATAGAAAAGAAATTTGTTATATAGATATATATGAAGATCGTTATTTAATTTTGTCAGCTTATAATTTTATTGAAATATATAATCTTGATACCTTTGAACTTATAACAACAATTGAAGATATTAATTCATATTGTTATATTGTAAACGATTCGTTAATTACACAAAATACTTTTCTAAACAATGTACCAATATCATTGAAGGGTGTTTATAATTTTAGTAGTAATAAATATAGTTCTGTTAAATATAATGATGTGTCAGTTATAAATGATTATTATCTATGCACAATAAATAACAATAAAATTGTATTAGATTCTAATATGATGAAGTAAATATAAAAATTAAAAGTAAGGATAATAATTCTAAACTAATAAATATAATCTATAATCAATACTTTAATAAATATTATTTTGTTTATTTAGATGATATGCTCAATAAGTATTCTATTTACCTGGAAACTGGAGACTTAATATGTGAAACATTAAATATGCCTATAGAATTTATATCACAAACAATTTTAGTAACAAAAACTAATGATTCTAATAATAAAAAATATAGTTCTTTTATAACTATAAGAGGCAATGAAGTAGAAGTATATGATGAAAAGTATTTTATAGAAAAAAGTCCTATAGATAACATTTATTATTTACAAGATAATGAAATGGCATATGTTATGGAAGATAAAGGAGATAAACAAATTGTAAAAATATCAGGCAAATATGATGATATTAATTTTACAGATGATAATAAATATTTTATAATTAATAATAACGGGAAACTAGGAATAATGACTTTAGAAGGCAATATAATTTTAGAACCTATATATGAATATATTCATTGTTATGAAAATACAAACTTATTTAAAGTTTGCAAAGATGACCGCGAAATGATCCTTACTGATTCGGGAAAGTGTGTATTAGAAAGTGACCATGTAAATTATCATGGTGATAATATATTTAGTTGTAATAAGGGAGAAGGACTTAATTCGTTTTATACGATAATAAAAGATGAGCCTAGTAGTTGGGCAAAATATAGTATTTCTGAATTAAATAAATTAAATATAATACCGTCGCAGTATAATGCAATTTATAAATCCAACATAACAAGGGAAGAATTTTCCGAAATCATAGCAAATTTAGTTTTAACAGTATCAGATAGTGAAGTTATATTTGATAATAAATCTAAATTTGAAGATATAGATTCTAATGCAATTAATTTATGCTCATCACTAGGATTGATAAAAGGAAAAACTAATACTATGTTTTATCCAAATGATTATATAACTAGAGAGGAAATAGCGGTTATAATAAATAGAGTTTTAGACTATATACAATATCAAGGTTCTGAAAATAAAATAAGTTTTAAAGATGCAAATGACATATCGCTATGGGCGCAACAATCAGTAGACAATATATCATCATTAGGAATATTAGTAGGCGATAATAATAGTAATTTTAAACCTGAGGACAATACTACAAGAGAGCAATCATACATTATAATATGTAGAATATTGAAACTTTTAAATAGAATATAGTTATTGTATTAATTTAATTTTTATTTAATAAAAATTGTAA
>DLNM01000010.1 GCA_002479485.1 Firmicutes bacterium UBA7510 | reverse complement strand
ATCTTAGTAAACAGCTCTGCCAAAAACAAAGATACTCAAAGAAAAATCCTTTTATTTTTCTTTGAGTATCGGTTGCTATGAATAGCGAAGTATACAAAAAACGTTTATGTGACTTGATGAGGCTTTCCCTTCCTTATTAAAATCAAGGGAAACCGAATCACGGAATCAGAAACGTTTTTTATACACTTTGCTTTACTTAGATTCGTAGTTAGGTAAGTCGAAGTAATTACTTATCTACTAAGCGTATTTAGCTAAATTCTTATTTATTGTTATTAAGTATTGGTCCTAGCATTTCTAAGATGCTGTTCATATCAAAGCTGTTATTTGCATTGTTTTCTACATTTTCATCTGATGTGCTATTTGTATTGTTGTTATTTTGGTTACTTGACATTTGATTCATCAGTCCTGATAATATTTGATCTAAGTTTCCATTTTTCATACTATTGTTAATGACATTGCTTGCAACTGAACCAATTATCTTATCCATATTTTTAGCAATGATTGGTTGAGCTAAGATTTTTGCTATTGGTATATTGCCGTTAGAGATAAGCGAAGTAACCTTTTCCATAGGAGGTTTGTTACCAAGTGATTGTATAGGTGCATAATTTTGTGCCTTGCTAAGAAAGCTATAAATTCCTAAAATGCTGCTGAATTTTTCTATTAGTGGTAAAAACAGATTGATTTTGCCTACTGTTTGCACAGAGGTTAAAGGCGCAAAGGTTCTAACCATTCCTAAGGTACTCTCTAATTGATGAGGATTAGAAATGATTCCTGATGCATAGTTTGTTATCATGTGTGTAACATTATTGATATTTTTATTTCCGAATATGTATCTAGCGCCCATTAAATATAATAACCATGTAATTGGAATAATACCACCTTCTTATATGTATTATTTAATACTATATATATTTTATGTTATTTATCCAAAAAGGTTCTTAAATAATAAAAAATTATCTATTTATTAATAATATTATTAATTATATTTTTTTAAGAACAAATAAGTAATATATAAATATATTATTCATAGAATAAAAATATAAATATAATATTCAAAGTATATTATATTTAATATTAGCAAAATGAGGAGGGAGTAAATGCCAAATAATATATTTAAAAGTTTTGATGATGAAAATATAAAAAATGCAATAAATAATAACAAAGAAGTTAAGGAAATGCTTAATAGCGATTCTGCTAAAAATCTAGTAAATAATGAAGATTTTAAACAATTTAAAGAAAAATACAAGGATAAATCAGATGATGAAATATTAAAAGATGCAAAGTCATATAGTGATAAATTAAAAAGTCAGCTTGGTGAAGCAGAATATAATAAAAAACTGCAAGAATTAAAAAAATTCGAAATGTTTCTATCTAAAGACCAGAAAAATAAATTAAACGATTTTTTAAATAAAATTAAATAAAATAATACAGATGCTAAATGAGCATCTGTGTTATTTTTTATAGAGCGAACTTGTTTCGCTTTTTTATGTATTAATATACTAAATTATTTTTGAGCCTCTTTTATATGTGCTGCTACTTTTTTATCGTGAACTTTTATGTGATTGATGAACCAGGCTGCTATGTTATTAACCTTAAATGTTATAGCTATAGATGTTCCAGTTTGTTCAAATTCTTCACCTATTTTTTTAACATCATCTTTAAACGTTTGGTGTAATTTTTTGTGATTTACTATGTCAGGATATTTGTATTTTTGTTGTAAAACTTCTTCATCTCCAAAATGCTTATCTGTGTAGTTTTTTAGGAAAACAATAGTTTTTTTAACTTCCTCTCTACCCTTACCCTGAGAGCATGCTTCTAAAAGACTGTTTATTGCAGCTATTAATTCCTTGTGTTGTGAGTCAATTAATAAATTACCAGTTTCTAAAGTTTTGTCAAAATCATATGCCATTTTTCAAATCCTCCTATCAATATATGACAATTTATACCCAAATTCTGCTATATGAAACATTTGTAAAAATATTTATTTTTTATTGCTTTTATAAATTATATGATATAATATAAACAGTGAGACTGTGGCATAATAGCACTTATATTATTACGAAAAAAGGACGAACATAATGAGTAAAATTTATATTATACCAACTCCAATTGGAAATCTTGGAGATATTACAAATAGGGCATTAGAAGCACTTAAAGAATGTGATATGATTTTAGCAGAAGATACTAGACATACACAAAATTTATTAAATTATTTTGATATAAAAACTAAGCTTGTTTCATATCATAAATTTAATGAAAGAAAAAGAAGCGAAGAGATAATTGAAGAAATCTTAGCTGAAGAAAAAATTGTTGCAATTGTAACAGATGCCGGGACTCCTTGTATTTCTGACCCAGGTTACGAAATTGTGAAACTAGCCCGTGAAAAAAATATTGAAGTTACTGGTTTTGCTGGAGCATGTGCAACAACCATTGCTTTGTCTGTTTCAGGTATAAATACTGATAATTTTGCCTTTTATGGATTTCTTCCTCGCAAGGACAAGGAGCTTGGAGAGGCTTTACAAAAAATAAAATCAAATGAAATAAAGACATTTGTTATTTATGAGTCACCAAAACGTATTATTAACTTAGTTAATGCTATAAATGAGTATATGCCAAATGCTGTACTTTGCGTTTGTAAAGAGCTCACAAAACTGCATGAAAAATTTACTTATGGCACAGTAAGCGATGTCTTAAATCAAATTAAAAACGATGAAAACGTAGAAAAAGGTGAATACGTAGTTGTAGGTTATAATAATGATTATGAAAATAAAGATTCAGAAGGTTTTAAGGTTAGCCTACAGGCCTTAATATTTGATAAAATTTATAATAAAAAATGCTCCTTAAAGCAAGCAGTAAAGGAAATTGTTGATGAGAAATTAGCATCAAAAAATGATGCTTATAAAGCATCACTTGATGTGAAAGAATTTTTTGAAAGTGATTTCTTCCTTTAAGAGGAAAGCATTAATTTCATTACCTAGAAGAAATATAAAACTTGTCATATATATCCATAATAAGAAAATAAATAGACCAGACAGATTGCCGTAAATATTATTATAGTATGTACTTCGTAAATTAACATAAATTGAAAAGCACATCGAACTTATTAAACAACCAATTGTAGCTATAAATGCACCTGGCAACACTAAAGAAAATTTAATTTTTTTATTAGGTATAAATTTATATACTAAAGATAACATAGCAATTAATAAAATAACAGGAAAAGCATATCTTATTATCTTTAAAATAGACACAAGTATATTAGGTATATTGGCAAATGTTATTAATAGTTCAATCACATATTTACCAATGACTATAAACACTAACACAATTTGAAAAGAAATCATAAGTGCTAAAGTGAATAATAGCCCAAAAAATTTTAAGAATATATAATTTCTTCTAATTTCAGAATCATAAGCCTTGTTTATTCCTTTTATAATACCTACACTGCCTGACGATGCTGACCAAAGCAACACAATAATACTAGCAGAAAAGTATTGGGACTTATAATTGCTAACAGAGTCAGTAACTAAATTAAGAAATAAATTATATATTTCTGTCGGTATTAGTTGTTTAATTTCATATAAAGTGTCAAATAATAAATTAGAGTAATAACCTAGAAATATTACAAATAAAAATATAAAGGGAAATATTCCAAGAATTATGTAGTATGAAAACTGCGCACTTAAAGCGAATACATCATCAGCTATAATTTTGTTTATAAACCTTTTTATTAATGAAAAATTCAATATACTCCCTCCGCTATATGTATTAATTTAATTATGTTATTCATTATACCAAAAAATTATACATAAAAAAATTTATTTTTTTGTTTTAATATAATTATATTTTATATAGGCTTGTGGGTTATTGATAAATAATATATAAATATTATTAGACAATATTATTTTAATATTGTTTATAAATTTAATAATATTGGAGGAAATAATGGATGTTAGAAAAATTGCTGTAATTGGTTCAGGCACTATGGGTGCAGGAATTGCACAAACAGCTATAATGAGTGGATTTGATGTGACTGTTGTAAGTATAGACCCAATAGAAGGTATAATTGATAGGATGAACAAAGCTTTAGATAAATTAGTATCTAAGGGTAAAATGACTGAAGAACAAAAAAATAGTGCTTTGAGTAATTATAAAGTAACTCAAAACATGCAAGAAATTAAAGATGTGGATTTAGCTATAGAGGCTATATTTGAGGATGTAAATCTGAAAAGAGATTGCTTTAAGCAACTAGATTCTATTTGTAAACCAGAAGCTATTTTAGCTAGCAACACTTCATCTATTTCTATTACAGATTTAGCTGCTCAAACAAACAGAAGAGATAAAGTTATTGGAATGCATTTCTTTAATCCAGTTCCTGTTATGAAATTATTAGAGGTTGTTGTAAGCACTGATACATCTGAGGATACGTATAATACCATTTATTCAATGGGTGAAAAAATGGGTAAAACAATGGTAAAATCTTTGGATAAGGCAGGATTTATTGTAAATAGAATTCTTATTCCATATATAAATGAAGCAATTTTTATATTAGAAGAAGGGGTTGCTACTAAAGAGGACATAGATAATGGAGTAATGTTTGGATGTAACCATCCAATGGGACCACTAGCTTTAGCAGATTTAATTGGACTTGATGTAGTTTTAGCTATTATGGAAGTTTTATATAACGAATTTGCTGATTCAAAATACAGACCAGCACCATTATTAAAACAAATGGTAAGAGCTAAAAACTTAGGAAGAAAAACAGGTAAAGGCTTCTACGAATATAAATAATTATTTAGTTGGGTAGCTGCTGAAAGTAAAAAATATTGTTACAGAGTTTAGCAGACAAGTTAACTGCTCCCTTATACTGTACTGTGAAGCAAAGTAAAGCGAACAAAATAAAAAACGTTTCTGTTTCCGTAATTCGACTTCCCTCGATTTTTTGTAATGATGGGAAGCTCTCATTAAGTCACAGCAACGTTTTTTATTTTATTCGCTATTTGTAGCAACCGACATTCAAAGAAAAATAAAAGGATTTTTCTTTGAATATCTGCAATTTTGGCGTGACGGTCTGCTAAATTTATTAGTTTTTTTTAATATAATATTTTCATAAGAATATCACATGATTTTCTTGTAAAAAGTATTGATTTTTAAATTTTACTAGTAATTTTTTTAGTTAAGTTTGTAGTATACATTGCGTCTTAAAAAGCTTAGCAGGTAAACATACCAGTAACGCAGAAAAAAAACGTTGCTGTGACTTAATGAGGATTTCCCCTCCTTAATATAAATCAAGGGAAACCGAATTACGGAAACAGAGACATTTTTTATATACCTTCCTGTACTTTGCTTCACATTACAGTATGTCGAAGCAACTTACCGTCTGCTAAGCTTTTTAACAGCATACTTTATTAAAAGTTACTCTACTAAACTATTATTTTCTTCTTTATATTTAGGGAAAAATATGCTATTATATTAAGATGAATGAATGCATGAATAATTTGGTTATTAATTTGCTATATTAATGATAATAGATTTATAAAAGGAGATGTACAAATGAGCGAGAATATAAATGAAAATGCTAATAATAATGAAACTAGAGAGTCGATAAATTTTATACAAAAAATTATAAATGATGATATCGCAAATAGAAAATATGATGCAAGAGTACATACTCGTTTCCCGCCTGAACCTAATGGTTTTTTACATATTGGTCATGCTAAATCAATATGCTTAAATTATGGACTTGCGATGAAAAATAATGGAAAGTTTAATTTAAGATTTGATGATACAAATCCTGTAAAGGAAGATGAAAGCTTTGTAAAATCCATAATAGAGGATATACAGTGGCTATGTCCAGAATGGGATGGTCATGCCTTATATGCATCTGACTATTTTGATAAAATGTATGAGTGTGCTGTAGAGCTAATCAAAAAGGGACTGGCATATATAGATGATTTAACAGCTGATCAGATAAGAGAGTATAGAGGAACCTTAACAGAGCCTGGTAAAGAAAGTCCAAATAGAAACAGAAGTATAGAAGAAAACCTTGATTTATTTACTAGTATGAAAAATGGTGAATTTGAAAATGGTAAGCTTGTACTTCGTGCAAAGATAGATATGTCTAGCCCTAATATTAACATGAGAGATCCAGTTATATATAGAATAATGCATGAATATCATCATAATTCTAAAGATAAATGGTGTATTTATCCTATGTATGATTTTGCACATCCAATAGAGGATGCATATGAAGGAATAACACATTCAATCTGTACACTTGAATTTGAAGACCACAGACCATTTTATGATTGGGTACTTGCTAATTTAGATGACTTTAAGGATGAACCAACACAGCAGATTGAATTTGCTAAGCTTTACTTGAGTAAAACTATGATGGGTAAAAGATACCTAAAACAAATGGTTGACGAAGGATATGTTGATGGTTGGGATGATCCACGTATGCCTACTATCTCTGGTATAAGACGAAGAGGATATACTGTTGAATCATTATATAGATTCCTTGACGAAATAGGTGTATCTAAGGCACAAAGTGTTGTAGATATCGCAATGCTTGAAAATGCTATTAGAGAAGACTTAAAAGAGAAAGCTCCAAGAACTATGGCAGTTTTAGATCCTATAAAGGTCATTATTACAAACTATCCTGAAGGTCAAGTGGAGTATTTAGATGCTGAAAATAACTCTGAAAATGAAGCTATGGGTACTAGAAAGATACCTTTTTCAAGAGAGATATACATTGAAAGAGATGACTTTATGGAGGAACCACCTAAGAAGTATTTCAGATTGTTCCCTGGTAATGAAGTTAGATTAAGACATGCATACTTTATTAAATGCAATGACTATAAAAAAGATGAAAATGGCAATGTTACTGAAATATATTGCACATATGATCCTGCTACTAAGAGTGGAACTGGTTTTACTGAAAGAAAGGTTAAGGGAACACTTCACTGGGTTGATGCTAATAATTGTATAGATTCTACAATAAGATTATATGATTATATGATGGAAACAGAGGATTATGATAAAACTAATTTCTTAGAGAAATTAAATCCTAATTCAAAGATAGTACTAGAAAATTGTAAGCTTGAACAAAACATTAAAGAATTTAAGGTTGGAGATAGATTCCAATTTTTAAGACATGGTTATTTCATTATAGATAGAGATTCAACTGACGACCATTATGTATTTAATCAAATAGTTTCTTTGAAGAGTAGTTATAAATAGCGTTCATAAAATAAACAGCGCTTACAAATAAGCGCTTGGAGTAAATTAATGGAATTAGTAAAAATAATAGAAGAAAATGTAGCAAATACTAGCTTAATTTATGCAGTATTTGCTTCTCGTTTAAATAAAGCAGAAAATAAGTTCAAAAAAATAACAGTTAAGCCTATAAGCTCAAATGATAATATAATTTATCAACTTGAAAAGTTTACTGATAAGCAGGCTTTTCATGAAAATATAAATGAAACTGATATAGTATCTAGAATGTTAGAGCTAGCAAGTCAATATAAAAATGCTAATATATTTACTGCAGAAGCTGATTATCAAGTGCTAATAAGTAAAAAAGGCAGTATGAGGATAGTTAAGTTAAGTCCAACTAAAACAATGTCAATAGGCTCTCACAATAAGACTAAAAAATATATTATACCTGATAATGAACCATGCGATTTTCTTATCGAGCTTGGTGTAATGAATAAGGACGGTAAGGTTTTAGCTAAAAAATATGATAAGTTTAAGCAAATCAATAAGTTCTTAGAAATTGTTGATGATTCTGTAGATAAGTCTAATTTAAAGAGTGACTATAAAATTATTGACTTTGGATGCGGAAAAGCTTATTTAACCTTCGCACTATATTATTATTTTTATAAAATAAAAAAAGTCAATGTACAAATAGTTGGATTAGACCTAAAAACTGATGTAATAAACTTTTGTAATGATGTAGCTAAAAAGCTAAACTACTCACACCTAAGGTTTGAAAATGGAGACATAAAAGACTACAATACAAATCTTGATATAGATATGGTTGTAACCTTACATGCCTGTGATAACGCAACTGATGCAGCACTTGTAAAAGCCATAAAATGGAATACAGATATAATACTTTCTGTACCTTGCTGTCAGCACGAATTTTTTGATAAAATTGATAACAATAACCTTGAGCCAATGCTTAAACATGGACTAATCAAGGAAAGATTATCATCACTAGTAACGGACAGCCTTAGAAGTCTATTTTTAGAAACTAAGGGATATAAGGTACAGCTTGTTGAGTTCGTAGATATGGAGCACACTCCAAAGAACATTTTAATTAGAGCTGTTAAGTCAAAGGTAAGAGAAGAAGCAATAAAAGAATATGAAGAATTTAAAAAATTTTGGAGACTTGAAGATATTTTTATAGAAAACTATTTTGGTTAAAATGGGGTGTATCTATTTTGAACGGTGAATTAATTTTTAATAACAAAGATAAAGGTGTTTTTGAATTTGTTTTAGATAATATACCAGATTACATAACAATTGTAGATGCAAATTGTAAGACTATTTTTTTTAATAAATCCTGTGAAAAGTATTATAACATCTCCAAGGAAGAGATTATAGGGAAAGATATTAGGGATTTTTTCCCTAATTCCTTATTGCCAAAAGTTATTGAACAGCAAAAATCCTATGATAATATATATAACAGCCCAAGAGAAAATAGCTACACGGTCATAAGTGCTATTCCATTATATGATAGCGAAGGAAAGCTCATTGGTGGTTTAGCAAGAGACAGAGATATTACAGAATTAGTAAAATTAAGTAATGTTTTAAACAAAACACAAGCAAGCCTAACTAAACTAGAAAAAAAATACTCTTTAATAGAAAATGGACAATCTTATTTCTCTAATATAATTGGTGGAAATCCATTATTTATACAAACGATTACCTTGTGTAAAAACGTTTCCAGAACACCTATGAATATACTTCTAAAGGGAGAAAGCGGAACAGGCAAGGAACTATTTGCGAAAGCTATACATTACGAGAGTGATAGAGATGGCAATTTTGTTGCCATAAACTGTAGCGCAATACCATCAGAGCTATTTGAAAGTGAGCTTTTTGGATATGAAGAGGGTGCATTTACAGGAGCTAAAAAGGATGGTAAAATTGGAAAGTTTGAAGAAGCTAATGGAGGAACATTATTTTTAGATGAAATAGGAGACATGCCTATGGAGCTTCAACCTAAAATTCTTAGGGCACTTGAGGAAGGATTTATAACAAGAATCGGTAGTAATGTAAAAAGGCCAATAAATGTTAGAATAATCTCAGCGACAAACAAGGATGTTAAAAGTTTGATACATGCAGATAAATTCAGAAGAGATTTATACTATAGATTAGATGCATTTCAAATTGAGATACCTCCTCTAAGACAAAGAGGAAATGATATAATTTTGCTTGCCAATACATTTTTAGGGCAATTTTGTATGGAACAAGGAATGAATATTTTGGAGCTTTCTAGGGAGGTTGAAGAAATGTTGCTTAATCAGCCTTGGGAGGGTAATGTTAGAGAGCTTAGAAATGTAATACAGCGTTCTGCTATATTTGCTTTTCAAGGACAAAGCGATAAAATTAGAATAGAGCACTTGCCAGATTCTATGACTACTGTAAAAAATAGCACTAATAATCTAAAATCTGATGTTGAAGGGGTAGAACTTTTTAATTTAGAGAGTGCTGTCGAAAAGCTAGAAAAAGCGATGATACAAAAAGCTCTTGCTCAATCAAATAATAGCATGTCAAAAGCTGCAAAGCTTCTTCAAATACCTAGAACAACACTTTACTATAAGATTGAAAAATACAAAATTTAATAGGCTATCAATAATTATCAATAATGTGATTATAAAATGGAAGGAAGCTGATGTTTACATTGAAAAACTTTTTTAAAAATTTGTGTTGGGGATTATTTTTTTATTATTTTAGCTTTCAGATAGGCTCTTTAAATCTATATCCTTATATGAAGCTAATAGGTTGTTCAATTTTATTGTATAATTTATGGTGTTTAATTGATGATAATGAATATTTTTTAATAGCCTACAGAGCAATGCAAGCTATTTTTGTCCTAATGATTATCTCATTAGTTATTAACAGCTGTAGTTTTTTATACGGTTTTACACATATACCAAATTATATATTGACTATACTAAGTACAGCGTTACTTATAGCTATGATAAATAATTTTATGGATGGAATTGAAAAGTCAACAAACCAAGAATGCGCTGAAACTAAAGTAAAAATTCGTAACAAGATTATATATATGATGATAATTCTCATATTAGGGATGCTATATCAAAACGAGCCATCAATGCAGTGGATTTTAATGATTATCTTCTTAATAAATCTTATTTTAACAATTAGAATTCTTCTTGAGCTCGGAAACAGGTTGGATACATTAGGCTATGTAATCAAAAACACAAAAGCTAGTAAACAGCAACGGTTAAAGCTGGGGCTATTAGGGTTATCGGTGTTAACGTTATTTATTATGACAGTGTGTATGAATATTATTACTGTGAAGAGTGTAACCCTATCTAATGAAAAATTAAGTAATACCAGTAATTTGAATGATTTTGAAACTTTTAACAGCATAATACATGAACTTCCCGATAATGAGCTTCAATATTATAATCTTCCAATAAAAAATATAGAAGTTCATGAAAGTTATAGTGAAAATATAAAAGCTACTACATATATGACAGAATTTATGACTGAAGATTCTACTAAAATGGTTAGGTTTCTTATAAGAGTAGAATGGGAGAAAAACCCTAACTTCTACGGAGACGACTATTTAACTTTAGACATGAATGTTAATGAAATAAAAGCTGATACTGTTAATATATTTTATACAGATGGTAAAAAAATATATGCTACAGATAATGAAGGTAGATATATAACTAAGGAAGTATCTCATATGTTTGGTAGTTCTGTAGAAAGCGGTCAATTAGTTCCAAATAAAGATGGTAGATATATTTATTATATTGGAGTAACTAAAAAGGCCGGGGAAGACAGACTTGTATTTGCCAATCTAGTGAAATATTATCATAAAAAAAGTGTGTTTCAATATCCATATAGACCAATATCGGAATATACATCAATGGGTTTTAATGATTATTTTGATATTTACAATTCGTACTTAGTTAAAGTTGATAAATAAAATATCAACATAAAAAAAGGAGCTGTTGCAAAACTATTATTAAAAATAGTTTTGTAGTAGCTCCTTAAACATGATATTAATTGTATTAATTAGTGCTCATATCCCAAATTAAAACATTACCATTAAAATCAAGTACTGTTTTTCTATCGTTGAATAGAAATATTTTATCTTCTACTATATACATCCTTGCATATGCTCCGGTGCTTCCACCATCTGTATTGTGTTCTTCTGAATCATATATATTTGTTATTTCACTTCCATCGTGCTTCATTCTGAAAATATGAAAGTAATGGATATCACTAGAGAGCATAAATTGGTTTGTAAAGAAGAAAACATAATTATCTGTTACACATAATTGATAAATATGACCTTCATCATCAAGTCTTGGTATAATCTGTTCCCATTTTATACCTTCCTCTATTTTAGCTTTATATATCGCTCCACTAAAATTTGCAAACAGTTCATTGTTGTATATCTGCATTTTTGCTGATGTAAAACCACCTCTAAAATTAAATAAGTTAGATGTATTTTCTAATTCGTATGATTTAGCTTCATCTATATTATATTACATTAAAATTTCACCATAGTTATTATCGCTTAAAGCATATATTATTTTATTCTTATAAATAACAATGTTATCTCTATCCCTTACATTTGCTAAATTCTCATTTATAAATATATTTTCTTTATTATTCATATTATAAGAATATAATAAGAGTCCATTGGTATCTGTGTGGCTGGTATAAAAAATTATGTCATCATATATTACAAAACTATCAGTATAACTTTCTAATATTAAACTGCTTTCAAATGTGATTTTATTTAGATGAAATATACCATATATATTATTACCTTCATCATATCCTAAGTAATATATTTCATCCTCATATAGATAAAGCTTATAAACACCTGATTTTAAAATTAATTCATTTTTTCTGCCTTGCTTGTCAATTCTATTTAATGATTTGCCATCAGAATAATATATATAATCATACACATCAATTATCTGTCCACCATTTACCATATTTGAGGATTGATTAGTTCTATATTGCTTTGATGTATCGTATGGTATTATTGCAGAGTAGCTATCTAATTTTGCTTGCTTGCCTGATTCTATGAATTTTTTCTTTGCATAATTTTCTGCAAATGGTGTATGCATAAAGGAAAATCTGTTTCCTAGTATTTTTTCTATCATTTCTTCGCTTACATGAACAGTATTGAGATTCACACATTTATAAAATGCAAAGTCTCCAATAGCATTTAAAGAATCAGGGATATTTATTTCTTCTATATAGCTTTCTTGGAAGGCACTCCATTCAATTTCAGTTATGGTTTCAGGTAATACAACCTTTTTTAGATATGAATTACCCCTAAATGCTTCGCTACCTATTATCTTAATAAAGTCAGGTACTATAAATTCTTCATTTTCTCGAGTTTCAGGATATTTTATTATAGCTGTATAATTAACATTAAAAACTATACCTTCAGCTTTATATTAAGCGATAATATCTTCCTTTGTTTCGGTAGGTTCAGTAGGAGCTACTGAATCAATACTTTGAACATCAGCCATAGACATATCCACATCATTTTTACAAGCCGAAAGCGTTATAATCAGTACTAATATTAAAATTAATTTATACTTATTTTTCATTTAAACAATCCTCTCTTGAAAAAATACTATTATTATTCATATTATACCACGAGAAGAATATATTTCCAATTATATACTTGTTAAATTTATGCCAGTTGCCAATTTAGGTGTCTAAAATTCGACGTGCTAAGAATCGCTTGTTTTGCAAACGTATACATATTGTCTAAAAACAGACATACTAAACTGACGGTTTTTCGTCGATTGTTTGTTTTTTAACAAACTGGCGTTGAAAAATCAACGTTTAAAGGATGTAGAAAATTGGCATATTATTTGCTCGTAATATTAATACCGAGCCCATGCACATATCTTTCATAAAGATTTTATGCAAATATTTGCATGGATACAATAACTGGAGGTTTATTATGAGAATTGAAAAGCATCCTATTTTAGAATTTGACAGAAAAGAAAAGGTAAAGTTCATATTTGACGGACAGGAATTAGAAGGCTATAAAGGAGAATCTATTCAGGCAGCATTACATGCAGCTGGAGTTAAGGTTTTGGGTAAAAGTCTTGAATTACATAGACCTAGAGGTTTTTATTGTGCTATAGGAAATTGCTCTTCCTGCCAAATGGTAGTAAATGGCGTTCCTAATGTTAAAACATGTGTTACAGAGTTGGAAGAAGGAATGACAGTCGAAACTCAAGAAGGCAAAGGAGTGATAGTGTGAAAAAAACATTTCACACTATGAAAAAATCAAAAAACGATTTTTCATTTATGTTTATGATGCCACTACGTGGCATAATGGGAGGATATCATGGTAAATAAGGAATTAGTAATAGTAGGTGGAGGGCCTGCAGGATTATGTGCAGCTATTAGCGCAGCTTCTAGTGGCGCTAATGTGCTAATAATTGAAAGAAATAATGAGCTTGGCGGACAGCTTGTTAAACAAACACACATGTTTTTTGGTTCTGAAAAACAATATGCCTCTACTAGAGGAATTGATATAGCTGATATTTTGCTAAAGGAATTAGAAAAATATAAAGATAGAGTAGAAATAATGACTAATGCAACTGTTGTTGGTATGTATGAAGATGGTATTATTTCAGTTTTACATAAAGAGGATAATTATTTTAAAATTATGCCAAAAGCTTTAATAGTGGCTACTGGTGCATTTGAAAAATCATTAGCGTTTCCAAATAATGATTTACCTGGTATATATGGTGCTGGTGCAGTTCAAACACTTATGAATGTTTATGGAATTAAACCTGGTAATAAAGTTTTAATGGTTGGCGCAGGAAATATAGGTCTTATAGTAAGTTATCAGCTTATGCAGGCTGGAGTTAAGGTTTTAGCCATACTTGATGCAGCACCTAAAATTGGTGGATATTTAGTTCATGCTTCTAAGGTTAGAAGAATGGGAGTGCCGATATTAACTTCTCACACAGTTAAAGAAGCTATAGGTAAGGATTGTCTTGAAAAGGCCATAGTATGTGAGGTTGATAATAAATTCCAACCAATAGAAGGAACAGAAAAAGAATTTGATGTAGATGTAATGTGTGTTTCTGTTGGTTTAACACCTCTTAGTGAGCTGGTTGCTATGAGAGGCTGTGAAATGAAATATATTCCTCAGTTAAGCGGATTTGTTCCAACAAGAAATGAAGATTATGAGACTAGTGTTGAAAATGTATTTGTTGCAGGTGATGTAACAGGTGTTGAAGAAGCTAGCGCGGCTATGGTTGAAGGATATTTAGCAGGACTTTGTGCAGCTAAAAAAATTGGTCACAAGCATGAAAATTATGATTCTCTTAGAGAAGATTATACAGAACAATTAGCTGATTTAAGAAGAGGACCTGTTGGTCAACACATATTATCTGGCATAAAGGAGATTGTGAAATTTCCTCAGGAAATAGTGTAATAATTTAAGGAGGATAACAAGATGTTAGAAAAAACAGGTATACCTACTAAAGAAATGATAATGGGAGTATTTCCTTCAATAGATAGAATTAATAAAGGTCCAGTGGCAGTTGTTGAATGTTATCAAAATATTCCTTGCAATCCATGTCAAACTGCATGTAAATTTAACGCAATCTATATTGGTGATGATATAAATAACTTACCAGAATTAAACGAGGATAACTGCACAGGTTGTGGAATTTGCTTAAGCAAATGTCCAGGTCTTTCTATTATGGTAGTTGATGGTTCGAAATCGCAGGAAAGTGTATTAGTTAAAATACCATATGAATTTTTACCATTGCCAACAGTAGGCAATACAGTTCAGGGGCTTGATAGAACTGGTGAGCATATATCTGATGTTAAGGTTGTAAACGTTTTAAATCCTAAATCATTTGATAGAACACCAGTTATAACTATAGAGGTAGATAGAAAGTATTTGTATGATATAAGAAATATTAGAGTGGAGGTACTATAGCATGAGAGATGACAACACAATTATTTGTAGATGCTCAGATGTTACCTTAGGAGAAATAAGAAGGCTAATATCTGAAGGCTATACATCTTTAGATGAAATAAAAAGAATAACCCGTATAGGTATGGGACCATGTCAAGGTAAAACTTGTGGGCTTTTAGTACTTAGGGAAATTGCTATGGCCACTGGCAAGGATATGAGAGAGCTTAAAAATCATACAAATAGACCAGTAGCAGTAGGAGTTAGATTAGACTTAATTGCAAAGGAGGCAAATACTAATAATAATTAGTATCAAAAAATATGAAGAAGAGTGCTGATGTTGTAATCATTGGAGGCGGAATATCCGGATGTTCCATTGCATATAATTTGGCTAAGCAAGGCATGAAAAACATTGTAGTAATAGAAAAAAATTATATTTGTAGTGGCTCAACTGGAAGATGTGGCGCTGGTGTAAGAATGCAGTGGGGAACAGTTATGAACTGTGCTATTGCTAAAAAAAGTATTGAATTTTTTGAAAATGCTAATGAAATATTAGAATATGATGGTGATGTTGAGTTTAAACAAAGCGGATATTTATTGATAGCTTCTACAGAAAAGGAAATGGATCAGTTCCAAAAAAATATTAAAATACAACATGATTTAGGTATACCATCAAAATTATTAACTGTACAAGAAGCTAAGGAAATTGTTCCTTATTTAAATACTGATATATTGACAGGTGCTGCATTTTGCGGAAAGGATGGATTTTTAAATCCATTTAAAACTACAGATGCATATTATAAGGCAGCTAAAAGACTTGGAGTAGAGTTCTACACATATACAGAGGTAACAGGTATAAAAGTGGAAAATGGCAAGGTTAAAGGTGTTGTAACTGATAAGGGTGAGATTGCCACAGAGAAGGTAGTAAATGCAGCTAATGGTTGGTCAAAGCAAATTTGCGACATGGTTCAGGTTGATGTGCCAGTTTATTCTGAAAGACATCAAATATTAGTTACAGAGCCTGTAGAGCCTATGCAAGGCCCAATGGTAATGTCCTTTTCACTTAATCTCTATGTTCAACAATCTCCTCATGGCTCATTTATTATGGGTAGAGGTGATGCTAATGAGCCTAGAGACTTAAGGCAAACTTCTAGCTGGCACTTCATGGAGGAAATGGCTAAGACCGTAGATGAGGTTTTACCTCCAATTGGAAAACTTAGAGTTATAAGACAGTGGGCAGGACTTTACAATATGACACCTGATAAACAACCTATATATGGTACAGTGGATGGTTTAGAAGGTTTTTATCTAGCATTTGGTTATAGCGGACACGGATTTATGTTCGGTCCAGTAACTGGTATAGCAATATCAGAAATGATAATAGGAAAAGAACCTTCTATAGATGTTAGCATGTTAAACCTTAACAGATTTAAAACAGGGGATTTACTTTTAGAACCATCTGTAGTATAGTTAGGTTAGAAGGGAACGACACCCTCGTCGTTCCCTTGTTATTTCAACGAAAAGTAAGTTTTTTTTATTTTTATAAACTATTAGTTAAAGATGGATGGTTTGCATATTTTATTGTTTTTAAAAATAAAAATCTGTCCTTATTTAATGAACAAATGTTTAATGACATTTTATGCAAATAAACAGCATGGAGGTATAAATGAAGAGATTAATAAAAAATGAAACTAAATGCATTAGATGTGGAAATTGTGAGACAACATGCTCAAAAACTTTCTTTAAAGAAGCAAACCGTGATAAATCATGCATAAAAGTTAAACAGGGAGACAACGGTTATGCTAGCATAACAATTTGTACTCAATGTGGAGAATGTGCCGCAGTTTGTAATACAGAAGTTATAAAAAAAGATAAAAATGGTGTTTATAGAATTAATAAAAAAGAATGTGTTGGTTGCTTGATGTGTGTAGGCTTCTGTCCAGAAGGTGCAATGATGCAAAATGATGAATTTATAGAGCCGTTTAAATGTGTAGCATGTGGATTATGTGTTAAAAATTGCCCAACCGGTGCTATTAAAATCGAAGAATACGAGGAATAGGAGGAAGCACATGCAGGTTAAAGAATATTTAAAAGAACACAAGCTGCTTAATGAGATTAGCTATGAAAAAGTAAAACTTAGAAGAGGCTACACTGATAAAAAGCTTTATGTGAATTTAAGTGATAATAGAATAGAAGTACATAATATACCTGAGGAAGTAAAGGAAAAATTCACAGGTGGTAAAGGTTACGGCATGAGATTTTTATGGGACGGTGTAACCCCACAAACTAGATGGAATGACCCTGAAAATGAAATTATTGTAGCAGTTGGACCTGTTGGAGGTATAACACAATACCCAGGAGCTGGAAAGTCTTTAATTGTAAGCTTATCTCCATTAACAGATATTCCAATAGATTCAAATGTTGGTGGACACTTTGGACCTTTTCTTAAGTTCTCTGGCTTTGATGCATTTGAGGTTCAAGGAAAGGCAAATAAAGACGTTATAATCGTAATAGATGGAAATAATGGAACTGTTAAAATAGAAGAAGCGCCACTTGAGCATATAGATGCACATGTTCTAGGTGAAGAGCTTACTGAAATGTACGCTGACAATGAAGAAGACAAAAAAAGTATTGCGGTTATAACAGCCGGAACTGCTGCTGACCATACAAATATAGGAATACTAAACTTTACATTCTATGACCCAAGAAGAAAGGTTACAAGACTTAAGCAAGCTGGTCGTGGTGGTATAGGTACAGTATTTAGAGATAAAAAAATAAAAGGAATAGTATGCAAATTTACTGGAGTTAAAGCAGATTTAAACAATCCAGCAGACATATCTTTAATCAATAAGGCTGGTATAAAATTACATAAGGAAATTCATGATTTAGACTCGGAACAAAATAACATGAGAAAGATTGGAACTGCAAATATTATAGAAGTAATGGACGCATATGATTTATTGCCTACTCATAACTATAAATTTGGTTCTCACAAGGATACACAAAAAATTAAATCCACAGTATTTATTGAAAAATATTTAACTCAAGGTACCCCTGATGGATGCTGGTATGGTTGTTCATTAGCTTGTGCTAAGGCTGCTGATAACTTTGAATTAAAATCTGGCCCATATAAGGGACACAAGGTTACAGTAGATGGACCAGAGTATGAAAATGCAGCAGGACTTGGTTCAAACTGTGGTATATTTGACCCTGAAGCAATTTTAGAGCTTAACTTCTACTGTGATACTTATGGACTTGATACAATTTCATTTGGTACATTAACAGCATTTGCTATGGAGTGCTTCGAAAACGGAATTCTTGACTTAGAAAAAACAGGTGGACTTGATTTACACTTTGGAAATATAGAGGCTACTTATGAGCTTATACATCAAATGTCAAGAGGAGAAGGCTTTGGTAAAATTGCTGGTATGGGAATTCACAAAATGAAAAAATATTTTGTTGAAAACTTTGGAGCAGATGAGGCTTTTTTAAATGATATAGGGATGGAGCAAAAAGGACTTGAATATTCAGAATATATGCCAAAAGAATCATTAGCTCAGCAAGGTGGATATGGTCTTACAAATAAAGGCCCTCAACATGATGAGGCTTGGTTAATATTCATGGATATGGTTAATAACCAGATACCAACATTTGAAGATAAGGCAGAAGCATTACACTACTACCCAATGTTTAGAACTTGGTTTGGACTTTTAGGATTATGTAAACTACCTTGGAATGATATTTCTCCAGCTGATAATGCTAAAACTGAAGATCCAGCTAAAATGCCAGAGCACGTTCAAAATTATTTAGATATCTTCGAAGGTGTAACTGGAAGAAAAATAAATACGACAGAAATGATTGAAATGTCAGAAAAAGTATATAACTTCCAAAGAATATTTAACATTCGTATGGGTAAAGGTTTAAGAAAGAATGATGCAGTTCCATATCGTTCACTAGGACCTGTAACTATGGAAGAATATTTATCAAGAGAAGATAGATATGATAATCAATTAGTAGAGCTCGTAGGATTTGACATTGAAGGAAAAACTACAGAAGAAAAAATACAAGCTTTACGAGAATACAAATACGATCAATACGAAAAACTAACAGATGCAGTTTACAAGCGTCGTGGTTGGACTATGAATGGTGTTCCAACTCCTGAAAAATTAAAATCTTTAGGAATGGATTTACCAGAGTTATTAGAGGTTGTAGAAAAACACATTTAGGGGGTAAACTATGCTTCTAAATAATAGGCCATTTGATAAATGGCATGAGAGGATAACAATATCAGAGGTTATTGAAATTATGAATTATATTTATCCTAAGTTAGTGATAAAGGTTAATGATGTTGTTATAGACAGAAAAAATTGTGAAACATTCGTGTTAAAAGAAAATGACGATTTAAAGATTCATCATCTTTTAGCAGGGGGTTAAAAGAGTGAAGAAAAAACATTCTTCACTCTATGGAAGAATCAAAAAACGATTCTTCATTATATTTTGTGATGCCGTAAAGCGGCATAATGGAGGTAATTATGAGAATTGAGTATTTAAATAGGCTTGTTGATATTCTTAAAAAAGAAAATCTTGATGCAATGCTTATAGCTCCATCGGAAGAAATGAAGTTTTTATTAGGAAACTCTACACATTTATGCGAGAGATTTCAGGCTCTAATAATCAAAGCTAATGGAGAATATTTCTACATATGTAACCTATTGACTGTAGACGAGATAAAAGAAGTTTTAGGTGAAGGTGTAAAGGTTTACGGATGGTTTGATGGTGATGGATTCATTGATACTGCTAAAAAAGCTTTTGAGGAAAATGGATTAATTGGTAAAACAATTGGTGTAAATTCAACTGAAAGAGCTTGTATTATATTAGATTTGATGAAGCATATAAACGTTAAATTTGTAAATGGTAAACCACATCTAGAAGAAATGAGAATCATCAAAACAGATGAAGAAATAGAAAATCTAAGAAAAGCAGCACAAATTACTGATGAGACTTTCTTAGAACTTTTAAAATTTATTAAGCCAGGCATGAAAGAAGCTGATGTAGTTAACTTTATTAATAAAACCTTTATAGAAAAGGGTGCTCAACCTGGATTCGCAATGGTTTGTACTGGCCCTAATGCAGCTCTTCCACACTATGCTGGAGATCAAAGAGTTATACAAGAAAAAGATGTTGTGTTGCTTGACTATGGCTGCGTATATAATAGTATGTGTGCAGATATGACAAGAACAGTATTTGTTGGCGGAGTTACTGAAGAAGAAATAAAAATGTATGAGTATGTATTAGAAGCTAATATAGCTGGTGAAAGTAAAGCTGTAAAAGGAGCATACATACCTGATATAGATAAGGCAGCAAGAGATGTAGTTAATAAATCAGGTTATGGTGATACATTTGTTACAAGACTGGGTCACGGTATTGGTTATTCTATACACGAAGCTCCAGACATTAAACAGAGTAATAAAAGATATTTGGAAAAAGGTATGGCATTTTCTATAGAGCCAGGTATTTATAGAGTAGGTGAGTTTGGTATAAGAATTGAAGATATATTAGTTATAACTGAAAATGGAACAGAAGTCTTAAATCAAGCATCTAAAGAAATAATAGTAATATAAAAAACCATGCAATAATTTGCAGTGAAATATCGATATGCAAATTATTGCATGCAAAAAAATGTTAATACTAAAATTGTGTTTTATGTAAAATTGACCAATATGTGTTGTTAAGCCATTATTTAATTTGCTTTTGATTGGCACAGTTATTGCACAAGTATATGTATAATGATTTAAAATTATATTTGGAGGTACCAATATGGACAAAAAGAATTTGGACTGGGGTAAGTTGAGTTTTTCTTATACAAAAACAAATAAAATGTATGTTTCATACTTTAAGGATGGAAAATGGGATAATGGTAAGCTTGTAGATGAGGACACAATAACTATTAGTGCTTCTTCAACTGCACTACATTATGGACAACAGTGTTTCGAAGGCTTAAAGGCTTATAGAAATAAAGACGGTAATGTACAATTATTTAGACCTGACCAAAATGCTATAAGACTACAAGATAGCTGTAAGAGATTATTAATGGAACACGTATCAGTAGATCAATTTATTGATGCTTGTGTTCAGGTTGTAAAAGCTAATGAGGAATTTGTTCCACCATATGGAACTGGAGCTACACTATATCTTAGACCATTTGTTATTGGTGTAGGAGACAACTTAGGTGTTAAACCAGCACCAGAATACTTATTCTGTGTATTCTGCTCACCAGTTGGAGCATACTTCAAGGGTGGTATGACTCCTGTTAACTTTGTAACTACTGATTTTGATAGAGCTGCACCAAATGGAACTGGTGGAGTTAAAGTTGGTGGAAACTATGCTGCAAGCCTTTTAGCACATAAGGATGCTGTAGATAGAGGATTTGCTGATTGTATTTACTTAGATCCAACTACACATACTAAAATAGAAGAGGTTGGAGCTGCTAACTTCTTTGGTATAACTAAGGATGATAAATTTATAACTCCTAAATCAAACTCTATATTACCAAGTATTACAAGAAGATCTCTTATGTATGTAGCTGAACACTATTTAAAATTACCTGTTGAGGAAAGAGATGTATTAGTAGACAACTTAGATGAATTTAAAGAAGCTGGTGCATGTGGTACAGCCGCAGTTATTTCTCCTATAGGAGGAATTGAGCATAACAATAAAATGCATGTATTCTACGATTTAAAAGAAGTTGGACCTGTAACTAAAAAGCTATACGATACATTAGTAGGAATTCAATTTGGTGATGTTGAAGCACCAGAAGGTTGGATAGTAGAAATTAAATAAAACTTAAATTACAAATTTTGAAAATAAATTTTCATAATTAGGGTGGAATTATTCCACCCTTTTTATTTTTGGTTAGCGTCCACTTCTGCTTTTTCTTCTTCTACTTCTAATATAGAAGGAACATAAACATTACTATCCTTTACTACCATTGGATAAAGATTATCTTTTTCAGAAATATTTAAATTCGTTTTGAAGTTCATGAAATCACCACCATTATTATATTTTGTTGAAGAATATATATTTTTATACTAACGATTAATTGTTATTTATTATATGTCATATACATAAAATGTTATATATTGTTAAATTTTTAATTAATTACATTTTATTAAATTATGTAGTAATAT
>DLNM01000029.1 GCA_002479485.1 Firmicutes bacterium UBA7510 | reverse complement strand
TTATTGTTAGAATATATTAAAAAAATAATAGATATAAACAATAATATTTTAACTAACTTAAGTAATGCAAAAAAACAGGATAATAGTTATAAAATAAATGAATTAAGAAATAAAAATTTAAAGTTAGAAGGAATGATCAAGGCGTATGAAGGTTAATGATATAATTGATTTATTAAATGAAAAGTTAAAGCTTGCTAATCAAGAAAACTGGGATAATAGTGGACTTCAAATAGGTGACTATAATGGTGAGGTCGAAGGAATATTATTAGCTCTTGATATAAGTGAAGAGGTTGTTGACTATGCCATTAAGGAAAAAGTAAATCTAATTATAACTCATCATCCATTTTTATTTAGCAGCATAAAGTGTATTAACCTTACCACATTACAGGGTAGTCTAATAAGTGCATTAATAAAAAATAATATTTCTGTTGTTAGTTTTCATACCTCATTAGACGCTGCGTTAAATGGAATGACCAAAGAGTTAGCAAAAAAACTTGGTGTTACAGAATATTCGGTATTACATCAATACTATATTGATGAATCAAATAATATTTTTGGTTTTGGCGGTATGGGATTTGTTGAAAAATCTACTATAAAAAAATATGCTAATTTAGTTAAAGAGAATTTAAATTGTGATACGATAAAAGTATTTAGCGATGATTTGAACAAGGATGTATATAAGGTTGCTTTTTGTGGTGGAAGTGGAGCTGATTTTATAGAGGATGCAATTAAAAAACTAGCTGATGTATATGTAACAGGTGATATAAAATATCATGATGCTCAATATGCATTGAACAATAATTTATCTATAATAGATGCTGGACATTTCTATACAGAAAATGTAATTTTGGATAAATTATATGAAATTTTATTACCTAAAATTAAAAATTTGAAAAAATTTACTAAAAATACAGTAATTGAACATGTATTTTAATTTGACATTAGAGCGTAAATATTATAAAATATAACGTAGAGTAAATCATACAATCGCAAGCTAAGACTTATGTCATAGTTTGAGGAAAGTCTGGGCTCCATAGGGCAGGGTGCCGGTTAACGACCGGTGAGGGCGACCTCAAGGACAGTGCAACAGAAAGATACCGCCTGTATAGGTAAGGATGGAAAGGTGAGGTAAGAGCTCACCAGCAATTAGGTAACTAATTGGCTATGTAAACCCCACCTGGAGCAAGACCAAGATAGGATTTTGAGTGGCTGCCCGTCACAATCCGGTAGGTAGGTCGCTAGAGCTTGTTGGCAACAATAAGCGTAGATAGATGATTGTTTAATACAGAACCCAGCTTATGAACTTACTCTACTAATTACGATATGTATGCGCATTTAATATTTATTAGATACGCATTTTTTACTTTTATATAAAAAAGAGGGATAATAAATATCCCTCATTAATTAATTATTAACTATTTGCTAGACATGGTCTTCTACATAATTCTTCAATTAAACACAATATAAAAGCTGCTACATAGAACACTAATGAGAATACGAAGAATAATATGAAGAATATTATTACAGCATCTGCTATTGATCCAGGTGCTAAATAAAATCCGATAGCTATAAGCAATACTACTAATAATGCTATAGCTAGAATTAATATTCCTCTACCAAAGCAGCATAAACATTTAGCTAAATCTCCATGTGGATACTTTAGTGCTATCACTAATAAAATTACTAGACTAATTAGAACAATAGCTACTAATATAAAGCCTATAAAAATTATATCATAAAGTAGTGGAGCTATTCCAAAATAAAACAATACTGCTAGAACGGCTGCTAATATAAAAGCTGCTACTAATGATAAACATATACAAATTGGTGATGTTTTACACATACAATTTTCACTTCCTTTGTTAAAATTAATAGGACTAGGTCCTATGTTACATAATATGTTACTAATTAAAATTTGTCACAATTTATATATTAAATTTTAAAATTATATTTGAAGGGTGGATAGAATAATGATTAACTTAGATGAATTTAAAAATGTATTAAGTGATAAAAACTTAAAAGAAATGGCTAAACTAAATATGCCGTTAGAATGGGCTTATAAAGAGTATCAAAATTTACTAAATGAAAACACAGGAGAAACTATAGAAGTAAATAAGGGTATAGAAACCATTATAAATGACTATATAAACGGACTTTTATATAAAGAATTTAATAGATACGAATTAGATTGGGAATAAAATTTTGCTGTTAAAGCAAAATTTTTATTTTTTTAAAACTTTTTTATATACTAGTCCGTCTAATATATGCTAGCAAGAAATTGCAAGCAATATTTGCTTGTAAAATTAGGAGACGCATTATGTATAACACAAAAACAAGTATGACAATTCCAAGGTCTAAAAGGTATAAAAAATATAGAAAGATAAGAAATATTTTTAAATTTTTGATTTTAGCAGCTATTTTATTTATAATTTCTATTATAGCTGTAAAATATATTATAAAATCAAATTCTTTTGAAGGAAATAAAAAATATGGTGTAGATTATTTATATGATCAAAAATATCTACAATATAATTATAAAATTATAAGTACTTTAAATAAAAAAACAGGTAATAATATTGATGATACGGATTTAGAAAATCCGGAAAATAATGATAATCAAAATGATTATAATTCTGTAGTACCAGAGAGTGAAGCAGTTACAGATGTTTTTTTCAATGATGCTGTTTTTATTGGTGATTCAAGAACTGAAGGATTTATTTTATATAATGGACTGTCAAATGTAACTTCATTAACAGCTAAAGGATTAATGGTTGATACTGCTTTTACAAGGCCGGCTATAAATATGAATGGCGAAAAGCTAACTGTTATGAAAGCTCTATCAAAGATTAAATTTAATAAAGTTTATATTATGTTAGGTATTAACGAATTAGGATGGGCATATAGCGACATTTTTATAAAAAAATATGCTGAGATAGTTGATTACATAAAAGAAATAAATAGTGAAGCACAAATATATGTTCAGTCAATTCTTCCGGTTAGCTATGAAAAATCATCTTCTGATAAAATATATAATAATAATAATATAAGTAATTATAATAAATTAATTTTGGAAATGACTAAAGATAAACAAGTTTATTATCTTGATGTTGCAGAAGACATAAAAGATGAGGATGGTAACTTACCAGTAGATGCCTCATTAGACGGTATTCATTTAAAGAAAGAATATTGTCAAAAGTGGTTTGAATATTTAAAGACACACACAGTACAAAGTAAAATTGTAGAAGAAGGAGACAATTAAAATGTTAAGAAAAAAATGGTTATTATTTTTTATAATGGCTTGTATGTTACTTGTTGGTTGCAATAAAGAAAATAAAAGTATAAATATTGATATAAATAGTGTTTCGAAAAGTTTAGTAGAAAATATAGAATTTAAAGATTCTTTAGAATTGCTAGACAGTGAAATAGTAAAAATGTTTTATGAAATTCCTGATAACACTGAATATGTTCTTTACATGGGAAGTGGTGCTACAGCAGAGGAATTAGCTATATTTAAATTAGCTGATGAGCAAAAAGTTGAAGAAATGATAAAAAATATTAAAGCACATATTGAAAATCAAATCTTACAATTTGAAGATTATAATAATGAAGAAATAAAAAAATTAGAAAACTATATATTAAAAGTAAAAGATAATTATGTTGTATTATGTGTAACTGATGACATTGAAAATGCTAAATCACAAATAGATAATTATGTGAAATAAGAGTTTGTTTAGGGGGTATTTATATGAGTCAAGGCTTAAATTCAAAATACGATGATATAATACCATTTATAAAAGAAAATCAAGAACGATTTTATCGTTTTGCTTATAGATATATGAGAAATTCTGATGCTTCAATTGAAGTAGTTCAGGAGGCCATAGTGAAAGCTCTTGAAAAAATTCATACATTAAGGAAAAGGGAATATTTAAAAACATGGTTTTATCGAATACTAATAAATGAATGTATTACTAATATTAGAAAAAATAAAAAGTTGGTTTTTTTAGAACAATATGATGAAGTTCCTTATAACGACACAACTATAGATAAAAAGGAGCTTGCAAGCATTGTTTTTAAAGCTATTGATAATTTAGATCCAAAGTACAAAACAATTATTCTATTAAGATTCTACGAGGACATGATGATTTCAGATATTGCTGAGGTTCTTAAAATTAATGTAAATACTGTAAAATCAAGACTATATAGAGCATTAGATATACTAAAAAATGAATTGAAAAATGAAGATATACAAGAATATGACATATTTTCAATGGAAGGATTAAGAAAGGAGTAGTGTTAACGTGAAAAAAACACTTCACGTTATAGAAAAATCAAAAAACGATTTTTCGTTTCTATTTATAATGCCACTACGTGGCATAATAGGAGGATAATATGAAGAAATTATTAAAGGATATTCATGAAAAGACACCAATACCTGAAGATTTAGATAGCAGAATAAGTCAAGCAATTTATAGAGGTACCCACAGCCGAAGAAAATTACCATATAAAAAAAGCTTAACCTCTATAGCAGCATGTTTTGCAATATTCGTATTATTGCTTAATACCAATTCTGCATTTGCAGAAACAATGCTCGATATACCAATATTAAATAAATTATGTAGAGTATTTACATTTAGAGAGTACGAATTTGAAGATAATAAAAAAATTATGAACGTCAAAATCCCAAACATATCTAATACAGGAAATACTGACCTGGAAAATAGAATTAATTATCAAATTAGAAAAACCATACAGGATGCTGTAGAGGAGTTTGAGGTAAGAGTACAGGAATTTTATGATGCTTTTGTTTCAACAGGTGGTAAACCAGAAGATTTTATGCCAATTGAAATAAACATAAACTATGATATTAAAAGTTCTAGTGAAAGTCATGTATCTTTTATAATAACTAAATTTGAAACATCTGCTAGTGCTTATCAGGATACTTATTATTATAATATTGATCTTGTTAGTGGAAGAGAGATAACGCTTAGAGATTTACTTGGTCCAAATTATAAAGAAATAGTTTCTAAACAAATAGAAGAACAAATTGAAAATTTAGATGAAGAAAGAAAGTTTTATCTATTTGAAGATGTTAATATAAGTGACTTAATTACACCTAATAGCAATTTCTATATAAATACTGATAATAATATAGTAGTAGTTTTCAATAAATACGAAATTGCTGCTGGAGCAGCGGGAATGTTTGAATTTGTCATTAAATAAATTAAATTTTTAAAAGCCTAAGTTTATATATATTCTTAGGCTTTTTTTATATTAAGAAAATTTTTGTAATACATATATGAATATGAATACATAGTGATAAAATAATATACAAAAATTCGACAACGTAAATTAGTGTATAAAATAATTGAAAAAACTCAGAGAAAATATATTGAAAACGCGAGGTAAATAGTTCTGTGTCCAGATGAATCAGTAAATAGTCATAAAAATAGTTCGTTTATATCTGTGTGTTTAAATCTCTATACTTTTGTGTTTTGAGTTTAGAAATATACATAAATGTGAAGTATTATTCACTTTACTTTTTTATATTTAACGTATATTATATGAATAAATAAAATCCTATAGAACTCAAACAAGGCTTGATAACGTTAATAATTATAATAAACTTTGTATATATAAAAATGATAGAAATAATAGTTTTTTATAAAAGCTATTATTAAAATATGGCTCTTGTAATTACAAGAGTACAATAATACAAGGGAGGACTAAAAATGAAAAAATTTTTAGCAATGTTTGTAGCAACTTTGTGTATGCTTTCATTATTTAACTATCAACCGGCTCTTGCAAACAGTAGTTTAATTGGAAACTACGAATTTTATGACAGTGAGTTAATTATTTCAATTAAGAGTGAAAATCTAAATGATTTTAACAAAAGTTCAAACTCATCTGACTTTGTTGCAACACAAAAAGATGCATTAACATCATTAGGCTTAGAAGTACTTGACAGTATGATGGAGCCATCAAATGATGCGAAATCAATGTCAGCTGTAAGTAACGAGTTAAAAAATGAATTGCTTGAAACTATGGGATCAGTATTTTTAGTAAAATATGATAAAGGCTTATATTCTAACAATACTAATGCTATAAGTGACTTAAAAGAAAAACTAAATGCAAAAGGTTTAGACATTAAGTATATCGAGCCAAATTACAAAGTAAAATTATTGGATAATGATGTTAAAGCTCAAAGTTATCCGATAAATTCTAATCAAGCATGGCATTATAATATGATTAACGTTCAAACTGCGTGGAATATTACCACTGGAAGTTCAAACGTAAAAATTGCTGTTTTGGATACTGGTATTGATTATAACCATACATCTTTAGCAAATTTTGTAGATATGACACTTGCAAGAACTTATGAGGGAAGTAGTGTTTATGATGGTCATGGTCATGGTACACATGTTTCTGGAACAATTGCAAGCTACGGTACAGTATCAGGAGTTATGAGAAATGCAAAAATAGTACCAATTAAGGTTCTAAGCAATAGTGGAACTGGTTCTACCTACAATATACAACAAGGTATAATTTACGCTGCTGATTGTGGAGTTGATGCTATTAATATGTCTTTAGGCGGCGGCGGATACTCTCAAGCTATGTATGATGCATGTCAATATGCTGTAAATAATAATGTAGTAGTAGTAGCTGCATCTGGAAATAACGGAACAGGTACTGTTTCATATCCAGCAAAATATGACAATGTAATTGCTGTTGGTTCTGTTAATAGCAATAGAGCAAGATCTAGCTTTTCACAATATGGTACTGGTCTTAACATAATGGCACCTGGCAATCAAATATACAGCACTGTTCCAAATAATGGATTTGCATACAATTCTGGTACTTCTATGGCAACCCCTCATGTTGCAGGAGTTGTTGGATTAATGAGATCAGCAAATAGTTCATTGTCAGTAGCTCAAATTAGAACGATTATATCACAAACAGCACAATATGCTGGACCACAAAATCAATATGGTAGTGGAATAATTGATGCAGGTGCTGCAGTTACAAGTGCAAGTAACTTAGCGACAATGCAAAATCAACAAACCGATTATTATGTTTATAGTGCAGTATTAGGATATTCTTATAACCTTTATAAATAAACAACATATAAAAAAGGAAGGAACACGGATAAAATCCGTGTTCCTTCCTTTTTAATCGATTTTTAAAACATATGGTGCAACGCTAATTGATATTTTGCGTTTTCCCATAATTCCTCTTGATACTTTAAAGACTTTACCAAGAACAGTCGCACCGTCGTATATTCTTGTTGCTAAGTATCTTCTGTGTGGATATGTATATGGTATTACCCCTAATGTTTCGTCCTTAGTGTTTGTAACCTTAATATGTTCTTCTTTTCCTTGTAATGTAACTAATTCGAATAGTACATCATCATTTTTTTTCATTTTGCTTATTTTATCCTGAATAGTACTTAAATGATCCAAGTCGCTAGTTGTTTCCAAAGGTATATCTTCAATAACCTTTAGTTTTTTCATTCCATTATTATCTAGCCTAGGAAATTTTACTCTTAAATTTTTAGCATATATAAAAGTACCAATAATTAACATTGCTATGCATAAAAGTATAGATGAAAAAAATACTTTACCGCTTTGTGCTTCTACTATAACTCCCATAATGCCTAAGGTAGCTATACTTAAACCAACATATCTCATCATCTGTGTTATCACCTTTTCTTTCTAAAAATTAGTATTTTTTATATCATAGTTTAAACTACGTTTGAGCCATTTAAAATATGCTACGCATATTATATCAAATATTTATTTCCTTTTCAATTGTATAATTTGTACTAACTTTTTGTCATATACAAGCCATAACGTAATATTATATTGTATGGACACAAAAATTTAACAAAGGAGGCCAATAATTATGATAAATAAAGTATCAAAGTATGTAAATATAAACATTCGAAATATTTTATTAAGTCAAGAAGAAAACATATTAAACAGTGTCTATGAAGTTAGATTAAGAATTAATTGCCCGATATTTTTAAAAACCTCTAAGGGAGATTATTTTATATCAAACAATAAAATGTCAAAAACTTATGATGATGATTTTTATAAAATTAAAAAAAATGATATTGTCTCAACAGTAGCTGCCCTAACATCGAATTCAATGCATGCCTATGAAAAGGAAATTGAAAAGGGATATATAACTATAGAAGGTGGACATAGAGTCGGATTAGGCGGCGATTGCTTATATGAAAAAAATGAGTTTAAAGGTTTTAAGAATATAACATCATTAAATATTAGAATTGCAAAAGATTTTGCAAATTGCTCAAATAAAATAATCAAATATATTATAAAGGACAGTAAAAGCATCTACAATACGTTAATTGCTGGTCCACCATTATCTGGAAAAACAACTTGCATAAGAGATTTAGCACGAATTATAAGTGATGGATATAATAATCCTATTTTCACAGGATGTGATGTTACTATAATTGACGAAAGAGGAGAGATAGCAGCTATACATAATGGAGTACCACAAGTTTATGTAGGATCTAGAACAGATGTATTATCCTATTGTATGAAAAAGGAAGGTTTTAACATTAGTATTCGTTCATTAGCACCAAGGGTTATTATTTCAGATGAATTAGGCTCTTTAGATGATTTTAGCATAATGCAATATGCACTTAAAAGTGGTGTTAATGTTATAACAACTGCTCATGCAGGTTCTATTGGAGATTTATTCAAAAATATATATATTAAAAATATACTAAATTACGGTTTCATTGAAAGAGTGATTGTACTAGATGAAAAAAATCCAATTTCAATAAAACAAGTATATGATAATATAAGCGCTAGGGTTATATATGATGCTTACAGTTAAGATTGGGATTTTTAGCTTTATAATTATATCAGTAAAAATGATGTTTGTCTTATTCTTTCAAGAGGAAGACAAAAAAGTTAGCATGATGAAAGAAATTTCTGATTTTATAGAATTTTTAAGAATATATTCCTGTTCAATGAAGATGTCATTAGAAGAAATTTTGTTAAATTATAATTTCAAATATGAAAACGTAAAATCTGTTTTTAATAAATTACTACAAGATTTAACAGAAGAAAATTCGAACAAAAATATTAACAATTCTTTTGAAGAATTTTTAGGAAGTGAAATCAAATCACCAATGGAATTTAACATCAAGGTAAGTAAAATACTTGATTTTTATGGTAACTCAATGTCTGATGTGCTAGATAACAAGTTATCATTTTTAAGAAATGATATTAATAAATATATTGATAAGTATGAAGATGAATACAAAGAAAGAAAAAATTTATTAAATAAATTATCGCTCCTAATAGGGTGTTTAATTGCGGTAGTTTTAGTATAGGGATGGGGTTATTATGGATATAAATATTATTTTCAAGGTTGGAGCAATAGGGCTTATAATAGCAATTTTTACTCAAATACTATCACAAACAAAAAGGGATGAGCAAGCAATGTTTGTAACAATTGCAGGCGTAATTGTTGTGATGGCAATAATACTTAGCATGCTTAATCAACTTTTTAACGAGGTAAGATCAATATTTAATATTTACTAATTAATATTAATATTAATCAATATTTTATTAATTAAATTTTCTTGAAAGGAATATTAAAATGATATTGACAAAAATCATATTTATAGCTGTTATATGTATACTTTTAAGCATAATAGTATCCAAAGTAAATGAAGAATATAAACTTTATTTTACACTACTATTTGGAATAATAGCTGTATTTTTAATTTTTAGCGAAGTGAAGGATCATGTAGCTAGTATGGTGAGTATTTTTAATAACTATAATATTAAAATAGATAATTTTAGCATCCTTATTAAAATAGTTTGTATTGCATATATATGTGATTTTGTCTCGCTTATATGTAAGGATTTGGATTATGAATCAATTGGCAAAAAAATTGAAATGTCAGGTAAACTTATTATTTTAGTATATTCATTTGATGTAATATTAAAATTTATTGATGAAGTATTTATATTAGTAAACAGATAAAAAAGTAAAATAAAAAACATATTCTTTATAAAATATTGAAACGCTGTGAAACGGTGTGATGTAGGAAAGTGATAAAAATATGAATAATAATAATAAAATTAAAAAATACTTATTGTTTATAATTGTATTAATAACAGTTTTTTCATCATTTAATTTCGCTTATGCTACTGATAATTATATGCAAAATGCGCTTGATGAAGTTAATACAGAAGACCTTGATAGTTATTTACGAAACACTAGCGATTATTTCAATGACAAAAATATTACAATTAGGCAACTGATAAATGATGCTATGAAGGGCAAGATAGAGTTTAACTTACTTGATTTTTTTTCATATCAGATTCAAAAAGAGAAAGATTTTATTAAACAAACTATATTTACCTCTATAAATATTTTAATAGTATGTATAATACTTACAATTATTAAATATTTTTCTGAAGAAATAAGTAATAACAATGTTTCAGATATTGTAGTATTTATTTCAATAATAATAGTATTTATTATGGCTACGAAGGATATAAATTTTATTAAAGATACTTTAAAAAATGAATTTACTAGATTTAATACCATTACACAAAATATAAATAGTCTTTTTTTAGCTGCTATGATTACATTTGGTAAAATTGGACTTTTAGAGTTCTTTCAAACATATTCTCAGTATATTATTGGAATAACAACAAAAGCTATTTACAATTTTACTGAAATTATGACGATAATTTTAACAGCAATAATTCTAATAAATAATATTAGCAAATTAGTTAATGCAAAGCTTTTGTATAAGTTCTTAAAAAAGGCAACATTGATAATTTTATCCACTTATATAATTGTTGTTGTCATAAACTTTTCTGTACAAGGATATATATATTATAAAACAGATAATTTATTTATCAATGCTGTTAAAGCTATATCTCCGTCTTCTATACCGATGGTAGGTAATGCAGTCAATAATTTTTTTGGTCTATTTATTAATAGTGTGCTTTTTATAAAGGATGTTGCAGGATTCGTAATAATTTTATTTATTTTTTCGTTATTTGGTAGTTCTTTACTAAAACTATTTATAATATTTATATTATATAGAATAACTGCTGCAATTGCTGAACCATTTAATGAGAACATATCATCATTAATGCAGGAGCTTTCAGATATAATGTATATTTATCTTGTTTGTTTAGCAACACCAATAATAATTATTACATCATATTATTCTATAATGCTAAGCTATTTAAACAGCATTTATGGATAAAGAGTGAAGAGAAAAACTTTCTTCACTCTCTATGGAAGAATTAAAAACAATTCTTCATCAGATTAAGAGACGCCGCTAATCGGCGTAATCGAGGTAAACATGAGAGAAGCTATTATTAATATACTAATTTTTATATTATTCATTAATTTAATAATGATAATATTCCCTGAAGGAAAAACACAAAAGTATTGTAAGCTGATTATAAAATTGTTTTTATTTATTTATATTTTTAATAGCATTGTATTAAGAGGCACAATATCTTTAGATAAGTTTTTGGACTTTAGCTTTAAAGGTATAGAACCTTCCAGTTATGAAAGGGAAATTAGCTTAGTAGAGTCTGAAAAAGAGTTTATTACACTAATTAATAAGGATTTATATAAAGGAGAGGAGGTTATAAAAAATATAAAAATAATATTTACCAATGAAATGGAATTGACAGTAACAGTTTATTTAAATCATTCTTTAGATTTAGAAGAGCAAGAAAGTTTAAAAATAAATATTTCAAATATTTTTAACATTAATAGTGAAAGTGTTAAAATTACATTCTAGGAGAAATTAGGAGGTAAGAATATGTTTAATAAGGAAGAAGAGTTTTATTTTAACATTAATAGTGAGAATGTTAAAATTACATTCTAGAGAAAAATAGGAGGTAGGATATGTTTAAAAAGGGAGAAGAGTTTTTAAACATATTAAAAACGAATAAAAAACTCTTTTATACATTTTGTTTCTTTATTTTATTAATTATCATTTCATTCCTGCTAAAATTTGATACTGCAAAATCACCAAGCAACATAAGTATAAAATCTGATAATATAGTGGATAATAAAGGTAGATATGATGACTATATATTTTCATTGGAAAGTAAACTAGAAAATATTATTTCAGAAATAGATGGTATAAACAATGTAAAAGCTATGATATACACTAAAAATTCTCCAAAGCTTGAACCAATTTATAATGAAAATACAAATACAGAATCAAATATAGAAACAGGTACAGATGGTATAAAAAGAGAAATAAGAAGAGATACTACACAAAAACAAGTAGAAGCTAAAGATAGTAAAAATGTATTTGAAAAATATTATGAATATCCTGATATATCAGGGGTCTTAATTGTAGTTGATTATTCAGGAAATCAAAATATTTATAAAATTCTAACAAATTCAGTTAAAGTTTTGTTAGATGTAGAATTAAATAATATAGAGATTATTGTGAGTAATAAAAGGGGAGGAAATTAAAAATGACATTCAAAAAAGAGACTTTTATATTCTTAACTTCATTAGCATTAATATTAATTATAGGTTACATAAATGTTGTTATGTCAAATCCTACTAGTAAGGAAGAACAAGTTTTTGATGAAACAGCATTATTGGAAAAACAAGAAGAATTCGCTAATTTCACAAGTGATGTAAGTGACAAAACAGATATTGGAAAAAATTCTGATATTTTAACAGTAGCTTCAGTTGACGAAAGTGTTGATGTAAGCTTTGAAAACTTCAAAATAAGTAAAGCTAAAAACAATTTGGAAATTGTTGATCAAATAGAAAAAAGCTTATCAAGTCAAACTATATCACAAGAAACTAAAGAGAAATTTGAAGACTTATTAGTAACAAAAAATAATCAAATTCAAATGGAAAATAGCATCGAAATAATGCTACAGTCTAAAGGATATAAGGATTTTGCATGCGTTGTTAGCAATAATAATGTAAAAATCATTGCAAACACTAATATTGAAAAAGCAGATGCTACTAAAATTCTTGATATAGTAATATCTGAAACAAATTTTGCAGCAAAGCAAATTAAAATTGTAAAATTTAATAATAAGGAATTGTAAAATTTTAAACTCTCTGCTATAATCATAAAAGGAGGTGCTAATATGTCCGAAAAAAATCAAGTTTTTGAAAATGGTCAAGTAAAAATTTCAGATGAAGTAGTTACTATTATTGCTGGAATAGCTACTATGGAAGTAAAAGGTGTACATAGCATGCATACTGGATTAGTAGAAGGATTTTCAAATTTATTTTCAAAAAATAATTATTCAAAAGGTGTAAAAGTAGATATTAATGAGAATAAAGTTACATTAGATATTTTTATTAATGTTGTATATGGATGTAAAATTAATCAAGTAGCAGAAGAGGTTCAAAAAACTGTTAAAAAAGAAGTTGAAACTATGACAGATTTAACTGTTGTTGTTGTCAATGTTCATGTTCAGAATATTATAACCGAAAAAATAGAAAAATCTGAAGAAGAGAAGTAAACTGTTTTTTAAAGTTGCTTCTCGGGGGAAGTATGAATAGAAAAATTACAAGAGAAGAAGCAGTAAAAATACTATACACTATGGATATAAGCAATGAGTATGATATTAAAATACTACAAGATTATTTAAATCATTTTTCCAACGAGAGTTCAGAAGATTTAGAATTTAATATTGAAGCAATAGATATTGAATATTTAAACAAAACATTAAATGATGCAATAAATAATTTAGAAAATATCGATAAAAAAATCATAGAAAATGCTAAAGGATGGAAAATTAACAGAATTGCTAAAGTTGATCTAGCAATATTAAGAGTTGCTTTAGCTGAAATTGTATATAATCCACTAATTCCGGAAAGTGTATCCATAAATGAGGCTGTTGAAATAAGTAAAAAATACTCTATAGACGAATCTCATAAATTTATAAATGGAATATTGGGTTCTATATACAGAGGCTTATAATATGAGGAAATATATATTAGGCATTGATACAAGCGCTTATACTACATCATGTGCCTTAGTTGATTATGAAGGTAATATAATTTATAATTTTAAAAAAAATTTAGAAGTGCTTGAGGGTCAGAAAGGTCTTAGACAGGAGACAGCTGTCTTCATGCACTTAAATAATTTACCAGATATAATAAATAGTATTAATATTGATTTTAACGAAATAGGCATAATATCAGTGAGTGCTTTTCCAAGAAATATAAAGGACTCATATATGCCTGTTTTTGTTGTTGGGAAAAATTTTGCAAAAACATTATCTAAGGCAATAGGTGCTGAATATTTGGAATATTCCCATCAAGAAAATCATATAAGCGCTGCATTAATTGATACTTATAACATTTATGATTATAGTAAGAACAATATTTTAGCGATTCATATTTCAGGTGGGACATCAGAATTTTTGATTTCTAACAAAATATCACGAGGCTTTTCTACAAATATTGTTGGAGGTTCTATGGATATAACCTTTGGACAACTTATTGATAGAATAGGGGTTTACTATGATTTTAAATTTCCATGTGGACAAAGTATGCAAGATTATTTAGATAAATCTGATGTTAATCTTGAAAAAATTAGGTTAGTTATGCCAAAAATATCAGGAAAAGAATTTATTAATTTATCAGGTGTAGAGAATTATTATAAAAGATTAATAGATGAACAAAGATATGATAAAGAATCAATAATATATTCTTTATTTATTTATATCGGTAAGTGTATTGTAAGTATAATTAACCAAATTAGCGAAAATTTTAAATTTCAAAGAATAATTATTTCGGGTGGAGTGTCAGCGAATAAATATATTAGAAATTATATTAATAATAATATTAGTAAATACGATATTATTTTTCCTAAAAATGAATTGTCATCTGATAACTCAGTAGGTAATGCAATGTTACCGTTAATAGATAGGTGGTACAATGAAATTAAAACCAATTAAAGTATCTTTGTTGAATCAATATGTTAAAAAATGCTTAAAAAGTAACAGTATATTCTATAATTTATATGTAGAAGGAGAGATTTCAAACATAAGGATAAGTAAGACAGGCTACACGTATTTTACATTATGTGACGAAAACTCCTGTATTAGTTGCGTCTGTTTTTATCAGGATAATAGCGTTGTTGATGGTGATAAGGTTATTGTAAATGGTGAACTAACAGTTTATGAGGCTAAGGGTACCTATCAAATTGTTGTAAACAATATTGAAAAAACAGGACTTGGAAATATATTTAAAGAATTAGAACTACTAAAGGCAAAGCTTAAAGATAGAGGTTTATTTGATAAAAATAAAGAAGTACCGTTACTTCCATCAAAAATAGGTATTATTACCTCTAAGAGTGGAGCGGCAATAAAAGATATTTTAAAAACTTTTAATACTGTTAATGGTGGGTTTGATATATTTATTTATGACTCATTAGTACAAGGTGACAATGCTAGGCAGAGTATAATTGATGGTATAAATTATTTTAATAATACAGAAATAGTTGATGTTATATTGCTTTCTAGAGGTGGCGGAAGCTTTGAAGACTTAAAAATATTTAATGACTTAGCTGTGGCTGAAAACATTTTTTTATCAAAAATTCCAGTAGTAACTGGTATTGGCCATGATACTGATATTACATTATCTGATTACACCGCAGATGTTCACTGCCATACGCCTACTGCAGCAGCAGAGTTTATAATAAGAGGTTATAAAAACATAAATGTACAGTTAGATAACTTATTTAGAGAATTAGGTAATAGAACTAAGAATGAGATAAAATATATTGAAGCAACTATTAATACTTATCAATATATTTTAAAAACATATAATCCAAAAGATATGGTTATAAGACTTGCAAATGAATGTGATATGCAAAAAACAAAACTATCAAATTATGTAAACAATGAGTTAAATAATAAGGTAAATACTTTAAATTTATTACATGAAAAACTTTTAAACCATGATTACAGAACGCAACTTAAGAATGGATATTCATTAGCATTTGATGCAAATAGTAATCTTATTAAAAATATTGACAGCGTAAAAGATGGAGAAAAAATTAAAATATTATTTGACAAATTTAGTGTTGAAGCTGAAATAATTAATATACAAGAGGTAAGGGTGAAAGATTAGTATGAATGTAGAATTTGAAAGCTTTGAAGAAGCTATGGAAGTTTTGAAGACAACTGTAAATAAATTTGATGGTGGTAAGTCTTTAAATTTAGAGGATTTAATTCAAAATTACGAAAAAGGAATGTTAGCATACAGTTACTGCATAAATAAATTAGAAGAAACTCAAAAGAAAATAGAAATTATCGATAATGGTGTAAAAGAATAAAATGCTGTAAAATTTAATTGATATTTATAAATAATTATGCTACAATGCTTATACATTGCAAGATATTTCCAAAAATATTGCAATATCAAAGGTTATAAAAAGCGTTTTATTTATATGTATTGAATAATTATAAGTAAGAGGAATAAATGAATGATATTAGATTAGATATTTTATTATTTAATATGGGGCTAGCTAAAAGTAGAGAAAAAGCTAAGCAAATGATAGTGTCTAATATGGTTTATGTTAATGGTAAATTAATTAATAAGCCAAGCGCTTTATTTAATGAAAGCTGCCAAATTAAATTAGATATACCTGATATAGAGTATGTTAGTAGAGGTGCTTTTAAGCTACAAAAAGCCATAGATAAATTTAATATATGCTTAAAAAATAAAATCTCGATAGATGTAGGTGCATCAACTGGAGGATTTACTGATTTTATGCTAAAAAATGGTTGCAAAAAAGTATATGCCATTGATGTTGGACAAAATCAATTATCTGAAAATTTATTAAATGACAATAGAGTTGTCTCTTTAGAAAAGACAAACTTTAGATATATTGATACGAATATATTTATAGAAAACATTGATTTTATATGCATTGATGTTTCTTTTATTTCGTTGGAATTAATTATACCTAAAATTGTCGAAATATGTAATGAAATGACAGATATTGTAGCATTAGTAAAACCTCAATTTGAAGCAGGCAAAGGAAATGTTGGTAAAAATGGAATTGTAAAAGATAAAAAGATGCATATTAGTATATTAAATAAGGTTTACAATTATTTCATAGATAATAGTTTATATATAAATGATATTACATATTCTCCTATTACAGGTGGAGATGGAAATATAGAATATCTAATTCACGTTAGAAAAAATAAGAATATAAATTTTGAAAAAAATTTTAATGATAAAATAAAAAAAACAATTTATGAAGCTTTCGATAGTTTAAATTAATATTATAAAATTATTTCAAATTTTTTAACAGATTTTTTAGAATTTTAAGGAGAGAAAATGAAAAAGTATACTAGACAATCAAAAATTTTAGAATTAATATCAAAAAGGGAAATTGAAACTCAAGAGGAGTTGGCAGAAGGCTTAAAAAGTATGGATATTGACGTTACACAAGCTACAATTTCTAGAGATATTAAAGAACTTAGATTGGTAAAAACTATGTCTAAGAGCGGCAAACATAAATATACAACAATTGGACAAAGTCAAGAGGGTATAACTGACAGATTAAATAAAATATTTGAAAATTCTGTTGTTTCAATAGATAATGCTTTAAATATTGTAGTTATAAAAACAATACCAGGTGCAGCGCAAATATGTGCTTCTGCAATAGATTATATGGGTTTAGATAATTTAGCTGGAACTTTAGCTGGCGATGATACAGTATTTGTTGCAGTTAAAAGTTTAGAATCTGTATGTGAGATTTTAGATGAATTTAGAAAAATAATAAGATAAGTCATTTTTAAATTTATGACACCACAAAGTGGCGTTATGGAGGGGTTTTATGTTATTGAATTTAAATATTAAAAATTTAGCTGTTTTTCAAGATATATCAATTGGTTTTGATAGTGGATTTAATTTAATAACTGGTGAAACAGGGGCTGGTAAGTCTATATTAATTGAAGCGCTATTTTTACTTATTGGTTCAAGGGCTAGTAAAGATCTTATAAGAAAGGATAGTAAAAGTGCTTTTTTAAGTGCTGCATTTGACATTTCTAATAATACTAAAGCTATTAAATTTTTAAATGATAATAACATATTAATAGAAGAAGATGATTGTCTTATAATTTCTAGAGAGATATTAGAGACAGGTAAAAGTATAAATAAAATAAACAATAATATTGTATCAATAAATATATTAAAGGATTTAGGTATTTTTTTGCTAGATATATATGGTCAATTTGAACAACAATATATTTACAAAAAAGAAAACCATATTATATTACTAGATAGCTTAATAAGCAAAAATATAAATAATATATTAAATGAATATGAAATACTATATACCGAGTATCGTAAGAAGTTATCAGAAATTAATGAATTAGAGGACAAGCTTTATAATAAGGAGCAAAAATTAGAGCAATATAGTTATGAAATAAATGAAATTGAAGAAGCTGTTTTATTAGAGGATGAAGAAGAAAACCTAATTAAAGAGCTTAAAAAGTTGTCAAATATAAAAGAAATTCAAGCTTCTTTATTTGAAATTGAAAAGAGGCTTATTAAAAATGATGATTCAGCAATGAACTATATAAATAGCTCATATAGCTTATTAAATAAAATAAAAAATTATGATGATAATATTAATACATATATAGAGCAAATGGACGTTATTATTGATGAACTTCAAAGTTTAGGTTTTGAAATAATCAACTATTCTGATAATCTTGAATTAGATGAGCATAGATTAGAGGATATAGAAAAAAGAATTTCA
Organism: Firmicutes bacterium UBA7510; assembly: GCA_002479485.1. Lineage (GTDB taxonomy): Bacteria > Bacillota > Clostridia > Tissierellales > Sedimentibacteraceae > UBA1535. The sequence goes on along the minus strand of DLNM01000029.1, from coordinate 27,787 downwards.
TTAATTAATCGGTTAAAAAGAAAATACGGTTATAGTATAAGTAAAATAAATGAATATAAAGAAGAAATAAAAAAAGAGTATAACATACTTCTTGAGGCTGATAATAAATTAAAGGCTCTGAATAATGATTTAAAAGCAATAAAGGAAACATTATCGCAAAAATCTACTGTCATAACTGATTTAAGAAAAAATGCGGCAAATTTTTTAGAAAAAAATATTGTTATGGAATTAGAAGATTTAAATATGAAAAATGTCCAATTTAAAGTTAATATCAATGAAAAAGATGATTTTTCAATTAACGGAAAAGATGATGTTGAATTTCTAATGTCAACAAATGCCGGTGCTAATTTAAATTCTATACAAAAAATAGTTTCAGGTGGAGAAGCATCAAGAATAATGCTAGCTATTAAAAAATTAAGCTGTGATAATGATTTTTCTACCACCTTAGTTTTTGATGAAATTGATACTGGTATAAGTGGCAAAACTTCGCAAATGGCTGGAAATAAAATGAGATTTATCTCTAAAAAAAGTCAAGTAATTTGTGTAACACATTCGCCGCAAATTGCATCAATTTCAGATAGTCATTATATGATAGAAAAAAACACTTTGTTAAATGAAACTACAAGTATTGTAAAAAAATTAGATAAAGAAGAAAAAATAAATGAAATTGCAAGACTTTTGAGCGGTATGAATATAACTCAAAAATCGCTAAACAATGCAAAGGAACTAATAGAATCTAATATGGAAATAAACTAAAAAAACCAACTGCATAATTAAAATCTAAATGGTTAAATTAAGATTAAAACTTAGGGAGCGTATAATGAAACATTATAAAAGAAAAGTTTTAGTCTTAATGTCAATAATTGTTATTGTTATTTTAGCGATATATTTTAGCGAAAATAATTTAAAAATTTCATATAAATACTTCAATCCATTCATTGAAAATGAACAGGTAAGTGTAGAAAAGCAATATGTTATTCCTGGTGGTCAAACAATTGGAGTTGAATTAAAAACAAAAGGTATTTTAGTAGTTGGTCTTGCAGATGTTGTAAATGATAATAAAATTACAACTTCACCTGCAAAAGAAGCTGGCATGCATATTGGTGATAAAATTATGTCTGTAGACAATAAACCTTTTTCCACAACCCAAGATTTTGTTTCATATATCAATAAAGAAGGAATAAGAGAGTATAATATTGAAGTAGAGAGAAATGGAAATAGAATACAATTATTAATAACACCTATAAAAAGATATAGTACTAATGATATTATTTTTGGTTTTTGGGCTAGGGATAATATAGCAGGTATTGGAACAATAACATATATAGATCCTGAAACATACGAATTTTCAGCTGTTGCACATGGTATAACAGATTCAGATACTGGTGAATTAATTGATATTGATTCAGGTTCAATTTCGAAAGCCAATATTACAAATATAAAATCTGGTAAAAAGGGAGAGCCTGGCGAAATAATAGGTTTTATTTTGAAAGATAATAATAAACTAGGAACCGTTAGACAAAATACTCCATTTGGAATTACTGGTGTGATAAATGAAAAAAGCTTAAGCTATTTTTCTAATAATTTAGTAGAAATAGGTAGAAGAGATACTATACAGGTTGGTCCGGCTAAAATATTGTCATGCTTAGATGATGAAATAAAAGAATATAATATAGAAATTGTAAAAACATACTATCAAAGTAGACCTACTGATAAAAGCTTTGTGATAAAAATAGTTGATGAAGAATTATTATCATTAACAAATGGTATAATTCAAGGCATGAGCGGTTGTCCTATTATACAAAATGATAAACTTGTAGGAGCTGTTACTCATGTATTTATGAACGATCCTACAAAAGGGTATGGAATATATATTGAATGGTTACTTGACGAAAGCCATCAGAAAAAATCGAATTTATAAGAATAAAAAATAAAGGGAATTATAGTATTTAAGCGTATAATATAATATGTGCAAAATAAAACTAGGTTGTTTTCTTACTATTTGTATAAAAACAATGAAACTTAGATATGTATAAAAATATTTACAAAGTAAGTTTTTATTTAATTTAGTAAAATCAAATTTTATTAAGTAAAATAATATTTTATAAAGTAAAATTACATTTTACTTTGTAGATATTTAATATAAATTGGTTTGTTGATTAATTGACAAAACCTTAAAATAGGGGGATATAATGAAAGAAAAGGTTAAAATTGTTATCGCAGATGACAACAAAGAGTTTCGAGGAGTTCTTAAAGACTTTTTATTATCAAAGAGTGTATTTGATGTAGTTGCAATGGCAGATGATGGTATAAAGGCAATTGAAGCAGTAGAAAAGTATGAACCAGATATTTTAATACTTGATATAATTATGCCTCATTTAGACGGTTTAGGTGTTCTAGAAAAAATGCACAAAAAAGAATTAAAAAAATTTCCAAAGGTAATTATTTTATCAGCAGTAGGTCATGATAAAATTACACAAAGAGCAATTAATATGGGTGTTGACTATTATATAATTAAGCCTTTTAATTTTGATTCTTTTTCAGAAAGATTGCTTCAAATCTCAGGATATGAAACATCTAAAGTACAAGTAAAAAATAAAGAAATGGTTTATAATGAAAAAGCAGAGAAAGAATTAAGCTTAGAAGCTAAGATAACTGAAATATTACGTGAAGTAGGAGTTCCTGCTCACATTAAAGGTTACCAATATTTAAGAACTTCGATAATAGAAGTTGTTAACAATATTGAGTTACTTGGAGCAATAACAAAAGAATTATATCCAAGTATTGCTGTGAAATACTCAACTACAGCTAGTAGAGTAGAAAGAGCAATAAGACACGCTATTGAAGTTGCATGCAATAGAGGTAAGATTGAAACTATTAATAGTATTTTTGGATATACAATACATAATAACAAAGGTAAACCAACAAATAGTGAATTCATTGCTATGATTGCTGATAAATTAAGATTGGAGCAAAAAGCATCATAGAGTGACTTACCTAAAGGAGGATAAATTGAATAAAGAAATTACTGTTAATAGTGAAAAAATATTTGAAGGAAAAATAATAAATTTAAGAGTAGATACAGTTGAATTGCCAAATAAGAAATATGCTAAAAGGGAAATAGTTGAACATAGAGGTGCTGCAGGAATTGTAGCAATAGATAATAATGAAATTATTCTAATTAAGCAATATCGGAAAGCTGTAGAAGATTGTTTATATGAAATACCTGCGGGTAAATTAGAGCTAAATGAGGATCCACTCAATTGTGCAAATAGAGAGCTAATTGAGGAAACAGGTTATTGTTCAAATAATATTGAAAAATTAACAGAGTTTTATACTTCTCCTGGATTTAGTAACGAAAAAATATATTTATATAAAGCAACTGAATTAAAACAAGTAGGTAATAATTTAGATGAAGATGAATTTATAGATGTAATACGTGTTAGCATTGATGAAGCAAAGGAAATGATTAAGCAAAATAAAATTCAAGATGCAAAAACACAAATCGCAATTTTATTTGTTGATAAATAGTAATTAATCCTTCTGTACAAGCATAAAATTAATAAAGCTTTGCAGGAGGATTTTTTATGAATAAAAATTTTAAAAATATAATAAGTAAAGATAATAGAAATTTATTATTTTTGTTATTTATGTTAGTTTTATCATTAATAGTATCAGCCTTTATATTTTATTTTATAGGACAAGATAATTTGATAAAAATAAGCTATGACAGTTTGAAAAAATATGCTTTTTTAGATTTATTTTTAGAAATCCTTAAGAGAAATGTTGTATATTTTATAGTAGTAATATTATTGGCAAACTTTGGATTCGTTTACACTATATATGCCATGTTTTGTCTTGTATCTATAATGTATGGAATTTCAATAATTTACTTTACAAAAATTGTAACATTAGATAAATTATATTTTATATTTAATTTTACAGATTATTTAGTATATTTTCCTTTTTTATTTTATTTTACACATATATCGACATTAGCATCAAAATATATTAAAAATGTAAAAAAAATAGAGACTAACTCAAAAAAAATTGATATAATAGTTATAGGCTATTTAAAATTATCTGCTATATTTGTATTATTGGTTATAGCATATTCGTTAATTTATAGCTATTACATACATTTAATTCTTTAGAAATTTATATATCTAAAAATTTTAAATGTAAATATAACAGTAGGATGCTAGTGTGAAAAAAACACTTCACACTTTTATGATGCTACTACAATGTCTTGACTACGTCAAGACTATAGCATAATGAGAGGTTATAATGGATAAAATTGTTGATAATTATAAAAATAAATTAATTTTAAAAAAGCTTAGCGAAAACACAATTAATTCATACATTGGTGACATAAAAGCATTTATATGTTATGTTGAAACAGAATATAGTGAAGCCTATACTAATGCAAAGAAAACACATATATTAACCTATCTCGTTGATTTGCAGAAAAAGGGTAAAAGCTCATCAACTATTGCTAGAAATATTTCTTCTCTTAAAAACTTGTATGATTATTTAAGGGAAGAGAAAATTATTGTTGAAAATCCTACACAAAATATTCATAGTCCTAAACAAATTAGAAAGATTCCAATTGTGCTTAGTGAGTATGAAGTAGTTAAGCTATTAAATCTACCTGATATAAATACCTTTAAGGGAAGCAGAGATAGTGCTATATTAGAACTTTTATATTCTTCAGGTATAAAAGTAACAGAACTAATAAATATTAGGTTAAAGGATATAATATTTTATGCTTCGATTATACATATTAATGGTAATGGTGATAGAGTTGTTCCAATTGGAAGCATAGCTTTAGAATCAATAAATAATTATATTAATAATTTTAGAATAAAGAAAAATAAAGAGGAATATGATTATTTATTTATTAACAGTAGTGGTGAGTCTTTAACAAGACAAGGAGTATGGAAAATACTCAAATACTATGAAAAAAAGCTAGAAATTAATAAGGAGATTTCTCCACAAATATTAAGAAATTCATTTGCAGTTCATTTACTTAATAATGGTGCAGATATTGCATCAGTTCAAGAGTTAATGGGACATAAAAATATAACAGCAATGCAAAATTATATGCAAGCAACTAAGCAAAAATCACTACAAACATTTAAAAATTCACACCCAAGAGCATAGAAGTGAAAAGAAAGCATTTTTACAGTAAAGAAAAAACACTCTTTACAGAGTGAAAATCTTTTCACTCTATGGAAGAATCAAAAAAACGATTCTTCATTAAATTTTTGTAGCAGAAAAGGAGATAAAAAAATGATAAATAGAGTAATATTAATAGTATTGGATAGCGTTGGAATTGGAGAATTACCAGATGCTCATTTATTTAATGATGAAGGAAGTAACACTGTAAAAAATATTTATAAAAATTATGAAGGTTTTGGATTACCTAACTTAGAAAAGCTTGGATTATTAGGTATAGAAGGTCTTACTGATTTAAGTGCTCCTAATGGAAATTACTTAGCTTCATATGGTAGATCAGCAGAAAAATCTATGGGAAAAGATACAACAACAGGACATTGGGAAATGAGCGGCATTATTTTACCTAAAGCATTTCCAACATATCCAAATGGATTCCCAAAAGAGATAATAGAGGAATTTGAAAAAAGAACCGGTAGAAAAGCTATTGGAAATTGTGTAGCTTCTGGTACTGAAATTATTCAAAGATTAGGCGATGAACATGTAAAGGATGGTTCATTAATTGTATATACTTCTGCAGATAGCGTGTTCCAAATAGCAGCGCATGAAGAAATTGTGCCACTTGACGAACTATACAATGCTTGTAAAATAGCACGTGATATGCTTCAAGGTGAGCATGGTGTTGGTCGTGTAATTGCTAGACCATTTATTGGAAAATCAGGAGATTATAAAAGAACAGAAAATAGAAGAGATTTTTCATTAGAACCAATAAAAGACACAATGCTTGATTATATATCTAAAAGTGGAAAACCAGTATATGCTATAGGTAAAATAGAAGACATATTTGCTAATAAGGGTATAACTAGAGCTTTGCATACTAAAAACAATCATGAAGGTATAGAAGCTACTATTGAGGCGATAAAAGAGAACTCATCGGGCTTAGTATTTACGAATTTAGTTGACTTTGATATGCTTTATGGACACAGAAATGATGTAGTTGGATATGGAGATGCATTAAAGTATTTTGATAAAAAATTAGAAGAAATAAAAGGCTTGCTGAAGGAAGATGATGTTTTGTTAATTACTGCAGACCATGGATGTGATCCATCAACTCCAAGTACAGATCACTCAAGAGAGTATATTCCAGTTTTATTTTATGGTAATAAAATTAAAGAGAATAATAATCTTGGAACATTGGATACTTATGCATGTATAGGTAAAACTATACTAGATATATTTAACATTGATAATAATATTGACGGATATAGTATAAAAGATAAAATTTTATTATAAATAGGAGGTATGTACTATGCGTATGTATGATATTATAAATAACAAAAAAGAAGGCAAAGTACTTACTAAGGAAGAAATAAATTTTTTCGTAAATGGTTATGTTAATAATGAAATACCTGATTATCAAGTTTCTGCATTATTAATGGCTATATATTTTAATGAATTAAATTTAGACGAAATAGTTTACTTAACAGAAGCTATGATAAATTCAGGAGATATAATAGATTTAAGTAATATTGATGGTATAACTATAGATAAGCATAGTACAGGAGGTGTAGGAGATAAAACATCTCTGTCACTTCTTCCTATGCTTGCTGCTTGTGGTTTAAAGGGCTCTAAAATGTCTGGTAGAGGCTTAGGCCATACTGGCGGAACATTAGACAAATTAGAATCTATAGATGGCTTTAATATTAATATTTCTATGAATCAAGCAAATGATATAATAAGGGAAAACAATTTTATTATTTGTGGGCAAACATTAAACTTAGTTCCAGCGGATAAGAAGCTGTATGCTCTAAGAGATGTTACAGCAACAGTAGATAATATTGGTTTAATTGCTTCTAGTATAATGTCAAAAAAAATAGCCTCTGGTGCTAAAAATATAGTTTTGGATGTTAAAGTTGGCAGCGGAGCATTTATGAAAGATTTAGATAGTGCAATTAAACTATCTGAAACTATGGTAAAAATCGGAGAAAGATTTGGAAAAAACATAAGAGCAATTATAACTAATATGGATGAGCCTTTAGGAAAAGCTGTTGGAAATTCTATTGAGGTTATTGAAGCAATTGAAACCTTAAAAGGTAGTGGACCAAAGGATTTTGAAGATTTATGTATTTTCTTATGCGCAAACTTGCTTGAAATGACTGGTATTGCCACTTCTATTGAAAATGGAGTTCAAATTTCAAAGGAGATTATAGATTCTAAAAAGGCTCTTAAGCGTTTTGAGAGGTTTGTTGAACTACAGCATGGTAATAGCAAGATAGTAAATGATTATGGTTTATTTAAGCAAGCTAAATATAAAGTAGATGTTCAATCGGTAAGTGATGGATATGTTTTCGGTATAAATGCTGAAATGATTGGTAAAGCTTCACTTATTGCCGGTGCTGGTAGAGAGAAAAAAGAAGACTCTATAGACTATTCAGCAGGTATAATAATTAACAAAAAAGTTAATGATAAAGTCAAAAAAGGTGATATTTTAGCAACAATTTATACAGATAATGAAAGCAAAATAAAAGAAATCGAAACTGAAATTCATAGTGCTTTTAATATAAGTTCTGATAAAAATGAAAACATTAAATTAATATATGGTATTGTTACAAAAAATGGGTTTATTCCATATAAAAACAACTAAATTAGGGAGGACGTATTAATGAAACAAACTAACTATTTGTCTTGGGACGAGTACTTTATGGGTGTAGCTATATTGTCTTCACAAAGAAGTAAAGATAGTACAACACAAGTAGGTTCTTGTATAGTTAATAATGAGAACAAAATTTTATCTGTCGGCTATAATGGAATGCCAAGAGGCTGTGATGATAATGAAATGCCTTGGGAAAGAGAAGGAGCACCACTAGATACAAAATACATCTATGTTTGTCATGCAGAATTAAATGCCATATTAAATAATGACAGTGGATCTTTAAAAGGTACCAGAATCTATACTACGTTATTTCCATGTAACGAATGTGCAAAAGCGATAATTCAAAGTGGTATATCAGAGGTTATTTATTTTTGTGATAAATATGCTAATACAGATTCTGTTATTGCTTCAAAAAAAATGTTTGATATGGTTGGGGTTAAATATAGACAATATAATATTAGCAACAAAACTATACAGTTAAGCTTATAGAGCATACTTACAAAAGAGGAGTGATTTTTTGAAATTTATTATTCTTGGGTATCTTGCACTTTATTGGACTATTTGGCTACATGAAGTAGGTCATTCATATATGTATAAAAAGTACGGATGCAAAAAAGAGAATTTTTTACAGGTTAAAGTTCCATTTTATTTATTTTTTTCAACACCAATGCCTATAGATACGGAAAAAGCTAATCAGCTTACTAAAAAACAAGTTTTCAATGTAAGCATAGCGGGTGTTACAGTAAATATAATTTTAGGGTTGATTTCTGCAATAATATTAATGTTATCTCCTATGACAAGTGAAGTTAATTTAATTTTATTATCTATGTTTGCAGTTTTCAATTTTACAGAAGCAGCAACTTATTTAGTTATTAATAATATATTTTTAGCAAGTGATATGAAAGGGGTTGCAGCTTACAGTCAAAGGTATAGAATAGTAGCGTTTATTATTGGCTTAGCTGCTATAGCAGCAATAATTTATTTATTATACTTAGCTCCAATAACTATAGTTAAACCTGTGGCTATATCGTCTATTTTAGTGGCATTATCCATGTCTATAGGTAGAATAGTTTTTGAACTAAAAAACAAAAATAATTTAAAAATTAACAATTAATTTTTTAATTTTTAATTATTATTTATTAATTGTGCGAAATTGAATATTTAGAATTAATATGGATATTCTACTTTAAAAGGAGGTCTTTTATGAGAAAAATATCCATATTTTTAATACTTATTTTATTATTTAGTTTTGTTAACGTTAACGCTGATGAGCTGACATTAACCTCAAAATCTGTAATATTGATAAATGCAGATGATGGTGAAATATTATATGAAAAAAATAGTAATCAAAAGCTTTCACCAGCTAGCATTACAAAAATTATGCTGTTAATTTTAACAAGTGAAAAATTAAATTCCGGAGATATTAAATTAACAGATGAAACAACTATCACTAAATATGCTGCAAGTATGGGTGGTAGTCAAGTGTTTTTAGAAGAAAATGAAGTTCAAACAGTTGAAAACTTGCTTAAAGCTATATGCATGCGTTCTGCAAACGACGCTTCTGTTGCAATGGCAGAATTATTGTTTGGTTCTGAAGAAGCGTGCGTAAAACAAATGAATGAAAAAGCAATAGAGCTTGGTATGACTAATACACATTTTGTAAATGTAACAGGTCTACCTGCTGAAAATCATGTTTCAACAGCTAATGATATTGCGCTAATGTCTAGAGAATTGTTGAAGTATAATTATTCTAATAAGTACATGGTTACATGGATGGATAGTATAATGGTAGGCAAAAACAAAGATATAGAGCAGGTACTTGTTAACACTAATAGATTGATAAATAATTATGATGGTCTTTTAGGCTTGAAAACAGGATATACAACAGAAGCATTATATTGTTTATCTGCAGCAGCTGAAAGAAAAGGTACTAAACTTGTTGCAGTAGTGCTTGGATGTCCTGATACTAAGGTTCGATTTGCTGAAGCAGCTAAGTTATTAAATCACGGTTTTGCTAATTATAAAAACCTGGTTTTTTATGAAAAAAATGCGGCTATAACTAAGGTCCCTGTGGAATGTTCAAAAGAAGAATTTATTAATGTGGTTAGTAGAGAAAATATTAGCTTATTAACAACAAGTAATTGCAAAATTGAAGATTATAGTTTACAATATAATGTGAATAAAAATTTAAAAGCACCTTTAGATTATTATACACCTATAGGTACTTTGACAATTTCAAAAGATGGTTCAGTTGTTAAGGAAGTAAATTTATATCCAGAAACGAAAGTTGAAAAGCAACCATTTTTGTCATTTTATTTTAAAAATATAATTAAAAAAATTATGAATTAAACTAATTTAATTCTATTTAATGAAAGGTATATTCAAAACATATGGAGTATTCAGTTAATTTAACCACATTTCAAGGTCCTTTTGATTTGTTGTATTATCTTATAGAGCAAAGAGAAGTTGATATATATGATATACCAATCTCTGAGATAACCGAGCAATATTTAGAGTATCTAGATGAAATGAAAAACTTAAACTTAAATATAACAAGTGAGTTTATATTAATGGCTGCAACACTAATTGAAATAAAATCTCAAATGCTTTTACCTGTGAAAGAGAAAGAAGCTGAAGATCCAAGACTCCAATTAGTTAATCAATTAATTGAATACAAAATTTGTAAGATTGCATCTGAAAAATTAAAGGAATATGAGTTTGAAAATAGTTTCTTTTATTCAAAACCTAAAGAAGAAATAGAGGTATCAGATGAGAAGCAATTTGAACAATTTTCTATAAATACAGTAAATGCTTATGAACTTTATAATATATTTATAAAGCTTCTTAAAGAAAAGAATATAAAAATATCGCAAGAACCAATAATTAGACCAAACAAAATATATCGTGAAAGTTATAGTGTTAAGTCATGTGTTGATAACATATTGGAAAGACTTAAAAAAAATAAATCCGTATCTGTATTTAGCTTATTTAATGAGAATAAAAGTAAAGTTAATACAAAGGAGTATGTTGTATCAATATTTTTAGCAGTTTTAGAGCTATCAAAAGATAAAAACATAAAAATAGTTCAAGATTGTAATTTTAGTGACATTGAAATTTTGTATGTTCAAGATGGAGAAGAGATTTAAAGAAATGATAAATAATAAGAAAGTAGGCATCGAGCCCATGCACAAACCTTTAGTCTTTCTTAAAAAGAAAGACGGGTTTTCTTGTGTAATCGATGCATGGGCATGAGAATGAATAAGGAAAAGATTAAAAGTATAATTGAAAGTCTACTTTTTGCTTGGGGTGAACCATTAAGCCTTAGTGAGATATCTAATATTTTAAATATCAAAAATACTGAGACTATTCAAGCCTTAACTGAAATGTTAGAAGAATACAGTAAAGATGAACAAAGAGGGATAATACTTCAACAATTTGGAGACACATTTCAATTAACTACAAAAAAAGAAAATTTTGATTATATTCAAAGACTTATGCAGGAAGCAACTATTAATCGCTCCCTTTCAAATGCATCCTTAGAAACCTTATCCATTGTTGCATACAAACAACCTGTAACAAGAGTTGAAATTGATATAATTAGAGGAGTAAAGAGCTCACATATAGTTAAGAATTTACTCGAAAAAGGACTAATAAAAGAAGTAGGTAAGTTAGATAAACCTGGTAAACCAACTTTGTACGGAACTACACCTGAGTTTTTAAAACATTTTGGATTAAGAACTTTAGAAGAGCTTCCAAAAATTGAAATTGAAGAAGATGAGGATAAAAAAGCAATATAGACAACCTATATTGCTTTTAATTTATTTAAAATGAAAGTATTATTTCTATTAATTTTTGTAATACTATTAATTATAGCTATGTTATATTTAGCTTTTATAATAAGTATTAAAATAAATATAACAATTGATGAAGCTGTACTACTAATCAGATTTAAAATACTAAAATTTCAAAAAAGCTTTATATTTAGATTTAACTATTTTAATGCAATAAAGAAATTTTTAATTAAAGAAAATAATAAGAAAGACGACTAAAAATATTTAATTTAATTAAACCTTTTTTTATTAAAAACATAGACATTTATTCAGAATGCTTTGAGGAAAAATTTTCAGTTGTGATTGAGTTTAGTATAGTAAATATTATAACAAAAAGAGGTGTGTTAAGTGAGTAACGATATAGAAAACATTATTAAAACAACAATAGAAAACATTAATAATATGACAGAAAATGAAAAATTAATTAGTAGTAAGATATCCTATGAAAATTCTAATTTTCTTGCAATATCAAAGCTTAATATGAATTTCATAATAGGTGGAAGTGATATAGATAAAAAATTTAGAAATATTGATATAAAACCTTTTGCAGGTGCAGCTTATGTAAACTTATCACTAAGTCCTCAAATGTTAATCTATGAAAATGATAATCAAATACAATCAGTTAATCTAAATGGAGTAACGAGTCCAGTAAATGATGTTGCTGCAATAATTGGAAGTATGATTTCATACATAAAGGATGTAAAGGAGAAAAAAACAAACCATGAAAAAAATATTAAAAAAGAATGTGACTAAATTTATTTTATTAATGGTTCTATTTTTAAATATAACTTTTTCAAATATATATGCAGTTGAAATTCCAAGCTTATCTGCTGAATCATATATAGTTATAGACTCAAATTCTGGTAGAATCATTGCTTCAAAAAATGCAGATAAGAAAAAATATATGGCAAGTACAACAAAAATTATGACAACTATAGTGGCAATTGAAAATTTCAATGTTTTAGATAAAATGGTCACTATACCTAAAGAATGTACAAATATTGAAGGTTCAAGCATATATTTAGTTCCAAACCAAAAAGCAAAGTTGATAGATTTATTATATGGTGTAATGTTACGGTCAGGTAATGATGCAGCCTTAGCAGTAGCATACTTTGCAGGTAATAAAGACGTTTCAAATTTCATAGAAGATATGAATGATAAAGCAAAGGATATTGGTGCATACAATACCAATTTTGTTAATCCTCATGGACTTCATAATAATGACCATTATACAACTGCATATGATTTAGCATTAATAACAAAATATGCTTTAGCGAATGAACAATTTAAAGAAATTGCAAGTGCAAAAAAATATTATAATAGTGACAACAATTTTTATTTTATCAATAAAAATAAAGTAGTTTATCAATACAAATATGGTACTGGTGTAAAAATTGGCTATACTAAAACAGCCGGTAGATGTTTAGTGGCTTCAGCTAAAAAAGACGATATGGAAATTATAGTCGTTGTTTTAAATGATGGAAACTGGTTCAATGACAGTTATAAAATGTTTGATTTTGCATTTGCAAATTATAAAAACTATAACATCATAGAAGAAAATCAACTTATGCTAACAGATGAACAAAAAAATCCAGTATTTGCAGAGTCGGGATTTAACTATATATTAACAGAGGAAGAAAAGAGCAATATAAAAATAGAAACGGTTAAAACCTCAGAGCATATCACAAATGATAATAACAACAAAGTATATGGATTCTACAAGATATCACTAAACAATGATGTAATATATAGTGGAAAATTAATATATAAATAATTAATTGTCAGCTACAAAATTTATTTTATGTAGCTGATTTTTCTTTTAATAATTAAATAATTATATTATAATACTATTAAAATAAAAATTTGAGGAACTAATATGCCATACGAAAGATTACAAAAATATATTGCAAATTGTGGAGTGACTTCTCGTCGGAAGGCTGAGGAGCTTATTTTGCAAGGAAAAGTTAAAGTAAATGATACTGTGGTTACAGAGCTAGGATTTAAAGTAGACACAGATAAGGATAGGGTTTTTGTTGAAAACAAACTTATTAAAGTTGTTGAAAATAAAATATATGTAAAACTTAATAAACCAACTGGATATGTAACTACTGTAAAAGATCAATTTGATAGAAAGTGTGTATTAGATTTGATTGAAATTTCTGAAAGGGTATATCCGATTGGAAGACTTGATTATGATACAAGTGGGTTATTGCTTCTAACCAATGATGGAGATTTGGCAAATAGACTTATGCATCCTAGATATAAGGTATATAAAACTTATATTGCAAGGGTAAATGGTAGATTGAACGCTACTGACATAGGTTGGTTAAGACATGGTATTAAAATAGAGGATTATACTACTGCTCCTGCGCTTGTAGACATAGTTAAAACTGATGGAGTTCAAACAACTGTTAAGATAAGTATCTATGAGGGTAAAAACAGACAGGTTAGAAAAATGCTAGCGGCAGTTGGTAAAACTGTTATAAGCCTTAAAAGAGTTTCCTTCGGTAATATAGAGCTTGATGATTTACCTATGGGCTCATGGAAAAATTTAAGTAAAAAAGAACTAGATTATTTAAAATCTTTGTAGGTGATTAGGTTGAAAGAAATGATAAATAATGAGCACATGGGTGCGAAAATGATTGATATAAAGTATGGTCAAATAGTAGATTTTGTTCATTTTCTAGTTGAAAATAGCTATAAAAACAAAGATGACTTAACACTTGTGGATGCAACAGCCGGTAATGGTTTTGATACGCTATTTTTTTGCAATTTAGTTAAGAATAATGGATATGTCTATGCCTTTGATATACAAGAGGATGCAATAAACAGAACAAAAACACTTTTAGAACAAAATCTTTGCACTAATTACAAGCTTATAGTTGATTCACACGAAAATGTGTTAGACCATATTGAAGATAAACAAATTGATGTTGCATTATTCAACTTAGGATATTTACCTAATTCAGATAAAAAAATAAGAACAAATTATAATACATCAATTAATGCAATTAAGAATATAATTAGTAGATTAAGTAATCAGGGAAGAATTTATATTTCGGCTTATAAACTACATGATAACGGTGAGGAAGCAAGAAATATTCACGAATTTATTTCATTTTTAAATAAAAGAGAATATAATGTAGTACAAATTAAGCTATTAAATAAGGAGAATTCTCCTCCGGAAATATACATTATTGAGAAAAAATAACATAAAAAATGCATGATGAAAATATTTTTGTTCATGCATTTTCTTCTTATATAATGCTATTTTATTATTTGAAATCGTTTTTTCGACAGGAAATATGAATAACTTGAATTAATTCTTGCAATTTAGCAAATTTATGAAATTTTTCTTGCAAAAATATATTAATGTGGTAATATAGAGGTGTCAATTATTATAGTTTTAAAAACTAGGAGGTTAAAAGATGGCTAACAAAAAGAGTCTTACTATTAACAAAGAATGGTGTAAAGGTTGCGGAATTTGTGTAGCTTTTTGTCCTAAACAAGTTCTAGCGATTGTAAAAGAAAAGTCAGAAGCTGTAAATATAGAAAACTGCATATCTTGTGGATTATGCGAATTAAGATGTCCTGATAATGCTATATTTTTAGTTGGAGGTAATAAAGATGAGTAATAATAAGTATAAATTAATGCAAGGAAACGAAGCTTGCGTAGAAGGTGCTTTAGCAGCTGGTATGCGTTTCTTCGCCGGTTATCCTATAACACCATCTACTGAACTTGCAGAAGTTTCTTCTCAAAGACTTCCACAAGTTGGTGGAAAATTTATACAAATGGAAGATGAGTTAGCTAGTATGGCTGCTGTTATTGGTGGTTCATTAGCTGGACTTAAATCAATGACTGCAACAAGTGGTCCTGGTTTTTCATTAATGCAAGAGAATTTAGGTTATGCATGCATAGCTGAAATACCATGTGTAGTAGTAAACGTTCAAAGAGGTGGTCCTAGTACAGGTCTTCCTACATCACCAGCTCAAGGTGAAGTTATGCAAGCAAAATGGGGAACACACGGAGATCATCCTGTTATAGCTTTAACTCCAAACTCAGTTCAAGAAACATATGAGTACGCAATTACTGCTTTTAATTTAGCAGAGAAATATAGAACTCCTGTTATATATCTTATGGATGAAACCGTAGGACACATGAGAGAAAAAATAGCTTTAAAAGATCCTGTTGAAATAGAAGTTTTACATAGGACAAAACCTAACTGTGAACCAAAGGATTTTGTACAATATGCTGACAAATTTATGGATGAAAAAACAATGGTACATCCATTACCTGCTTTCGGAGAAGGATATAGAATTCATGTTACTGGTTTAACACATGATAAAACTGGATTTCCTACTAATGACAACAAATTATCTGGAGAGTTAGTAGAAAGAATTTGCAATAAAGTTGAAATGAACGTAGATGATTTTTCATTCTATGAAGAATATAAATTAGATGATGCTGAAGTAGTTGTAATTGCTTTTGGTGGCGTTTCAAGAAGTGCTAAAGAGGCAGTTGATGAGTTAAGAGAAGCTGGACAAAAGGTAGGTATGTTTAGACCAATAACTATTTGGCCGCTTCTTGAAAAACAAATCGCTTCAGTAGGTAAAAAAGCAAAAGAAATTTATGTTGCTGAAATGAACTTAGGTCAATATTATTATGAAGTAGAAAGAATCGCAGGAAAAGACTGTAAAGTTAATAAAATTACAAAAGTTACTGGTGAGTTAATAGCTCCAGACGAAATTATCAAAGCGATTAATGGAGGTAAATAATAATGATGAATTGTAACGAAATAACAAATAAATATTTTAGAGAAAATAAATTACCTCATATTTGGTGTCCAGGATGTGGTCACGGTATTATACTAAATGCCTTAGTTAGAGCAATAGATAATTTAGGTTTAAATAAAGATGATGTTTGTATAGTTTCAGGTATAGGATGTTCTTCAAGAGCTCCTGGATATTTAGATTTTAATACACTACACACTGCACACGGTAGAGCATTAGCATTTGCAACAGGTGTTAAGCACGCTAATCCAAATATGCATGTAATAGTTGTTACTGGTGACGGAGACTGTTCAGCAATAGGTGGTAACCACTTAATACATGCAGCTAGAAGAAATATTGATATAACTACAATATGCTTTAATAATAATATTTATGGTATGACTGGTGGTCAATACTCACCAACTACACCAACAGGAGATTTTGCTACAACAGCACCTTATGGTAACATAGATAGAGCTTTTGATTTATGTTCATTAGCACAAGGAGCAGGAGCTACTTATGTTGGTCGTGCTTCAGCATACCATGCAAACCAACTTACTACATTAATAGAAAAAGGAATTCAAAACAAAGGTTTCTCTTTCATAGAGGGAATAAGTGTATGTCCAACATACTATGGAAGAAAGAACAAAAAAGGTGATGCACCTAAGATGTTAACTTACTTGAAAGATAATTGTGTTGACAAAAAAGTTGTTGAGAAAAAACCTGAATTAGGCGAGAATAAAATAATTATAGGTGAATTATATAATAATCCACTACCTGAATATACTGAAAGCTATAAAAAAATTGTTGAGAAATTCCAACATTAATCAGAAGGAGTGTAAATTATGTTTCAAAAAAGAGAAATGAGATTAAGCGGTTCTGGTGGACAGGGAGTTATACTAGCTGCTATAATATTTGCAGATGCTGCAATAGAAGATGGTTTAAATGCTATACAGACACAATCATATGGTCCAGAAGCTAGAGGTGGAGCAAGTAAAGCTGAAGTTATAATTAATGATAGTGAAATAAACTATCCAAAGGTTATGAAAAATAATTTATTATTATCTTTAACACAAAAATCTTTTGATAAGTATATAAAATCTTTAGACGCTGATGGAATTTTAGTAGTTGATAAAGACGTTGAAGTTCCAGCAGATGTTAAGGCTAAAAAAGTATATAAATTACCAATATTAGATACTGCAGCTGATAAAATAGGAATTCCTATGGTTGCAAATATAGTATCAATTGGTGTAATATATGAAATAATGTGTAAAGATATAATTAAACTTGAAACTATTAAAAATTCTATTTCTAAAAGAGTTCCAAAAGCAACTATAGAAAAAAATATTCAAGCTTTCGAAGAAGGCGTTAATTTAGTAAAAGGATACTAGAGTGAAGGAAAAAAATCCTTCACTCTATGGAAAGTGCGAAATACTTTCGCACTGCAAAAAAACGATTCTTCATCATATTTTGTGACGCCGCGAAACGGTGAAATGGAGGAAATATGAATAATACATCCGATTTAATAACTCTAATCCAAAATAATTATTATAAATTTAGTAAGGGTCAGAAAATGATAGCGCAATTTATCATAGAACACTATGACAAAGCTGCATTTATGACTGCTTCTAAAATAGGTGAAACAGTTGATGTAAGTGAATCTACTGTAGTTAGGTTTGCTGGTGCTCTTGGATTTACAGGTTTTCCTGAATTGCAACAGTCATTGCAGGTTTTAATTAAAAATAAACTAACTACTGTTCAAAGAATTGGATTAGATGAGGATATTAATAAAGACACTGAAAAATTTCATAAAAAAATTATTAGAAATGAAATAAACGGTATGAAGTATATGCTAGACAATATAGATGCTATAGCACTTGATGAGGCAACAAATCTTATTTCTAATGCAAACAAAGTATATATATTAGGTATGCGTACATCATCTACGTTAGCTAACTATTTAGGATTTTACCTAGATGTTATGCTGGATAATGTAAAAGTACTTAACAATACCGGAGTAAATTCACTCTTTGAACAAATTATTCGCGTTAAGGAAGATGATGTATTTATTTGTATAAGCTTCCCAAGATATTCTAGTAGCACAATAGATGCAACTAAAATGGCTAAAGAAAAGAAAGCAAAAATAATTGCAATTACTGATACTGAAGCTTCACCATTTTGCGACTTAGCTGATGTAGTGCTTTTAGCAAAAAATAATATTGTATCATTTGTAGACTCCTTAGTAGTTCCAATGTGCATGATTAACAGCTTAATCCTAAATATAGGAGCGAAGGAAAGAAATGATATAGTTCAATATTTTAATGATTTAGAAGATTTATGGGATAAACATAGTATTTATCAGCAGGATAAAAATTAATAATAAATTTAGTCTCTAAAGTCAAAATGGCTTTAGGGGCTTTTTTTATTTGGCTATGTTTAAAATAGTGTTGAAAATATATAAATTATTAAGAGAAGCCATTTTGACTTCCCTTAATTCGCCTTTTTAGAATATTTAAAAATAACGTTTATTCATTTATTTGCTCTAAAATTACTCTCCTTTTATAAAAGCCATATTTTTTATAAAACTCTAATACATTTTCGTTTCCTTCTGCTACTCCGATTATCTTTGTTTTTACTTGGTTACTATCTAGCCAATCTAACGCCCTATTCATTAGCCTATCTCCTAAACCGTATTTACGATATTCTTTCTCAACAAAAAGAGAATCAATTTCCCCAACTAATTCTTTATTAACTGTGCTAATACAATAACCAATATGTAAGTCTTTCTCTATATCCTTGATTAAATCCACTTTTATTTCTAAATTGTTGTCATTAACAAACTTCTTTTTTCTAACTTCAAATTTAAGATTTATGAATCTACTTGAGAAATAGTTCGAGTTAACTTCATGGTGTTTATTTAACTTTTCCCATAAAGGTTGCACAAAATCAAGTAGTTCTATACCTCCAGTTACAAATTCAAAATTATTCACTATTAATTCTCCTTTACAAGGTTTTGTACCCTTAAAACTTTCAGCAAAAAACACTTCATCTGCCTCAATAACGCCCTCAACAGAGCCTATACCAAAAAACGCTCTTATACAGTCAAGGATTTTATGCCTCCAAAAGAAACTTGTTGCTATGTTAATACCGACTATTTCTGCACTCTTTCTAATAGAGTAACCATTTATCATGCACTTTGCATATTTAAGCCACATATCTAATGTTTTCTTACTCTTGTAAGTAGCAGAGTTAGTAAAGTCAGTAAAGGTTTTTCCACATGACTTACAAATATATCTTTGTTTACCATTATATTTTCCATTTCTTGATACAGTTTCAGCACCACAATGAGGGCAGACTTTTCCTTTGGCAAATCTAAATTCTTTAACTTCCTGTGCAATCTGGCTTACTTGTGAGCCTAATACAAGCACTTCTTCTAAAAAAGAATAGATATGCTGTTGTTGGTGTAACGGTAGTCTTTGTATTTGTTTTATTAAATCATTTGAATTTGCCATAATCATGCCCTCCTTTCGTTAGATATAGCATAATTATAGCATATTCACGAATTTATATCAAATTTCAATATTGATTTAAAACATAGCCTTTTATTTAAATATATATTTCTTGATTTCATAAAAGGTATATCTTAAATAAATATAATTTTTATATAACTTTTTTACATAAAATTACAGTATTTGGTAATTGTTTANNATAAATATAAATTATTATTTAATTAATATGGCTGCTGAAATTTAATAAATAAAGTGATATATACTGTATTATAAGTTGATTACAATGAAATTTTAAATTTCGACAAATGCATTTAAAATGTATAAATATGTCGAATTAATTATATTTACATATTTTTGTTATGCATGTTAAAATTAATCTATAAAACATATTTATTAATGAATATATTTATATATTTATTTATAAATATGCTAAATCCTACAAGATAGATATTTGATATTTTATAAAATAATGGAGGTGGCATTATGCCAGAAAACAAATATAAAGTAATTAAGAGAATTTTGGATGAAAATAATGTAGATTCAATGTCTGATGAAAAATTTGCAAAATTATTAGAAGATGAAAAAAATAATTTTATAGGTGATCAAAACTATGTAGCTAATTCAGATCAAGAATCAGATTTAGCTTTTCTAAATGGTGGTTGTGGCATAACTGGTTGCTAAAAGTATTACAAAATATTTAATAAATTACTTATTAAGTAAAAAACATATTTAAATAGTTTACATATTCTATCTTGTAGGTTTGTATAGGGATTTTATTTTAATTTTTAATTGTTTAGGAGGGAAAATGAGTATTATTAAAAAAGAAACCTCTCTAGGAATGTTTTATTATAGTGATATTACTTTTAAATATTTATTAGAGCACAATGGCAATGTTATAAAAGATGAGATTGAAATAGAAAAATTATTTTTAGAAAATAGAGTACCATTACGAGTTCAATTTGAAATAACGGAAAAATGCAATTTTTCTTGTTATTATTGCTATGCAGAACCTCTTAGAGGTCAAGAAGACCTAAAATTAGGAGATATTAAACTAATTATTGATAAATTAGATGCAATAGGAGTTGTATTTTTAGAGCTTACTGGTGGAGAGGTATTATCAAGAAATGATTTTTTAGATATATTAAAATATATAAATACAAAAAAAATTATTGTTTCAATTTTCACTAATGCGAGTCAATTAAATGATGAAATAATTAAAGAGTTTAAAAAAGGAAATATAAATCATATCAGTACATCTTTATTAGCTCCTAATGAAAAGTTATGTGATGAATTAACAGGAAGAAAGGGCAGCTTCAAATCTATAATTAACGGAATAAAATTATTAAAAGAAAGTAACATTAAATTTTCTGTAAATAGTCCATTAACCAATCCAAATATAGGTATGTTAAATGAGTATAGAGAATTGGAAGAAGAGTTAGGCATAAAAATAGATACATCCATAAATCTCTGTGCAACATTTGACGGATATGAAAAAGTAAAAAAATATTCTTTAGATGAATCAAATGTTGGACAACTTCAAGGCTTTTTTCCTGCTTTTGTTGGATACAAAGATTTACATATAAAAAATATCTGCTCTGCATTAAAATCTAAATTTGCGATAGATTGTAGTGGCAACATTTTACCTTGCTTGAAATATAGGGAGAAAATCGGAAATATATTATTTGATAATATAATTAGCATATGGAACAGTGATTCAGCTTTATCAACATTTAAAAAAATTTATGACATTTCAGATGAATGCCAAAGCTGTGAGAAAAAAAGATATTGTAAGTATTGCCCAGGTATGCTCCTATATTATAATAATAAAAGTGATTATTGCCTTAACGCAGATTTGATAAAAAACATGTGCGAAAGTGTGGTAAGTTATGCAAAATAAAGTTCAATGTACTCAATATAGATTAAATCCTAATATTAGAGTAAAAAAATTACGTAGCGGTCAAAAGTATTTATTGGTAAGCAATAATGGTGAAAAATATTATCCTATATTTTTAAAACAAGATATGATTGATTATATAATTAACCTATTATCTGATTATAAAGAAGATGGAAAAATTAATAAGGATGAATTAACAAGAATTTTATATAATCAAAATATATTGGTAGATAGTGATAATGAAAATGAAAGAGTAAAATACAAAAATATTGATGATATATTCAAGTTAAATAAATTAGCATTAGCGACACGTACTCCACAGTATGCAAAGTTTGAATTAACTTTTAATTGTAACTACAGCTGTAAATACTGCTATGTAAACGGTTCAAATTCTAAATTTCTTAGATATAATGAAATCACAAAGATTTTGGATGAATTGAATACATCTGGTATAAATACTTTGTATCTTACAGGTGGAGAGCCGTTTGTACATCCGGATATTTTGGATATTATTAAGTATTGCACAACACTTGATTTTAACTTGTCAATTCAAACTAACGGCTATTTTATAACAGATGAAATAGCAAAAGTATTATCTGCATATAGAAATATTAGCATAAGTATTTCATTTCATTCAATTGATGAAGCAAAGTTTGATAACTTTACCAATACTGCCGGTTCTTATAAAAAAACAATTAATGCTATATCAATACTGAAAAAATACAATATAGACTTAATATGCAAATGCTGTGTGACTACAGAAAATGAACATGAAATCAAGGATATAATAGATTACTTTAAGGAAAATAATATTAAATTTGAGATATTTACTCAGATTTTACCCAATATAAAAGATGAGTTAAATACAAAAGAATATTGTGTGAGCAGTGAGACAATAAACTGGCTTTATGACAATAAATATTTAGAGTTTAGCAAATCTACATGTTCAGCATTTAGAGATAAATTTTGGGTAGCACCAATGGGAGAAGTGTATCCGTGTGAATTATACAGATATCAAATTGGTAATTTGTTTGATAACAGCTTTGAAAAAATCTGGGAAAATAATGAAGTAATGAATTTGGTAAATGATAAATTATATATAGAAGACGAAAAATGCAAAGAGTGTCAGTATAAAAAATGGTGCAATAAATGCTTAGCATACAAATATTACGATAATTGGAGTAAATATTTGGAGCAATTTTGCAGAAAGGCCAGAGTAGTTAAGAATATGTATAATTAAATTTTGTGACGCCACGAAGTAGTGTTATGGAGGAAACTATGAAATTTAGGACTTTAACTTTATTAATGACTTATAAGTGCAATGCGCAGTGTGATATATGCTTATTTAATTGTGATAAGTATAAAAATGACATAATGAATTTAAACGATGCATATAGATATATAGATGAGGCTTTTGAAATAGAGAGCTTTGAAAATCTCGCTATATCCGGAGGAGAACCATTTTTATTCTATGACAGCTTAATAAAAATATGTAAAAAGGCCAATCAAAAGGGTATTCCTATAACAATTAGTACAAATGGATTTTGGGCTGTAAATGTTGAAAAAGCAAGAGATGTTATTTTAGAATTAAGATCCTTAGGCGTTACAAGCTTATATATTAGTGTAGATCAATTTCATGCTGAGTATGTTTCATATGAATGTATTAAAAATATATTAAGAGCTGCCAAAAAAATAAGTATTAGAATAGACTTACATACTATTGTTACAAAAAACAGCTTAAAACTTAAAGATATTACAAAGGAATTAGATAATGAAATTATGGGTTATCAAATTGTTCAGTGGCCTTGCATAGCATGCGGTAGAGCTAAAACTAATATAGACGAGAATGAATTTATATATCAGGAGACAATTCCAAGCTGCGTTTGCAACAATTTAAACACTTTAGTTATAGATTCATATGGAAAAGTATTTCCGTGCTGTGGTATAACTGATAAAAGCAATTATTTATCAGCTAATTTGGCTAAGGAACATTCAATAAAAGAAATAATAGAATATTTTAATAATAATATATACTTGAAGCTATTAGAAACTTATGGAGCTAGATGGTTCACAGAAGCTATAGATAAACATAATATAGATATCAAATTAAAAAATAAATATACAAGCTTGTGTGAATTATGCGGAGATTTATTCAGCCTAAACAATAATGAAAATATTTATCGTGAAGCTATAGAGTACGAAAAACAAAAACTTATAGACAAATATAAATTAGCAAGTAACATTTAATCATAAGTTCTTAATTTAATGAATTATATAAATATCATGTGGAGGTAAGTATGAGTAAAGAAAAAGATACACCTAAAATAATAAAAAATAAAAAGAAGATTTATCAGCATGAAAATAATACAAGTGAAATAGGGACAGATAATAAAATAATATCACTACTTGATGAAGAAACAGAAGTAAATAGTGATGGAAATAAAAACAGTCTTATTCATATGGGATGCTCTAATTCATGCTGATAAAACAAAATTATAAAAGCTATGTTAATAATATAGTTTAGCATAGCTTTTTGCTGTTACAGATTAAATTTATTTGGAGGAAAAACATGAAAAATTACCTTTTCAAAAATAAGATACTTTTAATTATCAATGTTATTATTACATGCTTAGTGTGCGTTCTAAGTGTTTTGGTAGCTTTTACATTAGAGAGTATAATAGATTGTGCAAATAATCCATCTTTAAATAAGTTATTAGACGTTAGTATTTTTGTTATTTTATTTTTTTTAACAAGAAGAGTAGTTTCTGTTATGTATGAGTTCTTTAGAAACAAATATTTATATAAATCAATGCTAGTATTAAAGCAAGATATTTTTAAAAGTATAATGCAAAGAAACATAAAGCTATTTAAGGATGAAAACAGTGCTAATTATATTTCCGCACTTACAAATGATATAAGATTAGTAGAAAGTGATTATTTTGTAAATGTACTTACAATTATATTATATATAGTTATGCTTATATTAGGCTTAATTTCTATGATAAGTATAAATCCTATAATATGCTTATTTGTAATAGTAACATCAATCTTGCCTGTTATTCCTTCATTTTTATTTGGGAAAAAATTAGGTATAAAAAATAAACATTACTCAGACAGCTTAAGTAGATTTACTATAAAAATAAAAGATTTATTTTCCGGATTTGAAGTTATAAAGGGATTCAACATAGAATCTAAGGCTAATGATGATTATAATATGGTAAATAATGAATGTGAACATGCAAAGTACAATTATTCCAATTTTTTTGCCTTTGTAAATATTTTTTCACAATATTTAGGGGACATCGCTTTTTTTGGAACTACAATCATTGGTGTATACTTTACAATTAAAGGCAAAATGACAGTAGGAAGTGTAATTGCAGCTACTCAGCTGATGAATTACGTAGTTAATCCGATAATGAATTTAAGCGGATGCATAACTAAACTAAAATCAATATATCCAATAAATGAGAAGATAATTAATTTAATAAATAATCAAAATATAAATGATATAGGATTAGATAAGTCTGAATTTATTAGCAGCATAAAATTTGATAATGTAAGGTTTGAGTATAATAGTGACAAGAAGGTACTTAACGGATTGTCATTTGAAGTAAAAAAGGGTGAAAAATGTGCGATTGTAGGAGGAAGTGGGAGCGGAAAATCTACCCTTTTACAATTATTATTAAGATTTTACGATAGCTATGATGGTGAAATAACAATGGACGGACAAAAAATAACAGATGTAAATTATAATAGCCTATACAATTTGATTTCAACAATTCAACAAAATGTATTCATGTTCGATGATACAATAGAAAATAATATTGTACTATATAATAATTATGATTCTAAGGTGGTTGATGATGCAATAAGTAAATCTGGTCTTAGAAAATTGGTAGATTCATTACCAAAAAGAGAAAAGAGTTTAGTAGGTGAAAATGGAAGTAATCTGTCAGGTGGAGAAAAGCAAAGAATTGCTATTGCAAGAGCATTGATTAAAAATACACCTATCCTTATATTAGATGAGGCCACATCAAGTTTAGATAATGAAAATGCTTACAATATAGAAAATTCAATATTATCATTAGATGAATTAACGTGCTTAGTAGTAACGCATAAATTAAATGAAGAGATTTTAAGTAAATACGATAAGATAATCGTTTTAAAAAATGGCCAAGTTGAGGAAATAGGAAAATTTGATGAACTTATAAGTAATCAAGGGTATTTTTACAGCTTATATAACATTGCAGGTACTAATATTAAAAAGCTTATGGCTGAATAATGTGATATATAAATTATTTTACATATTTAATTAAACTTTTAGGGGAGGATAACATGTTTAATGTATTAACGTCCTATCTAGATAATGGATTGAAAATTTTACTAAAAAAGATACCTGAACAAAAAACTATATCATGCGGGGTATGGATAAATCAGGGATCAAAAAATGAAGACAGTACAAATAATGGTATTTCACATTTGGTAGAGCATTTGATGTTTAAAACTAAAAGTAAAAATAGCTCGATTTCAATGTATGAAAATTTAGAAGAGCTTTTATCATTTGGTGCTCAATACAATGGAACAACTACAAAAGATTATACTTGTTTTTATATAGAAGGGCTTAGTAAATATTTTAATAAAATTATAGAAGTATTATCATATATGGTAATTGATAAAGAGGAAATAACAGAAGAAGTTTTAGAGAACGAAAAACAAATTGTTTTAAGAGAAGCCGAATCATATCTAACCTCATCTAGTCAAATAGGAGAGAGGTTAGGACAGGCTTTATGGGGTGATTATAGTTACGGGCAATTAACAATTGGCAAATTAGATATTATAAAAAAGATTACGACAAAAATGGTAAATAATTTAATTAAGACTGCATATGTTCCTGGAAATTCAACAATAGTTGTCGTTGGAAACCTTGATTATGATGACACCTTAGATAAAATAGTGGAATATTTTAATAAATGGAATGATAATTTATATACAAATAACTTTAAGGCAATTTTACAAGATAATCCTGGTATATACCTTAATGATAATTTTGTTGGTGATCGTTCAACCATTGGAATAGGATTTTCATCTTATTCAGCTAAAGATAGTAGATGTAGATATGTAGATATTCTTAAAAATATTTTAATTAAGCCAGGAAGTAATTTATTCAAAGAAATAAGAGAAAAAAGAGGATTAGTATATTCATTAAATGGTTTTAATACGCCATTATCTACTACTGGTATTACAGGCTTATCATTTTCAGCGAATAATGATAATGTTTGCGAAATTATTAAATATATAATAGACGAAATAAGTACTTTAAAAAACGGTAAAATTATAGAAGAAATGCTGGAAAAAATGAAAAGGATAAAAGAAACTAGTTTAATTTACGGCTTAGAGTCAACTTCTTCACAGCTTAAAACAATTGGTAGTAATGCAATCTGTGGAAGTATATTTTTATTAGAAGAAGAGTTAAGGGAATTAAATAAAATTACAATTGATGACATTAAAGATGTTGCAAATGATTTATTTTCAACAGAAAAATTGTGTATGGCTGTATTAGGTAGGTGCGATATAGATAATATAATACCTTTATTAGAATTTTAGTAAGATCATGGAGGTCAAAAGTTATGAGTGAATATATTAGCAGTACTGATAAGTTAAAAATATTAGACGAAAATGTTATTAGAGAAATTTTTAGTGGCAAACTATTGGATATAATTATCGAACTAATGGATAATCAATTATCGGAACAACAATTGCTTAAAAAGTTAGATATTTATCCTATGAAGCTAAAATATTACATAAATAAATTATTAGAATATGAAATTATTGAATGTGTTAAAAATGATATAATTAATCAAAAAGTAAATAATGTTTTTAAATTAAGGAAAGATGATATTGATTTAATATTAAATTCATGCAGTGATTATAACTTGGAATTAAATTTGTTGTCTAG
>DLNM01000012.1 GCA_002479485.1 Firmicutes bacterium UBA7510 | reverse complement strand
CTGAACAAAGCTATACAAATCAGGATGCAATAACAGTAGAAGGAACAGTAACAGCAGACGGAAAAGTAAATGTATATGTAAACGATGTAAAGGTAAGTTCTGTAGATTCTCAAGACAGAAGATTCTCAGCACAGGTTAATATAACTGATGAAGTAAATACAATAAAAGTTACTGCAGAGTTAAACGGAATAGAAACAGAGCCATCAGCATCAGTAGTAGTAATAAAAGATAAGGAAGCACCAGTTGTTACGGTAGAAAGTCCGTTGGATAATGCTAAAGTTAATGTAGAAGTAGCACATGTAATAGGAAATGTAACAGATAATATTGGATTATCAAAATTACAGATAAATGATAAAGATGTGGTAGTAGATGAAAGCGGTAATTTCCATGAGAGAGTAATGCTCAACAAGGGAACAAATATTATTACAGTAAAAGCAACAGACAATGCAGGAAATGTGACAACAGTGGTAAGAACTGTAATAGCAGAGCTTGAAGCACCGGTTATATCAAATATTTTACCAAATGAAGATGTTACATTAACAGAGGGAGATACACTCACTGTAAGCTTTAATGCACCGACAGGCGGTGAGGGATACTTTAGAATAGTAGTACCTTTTGGCTTAGAAAGCAATGAGCTGGGAATCCCGATGACAGAAAATGACGGATTATATACAGGCACGTGGACAGTTCCAGAAGGAACAGAAGCAGCAAGCTTATTTATCGAAGTTGTATATATAAGTGAGCATGGCTATGAAGTAACAGGAACGGCTGAAGGAAGAGTTATAATAGAAGGTGAAGTTGACCCTAATCCGACTGTGATTACAAATCTTCAACCGACTGAAAATTCAGAGCTTAGAATAGGTGAAACTTTTGAAATAAGCTTTAATGCACCTGCAGGCGGTCAAGCATATTATAGAATATTGCTTCCGTTCGAACCTTTGAGTAACAGACCTGGAAACCTTATGACAGAAGTTGAACCAGGATTATACAGAGCAACATACACAGCACATGAAGGCGTAGTAGCATCAGGATTACAAATAGAAGTAATATTTGAAGCACAAGACGGAACTACATTGACTGAGATTGCCGAAGGAAGATTAACGTTAGTGGGAGAGATGCAAAATTTACCTATTAGTGCAGTTATCATAGGTGATGAGGCCTACGATATGGATTACCTAAATAGCAATCCTGAAGCACAGGCTAAACTTCTTAACTGGTATAATTTGAATAAAACAGTTTATATTAAGCTTGAGAACGACACAATCGTTACTACAACGGGCCAAGAAGTTTCAATTGATGTATTACCGCAAATGCTAAAATATTTTGATTCAACAGGTATTAAACTATATTCTAAATAAAGATTTAGGTATAAACACAAAATCCGCTAAAGTATAAAGAAGGGATTTACATAGGAAGTTTATATACAAATACTTCCATGTAAATCCCTTTTTTTATCTTAATATCTAAGCATCATTAATTTTAAAATTACCTAATTCTTTTCATAGCATGTTTAGCAAATCTGTCTGTGAATATTCTATCATATGGTGCGCCTTGTTCTAAAACACCAGCTGTCTTTATTATGTCCACTAATCTTTCATATCCATCCTTGCCAAGGATTAGGTCTGGTTTCCAAGTGTCTTGGTCCTTATATCTTTGTACAACTTGAGTAAGTAACTTAATATCTGAATCTGGGAATTGAGTTAATATTACATTTGCAATTTCTTCTGCACTATGGTTTTGTACCCAAAGCATTCCCTCATAGACAGAGTTGGTGAAATTTTGAATTAATTCTGGTTTTGTTTCTATGTTATTTAATGTTGTAGAGTAGCAGGTGTATGGAATGTAACCAGCTTCTTTTCCTAATGAACCTACTATATAACCTTTACCTTCTTTTTCAAAGTTTGATGCCAATGGTTCAAAAAGTGTTGTATAATCGGCTTCTCCGGAAGCAAATGCACCAGCCATCATATCAAATTGTATGTCAGTTCTAACATTAACATCAACTCCAGGTGTTAATCCATGTTGTTTTAAAACGTATTCTAATGTCATAAGAGGCATTCCACCTTTTCTACCTCCTAGAATTGTTTTTCCCTTCATATCTTCTATTTTAAAATTATCATTCTTTTCTCTTCCAACGATAAATGAACCATCCCTTTGAGTTAATTGAGCAAAGTTTACAACATAGTTTTCTTTCCCTTGATTGTACACATATACGCTAGCCTCAGGTCCCATAAATGCAATATCGGCTTGGTTGCTTAGCAGTGCTGTCATACATTTATCAGCACCACCACCGTTTATTAATTCAATTTTTATACCGTTTTTCTCAAAAAAGCCCAGCTCAATAGCAACGTATTGAGGTGCATAAAAAACAGAGTGCGTTACTTCTACTAATCTTACGTTTTCGCTTTTATTTTCCTTCTGTGTATTACAACCAACCAATAATAATGATAAAACTAATACTATAGCTATAAGTAAAGCAATAAATTTTTTCATTTTTACCTCCATGCAATTATTTATACTAGAATATCAAACCTTTTTTCTCAAAAAAGGTTAAGCATTTGTGCATTTAAAATATTTAACCCTTACCTCCACAGTATAATCGTAAGTTTATTATATTCTAATTAATGTCTACTTGTTACAAATTAACCTCTCATAATGCCATAGTCTCGAAGACTTTGTAGTGGCATTACAAATAAATAGTGTGAAGTGCCTTTTTTTACACTAAAAACCTGCAATACTAATGCAAATTATAAGA
>DLNM01000001.1 GCA_002479485.1 Firmicutes bacterium UBA7510 | reverse complement strand
CAAGTATTAGCAAGTTTATATTTGACGGAGGTGTTTTGGATTGGAAAAATATATTGCTCTTTTACGTGGCATAAATATTAGCGGAAAAAATAAAGTATCAATGCCCTTATTAAAAATTGCATTTGAAGATGTAGGTTTTTTAGATGTTAGTACCTATATCAACAGTGGAAATGTTCTTTTTTTCAGTGATATTATTGATAAAGACAAAATAATCAATCTGTGTAAAGTAATCATGGAAGAAAGATTTATGATAAGTGTTCCTGTGGCAATCATTTCACTAAAAGAATTATTGGAGGCCTTGGATAACTCACCCAAATGGTGGGATATAAAGTCTGATAAAGAAGTAATACATCAGGCTATCTTCCTTATTTCACCCATTACTGTTGAAGAAGTATATAAGGCAGTTGGAGATGCTAAACCAGAATATGAACAGGTTGATTACTATAAAAATGTTATTTTCTGGTCTGCACCAAGGGCTACATTATCAAAAACGAGATGGTATAAAATCGCAAGTTCCTCAGTGAACAATAACGTAACAATTAGGAATGCCAGCACTACAAAAAAATTGCTTTTACTATCAAATGAGTAAACCTATTATGAGCATAAAATAAAGTTGTTAAAATTATAAAATAAAATTGGATAGCCAAGTAGCTTACATTAGTCCTACACATAACAACATGTTCACGCAAGGGTCTTAGAGGGAACGTTGATAAGACAAGTCAGACCATATCACTTCACCGGGTTTGACCACCGTCAAGACGGTCTAGCTATGAAGTTCGGTTCAGCGACGTCGTGAACACAGAGACGTTAGACAAAATCTTCGCCTAAACTTTTTTTTGAGGTGCTACGTTGTGGGTTATATATGAGAATTTGAAAGGAGAGAAAACATGGCAAGTATTTTTATAAGTCATTCTAGTAAAGATAAAATTTTTGTTGAGAAGTTAGCAAAGGATTTGAAAAAAATTGGATTAAATGTTTGGTTTGATAAGTGGGAAATAAAAGTAGGTGATTCATTAACTTGGAAAATTGAAGAGGGTATTAGAGAAAACGAATTTCTAGGAATTGTATTATCTCCTGAAGCATTAGAGTCGGAATGGGTAAAAAGTGAAATAAGTTCTGCTTGGGTAAAACAAATGAATACTAAAAAAATAATTGTTTTGCCAATATTATATAGAAAGTGTGAAATTCCATATTTCCTACAGGATAGGAAATATGCTAATTTTACACAAAATTATGATGATGGACTTAGAGAATTATTTTACGTATTTGGTATTAAAGAAACAGAAACTATTGATATAGGAAATTGGAGAAAATTTACAGGACAGAGAAATATAGATTGGAAGAAATATAGAGAAAAGGAATTTGAAAACCTAGTTACTGTGTTAACTAATAGAGCTATGGAGTATAATTGGTCATCTTGGGTTGGGCGCTCTAAGAATCCATACTCAATAACTTTATATGCTTCAAAGAATTTAAAAGAAAGTAAATATATATCTATAAAACTTAATAGAAAAACAAATGCATATTTAGCCAGTTATATGAAAGAAGTAAATCCTAATAATTTGCAAAGTGTTGATTATATAATATATGTAGGTAATACAGTAAATGAATGTGAAGAATTTATTTGGAGACATATGGAAGACTTTAAACAAAAATTTGGCAATCCAGAGGATAAAGCATCTCACTTTAATGAAAAATATTTAAATGATGAAGAAAAGATGGAATTATTAAATAAAATCATAAATGATATGAGGTGGTATAAAGGGGAAAATTATAGTTCGTAGGGTTTTGCTCTTGGGGCATAAGGGAATACTTCGTCTAACAACATGTTCACGCAAGGGTCTTAGAGGGAACGTTGATAAGACAAGTCAGACCACACTTCACCAGGTGTGACCACTGCCAAGACGGTCTAGCTCTTGCTGTCCGGTTCAGCGACGTCATGAACACAGAGACATTATGTGAAAATTATTAAATACAATATTTTTTTAAAGGTGAAGTTATGAAAAAAGATAATTATAAAACATATATTGAATTAAATACAGATGTCTTATCATTTATTGGATATATGGTAGATAACTATGGTAAAGTAGTTGCATTAGAACCAAATTATCCAAGATCTGAAGAAATAGCAAGAAAGCATCATGATTACTTATTATTATAACCGAATAGGATGTGATATTCATGGTTTTAAAAAAAGATAGATTATATTTAAAAATGATAAAAATAGTAATTATTAGTGTCACTGTATTTTTAATTTATGGTGTAGTAGGTTATTATGTTTTGAGCTTCATGGGCTTTACTTATATGAAAAGTGGTGAAGATAAAAAAGTGTATGAATTTATTAATGATATGAATGGTGATGGTAAAAAAGAAAATGTTAAGTTTGTAAATTACTATTGTTCATATTATAAAAAAAATACTTGTGATTCTGAGTACACTTCAAATTGTTTAGCAATTTATTTAGATGGCAAAGAGATATACAATGATACAATTAGAACATTAGGTCCACTTCTTAATCCTACAATCATTGATTTAGTTGAAAAAAATACTATAAAGAAACAAATATATGTTCATGCTGATGGTGGTGGACCAGCTATACCTATGGATTACTTTTTTTATATTAAAGACGAGAAAGTTGTGGTTAGTGAAATAGAATCTGATTTTTAGAAATTAAAGACAAGCAAAGAACAATGTGAAATAAGATAGTTAGAGGTTATTATGTTTAAATTTATAGAATTTCCTGATTTAAAAGATAATGAAATTAAGCTAATAGTGAAAAGCTATGATGAACCTGATTTAGATAAAAGCTATGCATACAGATATGGATTTTCAATTGTACTTATCGAAACCAATGAAGATATTGGCGAGATTTATTTTGCGGTAGATACCTCACCAAGGCAATACCTAAGGGGACATATCAGTTATGGTATTTCTCCTGCACATAGAGGTCATAATTATGCGATGAAAGCATGTTTGTTGATTAAGCATGTCGCATTAGCTCACGGCTTTAGTCGTTTATTTATAGGCTCTAAATACGATAATATTGCGTCAAGAAGAACAATAGAAAAATTGGGAGCAGTCCCTATTACAAAAGATGATGTTCCTGAAGATGAAATATTAAAAAATTTAAAAGCTGAAAAGATTGATATGTTTGTTTGGAACATTGCAAAATAAAACTTCGTAAAAGAAAAACAATGATTAAATAACGGAGAAATTGTATATTTAGGTAGTTAAGATTGTTTATATTAGCTTGCATAGGAGGTGAGTTTATGAAAATGCCTATAGAACCAATAGAAAATATTATGTTTGCTCCTTGCGGATGGAAAACAGTCAATTCGTTAAAGATAATGATTTAACTTCTTTTATGAAACAGCAGAAAGAAAAATACACTTGTAATGGATGTGGAGGAATTATTTCTATTCACGACTCAGAATGTAGCGAATGCCAATGGCAAGTAAAATGAGCGGAATATAAAATTTATTGAATGTTTTTATTATCAATAAATAGTTATTTTAGTGCCATGTGAATATGAGGAGAAATTAGATGATGGAAAGATTTGGGCTTAGTTATATATTGGTATCACTGGTAATATTATATCGCGAAAAATATGTTAAAGAGTTTACTGGAATTATCTATAGATTAGGAAAAGAAAATCAAGAATTTTATGAGCGCGTGTCAATATCTTTTAAACGTAAATTAACACTACTTCCTCTTTAAATAATAAATATGTTGGTAATATAATTTTTGGTGATATGGATATGACAAAGTCACATTGTTTATTGGGTCTTATAGATATTTAGATATTATAAAATTAATTATATCGTTGTATTAAAAGGAATTATTATGAAGGGGATGGGATTATTTTGAATAATAGAGAAGTAAGTGCATTAGAGCACTATGAGTTACTTATTGATGAAGGTAATGATCCATGTAGAGATCCTGAAAATCTTAAAAAGTATATGGAGCGGTGGGACGGTGAAAACTTTTTTAGAAGTTTAAAATTAGATAGTGATAAAAAAGTACTTGAAGTAGGTATAGGTACTGGACGTGTAGCGGACAAGGTATTAAAAAAAGGTATAAAAGAATTTGTTGGA
Organism: Firmicutes bacterium UBA7510; assembly: GCA_002479485.1. Taxonomy (GTDB): domain Bacteria; phylum Bacillota; class Clostridia; order Tissierellales; family Sedimentibacteraceae; genus UBA1535. The sequence continues at coordinate 37,962 of DLNM01000001.1, read as the reverse complement.
ATTGATATTTCAATAAATACCTTAAAACAAGCAAGAGAGAATTTAAAAGATTTTACTAATGTTAATCTGTTTTGTAAAGATATATGTGAATATACACAAAAGGAATATTTTGATATTGCATATAGTGTTTTAACATTTATACATATTGAAGATAAAGAAAAAGCTATACAAAATATGATATATTCATTAAAACCAGAAGGTATATTGGTGTTATCCATTAGCATTGATAATGAAAATTATATTGATTACGGTAGTCGTATTGTTAAAATTTATCCAACTGACATGGAAAGTTATAAAATTTATTTAGAAAGAAATGGGTGCGAAATTATTAGTGAATTAGAAAATTATGATAATATCATTTGGGAAAATGGTGAAAAGAGTGATAGCTATGGAGATAAGATTGCTACAATACTTGTAGCTAAAAAAATTCATAATTGATAATTGTATTAAAATTATAGATAATCTTGGATAATTTATATGAAAGATTAATGAGGTAAGGTCAAATAAATTTATATTTTAAGAGGTTATAAGAATTTGAATTATGAGGATAAAATGATGGAAAAATTCAGTTTAGATAAAATGCAAGATATCCAAAAACAATTACAAGAAAAATATAAGGATAAATGGGAACCTATTTCTCCCGAAACAGGAAAGAATAAATTACTATGGCTAATGATAGAACTTGGTGAAGTTGCAGATATTATAAAAAAAGATGGAAATAAGAAAATTATCGAAGATACGGATGTAAGAATACACTTTATTGAAGAAATGTGTGATGTTCTCATGTATTTCAATGACGTAATGCTTTGCTATGATGTTTCTGTTGAAGAATTGAAAGACATATATTTAGAAAAACATAAAAAAAATATGGAGAGATGGTAAAGTTCAGTCTATCATTAGATTTTAAGCAAAATTCTCTTTACGGACAACCTTTTACAGGCCGATGATAAAACATCTGAACACAGAAACGTTAGATGAAAGAGTTATATCATCAGAGAACAGCTTTGGGGTCAATATAAACGTACCTTAAAGTTTTAAATCTAAGATAATTTTTATGAAAAACACTCGAGGTGACTGCTCAGTGCAGTTGATATAAACTGTTAGCAGATTGTGCTGAGGTTAATAAGAATATGTTAACAGTCTCAACTGTACTGGTTTTTTGATAATATTAAATTAGAAAAAAGGAGTACAATAAAAGAAATTTTAAAAAATAATAGAAAAACTATTTTTGCCTATATTACAACAGGCTTATTAATTGCATTCAAGACGGTCAGATAGTAGAACAAAGTACCTTTGATGAGTTGTTAAGAGCGGGATTACATTTTGCTGATTTGTATAACAAAAGCCTGTGTCTATAGTAAAGGAAATAAATATTCTTGTCAAAGAAGAGAACTATATTTTTATGAAATAAGAAAAGATGCAAAAACTCTAGTTTATAGCTTAGTAGTTATTTGTAGTTTTAAATTTGTTAAAATAGATGTATAAGTAATTATTATTGAGGAAATGAGGTGAGATATTGAAAAATTTTAAGCGAAATGATCATATTTTTTCTTTATGTGGACTTAATTGTATATTATGTCCTATGAAGTTGGGTAATTATTGTCCTGGATGTGGTGGTGGGGACGGTAATCAAGGATGTGCTATTGCACGATGTAGTTTAAAAAATCAAAATATAGAATACTGTTTTCAATGTGGTAATTATCCCTGTGAAAAGTACAATGATATTGATAAATACGATTCTTTTATCACACATCACCATCAACTTTTGGATATGGAAAAAATACAAAAAATTGGTATAGAACAATATCATTCGGAATTATTTGAAAAGTTTGAAATACTTAACTATCTACTGGAAAATTATAATGATGGGCGAAAAAAGAATTTCTTTTGCATCACAACTAACCTTTTGGATATTAATGATTTAAAAGAAGTTGTTGAAGAACTAAAAACTAAAACTCAAGCAAAAGATATGACGTTGAAAGAAAAATCTGCTATTGCTACAATGTTATTTCAATCAGTTGCCGTAAAAAGAAATATTATATTAAAACTTAATAAAAAACCATCAAGAATGTAGAAGATTATGTTCATGCAAGGGTGCATAGAGGGAACATCGATTGAGACGTAAGGCGTAAGAACTTATTATAAAAAGGGGTAATTATGAGTAGTAAAATTAGAGTTAAGGGAATATTATCTTTGATATTTATGACGTTAAGTTTTTTTATGATGATGGATACTAAGTACAATAAGGCATTGGGAGACTATGTGGTAGAATTCATTGGCTTAATGTCATGGTCTGCCATTGATACGGGGATTCATTTAACAATTATATATTTTGGTATACTATTCTTAATTGGTATTTTTTTTGTTAATGTAGTTGTAGGATGGAATAAAAGAAAAAGAGTAGTACTTTTATATTCAGTTGTTTTGTTATCAATTTATTACTTTTGTATCTCAAGTATATTTATTTTAATTAAAAGTAATTCTGATGATTTATTAACTATTGGATTTGAAAACGCAAATGATAGTTATTTTGAATATACTAGTAAAGATCAAAACAAAATTGATTACTTTAAAATAAAATTTGAATTAAAAAATTATAGTAGTAAAGAAAAATCCTTTAGCATTCAAATAGTAAATACTTATTTAGAAGAGAATAACTAAGGATTTTTGACTATATACACGAAAGATGGGGATTTAGCAATGTTTGATTTACTTCCAAATGAGGTTAAAGAATTTGTTTTGACATCAAATACCTATAATCTAAAGGAGGAAATTAATACGTATGTTAATGTTAATTCATTTACAGGGAGTATTGACCGCATTATATTATCTGACCAATACGGTAACAAAGTATATCTTGACAACGGGAAGTTTTTTGGTATAACTGTAAAATAAATATTTAGGTTATTAAGTTTCATCATCTAACAATGTGTTCACGCAATGGTGCATATGGAAACGTCGAGAGAGAAATTTAGGAGAATAACCTTGAGGTCAAATTGAACATAATTTAGAATTTGTTTAAAATAGATGTTATAAAGTGAAGATTATTTATTAAATAATGTGTGAGATAAATTGAAAGTTATTGGAGAAGTGTAATGAATGTAAAAATGATTGTTACTGATTTAGATGAGACATTGCTTCGTACTGATAAAACAATTTCAAAGAAAACCATTGAAATTTTACATAAGTGTCAAATGTATGGAGTTGTTATAGTTATTGCTACTGCAAGATTTTGGATTGGTGCGGAAAGATATATCAATGTTATTTGTCCAGATTATGCGATAACAGCGGATGGCACTATGATACATAATGCAGAAAAGATAATTTATAGTTGTGGATTTAATTTAAGGACAACAAATCGATTAATTCACATGATACATGAGGTAAATGCCACAGCAGAGATAATGACAGCTATTGACAAGAAAGTATATTGGAATAATTTGCATATATCGGAATCTGATAAATTATATAAAGCAGAATACTATGATTACAAAAGTCCATTATTAGAAGCAGCAAATAAAATAGTCGCAAGATTACCAGATAAGAATGTTGCAGAGGATATTGCGAAAAAATGTATGTGCAGGTTAATTAGCTATCGTGACGAGAATTTATATGGGTTCCTACCTTACAATGTGGGGAAATTGCATACGATACAGAAATTAGCTGACAGATTGCACATTTCCATGGATGAAATTGTAGCATTTGGTGACGATGAAAATGACATTGATATGTTAAAATCATGTGGTTTAGGTGTTGCAGTATCAAATGCAATACCAGAAGTCCAACTGGTTGCAGATAAATTAACATTATCTAATGATGAAGATGGTGTTGCATTTTTTATCGAACGGAAAATTCCGATTTATAGAACGGAAGATTATTTATAATTAATGCAACAAAGAGAATAGCTTTGAGATCAATACAATCGTATTTAAAAGTGTTAGATTTAATTGAATAGGTAATAAATATTTATTTATGTAATTGAAGGAGGAATAAATTATGAAAAAATTCATACCTGCAATTGTGGTGGCTATTTTCCCATATTCTATTTTGTTTGTAATTTATTGCATTTTTAGCGGATTTCTGATGAAGACCGTTTTTGATAATAATGTATACTTACATTTGCTATTTCTATTGTTTTAATGTTTTTGGACTGTATGGCTATTTTATTAAGCGGATTGATAGGAGTTTCTGCGGTAAAACGAAGTTATACTGAGGGGGTGTATTTTTAAGTTTTAAATCTGTTTGAAATAAATATTTAAGTAGTGAAGATTATTTTTATTTGATGAACTAAATGGAGGGGATTTTATGCAAAAATCAATTAGATACTTATCAATAGTTGGAGCTATAACTTCAATTTTTTCAGCAATTGTAGGATTATTTTATACAAATAATGGAGCACAAACAACTGTTGAAAATATTTATGGTGAGCAAGTCACACTTTATGGTGATGGGATATATGCCTACAATTCGTTAATAAAAGTTGGAGCAACCAAAGGTACAGATATTGTTATTATTATTGTTGCGGTGTTTTTGTTAATAACTATTCTTTTGTTAAGTGAAAAAACATATGCAAGTCTTTTACAGGCAGGGCTTCTTTCTTGTCTACTTTACTCGTCAAGTTGTCTTGTTCTGGGAGTTAATTTTAATCAATTATTCTTGATATATTTACTGCAATTTTCCTGTGTGCTCTTTGCATTTTCCCTATTACTCTCACAATTATTAGTGAAAGATAATTTTCGAGTAGAATTATATGATAAGACGTTGAAGGGAACCGCGATATTTTTGATAATCGGAGGTTGTTCTGTATTAGTGTGGCTATCGTTTATCATTCCAGCAATTATCTCTGGTACACCAAAGGAATTTATTGAAATATATACTACTGAACCAACTTTTGTTATAGATTTAGGAATTATTTTTCCGCTTTGTATTGCTTCTGGAGTAGGATTGTTAAAACGCAAAAAAGCAGCCTATATATTGGCCACTGTATTGATGACTTTGGTAACATGTGTAGGCCTTTGTGTTATTTTTCAGACTATAGTTCAGCTACAATTAGGAATTATTCTTGAAATCGGGCAACTAATTGGTTTGGTTGTATCGTTCGTAATTCTTGGGTTATTTGCGGGGTCTTTAAACTACAAATTATTGAAGTATGCAAAATGAGTATGACACGAAATATAAAGAATATTATTTGTTGATTAAAAAATGGTTATGTTAATAATAGTAGAAATTAAAATTTAGAAAATTCTTAATAAACGTATTATAAAGTGATATAACTCCATCATCTAACAACATGTTTACACAAGGTATTTTGAATCAGGTTGGGAATAAGGGTGCGTATCTTATTTACGTTTTTGTTTTAAATTATTTAGTGAGGTTGAAAAATGACAAATAAAGAAATTACATATATACTAATGCAATACTTTGCAAAACAAATTTTATGTGATGCAGATGACTTCTTAAAAAATGAAAATATTGTTATATTAAAAAGTGATACTTCACAGCAGTTCTTTAAAATGTGTTGTTTTGGAAACAGCGCTGTTGCAAGTGTTGATAAAATTATGTATGATTGGTGCAAGTCATTTTTGTTAATGCAAGAAGGGTTTCGATGTTTTGATGGTATTCAAATGATAGAAATTTCAAAAAAGTTATTTAATAATGGATTTTCAATTTGTTGCGGTCAAGGAATGTTGCCAGATTTATCGTACAAAAGAATAGACAAAGAAATAAATTATGACATTAAGTATTATACTAAAAATGAATTATTTGCTTTAGCCAATGATGATTTGATTCAAGAAATACAAAGTTTTACTTCAATAAAAAAGGAAACAGAGCATTTGTTTATTGCTTATGATAAAGAAAGAATCATTGGTGTTACTCCTGCGGACAAACAAGATGAAAAAATATATGAATTAGGTGTAGAAGTGTTGCCTGAATATCGTAGATTTGGTATTGCAACAGCCCTAACGACGCTTGCAACAAATGAATTATTAAATCAAAATTTAATACCTTATGCATTAACGTCTTGGTCTAATATTCGATCAAGGGGTGTATTGCAAAAATGCGGTTATTATCCTGCCTGGGTAGTTATGGATAGTATGGATCTTGAATGGGCAAATGAAATTTTATATGGCAAGAGCCATAGAAATTGATACTTAGCTATTGTAGATTATTTATATTATGTTTTTATGGATGGTGATTATATGGATAAAAGTATATTAACTGATTTGAAAAACAGTTATGGGATAACTTGCAATAGCGTAACTCCTATTGCAGGTGGTTGGTTGAACAAGTTATGGAAGATTGATACTGAAAAAGGTAAATTACTCGTTAAGCAATATAGTAACAAGAGGTTTAGTCGAAATCAGATAAATTCTATTGAATCAGCTTTGCAACGACAATTAATCCTTGGAAAAGACGGTGTAATATGCCCATATATTTATCAATATGATAATAAAGTGATTCGTATCTTAAATGACGAAACAATGTATATGGTTATGGATTATTGCTTAGGTAATAACGAAACAAATAAAACTATATCTACAACTCAAATGCAGAGCCTTGGTAGTGAGTGTGCATTAATGCATAAGGCTTTTTCTAAGCTGCAAGAAAATACTATCAAAGGATTTCCAATAGACAGCAGACAAATAATTAACTCATTATGGGATAACTATAATAACCGCAAGAAGAATATTTCTTTAGATATGCCTCTTGAATATCAACAAGCTGTAATTGCACAAGAACCCATATTAAGTCAGCTTAAGGAAGATTTTTTTGATAAGATTCCTAAAGGGATTACTCACGAAGATTTTACACCTGATAACATATTATTTGATAAAAATGGGGTAGTGGCAATTATTGATTTTGATCGAAACTGTTATAGCTTTGTTTGGCATGATATTGGTAGAGCAATTCTATCTTTTGCCTTAAATGATAATCAACTTGATATTAAAAGAATCAATGCATTCATAAAAGGATATTCACAGCACTTACCGTTGACTTTATCAAATGTTGTAGATGCTTTACGTATTTCGTGGTGCATAGAAATATTATGGTGGGTGCAACCTGAATGTTTTACAATGGACTTTTGTAAAGCTACATTGTATAGAGATGAAATATTATGGATTACAGACCATTGGTTTGAAATAGATGACTTACTGAAAGAGTTATATCATTTCAGAGAACAACTTTAAGATCAATACGAACGCATTTTAAAGTGTTAAATCTGATTGAAATATATAGGTTGTGAAAATTATTTATATAATAGGAGGTATACAAAATGATCAGAGATATGGAAAAAACAATAGGCAATTTAATTGACAAAGCTACACTAACACAAATATGTTATGTTGATGAAGAGGGGTATCCTATCACAAAAGCTATGCTCCAACCAAGAGAACAAGAAGGAATAAAAACATTTTGGTTTTCTACAAATACTTCTTCAAATAAAGTGAAGTTTTTTAGAGGAAACCCTAAAGCAAGTATATATTTTGTTGACAAGCGCTTTTTTCGTGGTGCTAGCTTGGTTGGTACGGTTGAAGTTTTAGAGACAATCGAAGCTAAAGAACGTATCTGGCGTGATGGCGATACTCAATATTATCACGAGGGTGTAACAGATCCGGATTACTGTGTTTTAAAATTTACAGCAGCTAAAGGACGTTATTACAGTAATTTTAAATCAGAAGATTTTAATATTTAGTGCTATTGCAAAATAAGTATTAACCTGAACACTTATAATATTGGTATTTTGAAACGGTATGTATTAATGATGAAGAAGCTATTAAGAATAATAATGTATATGCATTAATAAAAGTTATTATGAAAAATATTTGATGACAATTGGGATGGAGCAAAGTGTCAACTAAATTTAATTAATAGAATGAGTGGTTAGATTCTTATATTGTTACAAAAATTAGGGGGATATTCATTATGGGCATTAAAAAATTTATTTTTCTAATATGCTCTTTTATAGTAATTTTCATCATAGCTTATGTATTTTTTATTAATTATTATAATAAAAGCAAGGATAGTATTGCTGTACTAAATGACACAATAGAGCAATTGGAAGAAAATTTAAAGGTAGAAGGGAATAAAGCTACAGAGTTAGAGGAACAAATCGAAAGTAAAGATATTGAAATTAAAAACTTAAGTAAATTTAATAGCTTATCATATAATCAAAAGCTAAAAAATAAAGAAACCTATAAATGGGTGGAAGAAGCTGAGTGGGATAAAATTACTTTAACAGATTATAATGGTATGACTTTAGATATTACTTATCATCCACTTTTTATTAAAGGTATTAAAATTATAACAGATTTGAATTGTTTTGAGCCAGGTTTTACGTTAGCCTATATCCCACTTTACACATATAATTTTTATTATGAAAATGGTGAAGAAAAAAATATATCTATTTCTTTTGATGGTGGCATGGGTATTCATGTATCTAATAAATTATTGTATGATTTAGCTATAGCATTAATGCCCACTGAAGATTTGTTTTCATTACATCAAGATAGTATGAATTATGCATTAATTAATACACATTTTTATATATGTAATGTAAATACTGTTATGTATGATAGTAATAACATTAGGTATCTTGTTATAAGTTGGATTCCTAAAAACACAAAGGTTGTTAGAAAACTTCCTAAAGATATAGGAGAACCAACACAAACTTATAAAGGATATTTACATAGTAAAAATTTGTATATAAAAATATATGATTATAATGGTATAGAAGGTTGTTATATAGAATGTACTTTTGATGAAAAGACAATCTACTATGAAAAAGTTGAAAAAAATAATGATAATTCAGTATACCATGTTTTTGGTATGACAATATAGGGAACGGAGCATAGTGTTGACAGAAAGCTCCATCCCTATGACAGGAGGTCAGTTATGAATAAATTTTATGTAGCTACAAAAGGTATAGTATTAAATCAACATAATCAAATTCTCATTATTCAAAGAGCTGAAGGTGGAAGACACGAAAATATGTGGGAGTTTCCTGGTGGTTTGGTTGAGTTTGGAGAATTGCCAGAGGAATCATTAGCTAGAGAAATAAAAGAAGAAGTAAATTTAGATATAGATATTTTAAGATATATATACTCATGGAAGTGGATAGAGAACAATGAGCAAGTAGTAGGAATGTCGTTTTTATGTAGATGTAAAGATGACAGAAAATTAAAATTATCATTTGAGCATAGTAATTATAAGTGGATAAATATTAGCAAGATATTAGATAGTGAATTAGATGGAGATATAAAAAGTAATTTAAGAAAAGTTATGGATGTGTTGTTGCAGTTTAATATTAATAATAATATAAAAGAAAGTCTATAAAAAGACTTTCTTTATCGTTTTTTGTATTAATTATCATCTAACATTCTAAACTTCTTATTTTTTCCAAATGACCAACATCCTAAAACTCCTGCTATACCTAAGCAAACATATAATAGTGCTATTCCACTTCCATTACCACTTCCCACAAGTATCTCAAAAAAAATTGACCACTTAGAAGGTTCTAACATAAGTGGCTCAAACACTTTGTCAGATAGGATTCCTCCTAGAAGGTTTCCGATTGGTATTACCGCATATTGTAGTGTGTTTCTTGCAGAGAATACACGCCCTTGCATATGTATAGGGACGCGGGTTCTCATAATGTAGGTTACATTTGCCATTAATACTGGAATTAGTGAGTTTCCTAAGAATACAGCTATTGTCCAAATATAATAGTTTCTTCCTATTCCTAGCATGATGTTACAAATTAGGAAGGAAAATGTCATTATGTTTAAAATTAGCGGTACTTTATTTTTTACATTTTTCATTCTTGCAACTATTAGACTTCCAACCAACCCTGCTATTCCAATTGAAGTATTGACTATACCTAGTTGTATTCTATTGTTAATTGTTCTAGATAGTATCATTGGGGCTAGATTTGTTGTATATATGGCTGCTATAAGATTTACGAAAGCCATAAATAGTATTAACTCTTTGATACCACATTCTTGTTTTATGTATTTTATTCCTGATACACACTTTTGCCATATTGATTCTTGTTCAGCTGAATTATGCTGCATTTCTGGTATTTTTATAAATACAGCCAATGTTACAAAGGCAAATGCAAATGTAAATAAATCTATACTAACTATTGCTTCTAGTCCACCAATTGCATAGATAACTGTTGCTATGACAGGATAAAAAATATCTATAAATGATTTACAGAATGATTGCATACCACTTGTTTTTATATAGTCATCCTTAGAAACAATTAAGGATATAGTGACTTCTGATGCTGGAATCTGAAAAGCATCAGTTATACCCAGAATAATGTTTATAATGTACAGATATTCTATTTTCATATTTTGTGTTATCAACAAGAAAATAATAAAGCAAGATGACACTGCTGCAATACAATCAGATATCAACATAATAGATTTTTTGTTCCATCTATCACTTATGCTACCTGCTATAAAATTTAATAGTATCTCAGGTAATAAGTATGAAACTGAAAGTAGTGCTATGGAAAGTACACTTCCACTTTGATTATAAGCCCATAAAATTAAGCCATAGCTTGTTAATCTACTTCCAAATTGAGATACAAATTGGCTTAACAAAAATATATAAAATGTTTTTAATTCTTTTTCTTTTATTTTCATTTTAACTTTGCTCCTCTAATTTATGAAATAATAACAGTTTGCAAAGTCAAAGTTGATAGATTTATTATTTCTCTATGCAAGCTCTATCCAATGACTTTGCATAGAGTTAAAGCAATGCACAATCTCATAATCTACACTTCCTTTATAAAATCAATATCAATTACATTATCTCACATATTATTCAATTTTCAAGTTAAATATTGATACTAATTCGTTTTTTATGCAATTGATGATGGTATTAATAAGTTTTGTAATATAGTAAAATATAGTAAAATATAGTAAAATTTAAAATAGATGAGGATGAAAAATGTATGAGCTTTAGTGAAGCATCTTAGAAAAATGTTTTTTATAAAGTAAATATATATTATCATTGAGCGTTATGGTAATATATAGTATAATTTTTGTATAAGCAGTAGGTACGTGACTTTATATTATGTTAATTTGTATATAAAATAAAAGGGTGAAAGGTGGTATTTGTGATTAACAAATTTGAATATGAAATTTTTGGTTATGGTGATAATACAATTGTCATAGAACTTGGTATAGGCTGTCTTTGGTATGATTGGTTAAATGTAATTGATATATTAAAAAAAGATTTTAGGATACTCGTTTATCATAGGCTTGGATATGGAAAAAGCAGTGAACCGCATTGTGAAAGGACAACAAGAAATATTGCCAGTGAATTACATAGTTTACTTGTACAGTTGAAGATAGATAAATTTATAATGATTGGTCATTCTTTTGGAGGATTGTGTACTATACAATTTTCTAAGATGTATCCAGAAATGTTAAAGGCAGTTATGCTTATTGACTCTACATCATTTAATTGGAAAAAGCTTTATGAATTAGATAATCCAATTTTAAATGATATTATTTCTATAGAAAAAATGTCTAAAAATTATTTAAAAGAAGGTAAAATGATTATAGGCAATGAGTTTGGTAATTTTGAAGCTAGTGCAAATGATATAAAAAGTATAGTAGAGTTCCCTAATATACCTCTTGTAGTTATTGCAAGAGATAAAGACGTTTCAGTTGAGGCATTCGTAAAATTTGACATACCTAGAGAGGAAGCTGTTAGATACGAAAATGTATGGAGAGAGCTTCAAATTGGGTTATCAAAACTCTCACCACAAGGTAAATTAGTTATTGCAGATGGTAGTGACCATGAGGTATATATTGATAAACCTGATGTACTAATAAGTTGTTTAAATGAATTGATACAGTAGATATAGGGGTAATGTTTTATGATAAGTAAAAAATATATGATGGATTGTGTATATAATCAACTTGCTATTGACTATAATTGTTCTCCAGATGATTTTTTGAAAGATGGTTTTATATTTACAGAAGCAAAGAAGAACGAAGGTAGGCGACCTTTTCCATGGGTAACACCTCGTTTGGAAATGGTGACAATGGGAAATGGAGTAGTAGTAAATATCTATTTTGGATGCTCCCAAGGGCTTTGAATATGAGATTTTGGAAAAGTCTAGCATTCACAATCTTTACGAATTTAATAATTTTAACTATGCTTTACAATATAATTTCAATAGCCAACACCCTGAAGTGTTAGTCACTTTAGCAAAATATAAGGGTGAGACTGTTGGAATAGCAAGTGCGAGTGATGACTGCAAGACTATGTGGCAAATCGGAGTTGATGTTTTATTAAAGTACCGTGGTAATGGACTTGCAGCTGTTCTTGTAAATATGTTAACGCTTGAAATATTAAATCGTGGGTATATCCCTTATTACAGTACAGATTGTAGTAACGTAATATCACAACATGTAGCAGTTCGGGCAGGTTATATCCCAGTATGGTCGCATTGCTTTAGGACTAGGATAGATAGTTTTCACACCTAAATAAAAACTCCGTGAATGAGTTATTTAGCATTCACGGAGTAATATATTATTAGCTGAATTTTCTATTTTTTCGTTCTGTGAGTTTTTTTATAATTATAAGTACAGAAACCATTAATACTATCATAATTGCAAGAACTATAGCTGCATTTTGGATAAATCCTGCTAGAAGGAATCCTATACCTGACATTGCTGCAACAAACATTGCATAAGGTAACTGGGTAATTACATGCTGCATAAAGTCAACTTGCGCTGCAGTTGATGACATGATTGCTGTTTCTGAAATAGGTGAACAGTGGTCGCCTGTAACAGATCCTGCTAATGCACCTGCTATACATATAAGTGATAAAGTATTAATTTCACCAAATATAGCTATAACCATAGGTATAAGAATTCCGAATGTTCCCCATGCTGTTCCTGTTGCAAAGGAAATTACAGTTCCTATTACATAAAGGATAAATGGTAAAAAGTTCATATTAAATGATGTGTTTTCCACAAATTCTTTTACGAATTCAGTAGCTCCTAAGTTAGAACGACATACAGTACTAAGTGCCCAAGAGAAAACTAGAATAAGCATTGCAGGTACCATTAAGTGCACGCCATTAGTTATACAGTCTGTAAATTCTTTCGGAGTAATAACCTTACGTACCAAGTATAATACGATTGTAAATATTAATGCGAAGAAGCCACCTATTGGAAGACCTAAGAATGCGTCACAGTTACTAAATGCTTCAATAACATTTGCTCCAGCAAAGAATCCTCCAGTATATAGAAGTCCTATAACGCAGCCTATAACCAATACTATTACTGGTAAAATCATATCTATTACTTTGCCATTAGGGTTGTCAACTGGTTTTGCAACGTCAGCATATAAATCCCCTGTGCCTCCGTAGATATCTCCGTTTTCAATAGCCATACGCTCATATTTTCTCATAGGACCAAAATCAAATTTCAGAATCGCAAGAGTAAATAACATACAAATTGTAAGAAGTGCGTAATAGTTAAAAGGAATAGCTCGAACGAAAACCATAAAACCGTCTATACCAGTTTCGGCTGGTATGTATGATGAAACGGCAGCAGCCCAACTTGAAATAGGTGCTATAATACAAATAGGTGCCGCAGTACAGTCGATATTGTACGCAAGTCTTGCACGTGATATTTTGTGTTTATCAGTTACAGGTCTCATTATATTCCCTGTCGTTAAACAGTTAAAATAATCGTCTATGAAAAATAAAAGTCCTAAACCTGTTGTTGCAAGAAGTGCTCCTCTTTTTGTTTTTATTCTTTTTGATGCCCAGTCTGCAAAAACTGAAGTACATCCAGACAATTGCATCATTGCTACTATGATACCGAGTTCAACTAGAAAAACAACAAGCCCACCATTTGCGCCTAATTCACCACTTATTATGGTAATCATTGATTCAAGGGCAAACATTATATCATAATTAGCGTACAATATTGCTCCTACAAGAACTCCGGCAAAAAGCGAAGAATAAACTTCCTTAGTAAAGAATGCTAGTATAATAGCTATAACTGGTGGAAGTAATGACCATGCTGTTGCGTAAATATTGCTTTGATGCTCTACTTCTCCAGTTGAACCTAAGGCAACATTAGGAATAATTAATGCTGCTACAATAAAAATAAGTCCGATAAGAACAAATTTTTTATTGCTTCTAAATTGAAACGTTTTCATTGTTATGCTACCTCCCCTTGCTTTTTATTACGTAAAATTTTATTTGGCGTAATATATTAATTAATAAGTGCAGTGAGTTTAGCATATTTTTTGTTGTTATGTCAATGTTATAATTTAACAGTAATGTTATAAATTTAAAAAATAATTATATTTTCTGGTCAATCTGTATTAATTCATTTATTTAAAGCTTGTTTTTGTATAAATTGAATTAAGGGTGCAATATATTCACGAGAAGAAATGTCGTAAGAGCTTCCAATCGCTTGCTCACATCCTGCTTCTTCCGAATTTTTGTCTTTTTTACTACTCAACATTTTGGCAAGAGCTTTCATAATTAGATAATCTCCAACTCCCATTTTACTATAATTTAATCCGCTCTGCATATAAAAATGTGGAATAACATTTAACTCTTCCTCTGAAAAGCTTGCTTGCCAAATTGTATTAATAACATCTTCTGCTGCTGAAGGTGTGGCCCCTGTTGCAAATACAACAAGCATTGTATTTATATTATCTGCAAATAATGCTTTTACCTTTTTTAATCCATCAACTTTTCCAGCATGAATACGGCTTCCGTATATAACAAAATCATAATCCGAAATAGAGGATTGAGAAAAATCTTCAAAATTAGAAATATTACATTCAAGTTCCTCAGCAATCCATTCAGCGTATTTTTTTGTAAAACCAGTTTTAGATTTATAAATGACTATAGTCTTCATTAGACCTCCTAATTTCATCTGCAAATTATATATCATTATTTATCATACTATAAGAACAAACATTATGCAATTTATTCTATTTTATATAATTATCTCCTTAAAAGTGCATCAGCTCTTGAAATTGTATTATTGACAAACATATTTAGTGTATATATAATATCAATTTATACTGTACTAATAAAATAAAATATGTAATCTGGACGTGTATTAATGCTAGAAAGTGGTTGAATAATGAAAAATCTATTAGAAAAAATTATACCTGAATCTCTAATTATAAAAATTTATAAAAATATTCCTATACCTCTATCTTTAAAAAAGAAAATTGTTTGTTTTTTTAATAAAAAATTTTTAGTTGCAGTACAAGGAATTGTTATGAATGATAAAAATGAAATACTATTGTTAAAACATACTTATAGAGATTTACCATGGGGAATACCTGGAGGGTGGATGGAATATGAATCACCTGAAGAGGGAATAGTTAGAGAAGTTTATGAAGAAACATCAATGAAGATTAAGTCTGAGAAAATAATAGCTTCAATATATAATAGTAAACCTCATAGGATTGATATATATATTAAATGTTCATATTTAGAGGGAGAATTTAAAGAGAGTCCAGAAGTATCTGATTATGGTTTTTTAAAGTTGGATGTTGGCCTGAAGGAATGCCTAATGCTCAAATAGAAGTTTTGCACAAGCTTTTATCCCATGCAGAATAGCTAGCAAAAATATAAATGCAACCTGCATGGGATTTTAATAGGATACATTATCTGCTGATTCTGCACTTCTTCAACAAAAACTCTACGAGATCATCAACATTAACCTTTTCTTGATTCATTGAGTCACGGTATCTGACTGTTACCATATTGTTATCTAACGTATCATCATCTATTGTTACTGCATAAGGTGTACCTATTGCATCTCCACGTCTGTAACGCCTTCCAATGTTTCCAGCCTCATCGTAGGATGTCATTAAATGCATGGATAACTCTTCGTAAATGCTTTGTGCTTTAACTGCATGTCTTTTCTTGATTAATGGCAAAACATTGACTTTTATTGGCGCTAATGATTCCTTAATTCGTAATACCTGTCTTGTTTCTCCGCCTTCTAATGCTTCTTCCTCAAGACATTCATAAAGTACAGCTAATATCAGTCTGCCTAAACCATAGGTGGATTCAATGACATAAGGTATAAACTTCTCATTTGTTTCGGTATCAAGGTACTCAAGAGATTTTCCTGAAAACTGTTGGTGTCTTGATAAGTCATAATCTGTTCTATTATGAGTACCATTTATTTCTCCCCATCCAAATGGAAACAAATATTCAATATCACACGCTGCTTTAGCGTAAAAAACTAGTTTGTCATGATCACGATAGCGCATATGTTCTGCTGAAAGACCAATAAATTTAAAAAACTCCAAACCATACTGCTTGAAATATTCATATAATTTCTCGTCATCGCCTTTTTTACAGAATGTTTGATATTCCATTTGTTCAAATTCTATAGTTCTGAATATAAAGTTTCCGGGAGTTATTTCATTTCTAAATGCTTTTCCAATCTGTCCAATACTAAAAGGTAATTTTGTTCTCATTGTTCTTAAAACATTAAGAAAATTTACATACTCTCCTTGCGCATTTTCTGGCCTCAAATAGATTTTACTTGAAGAATCATCAATAACTCCTCTTTTTGTTTCAAACATTAGGTTAAATTGTCTTAAATCTGTAAAATTAGACTTTCCGCATTTCGGGCAAGGTATGCTGTACTTTTTAATATAGGCAACCATTTCTTCGTGATTCATTGCGTCTGCGTTAGCGTATACATCAAAATCGTTTATTAAGTTGTCTGCTCTATGTCTTGTTTTACATTCCTTACAATCAAGTAACGGATCGGAAAATCCATCTAAATGTCCACTAGCTTTCCATACTGTTGGATTCATGAGTATATCAGAGTCTAATTCATAACTATTTTTTCTTTTTTGAATAAAGAAATACCTCCATGCATCTTTAATGTTATTTTTTAGTCTTGTACCTAATGGTCCATAATCCCATGTGTTTGCCAAGCCTCCATATATTTCACTGCCTTGAAATATAAATCCATACCTATTACAGTAAGTTATTAATTCGTCCATCGTTACACTTTTCATATAAAATCCTCCTAATAATTTTCATGGGAAATAAAAAAGCCCTAAGCTACTATTGCTTAGGGCGAAAAATCTTATTAATAAACAAATTTCCGTGGTACCACCTAAATTCAGAATTACTTCTGCACTCTGCCAGCACATGAATTTCTTCTTTATGCTGTTTCTTTTTAACGGTAGAAGTTCCGTTGGAATCTAATCAGAATTATCTTTTCAATCCAAAAGCTCAAAGACGCCTTCTATATTATTTCATAAAGATTTTCACCAAACATCTTCTCTCTAAAAATTAAATAATACATACTATTCCTTATCATTGCTTGAATATTTATTTTGTATAGTATACTCATCTTTAATAATTATGTCAAGAACATAATTTCAGAAATCCTGCTTTTATGTATCGTAGAACACTTCCTTTAGGGGCTACTCATATGACAGGAGGCTCTAACAAATTTTATCACGATATTGGTTTTGAGCCTATAGTTACATGGACTACTTGGAAAAAAAAAGACTTTTAAATTATAGGGATAGTAGCAAAATGTTGACAAAATGCACCATCCCTATTATCTTTTATTTATTTTAAATATAACATATCCTTATTTATATCTTTAATTTCATAAGCTCCACACATTGACATTGTATCTTTTAGCTCTGATTCTAGTTTGTTTATATAAGTTAAAACACCTTCATCTTCACCACCATATACAGCAGTTACAAATGGACGTGCGATTATTACTGCATCTGCACCAAGTGCTAATGCCTTGAATATATCAGTTCCAGTACGTATACCGCCATCAACAAATATTTTCATATCATTACCAACCGCATTTACTATGTCCTCTAAGACTTCAACTGTAGATGGACATTGGTCTAAAACTCTGCCGCCGTGATTAGATACAACTATTCCTTTTGCACCTGCTTGTTTCGCTTTGATTGCGCCATTTACAGTCATTATTCCTTTAATGATAAATGGTACATCTATCATTTGTATAATTTCTTTTAGCTCTTCAACTGACTTACTGCCAGCTGGAGGTGTTTGATTTTTTAAAAATGGCAAGCCAGCTGCATCTATATCCATAGAGACTGCGAATGCATTTGATTTCTTTACAAGCTCTAATTTTTCTTTAATTGTATCGATGTTCCAAGGCTTAACTGTTGGTATGCCATTGCCATTGTGTTTTCTTATAGCTGAGGTCGCTTCTATCATAACCTGAGGATTTATTCCATCACCAGTAAAGGCTAGTATTCCGTTATTACTACAAGCTCTAACAAGTATGTCATTATATTGTTGGTCTGTATATTTATCGCCATAATGAAGATTCACAGCACCTATAGGGCCTGCAAAAACAGGCATTTTCAAATTCTTGCTAAAAATTTCTACATTTGTATTAACTGGTCTATTGTCGTGAATTGTATCCATATTAATACGGATTTCCTGCCACTTTTGATAATTTCTTATCGCTGTATCGCCGACACCTTTAGAACCAGGGCCTGGCATTAAGTTCTTACAGGCAATTCCATTGCACGTCGGACATGCTTTGCAATATGCTCCAATGCAACTACGTGCATTTTCAAGTAATTTAATATAGTCCATTTCTAATCCTCACTTTACTAAATTTTATAATGTTATTAGAATTTTGCTTCTATTGTATTGTAACATGTATTGCCAAACTATTAAATAAGAAAATAGATTAACTGTTATAAACTTGAATTGTTGTGGTAAAATATGGTATAATAATTTTATTAATTAAAGTACTTGTTTATATTTGGGAGGTATATATGTTTAAAAAGGTTAATGTTGCTAAAATTTTTTTAGTGTTATTAATGCTATTAATTTTTGTCTCTAATATAATAAAATACAATAATGGCAAAGATTTAAGTAAGTTATTAGAAGATTTTATATCTAACGAAAATTATACTGAATATAGTATTTCTTTTACAATATCAGATAATGAAGATTATAAATTTTACAATTTAGACGATAAGGAACTAATAGTAGAAGTATTAAATTATTTTAAAAACTTAAAGCCTATAAAAATCTATCAAAAAAATTATGAGGACGAAGGAAAAGAACTTAATAAACGTTATAGCATTTATATTACGGCTAATTATTATATAACTCAAAAAAAAGAGAATTATACATTAAAAGAGCAAAAGGCTGATAATATAGATATATATATTGATGATTCGAACAGCATTTCTGTTAGATGTAGTTTAGATACAGATTATAAAGAAAACTTTAGCCATGACTATAAGATTAATCAAAATTTTGACGAGAGTTTTATATACAATATTATAGAAAAATACAATTTGAAGGATTCTTCTAAAGAGTAATTAAACTAACATATTTTATTATAATTTGAATGTAGGTATTTATTTATGGGTTCATTTAAAAAAATTATTTCTTTTTTATTAATTCTAGTTTTATTAATTTCATTTTGTTCATGTTCTAATGAAAATTATGCAAATAGTCCGATTAATGCAAATGTTAGTTCAACAAATAATAGCGGAGATAAAAGTAATGAAGTTTTAGCTTCTAATGAAACAGGTGAAAAAAATGATAAGTATATAGAGAATGATATACTACTTTCTGATTATATTGAAAATAATCCCGTTAATGAAATTCAATATGTTGATACTAACAATCGCTCAATGTACAATATTGTTTGTTTTTTGGATACTGAAAAAAAAGTACTTAGTTGCAGGCAAACAATTAATTATGTTAATAACACAGGAGCAGATTTAAATGACTTAGCATTACATCTTTATCCGGATTACTATAGTGACGATGGTGTATATGTAACACAAGTCGAAAGTAGTATTATAAATAATTATTATGGAAATATAGCAATAAGCTTAGTTGATATAAATTCAAAAAGTATTAGCTTTACTCAAGATAATGAAATACTTAAGTTTGAACTACCTGATATATTAAAGAAAAATGAAAAGCTTGATATAATAATTGAATTTGATTTAACTATACCAAGCTCTGTAGAAAGAATGAGTTATTATGAAAATACATATTCATTAGTTTATTGGTACCCTATAGTTTGCTATTACAATGTTGAAACAAATGGTTGGGACGAAAGACCATATTACTATATTGGTGAATCCAACTATGGATACTATAATGATTATAATGTAAATATTACAGTCCCGAAGGATTATGTCGTAGTAGCAACAGGAGTTGAGGTTGAAACAGAAAATGCTGATAATGGTTTAAAAACTATCAATGCTAAAGAAAGCAATGTAAAGGATTTTATTTTCTTTGCTTCGCCAGATTATGAATGTAAAACTGTAGATATGCAAGGAATTACGGTGAATACATACTATTTTGCAGGTCATGAAGCTACAAATCAAAGAATGATAAATTATTTGAAAGAGGGTATTGATTTCATGACAAAAGCAGTAGGAAAGTACCCTTTTAATGAACTTGATATAGTTGAGAGCCCTATGGATACTATAAGTATGGAGTATCCTACTGTAATAAACATGGCGGCTTATAATGATGATACAAACACGAATATCAACGCTAGAAAAGTAAATTGGCTTGACGATACAATAATTCATGAATTAATACATCAATGGTGGTTTAATGTTGTAGGAAATAATTCATATGATGAAGCTTTTATGGATGAATCGTTGGCAGTTTGTTGGACAAATTTATTTTTTGAATTCCTATTCGGCTCTGAAAATCCTGAAACTGTTTATTCGCTAATAACGAGGAAGAATTATATGGATATGGCTTTATATCCGATAAATAAATCAGTAGAAAGTTTTCAAGACTCTGATAGCTATAGCCATACTTTGTGCTTAGGTTATGTAGTTCTTGAAGATTTAAGAAAACAGGTTGGAAATGAAAAGTTTGTAGAAGTTTTTAGAAAGCTTTATGAAGACTTTAGGTTCACTAATGCTACATCACAGGATTTAATCGATATTGTCGGAGAAATATGTGGAGATAGTTATAAAGAATTTTTAGATAATTCTATTAACAAGCAAGAATATGATGTTTATAGATTTTATGAGGCTACTCATAAATAAAAATATTACATTTATAAGAATATATATTTTGTAGATTTAATTGTTAAACAAGACAAGGAATATATCATATATTAAAAGATATGATACATTCCTTTTATTTATTTTATGTAATTGGATAAATACATAAACTACAATTATCTACTTGTATAACATAAAAAAACATTAATATACATTTAATATTGCATATGTATTTTAATATTCACATATATATAAATATATAAATTTTTGATTGGATGGTGATAACTTATGAATAAAGAAAATGATAACAAATATGAGTCAGTTCTAAAATATGATCCAGTATGCTGTCATGAAATAATGAAAAAATATCTACACACCTTATTTAATTTAAGAGAAACAATTGTTTTTATTTGGCTTAAAAATGAAAAAAGTTTTTGGTACTTTATAAAACAAACAAATAACAATACACTTGAGGGTTATATTAAAGGCAAAAATGGTTGGATATATAAACCTATAAAAATTAAAAATATAGCTTCTTATTATTAGCATAGGAGTGAATTTTTTGAATAGTAGAAATACACTTAATAATGATTACTTAAATGAGGAAGCCCTTGCTTTAAGAAATGTTAAGGGAAATGAATATACTGAATTATTGGAAGGTACAACAAATATTATTGAGGTTATTGCAAAATTTAGCGGAGATGCAAATAAAATTAGAGAAGATCTCGATGTAGAAGTAGAAGTTCTCTATGCAAATTATGCAATTATAACCTTAAGCAGGGACAAATTGCCAAAACTTTATTCACATCCTCAAATAGAAAGCATTGAACTGCCTAAAAGTCTTCATTTTGAGACATCCTATAACCTTCTTACTACCTGTATTAAATCTGTCCAAGATAAAGATTATTTCAATTTGAGAGGGAAAGATGTTATAGTTGCGGTAATCGATTCAGGGATTGATTTTACTCATAAGGATTTTACAAACGAGGATGGAACTAGCAGAATACTATATATATGGGATCAAACTGCTGATGGGAGTCCTCCAGAAGGTTTCTCTAGTGGTGCAGAATATAATAATGAAGAAATTAACGTTGCTATTGCTAATGCATTTCCTTTTCAAGTTATTCCTATTATCGATACGAATGGACATGGAACTGCTGTTGCAGGAATAGCAGCTGGCAATGGTAGATCAAGCAATGGAGAAAATACAGGTGTAGCCCCTGAATCGGATATTATAGTAGTAAAAATTGGAACTAGAGGTTACAGATCATTTGCTAGAACAACAGAGCTAATGAGAGCATTAAAATATGTAATAGATAAAGCTGTACAATTAAGTAAACCTATTGCTATAAATATTAGTTTTGGTACAAATGACGGTTCACATAGAGGGCAATCAATATTTGAAACTTACATCACAGATGTTGCAGCTGTTTGGAAAAGCGTGATAGTAATTCCTACTGGAAATGAAGCCTCAGCTGGACATCACTTTCAAGGTATAATTACATCTAATCAAGAAAAAGAAATTGAATTTTTTACTTCAGCTGGATTAAGTCAATTCTATATGACATTTTGGAAAAATTTTGTTGATGAACTTACTGTTGAAATAATATTTCCCGGAGGACGTTCATCAGGAATTATTGGAATCGAAAGCCAAGTGAAAACAGTTAGACATGATAATGTTGTATTAACAGTAATATACGGCCAACCAAGCCATTTTTCGGATGCACAAGAAATTTATTTTAATTTTCATGCTGCAGAAGGAACAGGAACAATACCAGCAAGCGTTTGGAAATTGATTGTTAGAGCAGGTAATGTGGTTGATGGACAAATAGAAATTTGGTTACCTACAACTGAAGAAGTATCTGAAGATACCTTTTTTTCGACCCCATCTATTAATAATACATTAACTATACCTTCTACAGCAAGAAAGGTTATTACAGTAGCTGGATATAATGATAAAGTAGGAAATATTGCTGAATTTTCAGGAAGAGGTAATATAAATACAGCACTTCCCAACCCAGATATTGCCGCTCCGGCAGTTGACATAATAAGTACAAAAATCGGAGGCGGTTATGATTCATTTACAGGAACGAGTATGGCTGCTCCATTTGTAACTGGCTCTGCTGCACTAATGATGCAATGGGGTATTGTAAATAATAATGACCCTTTTCTTTATGGAGAAAGAGTAAAAGCATTTCTCCGTTTAGGAGCAACACGTCAAAGAAATGTTAGGTATCCTAATCCTCTTTTTGGTTATGGCGTATTATGCTTAAGCAATACAATGGATTATTTGGAGCAATATAAATACGGAGGTAACATATTATGGAGATAGACGAAAACGCATTGCCACTAGATGAATTTATTAAACTACCAACAACTATAGCTTTTAACGTAATAAATACAGATCGTTTTAAGTTATTTGTAAAAGATAGACCTTTCATAAGACTGGGGACACAATTAGCAAATGAAGTAGTTGTTGCTTATATAAATAAGGAATACATTAATAAAGTATTTGAAGAGCTTGGTTATGATTTCTTAGATTTTTATCCAAAAATTTTATCCCCGCTTGATAGCAAAAGTAATGAAGTAAGTGGAATAACTCAAATACTTAATCAACCTTCCCTTAATCTTTCTGGTAGAAATGTTATAATAGGCTTTATTGATACAGGAATAGATTATACTAAGAATGCATTTAAATTTGAAGATGGTACAACAAAAATACTTGGTATATGGGATCAGACAATAGATGGTGATAGACCAGAAACAATACATTATGGTGCAGTTTATACAAGTGATCGAATCAATGAAGCATTAAAATCAGATAATCCTTTTAGTATTGTTCCAACGATAGACGAAGATGGCCATGGTACTTTTTTAGCATCTGTTGCAGCAAGCAATGAAAATAATGAATACATAGGTGCAGCTCCTAAAGCATATATTGTTTCAGTAAAATTAAGACGCGCAAATCAATTTTATATTGACATGTATTTACTTGACAATGATAACCCTAATCTTTATGAATCTACGGACTGTCTTTTGGGCATGAAATTTATATTTGACTTATCTGAGGAGTTAAATCTACCAATAGTAATGTGTATAGGTATGGGGTCAAATACAAGTGGTCATGATGGAAATACTATGTTTGAAGATTATATTTCATTTGCTTCTCAAAGAGCAGGATATGCTGTTGTAGCAGCAGCAGGAAATGAGAGTAATGCTAGGCATCATACACAAGGTAATATTGTTAGAACAGGCTCTACAGATACAATAAGTCTTAAGAACGGAAGAGGTGGTACTTCCTTCTCCATGTTTATTTTTGCACCTGCATTTGATAAAATTTCGGTAAGCATAACCTCACCAACGGGAGAAGTTGTAACAAGAGTCCCGTTTAGGGTAGGTAGTAGATATAGTCAAAAGCTATTATTTGAAGACACGACAGTATCTGTTGAGTATTATAAAGATTCAAATATGATAATTTTCCTTAGGTTTAAAGATGTAACACAAGGTATATGGGACATTATACTTTATGGTGACGCCATTGTAAGTGGAAATTACTATGCTTGGTTACCAATCACAGGTCAAATTGATCCAAGTATAGAGTTTCTAAAGCCTGTACCAGAATATACAATTGTATATCCAGCTACATCATTTAGATCTATTACCGTTGGTGCCTACAATAGCTTTGATGGTAGTCTATTTGTGTCATCTTCTTGGGGCCCTACAAGACTCCCTAGGCCAGCACCAGATTTTGTAGCACCCGGTGTAAATGTTAGAGGAATTTTTCCTACAGGAGTTGGAACAATGACAGGAACATCTGTGTCAGCAGCAGTTACAGCTGGAGCAGCAGCACTATTGCTTGAGTGGGGTATAGTACAAGGACATATTGCTTCAATGGATGGTAGTTTTGTAAGAACACTTTTAATTAGCGGCTGTGATAGAGATGAGGGTGTGATATACCCAAATAACAAATGGGGTTACGGTAGATTAAATTTGTATGGTACTTTTTCTACAATTAAGGAATCCAATATAAACTATGTCATAGAGGAGTGATTAATAAATGATATATAGATATAACCCTTTTATTCAAAATGTAACAGGCGATTTTGGAAATCTTGTGACAAGTGTTTTTTTAAATAGCATAGGAAAACCTGCTCCAGATGCATTAATAAGAGTTTATGATCAAACTAACAGTATATTAATTGAGGAGACAAAAACAGATAGCTCAGGACAAATACCATTGATAACCTTGCCTGCACCCCCAATTGAGTACTCAATGTCTCCTGATATGCCAAGACCATTTAATCAATATAATGTTTCTGTTAATCTACCTGGTTATGTAGAAGCTAATATTTATAATGTTCAAATATATCCTGAAACAACAGCTATACAGGAGGTAATATTAAAGCCTACTTATGACTCAATATATATTCCTTATCCAGTATTGTGGGGAGATTTCCCTCCTAAGATACCTGAATCGGAAGTTAAAAAGCTTCCTTTTCCAAGTAATTTAGTAGTACTACCTAAGCCTGTAGTACCTAGTATAATTATTGTTCATAATGGAGCACCTAGTGATAACACTGTAGCTAATTATACTGTAGGTTTTAAAGATTATATAAAAAATGTTGCATGCAGCGAAATATATGCTACTTGGCCAAAAGAAAGTATAAGAGCAAATGTTCTAGCAATGATCTCTTTTACTTTAAATAGAGTTTACACTGAATGGTATAGAAGTAAAGGTTATGACTTTACTATTACAAGTTCTACAGCATATGATCAAGCTTTTAATTATGGACGAAATATTTTTAAAGAAGTATCAGATATTGTTGATGAAGTTTTTACCACCTATATTACTAGACCAGGTCTTGACCAACCTTTATTTACTCAATATTCAGACGGAAGAGAAGTTGTACGTGAAGGCTGGTTAAGTCAATGGGGCTCTAAGGATCTTGGTGATAGTGGATATACAGCATTACAAATACTTAAAAACTATTATGGTAGTGACATTATTTTAAGGCAAGCAGAAAAGGTTGAAGGAATCCCGATGTCATTTCCTGGTCAAACTTTGGTAGTTGGGTCTAGAGGCGATAGTGTTAAGACAATCCAAGAACAACTAAATGCAATATCAAATAATTTTCCGGCAATACCAAAAGTTATAGTTGATGGTATTTATGGTGATGCCACTGCCACAGCAGTAAAAAAATTCCAGGAAATATTTAAAATGCCTATAACTGGAGAAGTTAATTTTCCTACTTGGTATAGAATTTCTAGTGTTTTTACTGCTGTTAAAAATCTAGCTTAATGAATTTTTAATATATAGGGCTGTTTGAAATTACAGCTCATGATAAGGATATTTTAATAGAAAATTATCTAGGAGAGTGGAAAGCTTTTGGTGACATCAATATATTAAAAGAAGCTTTTTTTATAATCGATAAAATAAAATATTTTTATATGATATATACAGACTATAAATGGTTAGAAGAAATTATAAATAAAACTACAACAAAAATAGATGAAAAATCAGCTGATGGTTGGTTAATATCTCGGAGATATTATTATTTTTGCAGGGTGCTTAAGAGATTTATTGAAGAATAATATTAATTTTATGTTCAAAATAAAGTAATAAATTTATGCAAATTGGTAAAGATAGTTCTGAGGTGATTTAATGATGTTAACACAAAAAGAAACTACTTTATTACAAGACTTAAAAAAGGAAGAAGAGACTTGTATAGAAAAATATAATCAATATTCGCAGCAAGCTTCAGCGCCACAATTGAAAAACTTATTTTCACAGCTTGCTCAAAAGGAACAACAGCATTTAAATACAGTTAATCAAATGCTAAGTGGTACTGCTCCAACTATGAGTGCAAGTCAAGGCGGTCAATCTCAAACTCAATCTCAAAACACTTCACAGCAAGTGAATATGTCAAGTCAGAATTATGACATGAAAAATGATAGTTACTTATGTACTGATGCATTATCTACAGAAAAACATGTATCTTCAACCTACAATACATCAATATTTGAGTTTAAGAATAAAGATATGAGAAATGCTCTAAATCATATTCAAAAAGAAGAGCAAGAGCATGGAGAGCAAATCTTTAATTATATGTCTCAAAATAATATGTATAGTTAATTAGTCACTTGTAATAAAAAATTGTAAAATCTTTTACCTTAAGGTTTTACAATTTTTTTAATTGTAATAATTATATAGTGATAAATTAGCATTTGCAACATAAAATGTATTAAATTAATAAATGGAGGTATTGTATGAGGTATAAAACATTATCACCTGAAAAAAAGTGGATAATAATAGGTATCCCAGTTTTGTTTATAATTGGATCTATAATGCATTTTTTGTATGACATCAGTAATCAAAGTGTTTTTGTAGCACTTTTTGCTCCTGTAAATGAAAGCGTGTGGGAGCATCTAAAGATGGTAGTATGGCCAATAATATTATGGTGGAGTCTATATTATATATTAAATGGTGAAAAAAATAATATTGATAAAAACAAGTGGTTTACAAGTGCCTTATTATCTCTGTTAGTAGCATTAATATCTATACCTTTGATGTATTATTTTTATACTGGCGCTTTGGGCGTAGAAAGTTTAATAGTTGATATTATTATATTATTTCTTTCTATTGCCTTTGGACAGTTATTAGCATTTTATTATTATGAGTATGGAAATGGAATAAATTATATTATTCCTATTTTAATAATGATTTTTATTATATATATCTTTATGTATTTTACATTTAATCCACTAAATTTACCTATTTTCAAGGATAGCTCTACGGGATAATTTTCAGATTTTATCTATAATATGTTATTAAGAAATATCAAATATCGTTTATAATTATGGTATAATTCCTAAAAAATACAGGTTATTTGGTTTCTTGTTTAAGCGACAAGGAACTTTTATTTTGCAATAAAGGTAAATTATATTTACTTATATTTTATTATGTAGTATAATGTTAAAATTTATGATCTGTTAGCAATAAATGCTAGGGGGTATTGTATTTTATTTAAGTAAAAGAAAGGCTATACTTTTTACAACGTGTGTACATAGTATTTTTTATGTAATTTTAGTTACTTTAGATATAATTGTTTATTTTTCATAGAAGGTAGTGTTATAACAATTTTTTCTGGAAGAATGAGTTTAGTTGTTGAAAAAGTTGCATAATAATTGATAAAAAAATAGAATAACGGAGGTAGTAAGTGAAATATACTGTAAAATTCAATGTTGAAAATGATGAGAAATTAATTAAGGATGTAATGAAATTGGATTCTTTGTGCTATTCGCAGGATATGCAAGGAATTTTTGATACTATTTATGCGAGATATTCGAAAAACAAGGATTCTTTTGTTTTAATTTATGATAAAGATTATTTGATAGGGTATATTTGCTTTTTTCCTATTTCTAACAGGCTAATGGAAAGTATTTATAAATATAATAATTTTCATGACACTGATATTCAACCAGAGGATATAGTTGAATATGATAAATCTGATAAATATAATATTTTTATTATATCTGTGGTAATACATCCGACATATCAGGGCTCAGAGGTAATAAAGTATTTATCTGATAGCTTTGTTGATAGAATTAAATATATAAATCAAAACAATAAAATTAACAAAATAATTGGTATTTCAGTTTCAAATAAAGGAAGCAAATTTATGGAAAAACTAAACCTTTCAAAAATAAAAGAATTAAAAAATGGACATATGTTATATGATTGTGACTATGTTAGAATTAGGAGATAGTTGCTGCAATATTTTAACAATACCAATAAATATGCATATAATATTGTAGTCTATGTGAAAGGAAAATAAAAATATGCAGGATTATATTAAATTATCACTTGAGCTACATTTGTTTTTTGCTAGAATTATGAAAGAGCATTCATTATTTTTGCAAGCTGGATTTATGCCTAAGAATAGCTGCTATATTCATGAAGCGATGTGGTACAAAGGACAATTTGAAAGACTGTTATCAGATGCTGTTAAATTAAGTAATTGTATAATAAGTCCAACAGTTTTAAACTCAGGAGAAATTGTAACAAACTTTACACTAGGTGCTGAAAAGAAAACAGAGGAACTTACAGGAATATGTATTGATACTAATATAACACTTATGGAGTTAAGATTAATCAGTGATAGCAATCATATGATGCCACCAGATATAGCATCTAATGTTTGTTGTTTAAATGAGGCTGCGTTACATCTACTAGATGGATTAATTAGTTTTAAAGAAAGAATATTAAGTGACGTATTAAGTTGTTGTTTATTTACCGCTAATTATCCACTATTAATTGAACACATAACACGTGAAGCAAAATTATATAGACAATATGTGTGGATGTTACAAAATGGTCTAGATATTAATAGTTTGGATATGAAACAAGTAGAAATGTTCTGGAATCAAATTATGATGGAACATGCACTATTTATTCGTGGATTACTTGATCCTACTGAAGAACAGTTAATTACTACTGCTGATTCATTTGCTAATGATTACAAAAAATTATTAGAAGAAGCTAAAGCTGCAACAGAAGCAACTATGGAAACTGTTACAGATAAAACTATTGCAGAAACTGCAAAATATATAGAATTCAAAACAGCAGGTACAGAAGGAATATATGAATGTAATATAAGATCCATTATATTACCTCTTCTAGCAGACCATGTTTTAAGAGAAGCAAACCACTATTTTAGAATATTAAATAATTAGATTGCACATATAATGACAAAAAATATGCAGTTTAAATAAGACTACATATTCATATATTATATATACCACATTTATAATGCTCTTAAATGTGGTTTTTTTATTAATTAACAAATTATCTATTCTTTTGAAAACACAATAGATAAAAGTCCACCAATTATTCCACCATAAATCGTTGAACGATAAGGATTTGATGATATTGCACAAGTACCATTACAGCCCCAAAACTTATAATATATGTAACCAACTGTACAACCTGCGAGAATAAATACTAAAATCTTAATAAATTTTTTTGTTTTCTGTGACATTTTAATCTCCTATGTATTGACTAATATTTTTATTATTTTATCAGATTAATATTAATATTGAAAGTAACTAAGTCACTGTAACAGACACTTAATTGCAAAGGAGATTTAGATTTATTGTAAACGTGTAAAACTATGGTATAATATCATTAATTGCTAATATTTATAATAAACACATGATAATAATTAAGTTAAATTATAATATTAATATTCTAAGGAGGAATTTTAGAATGGATGTTTTTGAATGTATAAAAGAAAGAAGAAGTATTAGAGATTTTAAAGAAGAAAAGATTGAACATAATGTCTTTGAAAAAATAATCGACACTGCAAGATATTCTCCATCATGGAAAAATACTCAAATTGCTAGATATATTATAATTGAAGACAAAGATATTATGAATGATATTGCTGATAATTGTGTTTGTGACTTTAAGTTTAACAGTAACACCATAAAGAAGGCTGCAGCATTAGTATTAGTTACAATTATTAATGGGCGATCTGGATTTGAAAGAGATGGCTCTTATTCTACTTCTAAGGGTGATGGTTGGGAAATGTTTGATGCAGGAATTGCTACACAAACCTTGTGCCTTGCAGCACATGCTGAAGGATTGGGAAGCGTAATTCTAGGTATTTTTGATGAAGAAAAAATATCTAAATTAATTAATATACCAGATGGTCAACAGCTTGCAGCGCTTGTAGCTATGGGATATCCAAATGAAACTCCTGTAGCTCCAAAACGTAAAGAAGTTGGGGAACTGATTACTTATAAATAGTAATTACGAATAATTATATTTAAAATAAATTTATATGGAGGAAATAATTATGAACATATGTAGTATGTGTCAAATTAAAGCATGTGGAGAAAATGAAACCAATAAATTTCCTAAAAATTGTCCATCAATGTTTGAGCATGTAAATAATACTAATGAGCTTTACAAAAATGAGGAAGATTATAAAATTGCAAAAACAGCTGCTTTGGTTGAAAAAGAAAATTACTGCAAAATGACTAGAATTGAAGAAATTATAGATTTTTGCAAAAGAATGGAATATAAAAAAATTGGCTTTGCTTTTTGTATGGGGCTAAAAAAGGAAATGGAAACAATATATAAGGTGTTTTCTCATTACGGCTTTGAAATACATTCTGTTGGTTGTAAGTGTGGTAGTATATCAAAGGAATTTTTAGGGTTAAATAAGGAAGACCAAATACATTCTGATAGATTTGAGCCTATGTGCAACCCGATAGGTCAAGCTTCATACCTTAATGAGTGCAAAACTGAATTTAATATAATAGTAGGCTTATGTGTGGGACATGATACATTGTTTATTAAACATGTAGAAGCTCCTATTACTATACTTGCAGTTAAAGACAGAATTACAGGTCACAGCCCTTTAGCACCTATATACATATCAGAAGGGTATTATAACTCAAAGTTATTTGGTGAAAAATAATTTGTTAATAAAACTTATAAAACAGGCTGGTCTGCAAATCAGCCTGTTTTAAGCAATTATTTGATTTTTATCTCTATAGGATTATCTACTTTATAAATACTAGTAAATACTGGCTCTAAATATACAGTGTCCTCATGATAATCTGTAAGATATAAGGTTTGAATAAATTGGTTTTCTTTGAGTGTATTATCACCTTTATCGTCATACAAACCACTTGTAGTAGAGGAATTATTTATATAATATTCATTTCCTTTATCATCGTAATAAGTTCCATTAAATAAGTTAAACATATGATTAGCTTTAGTGGATGTCACTATAAATTCTACTTTCCATGAATTTAAATATTTTTTAGTGCTGTGAAGTTTATAATATTCTGAGAATGTATCACTTTTATTATTAACTAAATCTATTTTTATCGTATTATCTTTCTTATCAAGCCAAGTTACTTCATCTATAAAGAGTGTTAACTCTTTGCTTTTTGCAAAAAAACTACTTTCTAGCCTATGGGAAACCATCATTGGTGAATCGGTACTGCCAGTTGCTGAAATGCCATTTGATATTTTATCAAATATTTTTCCTTTCTCATCTTTTATATGGAAATTTAATGCCTTAAGCCATTTAGTGTTTTTATCATTATCAGCAAAGTTAATGCGCATATGAGTAGGGTATATTTCAACAGTTGATAATACTAATATTTGACCATCTACTTCAAATTCCTTATTTAGGATTAAGGTTTGACCTTGCGCTGTATAGTTAGGATCAAGCTCTATATCAAATTCAAATTCAGTCAAATATTCGGATTCTTCTTCATTTGTTCTATTATGGCTATCCAATACATCGTCAGTATTATTATCATTAATTTCAGCTTCCTTAAAATATTCCCCAATATCCTTAACATTAAGCTTTAATGAAATAAAATCTGGCACATTTTTATCAATAAAATCTAGTGTTATCATTTTTAAATCATTCGTTTCATTAGAATCTCCATAGCTTAATGCGCACTCTAAAAATTTATTATTTTTATCAAATACTTCCGGTTTTGTATCTAATGCTTTGTATTTTTCAGTGTGTAACGAGTAAAATATGTTAACCTGCTTTTGATCAACTATGACATATTCAATGCTTGCAGTTATATCATTTTGAGTTTTTGATAACTCAATAGGCTGTACATATTGATGCTCAACTGCTGCGCTAAGGGATGGTGACATTGCAACAAACTTTGCTAAATCCTTTAATATAGGAACACTTCCACATGCATATGCAAATGAATTTACATTGTTTACGAGTATTATAAATAATATAAGTAACGAGGCTACGGTACTAAGAGTTGCTGTTACAGCCGCGGTAACAAGCTTTTTTATTAATCTTTTATTCGCTTTTTTATATAAATTATCTATTTTTTCTGAATTGCTATCTAATTCTTTAATTAGATTTAAATATTCATCATTTCTATTCATATCTATTCCTCCATTACGCTGTTTCACGGCGTCATTATTAATTTAGTGTGAAGTGCTTTTTCTTCACACTTCCTCCTCGGATAATTCCAGCTTTAGGATTGAAAGTGCTCGTCTTTGCTTCGTTACAACAGTTCCTTGTGGCATATTTAGAGATACAGCTGTTTGTGCTAGTGTAAATCCTGAAAAATATCTTAAAATTATAATTTCCTTTAAATCCTCTGGTAGACGAGATATTATTTCTTTTAAAGATAAGCTATCTGTATCAATTTCATCTGTACTGTTCATATTTATTGTTATGTTTTCTTCAGGCTGTAGCCTTTTAATCCTTGACAGCTCATCTTTACAGACATTTATCAAAATACGTGTTATCCAAGTATTAAAATATTCTGGCTGTCTTAGGTTCTTTAGTGATTTAAGTGCCTTATATACAGCCTCATCTATTGCCTCATACGCGCTTGCTTCATTGCCAAGGTACATATAAGCAGTTCTATAAAGCTTATTTCTTATAGCCTCAACGCTTGCAGCAAATTCTTTTTTGTTCATAACCTATCTCCTTAATTTTGAAGTGCACTTCTATATATTAGACGGAATAGAATGAAATTTTGATTTAAAAATAAAATATTTTATAATAATAAATTAATTATACAACATTAATAAAATTTTTTCGTCTAAATAAAAAAGAATATTATTTTAGAATAACAAAATTAATATAAATTTTTAAATTATACATGATTTTGTAATTCACAAATGATTATATGTAAAGAGGTGTAGATAATATGGAAAGTTTAAAAAATATATTTGATGATATAAAGACAAAAGATTCTGTAGCATTTGATTTGTTTTATAAAGAGTATTTTAGATTAATTTACAGTATAGCTTTTTCTATTTCTAAAAATGAAGCAACAAGCTATGATGTTGTTCAAAATATTATGGTTAAATTGTTTGTTTTAGAGCCTGAAAAATTTCCTCATAAAAATGAACTTTCTTGGCTATATACTGTTGTAAAAAATGAAACTCTTCAAGTGATTAGAAAAGAAAAAGAAAATGCCAATGTTGATGACATTGAAAACATATCTATACAACACTCCGATATAGATGAATTTGTTGATATGGATAGCTATTATTCAATGATAAAATCGCTTAATGACATTCAAAAACAAATAGTTACTTTAAAAGTAATTGGTGGATTAAAGCATAAGGAAATTGCAAAACTACTTAATATGCCTATTGGCACTGTACAGTGGACCTACAATTATGCCGCTGCAAAATTAAGAGCAAAATATTTAAATCTCTTTATTATAATTGGTATTTTAGGTTCTTCATTTGTTTACAAACTATACAAAGACTTAAATGCAGAATCGATGGGAGGTATAGGGATAGCTTCAACACCTTCAGTTAGTAAGTTGACAATAGCTTTGGGAGCAGCCTTTACATGTACTTTAATTATTACTTCTATTTATTTAAAAAACATTTAAAAAAGCCAACAAAATCTTAATATGGTTGCATCTATATTAGTGAAACGCAAAAAATTGTGTTATCACGAAAGGAGATCATATTATGAATGAAAAAAGAAACATGTCAATTTGTATAGCTTTATGTTTGTTGTTAATTGCACCAATTCCAGCTTTAGCAGCAACTATAACCGATGAAATATCCCCAGAGTTTTCTTTTTATCTGGATGATAAGCTATTTGTACAGCTAAGAAATTATGAAGAATCTCAAGGAAATACGGTTACATGGGATTCGAAAACTCAGGAAATAGTTGTATTGAAAAAAGATAAATGGTTGTATAAAGCAAAGCATAACAGTAGTGTTATAACTACCCCTATAACTACCTATAACTTAATTGCTCCCTTATCAACAACAAATGGCAGAACATATATCGAGCAATCTGTTTTGGATGCAATTCATGGATATTCGACAATTTTGAGATATCAATTTGAAACTGGAAATTGTGGTTTTTTACCTATATTTTCAGATTATCATGATGATAATAATAATTATGAAACTTATGAGATGAAGGCAGAGTACAAGAAAAATCCTGTTATTGGTGATGAAAGTAGTAGTCTTTATATAGCCTCTCAAAATAGAAGCGATGATATGTTCATGGGTTATGTAAAAAATATAGATGGATTAAAACCAAATACAGAATATAATTTTAATGTTGTTTTTGAATTAGCTACAAATGTTGAAAAAGGAATGTTTGGAATTGGTGGTTCACCTGGTGAAGCAGTCAGTGTAAAATGTGGAATAGTAAATATTAAGCCTGAAAATAAAAAAGATGATATTGGAGTATTTAGACTTAACATAAATCAGGGTGCACAGAGTTTAGAAGGAAAAGATATGCAAGTTTTAGGTAACATATCAAAGCCAGAGAACTCTACTATAAAAGGTTTTGAATTCAAAAGATTTGAAACTTCAATAACAGTCACTACTGATAGTAATGGTTCAGTATATTTAATAATTGCAACTGATTCAGGATTTGAAGGATTAACTGAATATTATTTAGATAATGTAACTATAAGCATTAAAAATATTTACAATATATAAATAATTATCCTAAAATTGCATATTCTATGAGTGCAAAGTTTTATTTGCAAACTTATTAGACAAAGGTGGTTATACTATAATGGAAAGAACATATATAATGCTTAAACCTGATGCCTTAAAGCGTAACCTTATAGGAGAAATTATTTGTAGGATTGAGAAAAAAGGATATAAAGTTGTTGATATAAAAATGATGATTCTTAATGAAGACATACTAAGAAAGCATTACTCACATATAGCGGATAAACCTTTCTTCCCTGAAATTATAACATATATGACAAGTGGTCCGGTTTTAGCTATGATAGTAGAAGGTGAAAATGCTGTAGCAGGTATGAGAATTCTTATGGGTGCTACAAAATTTGAAGAAGCTGTTTCAGGAACAATACGTGGAGATTATGCAATGTCAACATCTGAGAATATCATCCATGGTTCAGACTCTATTGAAAATGCTGAAATTGAAATCAAGAGATTTTTTAATTAATTAAATGCTTTTTATGACGAAAGAACCTTTATGGTTCTTTTTTTTCTATGATATTTTATACATTTTTTTACTAATATTGAAACAATATTGGTAATAGATATAATAAATATATTGTAAAATATTCAAAATTTGATAAAATATAATTATATAAAGTCATAAATTGGAAAGTTAAGCAAAAGGGGATTATAATAAATAATTAAAAAACTGGGAGGTTACACAATGATAACGTTTGCTAAAACTGGCAAAAAACAAGATAATGCTAGGAAAGAAACTAAAGAAGCTAATCAAATAATTAGGAAAAGTATTGAAAAATTAAGTGAATCATCTAACTCTATAGATGAAATTAATACTGAAATTTGTAACATAAGTAATAAAGCTGATAACTTAGTTTGCGGGGCGGATAGACAAAGTGATAATATAGAAAATATAGTTAGAGAATTAGACGTTATATGCGATTTTGCCGATAATACACTTGAAGAAACTACAAAACTTTCTAATAATGCTAAAACTACATATGTAAAAGTAGCACAAAAAAGAGAAGAAATAAGCAATACTATAGAGGCTTTTAATAAAGTTTGTGAAGAAATTAATAACACCAGTAATATCACTGTTGAACTACAAAATAAGGTCAAAGCTGCAGATGGCTTAATAGTAGCAGTAAATGCTATAACAAAACAATCTAAAATACTATCTGTAAATGCATCCATAGAGGCAGCAAGGGCTGGTGTAAATGGCAAGGGCTTTGGTGTCGTAGCTGAAGAAATGATGAAGCTGTCTGAACAAACTGCTGAGGTTAATAAAAAAGTTGATGATATAATAAAAGAAATAGGATTATTGGCTGAAAATGTTGAAAATGCTATGAATCTTAGCCTAAACAAAATATCTGATCAATCAGAAAAATTGGGACAATCAGTTGGTGAACTAAATGATATAGAAAATTCAACTAAAGAATATTCGGAAAACAATAGTGTTTTAGCAACCAAAAGCAATGAATTAAATGACAGGATATATAAAATAAATGGTATGGTTAACAATATATCTACTATTATAAAAGAAAATAAGGAAGCAACTTCTGAGGTTACAAAATCTATAAAAGATGAAATTTTGCACTTTAATAAATTATCTAAAACTATTGGTTATATTGAGGATAATTTAATCAAATCCTTGCAATTAACAAATAGTGTAACATTTAGTGATTCTAAAACAATTATTGCTGGTATATCTCCATATGCACCATACACTATATTTAATGAAAATGGTACAATAAATGGCATGGATGTAGATATATTACTAGAAGCATTTAAAATGTCAAATATAAATGTACAACTTATGACGTGTACTTGGGATGGTTCTTTAAAATTATTAGAACAAGGATTAGTAGATGTTATTCCAACTGTTGGTTATAGCAAGGAACGAGAAAGCTACATGTATTTTTCTAACGAATATAGACCAAGCTCAATATATGCTTTTTACTCATTAAAGGGGTCAAATGTGACTATAAACAAATATGAAGATTTATATAAATATAAAATCGCTGTACAAAATTTTAACTATAATGATAAATTTAGAAATGATAGAAAACTTATTAAGGATAACAGTGCCGACATAGCAACAATGTATAATAAGCTTTTAAAGGGTCAGATAGATACATTTATAGCCAATGAATATACAGCAAACTATTACTTTAAAACTAACGGTTCTAAAGGACAAGTTGTTAAGCAAAAGTTCTATTTTGAAGAAAAAGATTCAGATGCAAGAATGGCATTTAGCAGAAAAAATAATTTAGATGAATATATTGATTTATTTAATAAAAATATTAATAAGATGATATCTAATGGAATAATTGAAAAAATAGATAATAAATATTTAAATAAAAAATAATTTAATTATAAAAGAAAAGATTTATTTCTAGGTATGAAATACAATTTTATACCTAGTTTTTTTCTGTGAA
>DLNM01000047.1 GCA_002479485.1 Firmicutes bacterium UBA7510 | reverse complement strand
CGTGAAAAAAGACATTCACGCTTTGGAAAAATCAAAAAACGTGATTTTTCATCTCTATTTATGATGCCACGAAGTGGCATAATGGAGGTTATTATGAAAAATATAGTTTACAATCCTGGTTGCGCGCTTTTATTGTATAAACTAGAGTATTCTGAAAAAATATTAACAATTTTAAGAAAAAAATACCCTGAAATTAATTTACATACTATTTGCTGTAAGCACGATCCAAATTTACCAAGTGGTACAACTATAATTAATACTTGTGCAGGCTGCGACAGAAGATTTAGCAATTTATACGAAGGAATAGATACAATATCATTGTGGGAAATACTTGCAGAAAATGATTTATGTGAATTTCCAGACTATAAAGGCTTAGAGGTATCTGTACACGATGCATGTCCTATACGTACTAAGCCACAAGTTCATAAAGCAATAAGAACTTTGCTTGATAAGATGAACATAAAAATTATAGAGACAAAATATAACGGTACACATTCAATTTGTTGTGGAGATGATTTTTACCCTTCATTGCCTGTTGAAAAGGTACACGAAAAAATG
The DNA here is from genome assembly GCA_002479485.1 of Firmicutes bacterium UBA7510. Lineage (GTDB taxonomy): Bacteria > Bacillota > Clostridia > Tissierellales > Sedimentibacteraceae > UBA1535. The sequence goes on along the minus strand of DLNM01000047.1, from coordinate 20,485 downwards.
AAAGAACGAGCAAGTTCAATGCCTTGTGATGAAGTATGCGTGTATTGTATATCCTGTATAAAATCAATGCATATAGGAGGCAAAAAACCAAGATATATATTAGATTTGTTGTTTGAAGAACAGTCTGACCCACAAGTGTATGATACTGTAAAGTGGCATGATATGTTAAATGAATGGATTAAAGAGCATTAAGTTTAAGAGGTTATAAATATTGCTTTAAACACTATTTTGATATCGGTAAAAATACAGATATTATATTTGGTGGTATAGCAACTAAACATGGCATAAATTTTGTAGAGCTAGAAGAATTTTAAAATGCTCCAAAAGCGATGACATGATATGCTAATGAAAAATTAACTTTATGGAGATGAGAAATAATGATAGAAGTAAAATTTTATGATACAGTAGATGATGATTTACTAAAATTTGCTGTAATAGTTGCAAAATTCAATGATAAATTTGTATATTGTAAAAATATAAATAGGAATACATATGAAATTCCAGGCGGACGCAGAGAGATTAATGAAAATATATTTGAGACTGCAAAGCGTGAGTTGTGGGAAGAAACAGGAGCAATTGAATATAACATAATACCTATTTCTGTGTATTCGGTAATTGGTAATGATAGAATACATAATCATTTTCATTCAGAATCATTTGGTATGCTTTACTATGCCGAGATTAAAACTTTTGAAAAATTACCTAATTACGAGATAGAAAAAATAGAATTTTTTGATGAAATTCCAGAAAATCTAACTTATCCAGAAATTCAACCAAAATTATTAGATAAAGTAATTGAAGTATTAAGTAACCAAGATTTAATAGAAAAATTTTAATACAGGAGAAAAATGATGTATGAGAGAATGCTTGATAAAGATAATGTTCCTACTGAAAATGAAATTCTAAGCTATATTGGTAAAGATAAAATGGAGTTAATAGAATATTTTGAAACATTGCTTAATTCAAGGTATGATATAACTAAGGAATTAAAATTTCCATTTGGCAACAATTATGGATGGGGATATAAATATTCTAAAAAAGCAACTCATATATGCTATCTTTTTTTTGAAAAAAATGCTTTTACTGTACTTATTCAGATAAACGGTAAAGGTAAGGAAAAAATAGAACATAATATTAGCAATTATCTTCCTAAAACAATTGAAGCTTGGCAAAATAGATATCCTTGCGGTGAAGGCGGGTGGGTTTATTATCGTGTATTTTCTAAAGAAGAAGTAGATGATATTATAAAATTAGCAGAAATAAAAGTTAAGCCTAAAAAATAAATAGAGTTGTTTAATTAACTGTAGAAAGGAATAGAATATTATGTTAATCAAAGAAGAATTACAAAGACTTTTTGATAATTGGTGCAAGAAATTAAGAATAATTCCATTTTGGGATGTTAAATTAGAGTTTATAGAAGATATAAACTGGAGAAAGACAGGGGATTTAAAAATAGATTGCGATGATAGAAAAGCTATTATAATGCTTAATACTGGCAATCCAAAGCAGGAAAATCTAGAGGAAGTATTAGTACACGAATTATTTCATTTAAAGTTATATCCGCTTGACCAAGTAACAGAATCATTAATAGTAAGTAACTTTAAAGAAGGAACACCTGAACATGAATTTGCATATACCCAGTTTTTTAATTCCCTAGAGCAAACAGTTGAAGAACTAACTAAATGTTTTTTACTTGAGTTTGGAGAGAATAAAGAATTTTCCTATGGAAGATGTAAAAAACAAAAATCATATAATGAGTTGTTTGATGGCTTAAAAAATCTTGAGTAGATAATTAATAATTATTGACATTTATATGAAAATAAAGTAATATTTAAATATAAAAAATTATTATGAAATTTTAAGGAGGCGATTAATATGAAAAAAATAATAACTTTATATTTCGGATATTGTATTACTCGCCATGCCGTAAAATAAATATTAGTGATGAGTAATATGAAATTTAAATAGAAATCTATTATTTAAATTTGCTTTGAATTTATAAGCATATCCGAATTTTGGTATGCTTTTTATTATGTCATTTTAAATATCTAAAACCTCAAGCTAGGCTTGAATATATATGGATATTAAAGCATACCAACCCTACGGTATGCTTTTTTTCATATATTAACGCTAATATCCTGATTAGTATAGCAAATTTTAAAGGAGATATTTAATTTGAAAAGACTAAAATATTATTTATTAAATCAAAGCTCACCAAATTATAACGACATTTATGAAGGCAAAATGATAATGCCTGCAGGGGTAAATACGGAATATCATAATGATTCTACTTATTGGGATGATGAAATTGCATACTCAATAACAAGAACTAATAAAACAGTTCCTGACAAACCTACTGTAGAAATCAAAATACCAATAGACTTAATATTAAAAAGTGATAATATCATTTTGTCAGATGATTTATATATTTTCAAAGATGTTGTCGCTGATTGTATGCTTAGAATGTTCATTCCATATATAGAGAAGCTAAATGAATTAAATGATAACCGATCTCGAACATATAAAGAAAACGGTCATTACTTTATCTATGAGCCAAATGGTAAAATTCTAAAAAGAAATTCGTCATATTTTAATATAGTAAATAGAAGATATTATATAAATAAGTCAAAAAACACTATTAGCATTCCTGAAAAAAACTTAATAGATAAACAACCTAAAAGGTGTATATGTATTATGCTTCAAATTCAGTTACCACATAATAATATAAAAAAGACACTGCAAATGTTAACTAAAGATTTGCCTAACGCTGTTGATAGTTATATAATGCAGTTTGATATGGATAAGCTTAATATTGCAATTTCATTAGCTAAAAAACAAGCTGAGATACGACAATGGCTTACTAAAAGTGAATATTGTACCTTTATAGCTAATGGCAGTATTTTACCGCGATATAAAGGTACAGATTTACCTCTTGACACAGCTATTCCATTTATTTCTCCAAAAAAGGCCGAAATTGAGATATCAGGTATAAAAGGAATGGGTATAAAGCGCGGTGTAACTATAATCACAGGAGGAGGATATTCGGGCAAAAGTACAGTATTAGACGCTATATCTTCAGGTATATATAGTCATATAAATGGTGATGGTAGAGAGCTTGTAATTACAGATGAAACAGCAGTTAAAATTTCTGCTGAGGATGGAAGAAGTATTAAAAATGTTAACATATCACCGTTTATTAAATGGTTACCAAATGGAGATACAAGCAATTTTTCAACTGAGCATGCTTCTGGCTCAACCTCACAGGCAGCTAATATTATGGAAGCTGTAAATTCAAACTCAAAGCTTCTGCTTATTGATGAAGATAAAAGTGCAACTAACTTTATGATACGTGATAGTATTATGAAAAAACTTATTGAAAAGGAGCCTATAATTCCTTTTACAGACCGTGTTAATGAACTATACAAACAAAAAGATGTTTCTACAATACTTGTTATAGGCGGAAGTAGTGAGTACCTTTCTGTAGCAGATAGAGTTTATATGATGGAAAATTACATGCTACTAGATGTGACAGATAAGGCTAAAGTTTTATGCATAAATTTGCAGAATAAATCGAAAATAGAAAAGACAAGCTGGGAGTATAAACGAATTTTGTTATCTAAAGGTTTTACTTCTTATCCAGAAAATAGTGGCACAGAACGTCTTGAAGTATCAGAGCTTGGCTTTATTAAAATAGGTGATGAAACAATTAATATTAAAATGCTTCATGATATTATAACTAAAGAGCAAATAAACGCATTAGCTTTTATTATAAGAAAGCTTGAAATTAGTAAATCAAATGATTATATTAATATTGATAAAAATATAGAAGATTTATATAAGGAGATTGAAAAAGAAGGTGTAGATGTTTTATACTCAAATTTCTTCACTACATGTGGTCGATTTTTAGATTTACCGAGGAAACAAGAAGTACTTGCTGTAATTAATAGGATGAGAAAGATAAGCTTCGTAAAATGAATTGTTCAAAACATAAGGAGGACAAAAATTTTTAATTTGTGCTCCTTAGTTTACAACGCTTTTTATCGCATAAGGTATGCATTCAATTATATCTGTTGCTATTAGTCCATATTCACCTTTGTCTTTAGCTGCTAAATCACCTGCTAAACCATGAATATATGCGCCGCAGCATGCAGCATTAAAAGCATCTATACCTTGACCAATTAGTGATGCTATAATACCGGATAAAACATCACCGCTACCAGCAGTTGCCATACCAGGATTCCCCGTTGGATTAATGTGGTGCTGTGAATTTACATTGGTTATAACAGTATTATAGCCCTTTAATAAAGTGATTACATTATATTTATTAGAAAATTTAATAGATGTATTAATTCTATCTATGTATTCTATTTCACTGTTTTTTAGTAATCTTTCAAATTCTTTAGGGTGAGGTGTAATAACTGTAGGTGCTTTTCTTTTGTTGAATACACTTACGTCTTTGCTTACGCAGTTTAACCCATCTGCATCCAAAACAACAGGTTTTTCGTAGTTTATAAGAATGTGATTAACAACAGTCTTAGTTTCTTCATTTGTACCCATACCAGGACCTAAAACTATACAATCACAATCCTCAATAGCTTTCATAATATGCGGTATATCATTTTTAACAAAATAACCTATTGAATTAGAAAAATTTCCAATAGTTCTAATTACACACTCTGTTAACTTAATACAAACAATATTAGATATACTGTTTGGTACTACAGTATAAACTAAACCGCTACCACTCCGTAAAGATGACATACTTGCCATACAAACAGAACCGGTCATTCCAATGCTACCAGCTACTATGCCGACCTTACCATATGTGCCCTTGTGAGTATCTTTTTCTCGAGGTTTGATGTGCTTAGAACAGTCAGTTAATGTATAATAATTATTACTATTCATAGTTAATCCTTTAAAATTTTAAATTTTTTATTATTATATCCCATATATTTCTAAGTATCAAGCATTTGCATTGCGAAGGTAGTAATTATATAGTAAAATATATATAATTTATTTATTTTTATTGTCTAGGAACATTTGTTCTGATATAATTGTTATTAAAGTGAAAAAAATGGATAATAAGAAACTATACTATAAAATATAAACTAAAAAATTGGAGGCAAAATGAAACTTACTTACGAATGCTTAACATGTATGACTAAACAAATTATAAAGGTTGCAACTATGTGTACCGATGATACATTAATACAAGAAAAAATTATAAAAAAACTATTTAAGGAGCTTAGTGAAATTACATTTGAAGAATCCGCTCCGTACTTGGGTAGAAAAATTAACAAATATATTAATAATGAGTTAAATATTGTTGACCCGTATGAAAAAATAAAGGAAGATTGTAATACTTTAGCTGATGAATTATGTAAAGATTTAAAACTAGAACAACTTATTAAAGATAGTCAATCTTCTATTGATACTGCTTGTAGATTAGCAATAGCAGGTAATATCATTGATTTTAGCGCACATGACAATATTAGTGATGAACAAATAAAGAATATTATTAAAAACTGTTTAAGTGAAACCATTTATGGATGTACAGCACAAGAATTATTAAAATATGCTAATAAAAGTAAAAAGATATTATATTTAGGTGATAATTCTGGAGAAATAGTTTTTGACAAACTATTGATTAATGAGCTTCCAAAAGAAAAGATAACATATGTAGTAAAAAAAGAACCAATTGTAAATGATGCAACCATGAAGGATGCTATTGATGTTAAAATGACAGATTTAGTTAGAGTTATAGATAATGGCTCAGATGCGCAAGGTACAATTTTTAGCTTATGTTCAAAAGAGTTTATCAAAGAGTTTGAAGAAGCTGATTTAATTATATCAAAAGGTCAAGCTAACTATGAAACATTAAATGATATAAATGATAAAAAGATTTTTTTTCTATTTAAAGCAAAATGTGCACCAGTTGCTAATTATGCTAAATGTAAAGTTGGTAGTTTAGTTATGATGGAAAATTAAAGGCAATTGCCTATATAGGAGATATATTATGAACGAAAAAGTATATGAATTTGATGCTGTAATAAAAAAAGTACCTGATATTGATGGAGCGTATATTGAATTTCCATATGATGTAAGAGCAGAGTTTGGCAAAGGTAGAGTTAAAGTGCATGCAACCTTTGACGGTACAGAATATGACGGAAGTCTTGTAAAAATGAAAACACCATGTCATATTATTGGTATTCGACAGGATATAAGAAAGCAAATTGGAAAACAACCAGGAGACACTATAAAAGTTACGATAAGAGAAAGAGAATAACACTAACCACTGATTAGTGTATTAAATTATAGACAAATTATAAAATGTGAGGACTTATATTATGGAACAAGCTGTATTTACAAATATGTGTATGATATTCGATGATAGTGATAATGGTACTAGAAGTATTTTAGTACAAGATAGGCTAAATAAAAATTGGCCCGGAATTACTTTTCCGGGAGGTCATGTTGACAAAGGTGAATCCTTTGTTGAATCAACTATTCGTGAGGTTAAAGAGGAGACAGGTTTAACTGTAAGTAATTTAAAATTATGCGGAATAAAGCAATTTCAAACACTTGATGATGCAAGATATGTTGTGTTATTTTATAAGACAAATTGCTTTGAAGGAGAGCTAAAATCATCAGATGAAGGAAAAGTATTTTGGATAAAAGCTGATGAAATAGATAATTATCCATTAGCAAATGATTTCAGAAAAATGTACGAGATTTTTATAAATGAAAACATGAGTGAATTTTATTATTATAAAAATAATAATCAATGGGATATAAAGCTATTATAGACTATAAAAGAAATTTTCTTCACACTTTCAACCTATTAGCGAATGATTTCGTATAGCAAGTTATTACTATGACTAATTTAATATGATAAAATTCTTTTATCACTAATAATATTTTTAATATTATTAGTGAATATAACTTTAGGAGGATCTATGGCAGCTATTAAATTAAAAATATCATATTTAAGAAAATTAAATTCTATCAGTCAAAAGCAGCTTGCAGAAAAATTAGGTGTTTCATTTCAAACTGTTAGTAAATGGGAGAATGGTGTATGTATGCCAGATATTTCATTACTTCCAAATATAGCTGAATGCTTCAATGTTAGTGTAGATCAATTATTAGGGTTAAAGTCTATAAATGAGTAAGAATATAAACCATCTAATACTGATACAACGGAATATTGGGGCAAAAAAATAGATTATCTTAAAAGTACAAGAAAATCATTATTAAATCTTGATTATATTGAATTTTTAGTCGAAAAAGTATGGAAAATTGATAAAGCAATAGACATAATTGATTTTGGCTGCGGTTATGGATTTTATATGATTGATGATGAAAATACTATTGACAGGTTTATGAACCGTGGTTTAGATAGATTTGAAGCTGAATCGCATTGTAAAAGAGAACATAAAATAAGCAATTTTTTTAACGAAAATATGAATAATTTAAGTATAGTTAGATTAAGAGGAATACTAATATCTTTTGGAGTTAAGAAATAACTATATATGTAAATAAGGAGATAATACATATGGAAAGTGAAAGAGATAGGCTAATGGAATTAATAAATATTCGATTAGCTACTGAAAAGGATAAACTGGAAATAGTTGAATTATCAAAAGAATGGGAGAATGAAAAAAGTACACATGGTTTTTATGCTGATGAATTAGATTATATAAATGAAAATAGATGCTTTGTTGCGTATGTTGACGATACTGTAATAGGCTATTTGTTTGGTAAAGTATTTGAATCAAAGCAAATGAAAAGCATTATGCCGGAAGGAACACCGTATTTTGAGGTGGAAGAAATATATGTTACTCCAAAATATAGAAATTGTGGTGTTGGTTCAATGCTATTTGACTATTTAGAAAATATACTTAAGGATGAAAAAATAACACAAATGGTATTGAGTACAGCAACAAAGGATTATGAAAGTATTTTTAATTTTTATATTAAGCGTAAGGGAATGTCATTTTGGAGTGCAAGATTATTTAAAGAAATTAAATAGTTAAATAAAAAAACTACAAATTAATCTGACAATTGTGAGGATAATATAAGTATGAAGATTTTATACGGACTAAGCTTGCTTCTATGAGAAGATAGTTTATCTTTGCATACCAACTGGTAAATATTATAATGATTTCGATAATTATGAGGTTGACGGTGTCGCATTAGACAATGGTTTTATTGAATTTTTTAAAAAGGTACTGTTAATTTAATCTATAACACTTATAATTATTATTTTATTGAAAATATAATGATAAATATATTAAACAGAAAAATTAAAAAGGGGTGAAATTTATGACTGATAAAATAAGTAAGGCTTTAGAGTTAAGCAATGGTGGGTTTAACTGTGCACAAGCAGTAGTTGGTTCGTTTTGTGAAAAATACGGTATAGATGAACAAACAGCAATGAAATTTGCTGGTGGTTTTGGTGGAGGACTGCGTTGTGGTGAGGTTTGTGGAGCTGTAACAGGTGCTGTTATGGTTATAGGTCTAAAATATAGTCAATATTTACCTAATGATAAAGAAGCAAAAGAAAAATGCGGTGATATTACACTTGAATTTATGAATGAATATAAAAAAAGAAATGAATTTGTTCTTTGCAGAGAGTTACTTGGATATGATCCTCGTGATAAAGAAAAAGTTGCTTTGTTTGCTGATAAAAAGCATAAAATATGTACTAATGCAATAGAAACATCTATACAAATTTTAGAAGAAATGGGATTTTAATAGGTGATAGCGTGAAAAAAGACATTCACGCTATGGAAAAATCAAAAAACGATTTTTCATTTCTATTTGTGACACCACGAAGTGGTATATGGGAGGGGTAAATGATAGAAAACAGTGAATTAATGTTAATTAGACCTAATAAGGATTTAGAGAATCAAATAATGGAATATAGGCAAGAATATATTGATAATAATGAAAATCATATAAATGGTAGCTGTAGTTTACATAGATTTGAATCATTTGACCAATGGTTAGATAGAGTTAACATATGTGCTACTGATGAAGAGTTATCTATATATAATACTATTACATCAACGTTTTTAGCCATTAGAAAAATTGACAATAAAATAATTGGAACAATTCAGGTTAGACATGTGCTTACAAAAGAGCTAAGAGATGATAGCGGAAACATCGGCTATGGTGTACGTCCAACTGAAAGAAGAAAGGGATATGCAACCCAAATGCTTAACCTAGCACTTGAATTTTGTAGAAGCTTAGGTTTAGACAAAGTGCTTATAGATTGTGACGAAACAAATATAGCTTCAGAAAAAACTATGATAAAATGTGGAGGCGTTTTTGATAGAAATCAGCCTATTCACCATTCGAATGGAGAAGTTGAAATAGTACATCAGTATTGGATTTATTTATAATGATAAAAGTAAGGAGATAAACTATGATTTATTTAAAAAGCTTTGAACTTCCTAGCATTGGTATGGAAGAGAGAGATGAACATTTAAAATGTAGAGTATATCCCTACGGTATTTTTCCTTTTAAAGAACTTAGAACTATTGAATTTTCTAATATAACTATGTTTTATGGTGGCAATGGTTCCGGTAAGTCAACCCTTCTAAATTTAATTGCAGAAAAGCTAAACTTGCCAAGAGAAACACCTTTTAATTCAAGTGATAGATTTAGTGAATATGTAAACAAAATGTGTTCATATAAAAATTCTATTGATGAAGATGGCCATATGATTGATATACCAAAAGGAAGTAAGATTATAACCAGTGATGATATATTTAATCATGTAATAAAACTTAGATATGATAACATTAAAATTAATAAGCAAAAAGAAACTGCTAAAAATACATTTATGAATGCTAAATTTGGAAGTGTCAAATTTGACTCGATTGATAAATATGAAGCTCTTAAATTACAAAATGATGCTAGACAAAAGACCATGACAACCTTTGTAAGAGAACGGGGTGGAAGTAATATTAAAATGAACTATAATGGTGAATCTGCATTATCATATTTTGATAAGCAGTTTCAATCAGGTAGTTTATACTTATTAGACGAACCAGAAAACAGCTTATCTCCAATGTTTCAAATTAGGCTTATTAAGCTAATCCTTGAGTGTAGTTATTATTGTGATTGTCAATTTATTATCGCTACACATTCACCATTTTTATTGTCAATAGATGATGCTAAAATCTATGACTTAGATAGTGTTCCAGCAAAAGTAAAGAATTGGTATGAATTAGAAAACGTCAAAATTTATTATGATTTTTTTAAAGAAAATGAACAGTTTTTTAAATAGTCTATAAAATAAACTCTAAAGTATCATGATTGTAATAAGTTTACTTGAAATATATTATGTAAACTAATGGATTTTAATCTGTTTGACATATTTATTAATTTTTCACATATATATATACTGGTGATGTAAATGAAATTAAGTGAAATGTATAATAAGGAAATTATAAACATTGATACCGGTGAGAACTTAGGAATTTTTGGAGATTGCGATTTGATAATTAATGAAAAAACAGGTGAGATAGTAAGCTTTGTATCTGGCCAATCTTCTAATTTCAGCTTTTTTAAAGAACAAAAGAAAAAAGAAGTAAGTTGGAAAAACATCAAAAAAATAGGAAGCGATATGATAATTATCGAAGAAATTTAAAACTTTATAATTGTTCATGAATAAAAAAATGAAACCTTCAAAAAATAATCAGTAATGTCTGATTATTTTTATTTTAGGAGGTAATAAATGATGGAGCAATTTAATAACAACAATAGTAACAATAGTAACAATAGTAACAATAGTAACAATAGTAACAATAGTAACAATAATAACAATAGTAATACAGAAACTAGTACAGAAAATATTAAGGAAATGGGAACTGTTAGTGAACCAAATCCTAGTAAAGAGATTTGCTTTTTAAGTATAATCGGTGAAATAGAAGGACATAATGTACTTCCACCAAATAGTAAGGCTACAAAATACGAACATATAATACCGCAAATTATCGGTGCAGAATTAGATCCAGAAGTAAAAGGAATAATGCTACTTATTAATACAGTAGGTGGTGATGTTGAAGCGGGACTGGCAATATCTGAACTTATCAGAAGTATATCAAAGCCAACAGCTTCAATTGTTTTAGGTGGTGGGCATAGCATAGGCAATGCCTTAGCAGTATCAACTAAATATTCATTTATTACTCCTACTGGAACGATGACTATACATCCAATTAGAACTACAGGATTTGTGATTGGAGTTCCTCAAACATTTAGATATTTTCAGAAGATGCAGGAGAGAATTACGAAATTTGTTGTTGACAATTCAAACGTAGATGAAAAGGTACTTTTAAAATATATGTATGATACTGATGAAATAGCAAATGATGTAGGTACGGTATTAAACAGTGAGGAAGTAGTAGAAATAGGTTTAATTGACGAAATAGGTGGGTTTAAAGAAGCTTTAGCCAAATTAAGACAAATGATTAATGAAAGTGAATAACAATTTAGCGCATTTGCGCTAAATTGTTTTTTATTTATATTTGCAGTTTAAACCATTTTTATGCTATAATATAGTGTATGCAATTATATTATTAGAGGGTGAAAGTGTGAAATAAAAACATTTCACACTAAATTTATTATAATGCCGTGAAACAGGGTAATGGAGGTTGTTATGGCAAATGCAAAGGAAAAAGCGGTAAGCAATAATAGTGCTAATAGTACGGCTAAAAACAAACCACGAAAAAATAGTGGACCAAGTAAAAAAATGCAAGAAAAAAAAATTAATGAAAAAGTAAATGTATTAAAAAAAGAAATATTAGGAGTAATAATAATTGCTTTTGCTTCTTTTTTGATTTTTGTTGTTAATCAAACAGGACAAATCGGAATAGTTGGGGATTGGATAAAAATTTTTTTAGTCGCTATATTCGGTAAAGGGATGTACGTTCTGCCTTTTGTGATTATGCTAATGGGAGTACTGCAACTTTTAAATATTTTGATATATAGTGAAAAGAAACAAATCATTGCAATTTCTGGACTTTTTTTATGTATATTAATGATTATAGCAATTAGAGATTGCACTGTACAAAATTTTTTTCCTTTAGATAAATCAATTGTTGAGGTATTTAAAATATCCATTGATTATAATCAATTGGTTATATTAGGTGGTGGATTATTAGGAAATATAACAAGCTACATATTCATAAAATTACTTGGCATAACTGGTACTTACATATTAATTAGTGCGTTTATATTAGTATTTACAATTATTTTTACAAACCAAAGCTTAATTAGCTTCTTTAAAATAATTATTAACTTCATCAAGAAAACTGTAAATACAATTTACAATTTTATTTACATTGAAGTAGAAAATGATGAGGATTTAGCTGAAGAAAATAAGAAGAAAATCAAAAAAGAAAAACATAAGCCAAGTGTAGAGGAAATTGATGCTCAAAATCAAAATATTCAAATATTTGATTATAATAGTGACCATCCAGAAGTTAGAACTTTACAAAATAAGAGTATTACGCAATTGAAAATTGAAGATATAAAGGTTACAAAGGATATTGAAGAAGAAAAGCAGCCTGTTAAAAAAGAATCTGAGATAAAACCAAAAGAAGAAGTAGAGATATCAAATACTAAAGAAAATAAACTTGATGATATAAAAATAGTTGATAATTCTCATGATTTTAAATCTAATCCTGTTGTTGAATATAAGCTTCCAGATATATCTCTATTAAATAATCCAAAACAAAAGACTATGAATGTGAAAGAAGATTTAAAAAGAGAAGCAGAAAAACTAATTGAAACTCTACAAAGCTTTAATATTCAATGTAATATAACACAAATCAGCAAGGGACCATCAATTACTAGATATGAGCTTCAACCTGCACCTGGGATTAAGGTTAGCAGAATAACAAGTTTACAAAATGATATAGCACTTAACTTAGCTACTTCAGATATAAGAATTGAAGCACCAATACCTGGTAAATCTGCTGTAGGTATTGAGGTACCAAACAAGGAAAAAACAGATGTTCTATTTAAAAGTCTTGTTGATTCGAGGGAATTTAAAGAATTAAAATCTAAAATTCCATTTGCTTTAGGAAAAGACATAGCTGGCAAAAATATTGTTGGAAGTATTGAAAAAATGCCTCACCTATTGGTTGCTGGCGCTACTGGCTCTGGAAAGAGTGTATGCATTAATAGTTTAATAATGAGTATATTATATAAAGCTAGACCTGATGAAGTGAAGCTAATATTAATAGATCCTAAGGTAGTTGAGCTTAATATATATAACGGTATACCGCACCTTTTAATACCAGTAGTTACTGACCCTAGAAAAGCTTCAAATGCACTTAATTGGGCTGTTTCAGAAATGACAACTAGATATAAGATATTTGCTCAAAATAGTGTTAGAGATATATTCTCATTTAATGATAAAATGTTAAAAGAGAATAGATTAGAAGAAAAAATGCCTCAAATTGTTATTATAATAGATGAGCTTGCAGATTTAATGCAGGTTGCACCTGGTGAGGTAGAAGAATGTATTACAAGAATCGCTCAGCTTGCAAGAGCATGTGGAATACATCTTGTAATAGCAACACAAAGACCTTCTGTTGATGTAATAACTGGTACTATAAAGGCAAATATTCCATCAAGAATTGCTTTTGCTGTTTCTTCTTATATTGACTCAAGAACAATTTTAGATGCAAGTGGAGCAGAGAAATTACTTGGAAAAGGAGATATGCTATATCATCCAATGGGTATGCCAAAGCCTATAAGAATTCAAGGTACTTTTATATCAGATGATGAAATTAAACGAGTAGTTGAGCAAATTGTTGAGCAAAAGATACAACAAAAGGTAAACAATATTAATGCAGAAATAGAAAAAGCTCCCGTTGCTAATGAAAAGGTAGATGATTTATTAGAGCAAGTTATAGAGCTAGTTGTTGAAGAAGGGCAAGCCTCTGCATCCTATTTACAAAGAAGATTTTCTATAGGATATAACAGGGCGGCTAGACTTATTGATGCACTAGAAGAAAGAGGTATTATAAGTGGTTACGAAGGAAGTAAGCCACGAAAAGTACTTATAACAAAGGAAGAATTAGAGGAAATGAAGGAGTAACTTAATGAACAAAATTTATTTACAATCACTTGGATGTTCTAAAAATTTAGTAGATTCAGAAAATATGCTTGGATTATTAAAGAACAAAGGTTATGAAATAGTAGAATTTGCAGATAAGGCGGATTATATTATTATAAACACTTGTTCGTTTATAAATGATGCAAAAGAAGAATCTATTAATTCGATTATAGAAGCAGCTGAGTTAAAAGGAAGTAATGACATTACAATTATTGTAACTGGTTGCTTAGCGCAAAGATATAGTGATGATTTACTTAAAGAAATACCAGAAATAGATATTTTAATTGGAACACATGGTTACGAAAAAATTGATAAGATTATAGAAGAACACCAAAAAGAAAAGCAAAAAGTAATAAGTGTAGAAATAGATGAAACGATTGTTGAAGATTTACCTAGAGAACTACTAACACCTAAATACTATGCGTTTTTAAAAATATCTGAAGGTTGCAGCAATCATTGTACTTACTGCGTTATTCCTAAGATAAGAGGTAAATATAGAAGTAGAAAAATAGAGGATATTGTCAATGAAGCGCGTATATTATCTAAACAGGGTGTTAAGGAACTTATAGTTATAGCACAAGATACTAGCAAATATGGTTTAGATTTATATGGTGAAAGACAACTTCATAAATTGATTGGGGAGTTATCCAAAATTGAAGGTATAAAATGGATAAGAGTGCATTATTTATATCCTGAGGATTTATACGATGAGCTAATAATGGAGTTTAAAGCTAATGATAAGCTTTTAAAATACTTTGATATACCTTTACAGCACATCAGTGATGATGTTTTAAAAAGAATGAACAGAAAGACAAATAAAGAGCAGATAACAAATTTAATTAAAAAAATTAGGAAAGAAATACCTGAAGCAGTAATTAGAACTTCTTTAATAACAGGTTTTCCAGGAGAGACCGAAGAAGACCATGAGATGTTAAAAGAGTTCTTGAAGGAGTATAAATTAGATAGAGTAGGCGTATTTAAGTATTCAAGAGAAGAAAATACTGCTGCCTACAAGCTTAAAAATCAAATTAAAGAAGAAATAAAAGAAGCTAGACAAGAAGAATTAATGAAAATCCAACAAGAGATATCATTTAATAATAACACAGCTAAAATAGGTAAGACCTATGATGTTATTATTGATGAAGATTCAGGGGATAATGAGTATTTAGGACGTACTTATATGGACTCTCCAGAAATAGATGGATGTGTTTTTGTAAATTCTAATGTAAAATTAAATGTTGGTGAGATTTATAAAGTAAGTATTGTAGATGCTTTAGAATATGATTTAATAGGAGATATTGGAGGTTTAAATTAATGAAAATGAATTTACCTAATAAGCTAACAGTTTTAAGAATGTGTTTAGTACCAGTTTTTGTTTTAATTTTATTGTTAAGTAATAATACAGATATAACATTATTTAGAATATTACCACTTATAATATTTGTTGGAGCTGCAATAACTGATACTTTGGATGGTCAAATAGCAAGAAAGCATAATTTAATAACAGATTTCGGAAAGTTTATGGATCCATTAGCAGATAAGCTTTTGGTATGCTCTGCGCTTATTTGCTTTGTAGAAATAAATTATATAAGCTCATGGATTGTTATACTGATAATTGCAAGAGAATTTATAATCTCAGGATTTAGAATGCTTGCAGCATCAAAGGGAATAACAATAGCTGCCAATGTATGGGGTAAGTTTAAAACAGTCATACAAATGCTATTAGTTATAGTAATTTTATGTGATTTTGCCGGTATATTTGGATTTTTAAGCATATTAATAATACCACTTATTATTTTAACTATATTATTAACTGTTATTTCAGCGGCAACATATATTTATGATAATAGAAAAGTAATTAAGAGTATGTAATTAATTTTTATTATTCAAAAATGTATTTTATTTCTGAAAATGTTTTTTATTTTCTGTTGACAAATATGAAATTACTAGGTATAATAAAACAAACGAATGTTCGATAAGGAGTGTTGTAAATGGAAAAAGAAAAAGCTCTTGAATTAGCCTTAGCTGGAATTGAGAAGCAATTTGGTAAAGGCTCAATAATGAAATTAGGAGAGGATGCAAAGCTAAATATTGAAGCTATATCTACTGGTGCATTAACGTTAGATTTAGCAATGGGTATTGGCGGAGTTCCAAAAGGAAGAATAGTAGAAATATATGGACCAGAATCATCAGGTAAAACAACTGTTGCTTTACATATAATAGCTGAATCACAAAAAAACGGTGGCATAGCTGCATTTATAGATGCAGAGCATGCATTAGATCCAACCTATGCTAAAGGCTTAGGTGTAGATATAGGTAATTTAATAGTATCACAGCCAGATACAGGAGAACAAGCTCTTGAAATAGCAGAGGCACTAGTTAGAAGTGGTGCTGTAGATGTTATAGTTATTGACTCAGTTGCTGCATTAGTACCTAAGGCAGAAATTGAAGGTGAAATGGGAGATTCCTTCATTGGATTACAAGCAAGACTTATGTCTCAAGCATTAAGAAAGCTTGCTGGAGCTATTAATAAGTCTAATTCTACTGCAATATTTATTAACCAGTTAAGAGAAAAAGTTGGAGTTATGTTTGGGAGCCCAGAAACAACTACTGGTGGACGTGCACTTAAATTTTACGCATCTATAAGACTAGATGTTAGAAGAGTGGAGTCATTAAAAAAAGGTGATGAAATATATGGTAACAGAACTAAAGTAAAAGTTGTTAAAAACAAAGTAGCACCTCCATTTAAAACAGCTGAGTTTGATATTATTTATGGTAAAGGCATATCTAAAGAGGGTTGTGTGCTTGATATGGCAGTTGAATCAGAAATAGTAAACAAATCTGGTGCATGGTATTCTTACGGTTCTACTAGAATTGGACAAGGTAGAGAAAATGCAAAGGAATATTTGACTGCTAATCCAGAACTGCTAATAGAAATTGATAAATTAGTTAGAGAAAAATACAGTTTAAATTCTGGATCAATACTTAAATCAGAAAGTTCAGATGATACAGAGTAGATTATTTATAAATAAGCCATAATATTTATATTGTGGCTTATTATTTTTTTATAATTTATTCAATATAAATCATTCATTTCTTGACAATTTGAAGAAAAAATAATAAAATATTAATATGCTTATATAATGATAAATAATTAAATGTGTTTTATTTAAAAATATATTACGCAGCTTGAAAAATTAATAGGGAGGTGTTGAATTGTTCATTGAAATACTTATTGGCATTGCCGGTATAGCCATAGGAACTATTATTGGTATACTTGTGCGCAAAAATATATCTGAGAAGAAAATTGGCAGTGCTGAAATAGAAGCTAAAAGAATTATGGAAGAATCCGTAAAAGAAGCTGAAACAAAAAAGAAAGAAATTTTACTTGAAGCAAAAGATGAATCACATAAGCTAAGAAATGAGCTTGAAAGAGAAACAAGAGAAAGAAGAGCTGAACTTCAAAAAACCGAAAAAAGGTTATTCAAAAAAGAAGAAACTCTTGATGCAAAGAGTTTAAATATTGAGAAGAAAGAAGATAGCTTACAAAAGAAATTAAAAGAGTTAGAATTAAAGCAAACAAGACTTACTGCTATTCATGATAAACAAAATGAAGAGCTAGAGAGAATATCTGGTTTAACAGCTGAAGAAGCAAAAGAAATTTTAGTTGATAATATCAAAAGAGAAGCTGAACAAGAAGCAGCATTGATAGTTAAAGAAATTGAAAGAGATGCTAAAGAAAATGCTGAAAGAAAAGCAAGAGAGATTATAACATATGCAGTTCAAAAATGTTCCGCAGACCATGTTGCTGAAACAACAGTATCTGTAGTTGATTTACCAAACGACGAAATGAAAGGTAGAATAATTGGTAGAGAAGGTAGGAACATTAGAGCTCTAGAGACTCTAACTGGTATTGATTTAATTATAGATGATACACCAGAAGCAGTAGTTATTTCAGGGTTTGATCCAATAAGACGTGAAGTTGCAAGACTTGCATTAGAAAAGCTAATATCAGATGGAAGAATACATCCAGCCAGAATTGAAGAAATGGTTGAAAAATCTAAAAAAGAAATCGAACAAAAAATTAAAGATGATGGTGAACAGGCTGCATTTGAAACAGGAGTACACGGACTACATCCAGAACTTATAAAATTATTAGGTAGATTAAGATTTAGAACTAGTTACGGTCAAAATGTTTTAAAACACTCAATTGAGGTTGCTCATTTAGCAGGTATTATGGCCTCTGAATTAGGTGCTGATGTTAAAATAGCTAAAAGAGCAGGTTTATTGCATGATATAGGTAAGGCAGTAGATCATGAAGTTGAGGGACCTCACGTAGTAATCGGTGAAGACTTAGCTAGAAAATACAAAGAAAATAAAGCAGTATTACATGCAATCGGTGCACATCATGGAGATGTAGAACCACAAACAATAGAAGCTGTATTGGTACAAGCGGCAGATGCAATATCAGCAGCAAGACCAGGAGCTAGAAGAGAAACACTTGAGACATATATTAAGAGATTAGAAAAATTAGAAGAAATATCAAATTCATTTGAAGGTGTTGAAAAATCATTTGCTATACAAGCTGGTAGAGAAATAAGAATTATGGTTAAACCAGAGGTTGTAAATGACAACTCTATAATATTAATTGCTAAAGATATAGTTAAGAAAATTGAAGATGAATTAGAATATCCAGGACAAATTAAAGTTAATGTTATAAGAGAAACTAGAGCAATTGAATACGCAAAATAAAATAATATATAGAGAAGTAAACAAAATTGTTTGCTTCTTTTATTTTTAAAAACACTTTACAATTACAATGAAATATTATATATTTACAAGAGGAAATATTATATATTTGCTTTAGGAAGAAC
Source organism: Firmicutes bacterium UBA7510 (assembly GCA_002479485.1). Lineage (GTDB taxonomy): Bacteria > Bacillota > Clostridia > Tissierellales > Sedimentibacteraceae > UBA1535. The sequence goes on along the minus strand of DLNM01000047.1, from coordinate 1,477 downwards.
TAGATTTAAATATTATATAGGAGAACACAAATGAGTAGAGATATTTATGAAAATCCATTAATAACACGTTATGCAAGTAAAGAAATGAGTTATGTTTTTTCTGACAATAAAAAATTTAGTACATGGAGAAAGCTTTGGGTTGCTTTAGCTGAAGCAGAACAGGAGTTAGGATTAAATATAACTGACGAGCAAATAAATGAAATGAAAAATAATTTACATAATATAGATTATGTACTAGCTGCTCAAAAAGAAAAGGAATTTAGGCATGATGTTATGGCGCACGTTCATACCTTTGGAACAGCTTGCCCTAAGGCGATGCCTATAATTCATTTAGGAGCAACAAGTGCTTATGTAGGTGATAATACAGATGTAATTATAATGCGTGAGGCATTATTAATTATTAAAAATAAGTTATTGAATCTAATGAATGTATTATCCCAATTTTGCTTAAAATACAAAGATATTCCAACCCTTGGATTTACACATTTTCAACCAGCTCAGTTAACTACAGTGGGTAAAAGAGCAAGTCTTTGGTTACAAGACTTATATATGGATTATGAACAGTTAGAGTTTTGTATTAGTAAATTAAAGCTTAGAGGTGTTAAAGGAACTACAGGAACACAAGCTAGCTTTATGAGTTTATTTGAAAATGACAATGAAAAAGTTAAAAAAGTTGATAAAATGGTAGCTGAAAAAATGGGATTTGAAAGCTCATTTTATTTAACTGGTCAAACTTATTCAAGAAAGCTAGATACAATGGTTGCTAACGTACTATCAGGTATAGCGCAAAGCTTACACAAGGCAACAAACGATATAAGAATACTTCAAAGCTTAAAAGAAATTGAAGAACCATTTGAAAAGAGTCAAATAGGTTCATCAGCCATGGCATACAAAAGAAACCCTATGAGAAGTGAAAGAATAGCTTCCTTATCAAGATTTATAATATCTAATACTGCTAATATGGAAAATACTGCTGCAACACAATGGTTAGAAAGAACACTTGATGATTCTGCAAATAGAAGATTGAGTATACCACAGGGATTTTTAGCTTGTGATGCTATCTTAGGTATTGCTATAAATATATTTAATGGAATGGTTGTAAATGAAAAGGTTATAGAAAAGCACATAAAAGAAGAATTACCATTTATGGCTACAGAAAATGTTATAATGGAATGTGTAAAACGTGGCGGAGATAGACAAGAGCTTCATGAGGAGATAAGAACTTTATCTATGCAAGCAGGGGAGCAGGTTAAAAAATTTGGTAACCCAAATGACTTATTAGAAAGAATGACTAACAGCAAAATTATAAATTTATCTTCAGATGAAATAAATTTAATTGTTAATCCTAAAAATTTCGTAGGAAGAGCTCCTGAACAAGTTGTAGATTTTTATGAAGAAGTTATAAAAGATATATTAGAAGAAAATAAATCTGAATTAGGAATTGAAATTGAATTAAATGTATAGAAAATATGATTTT
>DLNM01000030.1:20279-20789 GCA_002479485.1 Firmicutes bacterium UBA7510 | reverse complement strand
CAAATTAGTAAATTCTATATCAAATATATATTTATACTTACTATTTCCAATTGCTGAATCAACAATATCTACTATTGAATAGTAAAAAAAATTAAGAATAAAATAGTGAATATATAAATCTGATTTATATATTCTTTCTAAGAAAATTTTAAGTTTTTTACTTTTTAAGCAATCAGTAAATTTTCCACTAGCAATATTTTTAAATTTTATTTCTTTTATATCATTTTGCAACTTAAGCTCTTTAACTAAATCATTAAAAATAAAATTATGATTAGAACCTTTATGTACAACACCGCCTAATACAAAATTAGAATTTATAGGAACATTTAATTTATTATCTTTAATATTTATTTTCCTAAAATTATTTGATTCATCATAATAAAATGTATATTTACAATCCATATTTCTTAATTCGTTAAGCTCTATACTCATTTGTCTTAACTCACTTGTTTCCAATTAATCGATACCTCCCTAAATTTTATTTCGCCTAACGTCTCCGTGTTCACGACG
>DLNM01000030.1:0-20152 GCA_002479485.1 Firmicutes bacterium UBA7510 | reverse complement strand
TAACGTCTCCGTGTTCACGACGTCGCTGAACCGGACCCACCTGACTTTCCGACCTGGCGGTGGTCACACCCAGTGAAGTGATGTGGTCTGACTTGCCCCATCAACGTTCCCTCTAAGACCCGAAGCGTGAACATATTGTTAGCTGTTGTGACAATATAACATACCTGACTTTCTAAACTATTATTTATTTAAATACTTACACAATTAATCAAACAAAACATTAATCTTATACAATAAACTATAATCATAATATAAAACTATTAAATTGATTTTATAAATTCATCAATTATACTTTTTCTGTTTCGCGAAGTTTCAAAACAAGGCAATCTAAATTGTTCGCATTGTTCTTTTAACAATTTACTTATTTCTACAATAGAAATACAATCTTCCTTATTTTCATCATCTGTTTTATAAAATGTATAGTCTTTTGATGTATCATATTTTTTCAATATATCAAATCGTTCTTCTGGGGTCACATCTGCTGTTACAAAATAATAAACATCACAAATTGATTGATCAATATATTTTACATAATCTTTAGGTAAAAGTTGACACACATCAATTACCATACCATAATCAAGTTCTTCATATTCTCCACTATCCATCATAGCTCGAATAAATGGTGCAATTTTTTCACTTATATAAAATAGATTATCCATAGGAGGTACATTTGCATCAGAATCAATACCAGTCTCAGGAAATGTTTTTTCAATTCCTGCTATCACTGAATCCATACTTATATGTTGATAACCATATCTCTTTGAAATTTCCTGTGAAACTGTACTTTTGCCAGCTCGAGGTACTCCGGCAATTATAATATGCTTTTTCATTATCTATTATCTCCTAATATAAAAAACCTAATTGAATTATTAAACATTTAAATTATTGTAAACTATATTCATTTTGACCTTAAAGTTGTTCTCTGAAATTATATTGTCATTTCACTTAACGGTTCTGTGTTCACGACGTCGCTGAACCGGACCTACCTGACTTTCCGTCCTGACGGTGGTCACACCCGGTGAAGTGATGTGGTCTGCCTTGCCCTCTGCGTGACTATCTTCCGTGACGTTCCTACTCGTTGACGTTCCCGCTCGAACCTAAGCGTGAACATGTTGTTATACATAGTTGACAGAATCAGCTATAGGTATAGCTTATACAAGCATCAGCTCTTTTTACTCATATCATAATATTTCCCTATGTATTCTATTCTTTTTTTTACTTCTTCTGGACTTCTTTTTAAATAGTTGACTGCAATATCTTCATATGATATTCCTAATCTACAAAGTGAGTAAATAATATCATTTTCCTTTGGCTGCCATTTATCACCTGCATAAATATACTTCTTTTTTAACTCTTCTAATTTTTCCTTTTTCTCTTGTTTACGCATAGTATGTTTAAGTTTTTCATATCCAATTACCCTCTTATCAGTTAGATTTTTTAATAGTTTTATTGAATCTTCATCAAGCGTTGGATATCTTTTGAAATCAAATCTATAACTATATACATCTTCAAGATTCTCTATTTTACCTAGCCAACACATTCCTTCTTTATGTATATGTGAACCTATGAAAAAATTACTCTTAAATGCTCTTTGGATTTGAGATTCTAGTTGTATGATTCTATTTTCACATCCATTTAAATCACATGTCCAAATATCTATTTTATTAATATAATTATTACTGACAAAATCTTTCCATTCAGTTTCAAAATTATCTTTTTTCTTTAAATCATTCTGAACTTGCTCTTTTTCAAGAGTTGTTGATGCCCAAAGCAAACCTTTTTTAGCAAGGCTGTAATAATATTTATACTTCTCTTTCTCTCCCTTATAGCTCATAAGAGCATATATATCTTCATTTTCTTTTACTCTCCACACGGTTCTTTGACCTGCTATCATTCCTTCTCTATGTTGATTCAATCTTCTTTTGAAACAATTTGTTGTACCAACATAAATAATTCTATTTGGGTTCCCTCGGTAAACTAAAAGATAAATACCTTTACTATTCGTTGCAGTAATATTCGATAATGTACCTTTGTATTCCCAATCAAATTTTGCAAGCATAATTTAACCTCCAACGCCATATTAACTCTTGCTAAACACCCTAATTACTTACTCTGAAATGATTATGTCAATTTTGTATAACGGCTCCGTGTTCACAACGTCGCTGAACCGGACAGAATTAACTCTCCCGCCTGACGGTGGTCACACCCGGTGAAGTTATGTGGTCTGACTTTCCCTATCGACGTTCCCTCTAAGACCCGAAGCGTGAACATGTTGTTAGAAGTTGGAATGATATAAGCTACTTGACTATCATTCTAATTTTATATTTTATAAAATCTATTAAATTCATATTTATACTCATATATTCTTCAGTAATTATTAGGGAACATATTGTTGCTTAATACTTATAACAATATCTTTTTTTATCTCAATCCAATAAGGAGTAAAATAATTAATATCTTTTATATTTTCATCTTCCAATAAAGGCTTAATAAATTCATTAAAGAATTGATTATGATGAGCTATAAATTCATCATAAGTTGAATTTTTAATTGAAAAATTATCATTTTCATCAAGAAACTCAAATGTTGCATCCTTACTAAGTTTATAAGTAGTATTATCAATTGAAGAATTATATATATAAAATCCATTTGGAAAATCTGTGTCTTTATTAAGCTTCAAATCTTCTACTCTTTTAATATCATTTTTTCTAATCCATTCGATTTCATCAAAATCAAATTGCATATTTTCTTTACTAATATTTGAAATATATCCTATTTTAGTTATGGTTTTTGTTACGTTACATCCTACTACTATAAAAAGTATCAACAAAATCAGACATGCAATTCCTATTTTTTTATTCAAAATAAACACCTCACATCCTTACCAACTTAACAGCTTTTTTAACAACTCTAAACTACATTCAACTTGACCCAAAAGATATACTCTGAAATTATATCATTCTTTCTTCTAACGTCTCTGTGTTCACGACGTCGCTGAACCGGACAGAATTAGCTAGACCGTCTTGGCGGTGGTCACACCCGGTGAAGTGATGTGGTCTGACTTACCCTCTTGAACGTTCCCTCTAAGACCCTTGCGTGAACATATTGTTAAGTGTTTTTGGGCTGTGCTCCAACGACTCCACCTTAACAACTTCTATAGTTTTAATTACAAATTTGATTTATTCTTAAAATATTAAATTATTTCTTTTTTCCCAATATAATTTTACTCACTAGACTCTCCAAGCACAAGTAGCCCATTTCACTTAATGCTCCCGCAGTTTTCGACGTTTAAAATGGCACTGGCTCGCAAGGACTGTGACATCGGAAGGAATGTAGTAAACTGTCATATTATATGATATGATAACATTATTTATATTTAACTATTTCCTCTAAACTAATTCTTCGTAATTCTGCAATCCCCTCAAATCCATAATAGGCATAAGGATCCTTTTCTATGTCAATTAGTGAATATAATGAATAATCAAAGTGCGGATACAATCCATCGTGACAAGTTTTACATAATGTAATTAAATTATTCTTCTCAGTTAAACCACCTTCTGAAAAGGGTTTAATATGATGCACGTTTAACTCTACATCAACATAATCCCTTGGGTTCCTTCCACAAATTCGACATTTAAAATTATCTCTTTTAAGAACTTCCATTCTTAAGCGTCTTGTTGGAGCTCTGTTCAATAAATAATTATCTACGTCCTTAACAAAGTTATATCCATGACCTTCAATATATACTACTTCTCTAGGTTCAATTAAATCTCTAAAAAAAAGTATCGCTACTTCATTAATAATGTGAGCAATTCCATTAAAAATGTAAAAATACTTCATATCTTCTATTGAATTGATTACTAAAACAGATTGTCCAAGATATTCAACACTTTTTAAATCTTCTTGAGTTCTTAGTTTTCTGCCTTTCCTTATTTCTCTGGGTGGTTTATCTTCTGTAAATCCACACCATGTTGAATTTATTGAAGTTTTTATAAAATTATCTTTATCTAACCATCTACTAATTTGATAATAGTCTTTGTCCTTATACATTGTACTACTAAGTAATCTATTGTATTCTTTAATCATTTTTTTCCTCACGTATTATTTTTTACTCGCTAGACTCTCCAAGTCATTAACAGCCCATTTCACTTAACTACCACTTTAATGAACCAAATGTTCGTGAAAGTGTATATTATTGTACTATTTACGTTTGTACTGTCTTTTTTGTAAATACTATTTTTTTTGCTATCCTATCTATAAATCCGTATCCTAACAAATTAATTGCAAATAAATATTTTAATAAGTAAATACTTATATCTTTATTTTATCTTAGCTTTTTTGCACTTATCTAATGATAGATAAAAAGATGCATATATACTAGAAACTACCCTTCTTCAGTTCCATATAGTAAAAATATCTTCTTAATTCTTTTAGTGTATCTTTTTTCTTTACTATATTTTATAAATATAGTCGTTTTAACTATCACTGTATAAAGTTGTAAACGTTTTTTTATTTTAAAATTCTATATATCAAGTATGTCATTGAAATAAAGCTTTATTAATCTAAATGTTTGAGTTGCATCGAATTTTGAATTATTATTTATAACCATTTTATGTATATATAAAAAACATTCTAACATGTTAATTTATGTTTTTCAATAATTTTGTAAAATTATGTAAAAAAGAGCTGCAATGCAACGTCATTCTTCTATCTATTATAATTAAATAAAAATAAATAAAACTTATTGAAACATTTCATATTTTTTCTCGTTGTGTTACGGTTGTGTTATTTGCATAAAAAAAGCACCTATTTACTAAGTGCTTAATCTATCAATGCTTTGCAATTACTATATCATTGGTGCGCCATGAGGGTTTCGAACCCCCAACCTACAGATTCGAAGTCTGCCACTCTATCCAGTTGAGCTAATGGCGCATTTAGTCTATAAATTAGTATAATATAATATGATATAATTTTCAATATCAAAATAATATATTTACTTTTATTATCAATTTTTTAAAGTATAATAATAAATAACAAATTTTTATATACTAAATAATTATACTTGTGATATAATATGTGATGGTGTGGATAATTAGCGTTATTGAAGCATATAAATATTAGTACACAGTATATTATGTTCAGCTAAATACAATTTGAGATTAGAAGTGGGAGTGATAAGATGGTATCTAAGAAAAAATTATTATTAATCGTAGTTATAACAATACTAATTACAGCTTTTACTACATATACTTTTGGCAATTTTGCAATGGTTAAGACTGGTGGTAAGGTATTAGTATCAGAAAGTGACTTTAATATAATGAAGTCTTATGCACAAAAGTATAATAAATTTGAAAAACTAATTAGTTATGCACAAGAGAATTTTTTGTATGAAGCCAACGAGGAAGTAATGCTAGAAGGTGCATTAAAAGGGATGCTTAACGCACTTGGTGATCCATACACTGAATATATGACACAAAAGGAATTTAATTCCCTATTAGAACAAACGAAAGGCTCATATGAAGGAATAGGCGTTTATATTACTCCTAGCGATGATAATAGAATAATGGTTGTATCCCCCATCGAAGACACACCAGCTGAAAAAGCAGGACTTAAAACAGGCGATAAGATTATAAAAATTAATGGAACTGAATATTCAGCTGAGCAAATGGATGATGCAATTAAAATAATGAAGGGTATGCCAAACACAAGTGTTACTCTTACTATATTAAGAGTTGACAAGGATGGCAAACCACAAACTTTTGATGTTGACGTAATGAGAGAAAAAATTAAGCTAGTAACTGTTAAATCGGCCATGCTAGAAGATAATATTGGTTACATACGAATTACAACTTTTGATGAACTAACAGCAGCAGATTTTAAAGCACAATATAAGGCTCTTGAAAAACAAGGTATGAAAGGATTAGTTATTGATTTAAGATATAATCCTGGCGGTATAATTGATGCTACTGTTGAAATTACTGACATGCTTATGGGTGAAGGATATGTAACTTATACTCAAACAAAGGCTGGGGAAAGAGAATACTATAATTCAGATAAAAATAAAATAGACATACCTTTCGTACTTTTAGTAAATGAAGGTAGTGCAAGTGCTTCAGAAATAATGGCTGGAGCAGTTAAAGATACTAAATCAGGAACTTTAATTGGTACTAAAACATTTGGAAAAGGTATTGTACAAAGAATTCAACGATTTGGAACTGACGGTTCTGGAGTTAAAATGACAATTTCTGAATATTTTACTCCTAGTGGAGTTAACATCCATGGTATCGGAATAGAGCCCGATATAACTTTAGAATTAAATGAAGGTACTGAAGGTTATGGCAGTGAATACTACTCTACTGATAATCAATTGCAAAAAGCTGTGGAAGTTATAAAAGGAAAACTAACAAAAAATTAGAATATTAATAGCAGATGATAATATTATCTGCTATTTTTTATTCATTAATTTTGGTATATGTAAAATAAAGTCGTAAATTTCAGAGTATAATACAGACAATACGGCATTTTTTTGCATATGTTTGTAATATAATTTTCATATGATTTTTTTACAAGGAGTAATGATATGAAGTATTATTCTAATTTACAAAATGACAAAATAATTAAACAACCTAAAATAGTGGATTTAAATATTGATGAAAACGAGAAATATAACTCAGAAAATTGCAGTAACAAATTAATATTTAGCTCTGGGACACCCCAATTAAGTACCGGAAAGCATCAATGGGGAGCTTTATATAATCCTAAAAATTCAAAATCTACAATATATGTAGAAAGTATATCTATAGTTAATTTTTCAAGCATACCTATAATTCAAAGTCAATATTTAAATCCGAAGATAAACTATGAAGGATTCAAATATATGTACGGAAATTCAAATAGTTTAGAATATAACACAAACTCGAATGGAGTTGTAATATTTTATCAAGGAAATGATAACTTATTATACCTTAACGAGCCTAATTTGCTGAAAATATCACAACCATTTTATACAGATAACTCACAAAAGCACGGAAATATAATAATACCACCTGGTAAATCTATACTAATACTAATAAATACTATGGATTTAAGCAATCCTTCCTGTGCAATAAGTTACACATGGTGGGAAGAATAATTAAAAACGACTAATTTAATTGATTTTCAGTTAAATTAGTCGTTTTTTATTCTAACTATTATAATACATCACATATTCAATAGGATGCGGCATCCTATTTACTGTATAAAAATCATTTTTAATTTTATCTATATGATTTTTAATTATATTTTCAGTGAAAACTCCACCTTTTAAAAGAAATTCATAGTCATTTTCCAAAGCATTAGCTGCATCAATCAAGCTAGTAGGCAGGCTCTTTATTTGACCTTGTTTTTCTACTGATAAAGCATACACATTTATATCGTATGGTCCAAATTCTTTATAATCTAGCTTATTTATTATTCCATCAAATGCAGCCATCATCATTGCTGAATAAGTTAAATATGGGTTACAAGTGGCATCTGGTGAACGAAGCTCAAATCTTTTTTCATCTTCTGTTATAGTATATCCTGGTATTCTTATTGAAGCACTGCGATTAGCTGTGCCAAAGCATATACTTATAGGTGCCTCATAGCCTGGCACTAACCTTCTATATGAATTTGTAGTTGGATTGGCTATTGCAGTAATGGCTGGTAAATGTTTTAAAATGCCTGCTATTGCATATAGCGCTATATCTGATAAATCAGAATATCCACCTTTTTTATACATTATGTACTGACCATCTTTTTTTAATTGCATATGTATATGCTGTGAACTTCCACATTCATTGGCAAAAGGCTTTGGCATGAAGGTAACTGTTTTTTTGCATTTAAGAGCACAATTATTTAATAAATTTTTAAGCTTCATAGTTCTATCGCCCATTTCTTTAATGCCTGCAAAATTAACCTCTATTTCAGCCTGTCCCGGTCCACCATTTTCAGCATGGCAATATTTTATAGGAACATTAATTCTTTCTGCTTCTATACATGCCTCAGTTCTAAACTCATACCCTGCATCAAATGGAGAATCTAAGTGATATGCTCCATGAGCAGGAACCTTAAGTCCTAAATTCTGATAATCATTACGGCACATATTCCATTCAGCTTGAATAGAATCTAATGTTACCTCCATATGTTTATCTGTATTTTCAAAAGAAGCGTGGTCAAGAACATAGAATTCAAATTCAGGACCTAATAAGCAAGTATCAGCTATATTATTGTCTAACATATATTTCTCGGTTTTTTGTGCAATATATCTAGGATCATCTTCAAATCTTAATAATTTACCATCCTTTATGCTATAAATATCCGCAATTACAATTAGAGTTTTGTGTTTTTTATATACATCGATGTATGCGGTTGATACATCTGGTATCATAACCATATCTGATTTTTCTACAGTTAAAAAGCCGTAGCTTGAACCGTCAAAGCCAATACCCTTCTCCATTATATCTTCTTGAAGCTTTTGAGCTGTAATAGACAATCTATGCCACTTTCCTGATAAATCTACAACCTTAAAATCTATTACTTCAATTTCTTCAGTCTTACAAAACTCAATCATTTCTCTAACACTTGTAAACATAATATCTTCTCCCCTATAAGATTATTAGAAAACTAAAGATAATTTATGTAAATGTTTTCCACAAAAATATTATCATTATTTCCTTAATTTGTCAATTTATAAATAAACTTGGGATAAAAAATAGCACACAGATATCAACTCTAATCTGTGTGCTATTTTTCTTCATTATATTACATAACAATAAATCATAATAAAATGGCATAAAGAACCTAAAAGTATGAAAATATGAAATAATTCATGAAAGCCAAAATTTTTAAAATTAAAGTTTGGTTTTTTAAGACCATATATAACTCCACCAACTGTATAAATTATGCCACCAGTAAATAACCAAAATATAGTTGCTGAATCAAAATAAGTTATAATAGGCTTGATAGCAAATATTGCAGCCCACCCCATCGCTATATATAAACCACTACATACCCATCTTGGAGCATTTATCCAAAATAATTTTATAAATAATCCTATTAAGGTAATTGACCAAACAACAATTAAAAGAATTTTTCCAATTAGCAAATCTTTAAAAGCTATAAGGCATATAGGTGTATAAGTACCAGCTATTAAAAAAAATATCATAATATGGTCAATTTTTCTCAGTACAAGTTTTGTTTTTGTCTTGGAAGAGTCTATCATATGATATGTAGCACTCATTGAATATAAAAATATCATGCTTAATCCAAATACTATTGCTGATATTTCTATTGTAAAATCATTTGTTTTTAAACCTTTAAAAAGCAAAGCGAAGAATCCAGCAATTGATAAAATTGCTCCCCCTAAATGCGTGTATGCGCTTACTAATTCTTTTTTGTCTTTATTCATAACATACTCCTTATGTAGTTATTGTTACTATGTATTATAGTATATAATACTCTATTTTAATATACTTGTCAATCAATATAGATAAAAAAATTCAATTGAAATATAGTTTTTATTACTATATAATATTAGCATATTGATATAAAATATTGATTAAAGATATTTTGTGCTAAAAATAGCATGGAGGTATTTATGAATATACAAAAAATATTAGAATTAACAGATAAAACTCTAGATGACTGCAAAATAGAAATTTCAGAAATTCCAAATATAAATCTTTATATGGAACAAGTTTTAACTTTTTTAAATGATGAATTGGATGAATTTAAACGTGACCCGAAGGATAAAATTTACACAAAATCAATGATTAACAATTATGTTAAGTCACAGGTTCTTTCAAAGCCTGACAATAAAAAATACACTCCTAACCATGTTATAGAGTTACTTCTTATTTTTTATATGAAGCAAATATTATCATTGGATGATATAAAAATTTTATTTGACTATTCGTTAGCTAATAATAATTTAAGAGAAATCTATGCTTCTTATTTAAATCATACTAATAATGAATATTTAAATGTTTCATCAGAGATAAATAACTACATTAACATTCTACAAAATGACGAAGAACTAAAAAATGACGAAACAAAAACATTAATACTTATAAGTCTTTTAACGGCAAAGGCAAATGCATATAAGATGTTTTCAGAAAAATTAATTGATAGCTTAAAAAAAGATAACGATAAATAAAAATCCACTAAAAGTGGATTTTTGTTATTTAAATTTATTTTGAATACCTCTCCATGTAACCCCTGCAGCAATTAAGAATAATCCAACTATAAAGAGATACCACTTATCCATGTAGTTACCTCTTACCATAGAAAACAAATAAAATTTTCCTACAAATTTAGAGCCACCACCAAAATTTATTATGTAATAAAATATTGGTATCATATAAGCAATGGCTATATTGTCAAATAAGCTATATGACAATATCCCAAGACCTCCAAGAAAAAGTGTATTTGCTACAGTGCCAAAAAACATCTTCATAAAAGGAAATTCACATTCTCCATATTTTAAAAAAATCAAGAAAAAAACGACTAACACTAGTAGTACAGAAATTGCTTCAAATAATCTAATGCAGTAAACCTTTATAACGGAAGTTTTTTTAGTTAAAACCAAATCTCTAATGTTTTTATCTTGTTCAGGTATAAATATAGGAGTAAACAAAATAATTCCAAGTAAAGAGATATAAAACTCTAATGTTAACGCAGTTTTCGAAGCATCTAATCCTTCAACTCCCATAAAAAATGGTGCTAACAGACACATTAAAACTGCAATTAAACAGTGTGGCAATAAGTTATGCCAAAATCCCATCTTGCTTATTTCTAAATATCTTTCCATGTTCATTCCATTTTCCCTTTCTTTTCGTCTCATAAACAAATACAGTCGCTAGTATTAATAAAATACCTAAAATAGAATATGTTATTCTATTTAAAACAAGTTCATCAAATATTTTTTCAAATACATGATAGCTGCCTTCACTATTAAATCTAGGAACTAAATTCATTCCAACATTGCCTACTAAGTTATTAACAGACATGAAGATTGATACAAACCACCATCCACCTTGAAATAAAATTGCTAAGGCACTATTTGTAAGCTCAGTAATAAAGAAACCTACAGAGGTCGTAATTAAAATAGTTGGTAAAAGCCATGCAAAAATATACTTATAAAAGGCAAGAGAATCTGCCTTTATTCCTACAATATCACCAAGATAGTTACATTCTAAAGTCGGAAAAATTGCTATAATCATTAATGGTAATAAAAGCATAACAACATTAGCTAAATACCTAGATAATATTATATTAACTGATGAAGATTTTTTGGCAAAAATAACTCCATCTGCTAAGGATCTTTTATCTCTTAGACTTCTTGTAACAGCTAAAAACACCGGTAGAATAGCTAGAATAATACCCATATAATCGCTAAACAACCTAGCTGTAGCGTTTGTTATCCTATCATCATATAAAAGGCTATTATACTCTTCTAAAGCTTCCTCATAAGTCATAGGAACCTCTGCATTGATATATAGTGCTTTTTCAGTATAATTTGTACCTCCACCGATTATTTTGTCGGCTTTTCCCATAAGATCTTCAAATTGTTCATATGATATGCTTGAATCTGGAAAGATTTCATTTCTACCTAACTTTTCAACCTTATCTATTGGTAATCCAGTAATTTTTTCAATGATATCCTTAATTTTAACTTGTTTTTCATCTTTCATAATAACCTGTTTATAAAAACCTATTGGATAGGCAATATATGAATTAGCTGAATATTCATATACTAATCCTCTTAATGATTCTCTCATAATTACATTCTTATCATCGCTATATTTTGATCCATAGCTTTCAAGCCCTTCTTTGGGTTTAACTACAGTATTAGATGAATCAAATTGAGTAAAGTAAAATAGAATTATAAATGCTACAATTATAAGGTATGTAAGACTTTTTAGAACCTGTTTACACTCCTTAAGAAACAACTCAATAAACATTATCTTTCACCTCTTTTTTTGTGCATTAGATACATATAAGCATCTTCAACATTTGCCTCACATACACTAGCTCCCTTAAACAAAGCATCTTTATTATTATCATCAACAATAAAACGAACATTAATATGATTGCCCATTGTAACCATACTATTTATAGTAAATCTTTTTTTAACATTTTCTATCTCTAACTTTGAAACATCTGCTGAATATATCTTGCCTCTTGCATCTTCTAATAGTTTAGTTACTGTACCATTATATAAAACTATTCCCTCATCTAAAACTGCTACATTTTCACATGTTGCTTCTATATCTCCTACAATGTGCGTTGACAAAATAACTATTCTATTCTCGGCTATTTCGCACAGTAAATTTCTAAATCTAACCCTTTCCTCGGGATCTAGCCCTGCAGTAGGTTCATCAACTATCAACACCTTGGGATTATGTAAAATTGCCTGAGCAATACCAAGTCTTCTTTTCATTCCTCCAGACATAGCTTTTACTTTAGTTTTATGGTTATTATGCAAATTAACTTTCTCAAGAAGTTCAGGGATTATCTTCATTCTATCACTCTTATTCATACAAGATAGAACGCCTAAATAATCTAATGCTTCATAGGCTGTCATATTTCCATACATAGAAAAGTCTTGTGGTAAATATCCTATAATACTTCTTATTTCCTTAGCATTATTTATAGGTAAACCGCATACAAAGACTTCTCCATTATTTTTTTGAATTAAAGTTGCTAGAATTTTCATAAGTGTAGTCTTTCCAGCACCATTTCTTCCAAGTAGTCCAAACATCCCTTCATTTATTTTCAAATTAACATTTTTTAATGCTTGTTTTTTCCCATAAAATTTATTTACTCCCTGTAACACAATTTCAGTTGTCATAAAAATCTCCTTTCAAACCTAAAAATTAGAGTACAATTCTCTATCTAAAAGTATTGTACTCTGTAATTATCTATAATTAATCTATAAATAACTTGTTCATGGAGTTTGAAATGTGGCACAAACTATTGCACCACCATCAATGCTATTAAAAAGATTTATATTTCCATTATGTTTTTCACAAAGCAATTTACAAATTGATAAGCCTAAGCCATAATGACTTTCACATTTTGAGCTTGTATAATATGGTTGACAGGCTTTATTGAGCTCCTCTTTAGTAAATCCTCTTCCATCATCCTTAACATAAATAAATAGGAAACTATCCTCTGTTTTTATTGTAATATCTATTGTGTTATTACAATATCTTAGTGCATTTGACAGCACATTCTCTAACACTTGAATAACTATATCATTATCTACAACCAAATCACTCTGAATATCATCTACATGAAGTCTTAAATTCTTATCCTGAGTATCATTTATACCTTTAACTACCGATTCTATAGAACTAATAAAATCACCTTTTGTTAGTTCTATCTTATTTAACTCTAATTCTTCAAGAGTATTAATTTTTTTCATTGTTCCGCCAAAATTCTCTAAACGAGCTATCTGGCTTTTCATCATGTTTAGCGTTTCCATCATTTTTTCTTCATCAATTTTGCCTTCAGGATAATATTTAATAAGTAGCTCTGTATAGCCCTTTAAAACAGTTAAAGGTGTCCTTAAATCGTGTGCAAATGCAGCCTTTAATCTTCTTTCTTCATTAATCTGTCTCCAAAGGTTCTCTTTATTTGTTATCAACTGACGCCTCATATTATCAAAAGTTTCACAAATTTCTCCCATTTCATCACCAGTTTCATATATACATTCGAAGCTATAATCCTCTTCTCCTATATGATTTGCCTCTTCCTTTAATATATTTAAAGGAACCTCAAGCTTATTTTTATAGTATAGTTTAGAAATTACAATAATAGAAACAATTGAATAAATTATAGGTGAAAAGTTCTTAATTAAATTTATTATAATTGTCAAAACCTTATCGCTATTTTGCATGGATGAGAAAATTTTATCTATATAAACATACTCACCTACAATATCATAGTTTGTGAAGCCCTCATACTTAAAAATAATAAGACGTACCCAATTGTTACAAATAAACATTGTAAGTAAAGAAAATATTACAACTGCAGCAATACCTAATAAAATATATAGCTGTAATGCATTTTTCAAGGAAACTATTTTAAGCTTCTTAGTTATGTGTTCAATACGTTCGTCTATCCAATCCACTTATATCCCACTCCCCACACAGTTTCTATGTAATTTTTATCAGTGTATTTTGAAATCTTTTGTCTAATCCTTCTTATATGCTCAACTATAATACTGCTATCTCCTTCTCCATCATATCCCCACACATTTTCATATATACTTTCTTTATCAAAAACCTGACCTGTATGTAATGAAAAAAACTCTATTAAATCAAATTCTATCTTAGTAAATAAAATCTCTTGATTATTATAATAAATAGTTCTGCCAGAGTAATTAATAACTAAATCATTATGAAAACGCACATTTTCTCTATTATGATTTCTTTCTTCTCTTCTTAGATGAGCTTCAACTCTAGCTTTTAATTCATCTAAGCTAAATGGCTTCATTATGTAGTCATCCCCACCAACCAAAAGTCCATTTATTCTATCTCTTTCTTCTATTTTAGCTGTTAAAAAAATTATAGGGCAGTTAACGTGATTTCTTATTTTTTTACATACTTCAAGCCCGTCCATTTTAGGCATGTTTATATCTAATAATATAATGTCAGGTTGCACAGCTACTTTTTCTAGCGCTTCTAATCCATTTAATGCTTTATAAACTAAATATCCCTGAATACTAAAAAAATCATATAATAATTTTATTATATCTTTTTCATCATCTACTAATAGTATTTTATGCGTCATATTATCAACTCCAATTTTTTAATATGCTACGCATATTATATCATGTATTAATCTATAAATTATCTATTATTTATATATGCAAATTTAAATTCATAAGATTTTTTTATACTTGTTAAATTTTGCATAAATTTCTTTCATTTTACCTTTGATAAATAATTAACTATAATTAATTGGTAAGTTACATATTTGTTATATTTTCAAATAATTTTTTAGGAGGACTTATAATGGAAGGGAAAAAAATTGAAACAAAATCATCTTTTTTTGAAAGTAAAAAAGCTATGATTTTATGTGGAGCTATAATAGGTATTATAGCAGTAGTTTTAGTGAAGCTTGGTAATCCTGCAAATATGGGATTTTGTATCGCTTGCTTTGAAAGAGATATAGCAGGAGGATTAGGATTACATAGAGCTGAGATCGTACAATACATAAGACCAGAAATAATCGGACTTGTGTTAGGTGCATTCGTATGTTCATTCTTTAGTAAAGAATTTCAAGCAAAGGGTGGTTCTTCACCTGTAACAAGATTTTTCTTAGGAATAGCAGTAATGATTGGTGCGTTAATGTTTTTAGGATGCCCATTAAGAATGGTACTTAGAATTGGTGGAGGCGATTTAAACGCAATTGTTGGTCTTGTTGGATTTGTAGCTGGAATATTAGTAGGAATATTTTTCTTAAATAAAGGATTTACATTGAAAAGAAATTATAAAACATCAAACTTTGATGGCTATGTATTTCCAATATTCACAGTAGGGTTATTAGCACTTTTAGTAGTTGCACCAGCATTTATTTTCTTCAGTGAAAAAGGTCCTGGTAGCATGCATGCTCCTATAATAGCATCATTGGTAGCTGGACTTGTAGTTGGTGTACTAGCACAAAAAACTAGGCTTTGCATGGTAGGTGGTATAAGAGATGCTATATTATTTAGAGAAAACACTTTATTGCTTGGCTTTATTGCAATTATTGTATTTACATTAGCAGGAAACCTTATACTTGGCAAATTTAATTTAGGATTTGTTGATCAGCCTATAGCTCATAATGATGGTCTTTGGAACTTCTTAGGTATGACATTAGTTGGTTGGGGATCAGTATTATTAAGCGGATGTCCATTAAGACAATTAATACTAACAGGTGAAGGCAATGTTGACTCTGCAGTTACAGCATTAGGTATGATTGTTGGTGCTGCTGTGTGCCATAATTTCAGTCTTGCTTCAAGTGGCGCTGGACCTACTGCAAACGGTCAAATAGCAGTTGTTATATGCTTGGCTTTACTGTTGATTGTTTCGATAGTAAACTCAATATCGAAAAAGAATGCATAGATAAAGGAGTAATTGTAATGATTAAAGTAGATACAAGTGGTACTTCATGTCCACAACCAGTATTAATGACAAAAAAAGCTTTAACAGATGATACAAATGAAATTGAAGTAATAGTAGATAATAATACTTCAAAAACAAATGTTACAAAATTTTTGACAAGTAAAGGATTTTTTGTTAGTATAGTTGAAGGAAACGAAAACTATATTATAAAGGCAGAAAAATAAAATGAATTATATTATAATCTTTTTCTCACAGTCAGGAGCTTTAAAGTTTAATAGGAATATGGGAAAAAAAGATATAACTTGTACTCTTTCACCTACTCCTAGGGCTCTTAGTTCAAGCTGTGGAACATGTGCTAAGATATTTTATGATGGCGATATATTAGATCTTATTGAAGAGGAAATAGAAAGCATATTTTCAGTAGAAGGATTAAAAAATTACAACTTAGTATACGATGGTCATGATATATAAAAAAAGCTGCTTTCAGCAGCTTTTTTTATCCTACTTTTTATTTAACGTATCTATTTTATTATCTACATATGAAATATAAGTATCTATAAATTCTTTTACAAGTATTAGTTCATTTTCTGTATATTTATCAAAGAAAAAGTTATTTCTTTTTTCAAAATCTTCATGCCATTTTTCATGCTCATCAAATATCTTTTGTCCAAGCTCAGTTAGCCTAAAGTATATCTCCTTTTTATTGCAATCCAACATATAACTAGCAATAAGGCCTTTCTTTAGCTGTTTTTTAGTAATCTTACTAATAGCACCTCTTGTCATTTTAAGTTCATTAGCAATTTTTGTAACGTTGGGATGTTCTAAATTCCCAATACTTCTTATACAGTGTAATTCTGAACAACTGTATTCGTGAAGGATTTCCTTTGACACTAATTTTGATAACTCATCTTGCATTTCTTTAATCTTATTTAACTGCTTTAAAATCGGAATTAAAATTTTACTATTCAATTTAATCCTCCGTAATATATTTATTAATCATATGTTGTTATCTGTTTTTAGAATTTTTCTAACCAGTTAGAACGCTTATAATATATTATTAAAACAGTGGCACTTAAAACCCATGTTACAGGCCAACCAAGAAAAACAAATCTAATATCATTAAACAACTTAACAGTAACTGTAATCCAAATAACACGACATACACACCAGCAAACTACCATTACATACATAGGTATCTTGGTAAGCCCTGCCCCTCTCAAAACTCCTGCTAAAGCATGAGAGATAGCAACAAATAAATATCCTGGAACAACAGAATACATCATTGTTTTTCCAACAGCTATAACGTTTGGATTACTTGAGAATATTGACATAACCTGAGGTGCAAATACTAATAAAATCATAGAAATAATGAGTATTGTTGTGCAACTCATTAAAACCCCAATCTTTGTGCCCTTTTTTACCCTTTCAAACTCTTTAGCTCCTATATTTTGACCAACAAATGTTGTAAGTGCCATTGAGAAGCTCATTACAGGCATAAGTGCAAAGCCGTCTACCTTCATATATGAACCTGCTCCAGCCATAGCTTCCTTGCCAAAGCTATTTATGTTAGCTTGAACGACTACATTTGAGAATGAAACAATAGCATTTTGTAACGCACTTGGCAATCCTATCTTGATAATTCTTTTAAGTATATCCATATGGAAGCGTACTTTTTTTAGCTCTAACTTATACATTTGATCCGCACGCATTAACTGGCGTATTGATAAAATTGCACTAGCAAATTGTGCTATCAAGGTTGCATAGGCTACACCAGCTATACCTAAGTTAAATACAGCAACAAACAATATATCTAAAACAACATTAATTACAGAAGATACAATTAAAAAATACAAGGGGTGTCTTGAATCTCCTACTGCTCTTAACATTCCACTGCACATATTGTATACTATTAAACCCAAAATACCCATAAAGTAAATCCTTAAATATAATACACTGTCAGCCATTACCTCTGGGTCAACATTTACCAGCTTTAAAATTGCAGGAGTAAAAACAACACCTATTATTGTAGCTAACACACCCGAAAGCACTGAAAGTGCAAATGTTGTATGTACAGCTTTATGGACTCCTTCTCTATTTCTAGCACCAAAGTAATTAGAAATTGTTACTCCTCCACCCATTGATAAACCCATAAAAAAACTAATTAATAACTGAACAATTGCACCGCTAGAGTTAACAGCCGCTAATGCATTGTCTCCAATAAAATTGCCTACAACAATACTATCTACAGTATTATACAACTGTTGAAATAAATTGCCTATAATTAATGGGATAGAAAAATATAAAATCTGTTTAAATATGCTTCCTTCTGTCATCAAACCTTTTTGCTTTATCTCTTCCATTACTCACCTCTAATTATTAAATTTTGTTTCCTAGTCAACAAAAATTTAACTAAATTTAAGACCTATCTTATGATAGGTCTTAAAATATATTAATTATACTTTACTTGTCTTATATTAGATGATACCTTGAGCCATCATAGCATCAGCAACTTTTTTGAATCCTGCTAAGTTAGCACCTGCTACTAGGTTGTATCCTAAACCACACTCTTCAGCAGCTTCTACTGAAACCTTATGAATGTTAGTCATTATACCTTTTAATTTAGCGTCTACTTCTTCAGCTGTCCATGAGTATCTCATTGAGTTTTGGCTCATTTCTAATGATGAAACAGCAACTCCACCAGCATTAACTGCTTTTGAAGGAGCAACTATTAAACCTTTGTTCATTAAGAATGATAATGCATCATTTGTAGTAGGCATATTTGAAACTTCTATGTAGTATTTAACTCCATTAGCTGCAATTTGCTCTGCCTCTTCCATTCTAACTTCGTTTTGAGTAGCACATGGCATTACTATGTCTACTTTTCTTCCCCATGGTTTTTGTCCTGGGAAGAACTCAACACCAAATTTATCAGCGTAATCTTGAACTTTGTTTCTTCTTGAAGCATTCATTTCAAGCATATATTGAACTTTTTCACCAGTTACTCCATTTGAATCATAGATATATCCGTCTGGACCAGAAAGTGTTACAACTTTTGCACCTAATTCATTAGCTTTTGAAACTGCTCCCCAAGCAACGTTACCATATCCTGATACAGATATTGTTTTTCCAACCATAGTATCATTTTGGTGTTTTAATACTTCATTTAAGTAGTAAACTGCACCATAACCTGTAGCTTCTGGTCTAATTAAACTTCCGCCGTATGCTAAACCTTTACCAGTTAAAACGCCGTTTTCGAAAGCTCCTCTTAATCTCTTATATTGTCCATACATGTAACCTATTTCTTTTGCTCCAACACCCATGTCTCCTGCTGGTACGTCGATGTCTGGACCTATATGTCTATATAATTCACTCATGAAAGCTTGGCAGAATCTCATGATTTCTCCATCTGATTTTCCAGTTGGATCAAAGTCAGAACCACCTTTACCTCCACCGATTGGAAGACCTGTTAAAGAGTTTTTAAATATTTGTTCAAATCCTAAGAATTTAACTATACCTTGGTATACGTTTTTGTTAAATCTAATTCCACCTTTGTAAGGTCCTATAGCACCGTTAAATTGTACTCTAAATCCTCTATTAACTTGAACTTTACCTTGATCATCAACCCATGATACTCTGAAAACTATTTGTCTTTCAGGCTCTACTAATCTTTCTAATAAACCTGCTGCTTCGTACTCTGGGTGTTTTTCTATAGCTGGTGCTAAAGAAGTTAATACTTCTTCGATTGTTTGAATAAATTCAGGTTCACCAGCATTTCTTACTTTAACTTGTTCAATAACTCTTTCAATATAAGCGTTCATTGATAAAAATACCTCCAAATATATTTTTAATTAATTGAAATCTTTATACATTTGTCTTCAATTTTATATAAAAACTGTAACAAATTAATATATTGATAAATCGAATACATTTTTATTATAGCAAAATGATTGCCCATTACAACCTTTATTTAGTTATTATATGTTAATAATTTGTTATTATATTAATAAAAATCAGCAAAT
>DLNM01000039.1:371-81493 GCA_002479485.1 Firmicutes bacterium UBA7510 | reverse complement strand
CATTCAACATTGTCAAACATTTAACAAATATAAACGGTTAAGATACATAAATAATTTTGTGTAAAAATATATAAAAGCATGTAAGTATTGAAATTTACATATTTATAAAAATAAATAATTTGAAATAAAACTTGCATAACTCTTGATAAATTTCTGTCAAGATATTATAATTATAAGGATTCCATTTAACTCTTGACAAATTTGTAAATTGGAGTAGTATTATAGAGAATTTTATAATTTTATAATACTTTTAATTTTCAAAGAAATACTTACATATTAAGAGGTAGAAAAATGGAAACAAGTACAAACTTTTTATTTGATCTAGCAATAATTTTGCTGTGTGCAAATATAGGCGGAATAATTGCTGTGAGGTTAAAACAACCTTCAGTTTTAGGACAAATTTTAGCAGGGCTTTTAATTGGGCCTTCGGTTTTTGGCTTAATTGGCCAAAGTGAATTTATAGCAAGTTACTCTGAGATAGGAGTTTTGCTATTAATGTTTATGGCAGGTATGGAAACTAATATTGACGATTTGAAAAAATCTGCTGGTAGTGCTTTAACAATTGCAACTGGTGGAGTTATAGTTCCATATATTTTAGGATTTTTAGTAATTAGAATATTTTATAAGGAAGCTTCAACGTCAGCAGCTATATTTTCAGGAGTTATTTTAACAGCTACAAGTATTAGTATTACAATCCAATCTTTAAGAGAATTTAACAAAACTAAGGATAGGGTTGGAGTTAATATTTTGGGAGCCGCAATTATTGATGATGTTTTAGGTATTATTGTTTTAGCAGTTGTAGTTGGTATCGTTAGTCCATCTCAAGGTGAAAATCCATTGCTTGTTATTGTAAAAATAGTAATATTTTTTATTTTAGCGGTAATAATAGGAATGATATTGTTATCTTTGCTGTCAAAATATCTATATAAATTATCTGCTGTTATAACACCATCAGCTATAGCTTTAATATGTTGTTTTTTAATAGCATTTTTAGCATCTGAATTCGGTATAGCAGCTATAATTGGTGCATACTCTGCGGGTATAATATTCTCCTTATTACCAAAAGCACGTAACAAGATAGACCATGATGTAAGTATTATAGCTTATACCTTGTTTACTCCTGTATTTTTTGCTAATATTGGACTAGAGGTGAATTTATCTGGTATATCGTCTGTATTATTATTATCATTCATGTTCTTGTTAGCTGCAATTGTAGGAAAAATCATAGGTTGTGGATTAGGAGCTAAATTATCAAAATTTACGAATAAAGAATGCTTACAGGTAGGAATAGGAATGATACCACGTGCTGAAGTTGCACTTATAGTTGCAAATCTTGGTAAAAATTCTGGGATATTATCAGATGCACTATTTACAGCAGCTATAGTGGTAGCTATTGGAACTACTCTAGTTACACCACCGCTTTTAAAACTTGTATTTACAGAAAAGAATAAACAATTAGATACAAAATAGCATATATAGGTCATTTAAATAGTTTATCGAAAGGATAGGTGAAATGTGGACAAAATAAACACAAAAGTAGTAAAAATAGATCCAAACAATATAGATTATGAGATTTTGTCTGAAGCTGCTTTAATAATTCAAAATGGTGGAACTGTAATTTTTCCTACAGAAACTGTTTATGGGTTAGGTGCAGATGCACTTAATGAAGATGCTTGCGATAAAATATTTAAAGCAAAGGGTAGACCAAGTGACAATCCTTTGATTGTACATATAACTACAATGGAAGAATTAAGTGAATTAGTTGATGAAATCCCTCAAAATGCTAAGATTTTAGCAGAGCATTTTTGGCCAGGTCCATTAACTATGATTTTAAATAAAAAAGATATTGTTAGCTATAAAGTAACAGCAGGACTAGAGACTGTTGCCGTTAGAATGCCTAAAAGTAAGATTGCAACTGAGCTTATAAAGTTAAGTAAACGTCCTATCGCTGCTCCAAGTGCCAATACCTCAGGCAAGCCTAGTCCAACTAATGCTTCTCATGTTATAGATGATATGTTTGGAAAGGTCGATATGATAATTGATGGAGGCTCATGTGAAATAGGACTTGAGTCTTCAGTTATAGACATCACAAGTGAGACACCGACAATATTAAGACCAGGTGGAGTAACTAAAGAGGATGTAGAAAAGCTTTTTGGTAAATGTGATTATGATCCTGCTATAATAAAAAGTGACGATAAGATAATTCCAAAATCACCAGGACAAAAATACAGACATTATTCGCCTAAGGCTGAAGTGATATTATATAAAGGTAATTTATATAAAATAGTTAATGCAATTAAAACTGATTGCAATAGATTTATAAATGCTGGAAAAAAGGTAGGAATCATGGCTACAACTCAGACAAAGGATTTCTATAATGATGGTATTGTTAGAATAGTTGGAGATAGAACTAATCCTATTACAATAGCTTCTGATTTATTTAATGAATTAAGAAATTTTGATGCATTAGGAGTAGATATAATACTGGCTGAAGCATTTGATGATAGAGAAATTGGAAAAGCTATAATGAACAGGCTTGAGAAGGCTTCAAGCAAAAAAAATGAGCTCGGAAAAATAAAAATTTTATTAGTATGCACAGGAAATACTTGCAGAAGTACTATGACAGAGGGTATAATGAAGAGTATTATCAATGATAAAAACTTAGATATAGACGTATCTTCTGCTGGCATTAGTGCTATAATAGGTGATAAGGCAAGTAATAATGCAGTACTGGTTTTAAATGAGTTAGGTATAGATTTAAGCTCTCATAGAGCAAAACAAGTTACTGATAAAATGCTTAGAGAATCCGATTTAGTATTGACAATGACTAAACAGCATAAAGATATTTTATTAAGAAGTTTTAAAGATTTGGAAGATAAAATATACACATTAAAAGAATTTACTAAAGAAGGATTATCAAATGAAAAATCAAATAGTTTATCTATGAATAAATCATTTGATATACAAGATCCTTATGGCGGTAATTATGATGTATATAAATCTTGTAGTAGGGAATTAGAGATTGAGGTTAAAAAAGTATTAGATATACTGAGTATTTCTAATACTGCTGAACCATGCAAATAATCTGAAAGGAATTAATTATGAAAATATCATTAGGTTGTGATCACGGTGGTTATGATTTAAAAGAAATTGTGAAAAAACATTTAGAAAGCAAAGAATTTGAAATAATTGATGTAGGAACATATAGTTTGGATTCTGTTGATTATCCAGACTACGGAAGTAAAGCAGCTGAATTGGTAGCAAAAAAAGAAGTTGATAAGGGAATAGTAATATGCACTACAGGTATTGGTATTTCTATTGCGGCAAACAAAGTTAAAGGAATAAGATGTGCTCTATGTACAAATGCATACATGGCAAAAATGACAAGATTGCATAACGACGCAAATATGTT
Organism: Firmicutes bacterium UBA7510; assembly: GCA_002479485.1. GTDB lineage: Bacteria > Bacillota > Clostridia > Tissierellales > Sedimentibacteraceae > UBA1535. The sequence goes on along the minus strand of DLNM01000039.1, from coordinate 78,081 downwards.
AGCCTTAGGAGCAGGAATTGTAGGGAAAAATTTAGCTTTGGAAATAGTTGATACATGGCTTGACACTGACTTTGAAGGTGGAAGACATATTAAACGAGTAGAAAAAATTATGGATATAGAAAATACATTATAAGGTAGGCAAATACTAACTAAGATTAGTATAATGCTAATCTTGGTTAGTATTATTGAGGAAATAATTACTATGGATAAATTTTTTATAATAGCTTTCTTTTGCGCATTTGTTATTGCTTTTTTAGTTACACCGCTTGCTAGAAGGTTAGCTATTAAAGTCGGAGCACTGGATGTTCCAAAATGTGAAAGAAAGATACATAAGAGTCCTATGCCATATTTTGGTGGAATTGCTATATATGTAGCGATTATGGCATGTATGTTTGTTTTTTTACCACATAACGAAATAAATATCTCAATAATGATAGGTGCAACTATACTTGTTCTTGTTGGCATCATAGATGATATGTACGATATGCCTGCAAAAATCAAATTAGCTTTTCAGATTATTGCAGCTATTATAGCAGTTTCAGGTGGAGTAAGAATATACTTTATAACTAATCCGTTTCATGTTACAGGATATAGCTTTTTAGATACATTATCAATTCCTATAACAATAATATGGATTGTAGGAGTTACAAATACAATTAACTTAATAGATGGATTAGATGGATTAGCAGCAGGAGTATCAGGAATAGCAGCATTTTCTTTACTCTTAACAGCTTTTACAAAAGGATATGATTTTATAATAATTCAATGTGCAATTGTAGCAGGTGCAGCACTTGGATTTTTACCGCATAACTTTAATCCTGCAAGGATTTTTATGGGTGATACAGGTTCAATGCTTTTAGGATACATGTTATCTATTGTTGCTGTTCTTGGTGCAGTAAAAAGTGTAGCTGCTATAACATTAATAGTTCCAATATTTGCTATAGGCATTCCTATATTGGATACTTTTTTTGCTATTGTTAGAAGATTAATAAACAAAAAACCTATTATGGAACCAGATAAAGAACATCTACACCATCAATTGATGAAAAAAGGTTTAAATCAAAAACAAACAGTTTTGGTTTTATATGCAATAAGTATATTTCTTGGCTTAACAGCAGTATTTATATCTAATGCTAACACTCAAATTGGTGTTTTAACTGGTATTGTTGTTGCATTAATAATATTTGTAGTAGCAAACAGATTAAATCTGATAAAAAAAGTAAACAAAAAATAAATATCTGAGGTGGAAATTATGAATAAACTAAAGATACTCATGGTTTTTGGTACAAGACCTGAGGCAATAAAGATGGCTCCATTAGTTAAGGAACTTAAAAAGGAAGAAAGCATAATTACAAAGGTATGTGTAACAGGACAGCATAGAGAAATGCTAGATCAAATACTAAAGGTTTTTGATATAAAGCCTGATTATGACTTAAATATATTTAAGCATGGACAAACACTTACAGAAATTACTCACAAATCTTTAGTAGGGGTTGAAGAGGTAATAAAAGAATTTAAGCCTGATTTGTTATTAGTGCAAGGTGATACTTCAGCAGTTTTTGCCGGTGCTTTGGCCGCTTTTTACAATGGTGTGAAGATAGGACACGTAGAAGCTGGACTAAGAAGCGGTGATTTATACTCTCCATATCCAGAAGAGGCAAACAGAAAACTAACAGGAATTTTAACTAATTTTCATTTTGCACCAACACAGCATTCTAAAGAAAACTTATTAAGAGAAGGTTATGATGAATCGAAAATATTCATAACTGGCAACACCGAAATAGATTCTCTTCATATGGTGTTAGATAAAAATTATAAATTTGAAGACGACTTAATAAATAATATAGATTTTGAAAATAAAAAAGTAATTGTTATGACTGCACATAGAAGTGAAAACATAGGTAAAAATATGGAAAATATTTTTGGAGCTATTAAAGATATAGTAGATAACAATGAGGATGTAGAAGTAATATATGCGATGCATAAAAATCCTAAGGTTAGAGAAATAGCTGTTAAAATTCTTGGTAATAATCATAGAGTTCATCTAACAGAACCTATTGACCATTTGCCTTTCATGAACCTTATTGCTAAAAGTTATATGGTAGTAACAGATTCAGGAGGAATACAAGAATCTGCCCCTGCTCTAGGTAAACCTGTATTGGTAGTAAGAAAAGAAACTGAAAGGCCAGAGGGGATAGAGGCTGGAACTGTAAGACTTGCTGGAGTTGATAAAGACGGAGTATATGATCATATAAATTTACTTTTAAATGATAAGGATGAATATGCTAAAATGGCTAATGCAGTTAATCCTTACGGTGACGGTACTGCAGCAAAAAATATAGTAAAAATCATAAAAGAAAATCTATAATATAAAAGAATTTTAGTATTTATAATAATATAAATACTAAAATTTTTTATTATGTTTGTTATTTTTTAAATAAACCAAAATATCCAACATTTTGGTTGTCTAATTTTTGCAATTAATATATAATAAATATATATGCAAATTTTGTCGAATAATATAAATTCTAAAACAATAAAGCACGAAGTGAGCGATTCTGTGAATAATAAATTCCAAATATTTAAAAACTTAGCCTTAGTAACACAAATTGGATTAATCTTTGTAATTTCTATATTATTTTCAATTTATTTGGGTAATATAATTGATGGTGTATTAAACACTAATAACATTTTTAAGATTATATTTATTTTAATTGGTGTAATTTCTGGTTTTGTAAGTGTTTATAAAATTATAATGAAATCTATTGAAAAATAACTTAAAAGTGTGATGAAAAAATACTCATCATACTATGGAGGTTTAATTGTGAATGATGTTGTTAAATTGCAATATAAAATTATATTTTTTGATGTAATAATATTGTTAGTATTAATGCTGCTATCACTTTTTTTTAGTAGTGACCCTATGCCATGGATTAAAGGATACATATTTGGCGGATTAATTGGTATATTAAATTTTCTCTTGCTTGGTAATACTATGTATAAGGCATCTATGATGCATCCAGCAAAGGCGAGAGTTTATGCAGGTACTAATTATTATATACGCTTATTAATCACGGCATTAGTAATAATTATAGCATTAAAAGCTAATTACTTAAATGCAATTAGTGTAGTAATTGGGCTTTTATTAATAAAACAAATTATCTTTTTTTCACAGGTATTTAGTGATAAAGATTTTTTCAAAAACATCATTAAGAGAAAGGAGGATAAATAATGGAAAGTGGATTTGGACCGTTGATTGTCTTTTATTTTGATATCCCTTTTACAGATATTAGAATACCCATATCTAATACTGTAACTATAACATGGTTTATTATGATTATATTAGCTATTACCTGTATACTTATTACAAGGAATTTTGAAAAAATACCTAGAAAAGCACAAAATGTGATAGAGATGCTAGTGGAGACAATTATCAACCTGACAAAACAAACCATGGGAGCAGACAAGGCTAGGTTTGCACCTTATATTGGCACAGTGTTAATTTTTTTAGCGGTGTCTAACACAATTGGAATTATTGGCATTAGACCACCAACAGCTGATGTTAATACAACTATGGCATTAGCAATAATTACATTCTGCATGATAAATTATAACGCTGTAAGATCTAAAGGCTTGGGTGCTCGTTTAAAAGGATTGACTGAACCTATGTTTTTATTAACACCTATTAATATAATAGGAGAGATTGCAACCCCTATATCATTAGGATTTCGTCTATTTGGAAACATAGTTGGAGGACTAATAATAATGGAATTGTTCTATAATATGTTAGAACTTTTTAGTACAGCAATTTTTGGAGCCAATGCTTTGCCAATATTCCAATTAGTTATACCATTGCCATTTCATATATATTTTGATTTATTTGCAGGATTACTTCAATCATTTATCTTTGCAATGTTAACAATGGTGAATGTTTCGATGGCTATGGAATAACTTAACTCTAACAAAAAATATGAAATTGAAAACAAAAAATTATTTAAAATTATTTTATTAGGAGGAAAAAAAGATGTCAAATATTACAAATGAAGGTTTAGTTTTAGCATGCTCAGCAATTGGAGCAGGATTAGCAATGATAGCAGGTATAGGCCCTGGTATAGGTCAAGGATATGCAGCAGGTAAAGGTGCTGAAGGTGTTGGTAGACAACCAGAAGCTCAAGGAGATATAGTAAGAACAATGTTACTTGGAGCAGCTGTTGCAGAGACAACTGGTATCTACGGATTAATCATTGCTTTAATATTATTATTTGCAAATCCACTTATTAAATTATTAGGATAAAATCTTATTACTAACCAATAAAAATAAGGAGGCAAATAATGATTGCTCTAGCAAAATTAGGCCTTGTTGAACCAGATGCTACGTTTTTTATTATGTTAATAAACGTTGGCATTTTATACTTTATCTTAAAGAAATTTCTTTTTGTACCAGTTACTAATTTTATGGAGAAAAGAAAAAAGGGTATAGAAGATTCTATAAATGAGGCAGAAAGAAAAGTTAAAGAAGCTGAGGAATATAAATCAACATATTTAGAAAAGCTAAAAAAAGCTGATGAAGAAAGCAAAGAGATTGTTGATAAAGCTATTTCAAATGCTAATTTTAAAGCAGATAACATTATAAAAGAAGCTAAATCTGAAGTTTCTGCACTTAAAAACAAGGCAGAAAAAGATATAGAATTAGAACGTCAAAAGGCATTGAATGAGGTTAAAAATGAAATTTCTTCTATAGCTATTTTAGCTGCTACTAAGGTTTTAGAATCTGAAGTAGACGAAAAGAAAAATGGCGAGTTAGTTGATAAATTCATTGAAGAGGTAGGGGATTTGAAATGGCAGAATTAATTTCTACTACATACTCAACTGCTTTGTTTGATGTTTGTGTTGAAGAAAATAAAGTTGATGAATTTATGAATGAAGTAGGATTTATAAATGAAACTTTAAAGAATAATGATGAGTTTTTTGAAATATTAAAAACACCAAGAATTAATATTAATGAAAAGAAGAAAATTATTGATAACGTATTTGGTGATAAGGTAAACAAAGAAATCATTAATTTTATAAAGATCCTTATTGATAAGAGAAGAATTGGATATATTATTGATATAGCCAATGAATTTGAAAGAATGGCATGTGAATACAAAGGTATTGTTAAAGCAAAAGCTTACTCATCTATTTCTCTTAGCAGTGAACAAATTATAAAACTTGAGAAAAAACTTAGTGAACAATCGGGTAAAACTGTGGAGATTGAAAATATAATTGACAATAGTTTGCTTGGTGGCATTATGATTAAATTTAATGATGTAGTAATTGATGGAACTTTAAAGGGGAAATTAAAAAGTTTAGAAAATAACTTAAATAGAATAATTGTGTAGGATTAGAGGTGAGAAGCTATGAATCTCAGACCAGAAGAGATAAGTCAAATTATAAAAGAACAGATTAAAAGATACGAGAACAAGTTAGATACTGTAGATATCGGTACTGTTATACAGGTTGGTGATGGTATTGCAAGGGTTCACGGACTTGAGAATTGTATGTCAGGGGAGCTTTTAGATTTTGGTAATGATGTATATGGTATGGCTCTTAACCTTGAAGAAGATAATGTAGGTTGTGTTCTTCTAGGAAATGACGAAGGCATTAAAGAGGGCGATACAGTAAAAAGAACAAAGAGAATAGTTGAGGTACCTGTTGGAGAGTCAATGATTGGCAGAGTTGTAAATGCTTTAGGACAGCCGATAGATGGCAAAGGTGCTATCAATACTGATAAATTTAGACCAATAGAAGCAGTAGCTTCAGGGGTTATATCAAGAAAGTCTGTTACTGTTCCGCTACAAACTGGAATTAAAGCTATAGACTCGATGATTCCAATTGGTAGAGGCCAAAGAGAGTTAATAATAGGCGATAGACAAACTGGTAAAACAGCAATTGCAATAGATACAATCCTTAATCAAAAAGGACAAAACATGATTTGTATTTATGTTGCAATAGGTCAGAAAAAATCAACTGTAGCAAAAACATATGAAACATTAGCAAAAGGTGGAGCAATGGATTACTCAATTATAGTTTCAGCTACAGCAAGTGAGACAGCTCCATTACAATATATAGCTCCTTATGCAGGTGTAGCTATGGCAGAAGAATTTATGTATAACGGTAAAGATGTTTTGATAGTATACGATGATTTATCAAAACATGCAGTTGCTTATCGTGCAATGAGTTTACTTCTTCGTAGACCACCGGGACGTGAAGCTTATCCTGGAGATGTTTTCTATCTACATTCAAGATTACTAGAGCGTGCAGCAAGATTAGATGATAAATTCGGTGGTGGCTCAATTACAGCATTACCAATAATAGAAACACTAGCAGGAGATATTTCTGCTTATATACCAACTAATGTTATATCAATAACAGATGGACAGATATTCTTGGAAAGCGAGCTTTTCTTCTCAGGACAAAGACCTGCTATAAATGCTGGACTTTCAGTATCTAGAGTTGGTGGTTCAGCCCAAATTAAAGCCATGAAAGGCGTTTCTGGTTCGTTGAAGCTTGAGCTTGCACAATATAGAGAACTTGCTTCATTCTCTCAATTTGGTTCTGACCTTGATAAGGAAACTAGAGAAACACTAGAGCATGGTCAAAGATTAATGCAAGTGTTAAAACAGCCACAGTATAAGCCAATACCTGTTGAAAATCAAGTTATGCTAATATATATGGCAAACAAAAGATATCTATCAGATGTACCAGTAGACAGAATTAGTGAATTTGAAAATGATTTCTATAAATATATGGATTTAGAGTATCCTGAAATTGGTTTAACAATAAAACAAAGTGGTCAATTATCAGATGAAACAAAAGAAAAATTAGATGTCGCAATTGAAGCTTTTAAAAAGAGCTTTAGTTAGGAGGTGTAAAGAGTGAAAAAAACATTTCACTCTATGGAAAAATCAAAGAAACGATTTTTCATTAAATTTTGTGACGCCACGAAGTGGCGTAATGGGAGGAAAATATGCCTCAAGGATTAAATGATATAAAAAGACGTATAAAAAGTGTTAACAGTACAATGCAAATAACAAAGGCTATGGAGCTTGTTTCTACATCTAAGCTTAAAAGAGCTAGAGTTAGACTTGATAAATCAAAGCCATATTTTGAAACTGTATTAGAAAGTATAAAAGATGTGTTAGCTAATGCAAAAGGTATTAAGCATCCTTTCCTAGAAAAAAGAGAGGTTAACAATACTCTTTATATATTGATAACATCAGATAAGGGGCTTGCAGGCGGATATAATGCAAATGTTAATAAGCTATTGCAAAATGAAATTAAGGATAAAGAAGCTGCTAAAATTATAACAGTGGGAGTTAAAGGAAGAGATTACTTTAGAAGAAGAGGATACAATGTCATAGAAAGTTTGACAGGAATATCTGAAACCCCTGAAGCTTCAGATGCAAGGCACATAGGAGAAAAAGCAATAGACCTTTATAGAACAGGCGAAGTTGACGAAATAAAAATTGTTTATACTCAGTTTAAGAGTACAATTTCATATGTTCCAGAAATAATAACATTATTACCAGCAACATTTGAAGAAAAAGAAATATCTTTGGATAATAAAGGTTATAGATCATTAACAAGATTTGAGCCATCAGAAGAGGCAGTTTTGGATTATTTAATACCAAAATATATAGGTAGTACTATATATGGAGCTATGATCGAGGCTTCAGCTAGTGAATCAGGCTCAAGAAGATTAGCTATGGAAAATGCAACTGATAATGCAGATGAAATGATAAAATCTCTTGAACTAGTTAAAAACAGAGCAAGACAGGCTGCAATAACTCAAGAAATATCAGAAATAGTTAGTGGTGCAGAAGCACTTTCTTAAATACATTATAAAACCGTACTAAAGTACAAAAATTGTACTAAATTACAATTGAAAGGATGTGAATATTCTTGGCGGAAAAAAACATTGGAAGAATAAAGCAAATTATAGGTCCCGTAGTAGACATAGAGTTTGAACAAGGATTTCTACCAAACTTGTTAAATGCTATAGAAATTAAGCTAAATGGTAAAACAATTATAGTAGAAGCCGCTCAACATATTGGAGACGATTCTGTAAGATGTATATCAATGGACTCTACAGATGGATTTGTTAGAGGTATGGAAGCAGTTGATACAGGAGCACCAATAAGAGTACCAGTAGGACGTGAAACGCTAGGAAGATTGTTTAACGTTACAGGTCATACAATAGACAATAAAGGTTCTTTAGATCATGTTCAAAAGGCGTCTATACATAGGCAAGCACCATCTTTTGAAGAACAGCAAACAACAACTGAAATATTCGAAACAGGTATAAAAGTTGTTGACCTAATGTGTCCTTATTCAAAGGGTGGAAAAATTGGCCTATTTGGTGGTGCTGGAGTTGGTAAAACAGTACTTATACAAGAACTTATCAACAACATTGCTACTGAACACGGAGGCCTTTCTGTATTTGCAGGTGTTGGAGAAAGAACAAGAGAGGGTAATGACCTTTATCACGAAATGATTGAATCAGGTGTTATTGATAAAACTACAATGGTTTTCGGTCAAATGAACGAGCCACCAGGAGCAAGAATGAGAGTTGCTCTTACTGGACTTACTATGGCAGAGCACTTTAGAGATGAAGAAGAACAAGACGTATTACTATTTATAGATAATATATTTAGATTTACACAAGCGGGCTCTGAGGTTTCAGCACTTCTTGGCCGTATGCCAAGTGCCGTTGGATATCAACCAACACTTGCAACTGAAATGGGTCAATTACAAGAGAGAATTACCTCTACTAAAAAAGGTTCTATTACTTCAGTTCAAGCGGTTTATGTACCAGCAGACGACTTAACAGACCCAGCACCAGCTACAACATTTGCTCACCTTGATGCTACGACAGTTTTATCAAGAAAGATTACAGAAATGGGTATTTATCCAGCAGTTGATCCTCTTGATTCATCATCAAGAATCCTTGACCCACAAATTATAGGTGAAGAACACTATAGAGTAGCACGTGGAGTGCAAGAGGTATTACAAAAATACAATGAGCTTTTAGACATAATTGCTATACTTGGTATGGATGAATTATCAGATGATGATAAATTAGTTGTAACAAGAGCAAGAAGAATACAAAGATTTCTTTCTCAACCATTTACAGTTGCTGAACAATTTACAGGTATGAAAGGCCAGTATGTTCCTCTAAAAGAAACTATAAGAGGTTTCTCTGAAATATTAGAAGGAAAATATGATGACCTGCCAGAGCAAGCCTTTATGTTTGCTGGTACTATTGAACAAGTTGTTGAAAAAGCAAACAAAATGAGGGAAGGAAACTAGAAAAGGGGTGTTATTATGGCAGAAAAAGAATTTTTGCTTGAAATAGTTACACCTGAACATGTATTTTATTCAGGAAATGCAGACAGAGTTGTTGTAAGAACATCTACCGGAGACGTATGTATACTAAAAAATCATGAACCATACGTATCGCCACTTGGTATCGGTAAAATGAAGGTTGTTCATAATGACAAGGATAGATATGCTGTATTATCACAGGGATATATTAAAGTAGACCGAGAAAAGCTTACTATTCTAACTGATACTGCAGAATGGGCTGACCAAATAGACATAAAAAGAGCAGAGGCCGCAAGAGATAGAGCGAAAAAACGTCTTGAATCGAAGCAGGATGGAATTGACTTTGTAAGAGCAGAAATTGCACTTAAAAAAGCTATACAAAGAATTGATACAGCAAAATTAAAATAATGAAAAATAGGACGGCTTATTTAGTCGTCTTATTTTGTTTTATGACATCAAAACATATAATTCATTACATTTTTAGTACAAAATCATATTTTTATGCTATTGTGACGGTACTGAAAATAAAAATTTTCCTAATATTACAAATAATAATTTAGTAACCTTAGAGATTTGGAAGCGCTATGATATTAAGTTTGTTAATTTATTTAATTAATAAAAAAATAAACGAAAGGAAGTGAATCCATTGAAAATTAAATTTTTCTGACTTTTATAGATTTAAAATTTTAAAAAAATATTAAAAAATTATAAAACTTATGGAGGAAAAATTTATGTTTAAAAAGATACTATCAATATTTGTATTATGTTTATTAGTTTTAAATATGGGTATGGCATACGGAGTTGAAAATGTAGATAACGATAAAGAAATTGGTACATATAGAGCGTATCCTTGTCCAAATGATAATTGTAGTGGTCTTTTATTTAGCTCCACTTCTTATGGAACTTGGTACAATACAGGAACAAGCAGAACCTGTACACATTTTCCATATGGTTTAGATTATTTATTTGAGAGAGCTGTTACAAAAACAACAAGTTGCAATACATGTAGCTTCGGATATTCAAATACAACCTATGAAACAAAATGGGTATGTTATGGCGGTAGCAGATAAATATTATAGTTAATATATATCAACAAAAGATATTGGATATTATAACATCCAATATCTTTTTTATGCTTATAATAAATGAATAGTTATGACAAAATTAATATAATTCATACTTGATTTTCCTCTGTATTATGTAAATTAAGTTGAAAATTGTTATAATATAATATATGATATATTATATTATATTATATTGGGAGTATATTATGATAAATATTGCGATATGTGATGATAATCCACAGATTTGTTTTTATGTTGAAAAAATTATTTCAGATCATTGCAAGAAAATATTTAAGACAGCAAATATAAATACATATTTTAGTGGGGAGAGTCTTATAGATGATATTGAAAAAAATGACATATATTATGATATTATTTTTTTAGATATCCATCTTGACAAATTAAATGGCATAAAAATTGGGGAAAAAATACGAACAGAATTAAAAATCCTTTCAACTCAAATTGTATACGTTTCAGCCTATAGCTATCATGCTATGGAGCTGTTTTCTTGCATCCCTTTTGGTTTTTTGATAAAACCTTTTAGTGAAAATAATGTAGAAGAAATAATTGATAGGTGGATTAAAATTTTTAAAGACAAAACAAATAGCTTTACTTATAAAAATGACAGAGAAATATTTAAAATAGAGGTTAATAAAATATTATATTTTGAGAGTATCGGTCGTAAACTAAGGATAGTAACTAATAATACAAAGGATATTTTTTATGGAAATTTGAAAGATGTATTTGTTGAACTTGAAAAATTTAATTTTATTTGTATACACAGAGCTTTTCTAGTTAATTATAACCATATCATAAAATTAAGATACAATGAGTTGACTATGTCAAATTCAGATAATTTACCAATTAGTCAATCTAAAAGAAAAGAATTGAAAAGTCTGTTTTTTGATAATAATATCATAAAATAAATAACTTCTTATGGAGGCTATTATGTATAATATTTTAATAATAGAAGATGATATGACAATTGCCAATACACTGAAGGAACATCTGATTAAGTGGGAATATCATGTAGAATGTGTAACTGACTTTAAAAACATTAAAGAACAGGTTATTGAAGCTAAACCACATTTAATTTTGCTGGATATAATGTTACCATTTTTTAATGGATTTTATTGGTGCAGTGAAATAAGAAAAGTAACAAGCACTCCTGTTATATTTATTTCCTCAGCTGCTGATAATATGAACATTGTTATGGCTATGAATATGGGCGGAGATGATTTTATAGCAAAACCCTTTGACCTAAATGTATTAACAGCTAAAGTGCAGGCTTTAATTAGACGTACTTATTCATTCCAAGGTCAAATGAATGTGATAGAGCATAATGGTGCTATATTAAATTTAAACGATACTACACTATCATATGAAGACAATAAGGTTGAACTAACTAAAAATGAATATAAAATTTTGCAGCTAGTTTTGGAAAATGTAGGCAAGGTGGTATCTAGAGACAAAATAATGGAAAGACTTTGGGAAAGCGAAAGTTTTATAGATGATAATACATTGACTGTTAATGTTACAAGACTTCGTAAAAAACTAGAGGATGTAGGTCTAAATGATTTTATAAAGACAAGAAAGGGAATAGGATATTTGGTAGAATAAATGTTGAATTTTATAAGTATTTTATTTTCATATATAAAAAGACATGTTTCTATTATTATAGCATTGATTATTGGAGTTATTATATTTGCTATTGTATTTTCTTTATATAATTTACCTGTAGAAGCTGTTTTGTACGCTTCTATGCTTAGTATTTTTGCAATAATGATAATAGGCTTTTTTAGATTTTTTTCCTACTATAAAAAGCATAAAGAGCTTGAACGTTTAAAAAAGATTATAACAATAAGCTTGCCAGATTTTCCAGAACCAATGAGCCGAATTGAAAAGGATTATCAAGAACTTTTAAGAATCCTCCATGAAAGTAAAATGACTGTTATATATGAGAAAGATAATTCTCTTAGCAATATGATAGATTACTATACCTTATGGGCACATCAAATTAAAACGCCAATTGCTGCAATGAGACTAATACTTCAGTCTGAGGAATCTCAGGTTAACGAGGAGCTATTGGAACAGCTGTTTAGAATAGAACAATATGTTGAAATGGTATTACAATATTTAAGGATGGAAAGTGAATCCTCTGATTTAGTTATCAGAAGATATTCACTTGATTATATAGTAAAGCAAGCTATTAAAAAATATGCAAAGTCATTTATTCGTAAAAAAATCAAGCTTAATTATGAGGATTTAAATTGTGGTGTTATAACTGACGAAAAATGGCTGGTTTTTATTATTGAACAAATACTATCCAACTCGCTAAAGTACACTTCTACTGGCTCAATATCTATATATATGGATAAAGATTTACCTGAAACTCTAGTTATAGAGGATACTGGCATAGGAATACAGGAGGAAGATTTACCTCGTGTTTTTGAAAAAGGTTTTACAGGTTACAATGGACGTGCTGATAAAAAATCTACTGGTATAGGATTGTTTCTATGTAAGAAGATTGTTAAGAAGCTATCTCATACTATATCAATAGAATCTACTCTTGGCAAAGGAACAAAGGTTAAAATTGGATTAGATATGATTGATATAGAAATTGAATAACCTTTCAATATTGTAAGTTTATGCGCGGGAAATGTAAGCTAAAGCTATGGCAAGACATTTCTTTATTTCTTATAATAGTGCTAGAAAAATAAATTGGAGGAACTAATATGTCACTATTAGAGGTTAATAATTTAAAGAAAATATATACTACACGTTTTGGGGGAAATCAAGTACAAGCTTTATCAAATGTATCTTTTTCGGTTGAAAAAGGTGAATATGTAGCTATAATGGGTGAATCAGGTTCAGGAAAAACAACACTTTTAAATATTCTAGCATCACTTGATAAACCTACAAGTGGCGAGGTTTTGCTTAACGGAAATAGCATTGTGTCAATTAAAGAAAAAGAAATTTCAGCATTTCGTCGCGATAATTTAGGCTTTGTGTTCCAAGACTTTAATTTGCTTGATACTTTTTCAATTCAAGACAATATCTTTTTACCATTAGTATTAGCAGGTAAATCATATGATGAAATGAAGGATAGGTTACAACCTATAGCTAAAAGCTTAGGTATAAATGATATTTTATTAAAATATCCATATGAGGTATCAGGAGGACAAAAGCAAAGAACAGCTGTTGCTAGAGCGCTTATAACAAATCCACAGCTAATACTTGCAGATGAACCAACTGGTGCACTTGACTCTAGAGCGACAGATGAGCTATTAAAAATATTTGGCAAGATTAATGCAAATGGACAAACAATACTTATGGTTACACATAGTACAAAGGCTGCAAGCCATGCTAAGAGGGTGCTGTTTATTAAAGATGGCGAGGTATTCCATCAATTATATAAAGGTTCAATGAATAATGAAGAGATGTACCAAAAGATTTCTGACACACTTACTATGATTGCAACAGGTGGTGGAAGAAATGAGTAGGTTTTTTTACCCTAAGTTAGCAATTACAAATATAAGAAACAACTCTAAAACCTATATACCCTATATATTAACTTGTATAGGTACAATTATGATGTATTATATACTATATGCACTTTCTGTTGATGATGCACTTAAAAGTATGTACGGTGGAATGTATACTCAGCAAATGCTTATATTGGGAACTGGTGTAATAGCAATATTTGCAGCTATATTTTTGCTGTATACAAATAGCTTTTTAATGAAACGTAGGAAAAAAGAATTCGGTTTATTCAATATTTTAGGCATGGAGAAAAAGCATATTTCTAGAATAATGTTTTATGAAACATTTTTTATTGCTATTGGAACCTTAATCTTTGGAATATTATTTGGAATATTATTTTCTAAACTAGTTTTACTTATTCTTCTAAAGATATTACAATTTGACGTTAAATTTGGATTTAGCGTATCCTTTAGAGCAATAAACGCTACGCTTATTTTATTTGGAATAATATTTATCGCAATATTGTTAAATAATTTAAGACAAATTCATCTTTCAAAGCCTATTGAATTATTAAAAGGTGGTCAAACAGGGGAAAAAGAACCTAAAACTAAATGGTTACTTTCATTAATTGGATTTATTTCTTTGGGTGCAGGTTATTATATAGCAATTTCTACTAAGGATCCTATTGCTGCTATGTATATGTTTTTTGTAGCTGTTATATTGGTTATCATAGGCACATTTTGCCTATTTACTGCTGGAAGTATAATGATTTTAAAAATTCTTAGAAAAAATAAAAAATATTATTACAAAACAAAGCATTTCATAAGTGTATCCGGTATGATATATCGTATGAAGCAAAATGCTGCTGGCCTTGCTAATATATGTATTTTATCAACTATGGTTTTAGTTATGATATCATCTACAGTATCTTTATATATAGGCATGGAGGACATAGTTAGATCTCGTTATCCTAGAAATATTATGTTAACTTGTCGTGTATACGAAACAGGTATTAAGGAAAGTTATAATAAGGTAATAGATGAAACGTTAGAAAAACACAATTTAGAATTAAAAAATAAAGTTGATTATAGATTTATTTCTTTTAGCTCTAAAATTGATAAAAGCGAGATTATATTAACAGATGAAAGTTCATATAATAATTCTAGACTTATATATGTTGTACCACTTGAGGACTATAATGATTTAATTGATGATAAGATCGAATTAAAGGATAATGAAGTGTTAATGTATTCAAATCGTGATGCTTTTATAGGTGATAGTGTTAATATATTAGGAAAAGAATATAGTATAAAAGAGCATTTACAGGAATTTTTTAATGATGGTAGTTCTGGAATGAATGTTCTAAGTAGTCATTATATAATTACTAATGATATGAACATGATGGATAATTTATTAGTTGAAGTTAACAAAGTAGATAAAAGATTCGAGACAAATATGGAATATTATTTAGGATTCGATTTGGATGCGAATCAAGAAGAAAATATGGCAGTATATAATGATTTGGTAGAAAGACTTAATCAAGAAAATTTAACCTATTATATAGATTCATCAGCAGGAGCTAAGGAAGAATTCTATGGAATTTATGGTGGGTTGTTTTTCTTAGGTATATTCTTAGGATTACTATTTATCATGGCTACTGTATTAATAATGTACTATAAGCAAATATCTGAGGGGTATGACGATAAAGAACGATTTGAGATAATGCAAAAAGTTGGAATGAGTCATAGTGAGATAAAAGGTTCTATAAGATCTCAAGTACTAACTGTATTTTTCTTGCCAATAATTACAGCAGCAATTCATATAGCATTTGCTTTCCCTATAATTACTAGGGTTTTGGCAATAATCAATTTGACAAATACTAATTTATTTGCAATATGTACTGTAGCGTCAATCTTAATATTTACAATTTTCTATGCTATAGTATATACCTTAACCGCAAAAACCTACTATAAAATAGTAAGATAATTTAATATAATGCGGACAAATAGAGTTTAAAAGACTCATAAACTTGATTTTTGTCCGCAATTTTTTATGTGATGAAATTGTGAAAATTTATTGAATATTTTATGAAATAAGGGATTTAAAGGTAGGTCTTAATATTTTATTAAGCTTTTACATATATTATGAAATTAATAGAGATTAAGGAGGAAGACAAGTGGAAGAAAAAAATACTTCAAATGAGAGGGATGTTGTGAATAATATAGGTACTTCTAAAATTGTTTCGAAAAAAAATAAGAAAAAAAAATACAAGAAATTTTTAACAATAGGTATAGTTTTAATTGTACTTATTTTTGTGTTTTATTCGTTTATGAACAAAAATAATAAAGCTGTAAATATGATGAGCAACATAAACTACTCAACTCAGCCTGTGACTAGAAATGACATTAAAGTAACATTAACTGGTAGTGGAACATTAAAGCCTGCAAATTCGTATACAGTTACAACGCTCATCTCAGGTGAAATACTAAATGCGCCTTTTGAAGAAGGGGATATAGTAGAAGAGGATACTGTTTTATATGAGATTGATAGTTCAGATGCAAAAACTAATTTAGAAAAAGCTGAGTTAAATGTTTCTCAAAGCAAGAAAAGTTATAATAGGTTACTTGAAAGCTTGGATGATTTAAATGTTAAAGCAAGTGACAGTGGTACGGTTGTTAATATTGACGTAAAGAAAGGTGACTCAGTTCAACCTGGGCAAGTACTCGCTACTATAAGAAATAGCGATACTATGAGTATAACACTCGCTTTTAGCTCTGATGATGTTGAAGATTTTTATGTTGGACAGAGTGCGACCTTAACAGTTGAGGGTACATATGAAGAAATAAATGGAACAATATCAAGCATAAAAAATGTTGAAGAGGTAATTGATGGATATAAACTTGTGAAAAGAGTTACTATAAACGTAAAAAATCCAGGAGGACTTTCTACATCAGACAAAGCGACAGCAGTAATAAATAATACTGCTTGTGTTGAAAGCTCAAATTTTACATATATAACTGAAGAAGATATAAAAGCAAGTATTTCGGGTGATGTTGTATCAATTAAGGTTGACGAAGGTGATTCTGTATCCAAGGGTCAATTGATGGTTGTTTTAGAAAGTACATCAATAAATGATAATATTGATAGCAGTGAAAGAAATTTAAGAGATGCTGAGCTATCACTTGAAAATCAGTATGAGAATTTAGATGAATATACTTTTAAATCACCTATATCAGGTACTATAATTGAAAAAAATTATAAGGTAGGAGATAAGTTGGAATCAGGAAAAAATTTATGCACTATTTTTGATTTATCTTATTTAACTATGACATTAAACGTTGATGAACTTGATATATCACAAATTGTTGTAGGTCAGAAGGTTAATATCACAGCAGAAGCTGTAGAAAATAAAACTTATGTTGGTGAAGTAACAAAAATAAGCATCAATGGCACTACTACAAACGGAGTAACAGTTTATCCTGTTACTATACGAATAGATGAGACTGAAGGGCTTTTACCTGGAATGAATGTAGATGCCTCTATAGATGTAGTCAATAAAGAGAATGTTCTTTCAGTTCCAATATCAGCTGTTGCTCGTGGTAATAGAGTTCTTGTTAAGAAGCAAGGTAGTTCTAACACAGAAGGAGAAAAAGAACCTAAGAAAGATAAAAATTCAAACGAAAGTCCACTTGAAGGTTACGAATATGTACAGGTTGAAGTTGGTATAAGCAACGACGATTACATTGAGATTATTTCCGGACTAAAGGAAGGTGACGAAATAGCATTTGCTAATCAGATTCCTTCATTTCAAAATAATATGAATGGTTTCTATGTAGAACCAGAGATGGAAAATTCAGCTCCAAATGGAGGTGAACAGATGTCTGATGGTGAACATAGAAACGAAGGTGGTAGACCATGATACCACTTATAGAATTTAAAAATGTATATAAGATATATCCTATGGGTGATGAAATTGTTAAGGCAGTTGACGGTATTTCGATGAAGATATATAAGGGAGAATTTGTTGCCATAGTAGGGCAATCCGGTTCTGGTAAATCGACTTGCATGAATATTATAGGCTGTTTAGATGTACCTACTTCTGGAGAATATTTTTTAGATGGTCAAGATGTAAGTCAAATGGATGATGATGAATTGGCTACAATTCGGAATGAAAAACTAGGATTCATATTTCAACAATATAACCTATTAGCTAAAATAAATGTTTTGGAAAATGTTGAAATGTCCTTAATGTATGCAGGTGTAGGAAAAAAGGAAAGGGAAGAAAAGTCAAAAATTGCGCTAGAAAAGGTTGGATTAATAGATAAAATAAAAAATCTACCAACTCAGCTCTCTGGTGGTCAGCAACAACGTGTTTCTATAGCTAGGGCATTAGTTGGAGAGCCCTCTGTTATACTTGCAGATGAGCCTACAGGTGCACTTGACTCTAAAACTGGAAAAGAAGTATTAAGACTATTAAAAACATTGCATCAAGATGGCAATACTATAGTTTTAATAACACATGATAATTCTATTGCAAAGCAAGCACAAAGGATAATTAGGCTTGCTGATGGAAAAATTATGTATGACGGTCCTTCAGATGGAAAAGATGCTGTTATTACTGCTGATGACGAGGAGGAAGAGGACATATGAGCTTTGTACAATCATTTAAGCTAGCTATAAAAAGTATTATGGCTAGTAAAGTACGTTCTTTGCTTACAATGCTTGGTATTATTATCGGTGTTGCAGCAGTTATAGTAATTGTTGGTTTAGGTAATGGTATGGAGACATATATGAAGGACAGCTTTGCTAGCATGGGGACGAATATTTTAACTGTAAATGTAATGGGCAGAGGAAGTTCAAGAAGCATTGATGTAGATGATTTGTATGCCTTTGTTGAAGAAAATAAAGAATATTTTGAGGCAGTATCACCTACAGTTAATGTAAATGGAAGTGTTAAAATAGGTAATGAAACTTTAAAATATACAACTATCATGGGTACGGGAGAGGATTACATAAGTATGAAACAGTATTCGCTGGATAGTGGGAGATATATTGAATATATTGATATACTACGTAGGAATAAGGTTTGTGTAGTCGGGAATTACATAGATGATACATATTTTCTAGGAGATTCGTTAGGTAAAAGTCTTAAGATAAATGGTAATACCTATACTATTATTGGAGTAATGTCAGAGGAAGCCGAAAGTGAAGAGGGAAGTACTGATGATATTGTATATATTCCATATTCTAATGCATCGAAAATATCATATATAGGTAATATTTCTTCTTATAACTTTTCAGTAGTTTCTGAGGATAATATATCAGTTTCAAAACAATTGTTAGAGAATAAGTTGTATGATGTGTTTGGAAGCGATAATGCATATTCAGTAATAAGCATGGCAGAAATATTAGACACAATGAGCAGTATGATAAAGGTTATGGTAACAATTCTTGCTTCTATTGCTGCTATATCTTTGGTAGTTGGTGGCATTGGAATTATGAATATAATGCTTGTTTCTGTATCAGAGCGTACAAGGGAAATTGGTATTAGAAAGGCTTTAGGTGCTAAGCAAAAGCATATTATGAGGCAGTTCGTTATAGAGGCAGCTACTACAAGTGCTTTAGGTGGGTTTGTAGGAATTTTAGTAGGATATATGCTTTCTTATATAGCGACTAGTATTGTAGTAGTAGCTTTAGATACTGATCTAAAAGTTATACCATCTACATTTGCCGTGTTTGGTGCTTTTACAATATCAGTAGCAATAGGAATTTTATTTGGCTATTTGCCTGCTAAAAAGGCAGCTAAATTAAATCCTATAGATGCTCTACATAGAGAATAAGAATTCTCACAGAATAAAAATTCTCAAAGAATAAAAATTCTCAGAGAATAAACTTGGAGGAAAAGATGAGAATATTAAAAAAAATTATTATTATATGCCTTATTTCTGTAATGTGCATACAGGTAGTTGCTTTTTCAGATATAAATGATCAGAAATTAGTAGAACAGACAGTTAAATTGCTTGGAATTATGATTGGCGATGAAAAAGGCAATATGGAATTGAATAGTAATGTTACAAGAGAACAGTTTGCTAAAATGATAATTATGGCATCGACCTATAAGGATAGTGTTGCTGAAAATTCAAATTATTCTGTTTTTAAGGATGTTAAATATAACAGATGGTCTGCTGTATACATAAAACTAGCCGTAGACTTAAAATTGTTTACAGGTTATATAGATGGCACTTTTAAACCTGAAAACAATATTACTTTAGAAGAGGGTGCAACTGTTGCACTTAGATTATTAGGATACGAAAATTCTGATTTTAAAGGTACTTATCCTAACGCACAATTAGCTAAATACAAATCCCTAGGATTAGATAAAAATATATTTAAAACTCAAGGACAACATCTTTCAAGAAAAGATTGTATGAATTTATTTTATAACCTAATGAGCTCTAAAACAAAAAATGGCTCTATATATGCTACAACATTAGGATATTCATTAAGTGCAAATGGTGAGATAGATTATAGCTCTTTATTGAAAAAAGAGCTGTCAGGTCCATATGTGGTATCTAGTGATAATTTAAATTCTATTATACCATTCTCATCAACTAATGCTACAGTTTTTAGGGATGGTGTAAGCTCTGATATTTCAAAAATTTCTACTTATGATGTTGTATATTATAACCAAAATTTAAAGTCTATTTGGGCTTATTCTAATAAAATTGTTGGTACTTATGCAGTTGCAACTCCTGATATATCAGCACCTTCCAGTGTTACAGTAGCTGGAAACAGCTACACATTATCATCTTCAGCATCAACACACAAAATGTCTGCAACAGGAGAATTCTCAATAGGAGATACTGTAGTTTTATTGCTTGGTATGAATGGAGAGGTAGTAGATGTAGTGTCTGCAAATAAGGTTGAAAATACTTACTGCGGAGTTGTTATATCTTCAAACAAGCTAGTGTCTGATAATGGAGCCTTGAAAAATGAAATTGTAATAGCATTAACTGATGGTACTACACAGAAATATGTGTATTCCGGTTCTATAAGTGTTGGAAGTGTTGTATCTGTTGAGTATACTAATGGTAATTTGCAAATAAGAAGGGCATCAGAAAAAAATATAAATCTATCAAATTATAAATTTGCCGAAAATGTTGAAATTTTAGATGTTAATCAATATGGAGAGTTTTCTGTAATTTATCCTAATAGAATAGATAAGATAAATCTAAGTGGAAGTAATATAAAATATTATACTCTGAACTCATCAGGACAAATTGATAAATTAATTTTAAACGATGCTACTGGTGACTTATCAACTTATGGTATAGTAACAAGTGTTGAAGAAATTGATACAAATGTAGACAATAAGTTGGTTCTTCAAGGTACTTATCAATACTTAATCAATGGAAAAAGTTCAGTTCTTAATACACCAAATAGTATTTTTAATGTCGCTGTAGGACCTGCAATGTTTAGCTATGAAAATGGCAATATAAAAAGCATTAAAAATTTATCAAGTGTTAATGTTACTACAGTTGGCGAAACTTTTGTATTAAGTAATAATCAAAAATATATGCTATCAGATAATATTCAAGTATATTTATATAAGGATAACTCATATTACTTAACAGATTTATCTAGTGTATCAAGTTTAGAAAAATATACTTTAAAAGCATATATTGATAGTGGATATAAGGCTGGTAACAGAGTAAGAGTAATTATAGCGACAACAAATAAATAGGAATTTAACTTAGCTAATGTATTGGCAAGTGAAATCTTTGTAGAGAGTGTTTTCTTCGACATGATTTTGTTGTGAATTTAAGGTGTGCAATAAATATAAAAAAAGTTTCTGTCTCCGCAATGAGATTTCCCTTGATTTTTATAATGAGGGTAAATCTCATTGAAGTCGCATAAACTTTTTTTATCTGCTTCGCTTTCCTTAGCTTCGTAGTAGAAGTAAGTCGAAGCAATTATTTGTCTACTAACTTATTAAACTAAATTTTTATTTCTTTAATAACCTTATTTATAACCTTATTTACAACATCATAATCAAAGCCCTTCGAAATTAAGTGATTCCCAAGCTTTGCTCTAATTTTAAATTTGTCGTATTTTTGTAATGAGGGTAGCTTTTTTCTTGCTAACTCTAAAGCTCTATCATATTCAAAATTATTATCAATTTCTATTATTTTCCGGGAAATGATGTCTTTATCGACACCTTTGGCATATAAATTTGCTTTAATTTTATTTTTACCGTACTTTGTGAATTTTATTTTATCGTTTATATACTTTTCACAATATATTTCGTCGTTTATATAATTATATTCCTTTAATTTGTCTAAAACTTTACCAACTATTTCTATGTCATAGCCTTTATTAAGAAGCTTATCTTCAATTTCTTTTTTAGTTTTATCTTTTCTTGATAGTAAGCTAATTGCATAGTTTAAGGACTTGTTTATTTCTTCAGCTTTTAGAATAGTTTCGATGAAATCTTCTTCTAGCTCCATGTCCTTTTTTAGATTATATTTTAAATATAAAGTCATATCTAAGCCAAAAGCAAACTTATTATCTAAAAAAATACTAACTCTATCCTGATTGTTTTTTTGAACCTCAATAGCTGTAATTCTTTGCATAATTGTCCCCCTTATATTACTATTATTATTTTAACAGCATAGTGGTGAAAAATAAATAATAATTTAATGATCTAACATATATTTACCTTGTATATAAAAGACTCTTATGTGACTTAATAAGGTTATAGACACGTTTATTGTTATATTACATAATGTGACAATATTGACAAAATCTTAACTATGAAATATAATTTACATATTGTAACAAAAATATAAAATAAAACAATTATTTGGAGGAAAAATGAAGCATTTTTTTAAAAAGGCTTTGGCCTTTACATTATCTGCACTATTAATTTTCACTATAATACCTACAAATGTATTTGCAAATGAATTTTTATACTCTCAAATTATTAAACCTGAATATGATGACACTCGTGGTTTTTCTGATGATTTAGCTGCAGTTATGAAGAATGATAAATGGGGTTACATAGATACAACAGGAAAAACAATTATTCAATTTAAATACGATATAGCGTATTCATTCTCGGAGAATAAAGCTTTAGTAGGCACTATAGGTACTCAGAAGGATGAATATGGTGAATACACAGTAATTAACTGGGGATTTGTAGATAGAGCTGGTAATTATGTTCCGCTTACAACAGCTGATAAATCACAATTTAACACATATTATGAAGCGGAATACTTTGATGTTACGGAAACTACTCAATTTTTATACAATGGAATTTTAGTTATGCACGATGGAGATAGTTCTTATGCATTCGGTCCAGATGGAAAGGAACTTTTAACTAGTATGGGAGAATATGCTCCTTTATACGCTCCTACTGAAGGCATAGCTACTGTATATTTACCTGCATCTAGTTTTTTCAGATATATTGACCAAAAAACAGGTAAATTATTATTTGAAGACAAGGAATTTGTTGCAGTAAGACCTTTTAATCAGGGTTTGGCATTTGCTGGATTTTATGATGAAAATTTAGGCGAAGGTTATTGGAACATTATAAATACTAGCGGAAAAATAGTGAATAACAAGCGTTTTTCAAATTTTTTCGTTAAAAATATTTATTCAGAATATAAAGTTTTTAATGACTATTCATTAGCCAGTGTATGTGATACAGATGAAAAATGGGGTGCTATTGACATAACTGGAAAAACTGTAATTCCTTTTAAATATGAAAGTTTACGTCCATTTATTGAAGGTGTTGCTTCTTTTTCTAAAGATGGAAAATATGGCTTTATTGATATTTATGGAAATGAAGTAATTGCTCCGCAATTTGATGATGTTTCGGGTTTTTATAATGGATTAGCCGTTGCACGTATTGGTAATACTGCATATTGCATAGATAAAACAGGTAAAAAAGTTGAAGGCACAGATAAGCTTCCTATAGATTCTTACTTTGCTGTAAATGGAACAGATGAAGACGGCAATGATAGATATGTAATACGTACTCCAGGTAAGTATGTTATAATCAATGAAAATGGTAAATATGGATTTGGAAAAGTAACTTTCATTCCTTCTCTGCCAACAGCAGCTGAAATGGATAGCTGGGCTTTAAAAGAAGTTACACTAGCTATAGAAAATAACTTAGTACCTTCTAATTTACAAAACATGTACAGAACTGATACAACTCGTGTTGATTTTGCAGCATTAGTTGTAAGAGCAATCGAAGAAATCGCTGGAAAAGATATAAATGCAGTTATTAAGGAAAAAACAGGAGAAACCTTATATCAATTAATAAGCAAATATCCTTTTGTAGATACTACAGATAAAAATGTAATAGCTGCACAGGCTTTAGGAATTATAAACGGCAAAGGTGAAGGAAAATTTGCACCATATGATACTATTACACGTCAAGATGCTGCTGCTTTATTGATGCGTACAGCTAAGTTTTTAGGTAAAGAATCTACAGATGAAAGTAAGGCTTTCAACGATAGTAAAAATATAGCTAATTATGCAAAAGAAGCTGTGAATTTTGTATCAGGACTTGGAATTATGAATGGTAAGGAAAACAACAATTTTGCACCTAATGACAGCTACAATCGTGAACAAGCTTATATTACAATATATAGATTATTTAACGTTTTAATAACTAAATAGATAAAAAATAGTAAAAATACAGTTAAATCCACAGCGTCAAATTTATTTAATATTTGACGCTGTTCTTATTTATCTTTCGTTGCAATTGAATTATGACTATGTTATAATATTTAATAATATTTAAACGAAATTTAATGTTTAAAGGGAGGAACTAATGAAACAAAATAAAATACATAAAATAAGTATAATAGCTTTAGTATTTTGCTTGTTATTTACGACTGTAGCTAGTGCTGCAACAGTATCATTCTCAGATATTTCTAAGAGTTGGGCTAAAGATTATATAATTAAAGCTGCTGAATTAGGGCTTGTAAAAGGTTACACTGATGGAACATTTGGACCTACCAAAAATGTAACAAGATTTGATACAATGTTAATGTTATCAAGATTACATAAAATAGATACAGATTTAGAAAAACAGATTGAAATTAAGTACGTTCCTCTTATAAAGGAAGTAACTGCAGGAAAAGATGAAGGAGCATATACAGAACTTTCTAAGGCTTTGTCTCTTGGGTTACTTTCAGAGGATAAATTTAGAAGCTTGTACACAAGTGGCTCTTTGAAAAAAGAAGCTTCAAGAGAGGATGTAGCTGTATTTATCGTTAAAGCTATGTGTTTGCAAAAGGAAGTTGAAGAATTGGAAAATAAGCTTTATACGTTACCTTTTAACGATTCATCACAAATATTATCGGACTATAGACCTTATGTTTATTTAGCATATGAAAAAGGTATAATATCTGGCGATGATAAAAAGAATTTTAACCCTAAGAACTCAATTACAAGGCAAGAATTAGCTAAAATGGTTTGCGGTGCATATGATTATATAAAAGAAAATGACGTAAAACCAGTATTTGACGATTTCGAAACATACGTTACTTTTAAAGGAACAATAGAGAAAATTACTATTAATTCTATAGAATCATACATAGAGGTTAAACCAGATAATAGCAGTCAAAATCAAATGGTTAAGGTTATTGACGGTACTACTGTTATTAAAATAAACAATACAGTTTCTAAATTATCAAAACTAGAAAAAGGTATGGTAGTTGAGTGTAAAATAAGCTCTAAAGATAGCAGTGCAAAACAAATAGTAGTGGATACAACAGTCTCAACTATTGAAGGAAAAATAAAGTCAGTTTACTTTACACCACCAATGAAACTTATAATCGTTGATAAAAATGATGTTGAAAAACAATATACAATTAGCAGTGATGTTATTGTTACCTTAGATGGAAAAAACATTGAATTTAAAAATTTATCAAAAAATGATTTAGTTAGTGTTAGATTAGTAGATAATGTAGTAACTCAAGTTAATTCAACTAGCAGATTACAGACATATAGTGGTAAAATAAAAAATATTCAGTATGATATTCCGATAAAGCTATTGGTTGAGGATAGCTCAGGAAAGGTACATACATTTACATACGATAAGGAACCATATGTTACTAGAAATTCTACATCTACAACCTTTGATCAATTAAGAGTTAGTGATGAGGTTGTTGTTAAAACAGAATATGATGTATTGACTGCAGTAGATGCTAAATCAGTAGCTACTCCAGCAGACTCGATAGCTGTTATAAAAGAGATTATTATAGGCAGCAGCAATAAAATAAAACTAGAAGACTCAAATGGTGAAACAAAAGAATATAAACTTAGCAATACTGCTAAGATAAGTGTTCTTAATGCTACTTCTACTATATATGACTTAAGAGTAGGATATAAGGTTAGTGTAAGTTTTGATGGAGCAGAAATAATCTCTATTGAAGCTGATGAAACTGAAACATCGCAAAAGATATTTGGTAAGGTAGTTTATGTTAACAATGATAAAAAACTTATAATGTTACAAGTTAAAAATAACTCTAATGAAAATGAAATTGTTTATTTAAGCTTAGATGCAAAATCTGTTATAATGACTCTTTCAGGACAGATTAAGAGAGTTTCTGATTTAGTTCCTAATACAAATGTTATATGTGTAGGCTCTTATAGTGGCGGAACATTTAATGCGGTTAGCGTTATTATAGAATAAATATTTATTAACAATATTGAAACAATATTATTAAAAATAGACATAGTTTAGACATAATCTAAAATTAGACTATGTCTATTTTAAATTATGAAATAAATTAAAGGTGAACTTATGATAACAGATTTTAGCACAATAATAATAGGTGCGGGTGCAGCAGGATTATTTGCAGGATGCAATATAAAAAAAGGAAAAACATTAGTTTTAGAGAAGAATAATTCTCCAGGAAAGAAACTATTACTTTCTGGAGCAGGTCAATGTAATTATACACATGCAGGTGATTTAGATGACTTTATAAATAAATATGGTGAAAATGGTAGCTTTTTAAGACCAGCACTATATAATTTTAAAAATTCCAATGCTATAGGATTTTTTAAAGAATTAGGTGTCGGAAGTGTAATTAGAGAAGATGGAAAAGTGTTTCCAGAATCACTAAAATCATCGGATATTCTAAATGCACTTATTAATAGGTGCAAACTAAATAATGTAGATATAAGATACAATTCACCTGTAGTTTCTATAAGCTTTAATAATGAGCTGGAATTTTTCACAGTTAAAACAAATAATGAAAAATTTACTTCTAAAAATATTATCTTATCTACAGGAGGTAGCTCTTATCCTAACACTGGATCTACTGGGGATGGGTTTAGCATAGCGTTATCATTAAATCACAAAGTAGTTCTAATATCACCGTGTTTAACTCCTATTAATGTTAAAGATTATAGCTTTAGTGATTTATCTGGAATATCTTTCAATGATATAAAAATTACATTGTGGAGAAATAATAAAAAAATAAAGGAAACTACTGGAGATGTTTTACTTACACATAAAAATTTGTCAGGACCAGGGATTTTAAATTTT
The DNA here is from genome assembly GCA_002479485.1 of Firmicutes bacterium UBA7510. GTDB lineage: Bacteria > Bacillota > Clostridia > Tissierellales > Sedimentibacteraceae > UBA1535. The sequence continues at coordinate 50,598 of DLNM01000039.1, read as the reverse complement.
TCTAGATATATTATGAAAGATGACACTATAAAGATTAATTTCATTAATTTAAGCGAAGAAGAACTATCTACGCTAATAGATAGACAGACAAAAGAAAACGGAAAACAATTAGTAAAATCGATATTTAAGGATATAAATATCAGTAAAAGGTTTATTGAAAAAATATTTGAAATATGTCAAGTGTCAGAGGATACAATATGCAGTCAGTTAAACAAAAAGGATAGATTAAACCTTATAAAATCGTTGTGTGAACATAGCTTCAAAGTAGAAAGCTTAGTCGGGTATCATTTAGCCATGGCAACAAGTGGTGGAGTGTCACTAGATGAAATTAACAGAAAGACAATGCAGTCTAAAATTATAAAAGGGCTATATTTTGCAGGTGAAGTTATAGATATAGATGGTGACACAGGAGGATACAACATACAAGCAGCATTTTCAACAGCAATGCTAGCAGTAAAAGATATAAATAAGAATTTAACTGAGTAAGATTAGTAGACTAATATTACTTCGATATTCGTAGCAACAGATACTCAAAGAAAAATAAAAGGATTTTTCTTTGAGTATCTTTGTTTTTGGTAGAGCTATTTACTAAGATTTCACTTTCCAATATCTTAATTATTGTTATGATAAGTTTTTATTTATTTTTATCAAAATAGTGGTATACTATAGATGTAAAATTTTGTAGTAATGAGGTAGTTATGAAAAAAATTGTGTTAGCGTCGGCTTCGCCACGTCGCAAGGAAATATTAGAACAAGTAGGCATAAGCTTTGATATAATTCCGAGCACTTCTGATGAAGTGATTACTAAAGATGTTCCAAAAGATATTGTAGAAGAATTAGCAGAGCAAAAGGCATATGAGGTTTTCAGTAATCTAAGTAATCCAAGTATTGTAATAGGTGCAGATACAATAGTTGTATTAAATAATTCAATAATGGGAAAACCAAAAGATGAGATAGATGCATTTAATATGCTTGATAATTTGCAAAATAGGACACATACAGTATATACTGGGGTATGCATATATATAAACGAAAATAATGAAATTAAAAAGTTATTATTTTCTGAGGCAACAAATGTAACAATGTATCCAATGTCCAAGGAACAAATATATGATTATATAGCTACAAAGGAGCCTATGGATAAAGCCGGTGCTTATGGTATTCAAGGAAAATCCGCTATTTATATAAAGAAAATTGATGGTGATTACAATACAGTTGTAGGGTTGCCAATTGCTAGATTGTATACTGAAATGTTAGAGCTTGGAATTGATTTAAAGAAAATCTAGCCTATGTAAAACACATCTTTTATGAAAGGACAGTATATAATGAATAAAACTAAAGGTTTTTTATGTGTTACTATATCAGCATTTATTTTTGGATTTACACCTATACTTAGTAAATTAACATTTTCAGGTGGTAGCAATGCAATAATGTTAGTTTTTCTCAGAAACTTTATGTGTTTACCGATACTATATATCATACTAAAGTATAAAAAAGTATCACTGAAAATAACAAAAATAGAAGGTAAAAAACTTTTTATTTTAAGTTTATTTACAACTATCCTAACTGCACTACTGTTATATGGTTCATATAGTTTTATATCAGTTGGAATGGCAACGACGGTGCATTATGTATATCCAATATTAGTTGCTCTTGTTCTAGTTTTATTCTTTAAAGAAAAAATAAGTAAAGTTAAAATATTTTCCCTAACAATATCTTTTGTTGGTGTACTGTTATTTTTCGATGGAGATATATCAGTGAGTTTCTTTGGTCTTTTTATAGCGCTCGCATCAGGGATTTCATACGGTATAGCACTTATATATATGGATAAAAGCGGTCTTAAGGATTATTATCCATTTTTGGTTACTTTCTACTCTTGCATTTTTGCATCAGTGGTACTTTTTTTTATTACTATAATAACTGGTAAATTTACACTTACTCTAACAGGAACTGCATGGGTGTATTCGTTTATTGTAAGTGTGTTAACCTCTGTTATAGCTATAACATTTATGCAAATAGGTGTGAGATATATTGGACCAACAACAACTGCAATCTTATGTATGTTTGAACCGATAACGAGTGTAATACTTGGTATTCTTATATTAAATGAACCTTGTACTTTCAAAAGTGTTTTAGGTTGTATATTAATACTAGCTGCAGTATTAATGCTGTCACTATTTAAAGAAAAAGAAACGGTAAAATAAGAGTTTAGCGCTGCTAAACTCTATTTATATTTCATTATTTTTACACCAGTATAATAATGCTTTAAAATATCTTGATAGTTATATCCCTCTATAGCCATACCATTAGCTCCATATTGGCTCATACCAACGCCATGTCCATATCCTGTCGTTACTATTTCAATTGTATTATTGTTCTGTACAAATTTAAAATTAGTAGAGTTTAAATTATAAAGAGAACGAAATTCTCTTCCAGTTAAAACTTTATCTCCAACTTGCAATGTTTTAACTTTTCCACCTTCACTAACTTCTAGTAAAGACATTTTATCTTTCAGATTTTGCACTGTTAAATCACTTATCCCAAGTGCCCCTTTGAGCTTATCAATGAACTCTGCAATAGGTATTGTAACAGTCGCGGTAAGCTTTGGAGAATTTGCTTCGTATGGACTATCAACACTTCTTAGATATGGCGCAAATGCAGTAAAAACATCTTCTGAATTTTCAGTTCTTCCTCCACTTGTTGAATGAAACAGCGGCTCAATTATCTTATCTTCGAATGTTAATATTTGTCCTTTTGTGGAATTGACTGCATTAGCGATTTTATCCCAATATTTATCATACCATTCTTGAGAGTATTTTTTGATGAGATCATCCTTTGAATAATAAACCTGACAATGGATACCGGTACAAATTGGTGCTTCCTTATGCTGTTCCGGATTTGTTGTATTTTTCTTTAATTTATATAAAAGATAAGTTCTAGCAGTTACTGCTTGAGCCTTTAATGCTTCATTTTCAAATTCTGCTGGCATTTCTCCAGCCACTACACCCATTATGTATTCTTCTAACTCAATTGTTATAACTTTATTATTGTTAACATCGTAAACTTGTACATCTCTTCTTTCAGAATTATCCTCAGAAATTATTGAATCATTTGATTCTGCAACTTCAACTTCTGTTTTTTTAGAAGGGTATTTTTTTTCAAAATATTGTAAAGATAGTGTTGGAATTATATAAAGAACCAAAAATACAATAGCTGCTAGTATAGAAATTTTTTTCATAGCTCCCCCTTGGCATTAGTGAATTTATATAATTATATTAAAGATTTTAAAAAATATACGTTAAGTAAATAATAATTTAGTGCTTCTCATTCTCGCGTCCCTAGCCGACTAAAAAGCTTAGTAAACATACCTGCCAAAAACGTAGATACCCAAAGAAAAATCCTTTTATTTTTTTGGGTATCTGTTGCTATGAATGATGAGGCTTTCCCCTCCTTAACAAAAATCACCGAATCACGGAATCAAAAACGTTTTTTATACACTTTGCTTTCATTAGATTCTTAGTAGAAGTAAGTCGAAGCAATTATTTGTCTACTAAGTTTATTAAACTAAATTTTTATTTATTTATGTATAATATTAAAAATTATGGAAAAGATATAAAAAAATGAGGAGGTAAAAATGAAACAGGATAATATTTACAACAAGATGAAAAAACAAATTAAGAAATTTTTTAAGGAGTTAAAAAATAGAAATACAAGTTTTTTTATTTTAGCTTTATGTATCTGCTTGATTTCGACAGCAGTAATATGGAAATATAGTAGCAATGACAAAAATAATGAAATTGTGAAAGAGGATGATAAAAATTCAGATAGTGTAAAAGCAAATGAAGATCCTTACAAGGATTATGTTGAAAAAACTATGGAAGAATATCAAAAAACATTAGAGGAACAAGAAAAAAAGGATCAAGCTACAACTCTAAATGTTTTAGAATCTTTTGATAAACCAATGATTGGAAGTATAGCTAGAGAGTTTAATATTAATGAACTAATTTATTATGAGGCTATAGAAGAGTGGAGAACACACCAGGGAATTGATATTAAGCCAGATGGAAATCTAAATGTATATTCTTCATATGGTGGCGTAGTAGAAAAAGTAGACGCTAGTAGTGTAATGGGTGTTGAAATTGTAATAAATCATGGGAATGATATTTTTACTGTATATAGTTGTTTATCAAGCGGAAGTGTCAAAGTTGGGGATAATGTAAAAAAAGGTGAAAAAATAGGAACATTGGGAGCAATAGAAAATATAGAAATGTCTGAAGTGCCACATCTTCATTATGAAATTTTAGTTAAGGGAGAAAATTATGATCCAACTTCATATTATGAAGACTAAAAAATACTAAGATATGTTCTATTATAATGTACTCATGCATATGAATTAAAATAAGACGGTTGCTTTACTAAAGGGGGTTAAGTATGAAGGATTACATAGAAAAAAGAGCAATGGAAATAGCGGAATATATTATAAATACTGAATCAACAGTTAGACAGACAGCAAAAAAATTTGGTGTAAGTAAAAGTACGGTCCATAAAGATGTAACCGAAAGACTACCAAAAATAAACCCTCCTATTGCAAATGATGTTAAGAAGATTTTATTAAAAAATAAATCAGAAAGGCATATTAGGGGAGGAAAAGCTACACGCCTAAAATATAAGGAAGTAGATAAAGAGGTAATAAATTTATAACATGGAAAAAGGGAGAAATATTGATACTCCCTTTTTTTATGCAAAAAATTATATATCAAATAGTTTATTTAAATTCAAGACACCTGCACCTTCCTCAAATTGTGTTCCTCCAATTCTCGTACAGCTTTCTGCAAGTATTTTTTTAGCCTCAAAGTGTGTTAAATTAGGCATTTTTTGTAATAAAAGTGCAACTGCACCTGAAACAATAGGGGCAGCCATAGATGTTCCTGTTAATGATGAATAACCTGTATTATCTATGCTAGATAAAGAAGTTATGTTTACACCTGGTGCTAGTAAATCAGGCTTTTTTACTCTGTCCTTAGTAGGACCTCTGCTAGAAAAGGTAGGTATAGTGGCATCATTTATTGTAGAACCTCTTTTGTCATCACATGCGCCTACTGATATAACAAATCTACTTGTTGCTGGTGATAGTATACTTCTAGGATTTGGGCCGTTATTACCAACAGCAGCAATTACAATCAGTCCGCTTTCTATTGCTTTATTTGCTGCTTTAACAAGAGGATCCAAACGTTCTGAGTATTGAGTTGCAGTTCCTAAAGATAAATTTAGTATTTTAGTTTTATATATGTCTTTTGTATAAATCACCCATTGTATAGCAGATAATATATCTGATACTTTACCATTTCCATCATGATCTAATGCTTTTAAGGCTAATATATTGGCTTCAGGTGCAATACCTTTATATTTTCCTTTTGACGATATTCCACTTGAAGCTATGATTCCTGCTATATGTGTACCATGGCCATTATCGTCATAAGGTCTATTATTGTTTTTAAGAAAATCCTTAAATCCAACTATTCTATTCGTAGGGAAAAGTAAGTCTCTATGCATTGTTATTCCCGTATCTATAGTTGCAATGGTTACTCCCCTTCCAGTGTATCCCATAGTATTAACTTTATCAGCGCCGATTGTTTTACCTGCAACATTAATTATAGTGTGAATACTGGAATCATATGAAATAAAGTCTATATCTTCGTTTGTATAGAATTTTTTTATTTGTGGTATACTCATGTCGCAAGCGAAACCGTTAACTATAGGTAGTTCATATTTTATTCGCTTTGAAAGCGCTGAAACATTACTTTTAGTATATGCTTTTTGGCTTTTCAAGCTAACAATAACAGGAATACTTTCATTTTTATTTGATGTTATAATTGATTGTAAAAATGGACATGCCTTTGCATATATGTTATCTTTTTTCATATTAGTCACCTTCTTGCAATCAATTTATGCAAGATGGCTGTTGTTGGTGTGCAAATAAAAAAAATTGCTGTAAATTTATTTTAAAATAATGTATAATAGTATTTATAACAAAATATTATGGAGGGGAATAATGGACGAAAAAATTCTAGTTGTTGATGATGAAAGACCAATAGCTGAAATTATTAAATATAATTTAAAAAAAGAAGGTTTCGATGTTCAAACTGTATATGACGGAGAAGATGCTATAAAAGCAGTTCATGAAGTAAAACCTGATTTAATAGTATTGGACGTTATGCTACCTAAAAAAAATGGCTTTGAGGTTTTAAGAGAAATCCGTATGGAGTATGTTATGCCTGTTCTAATGCTTACTGCAAAGGAAGAAGAGCATGATAGAATTACGGGCTTAGAGCTTGGAGCAGATGATTATATAATAAAACCTTTTAGCAATAAGGAACTAGTTGCTAGAGTTAAGGCAAACCTAAGAAGAGTTAGGCTATCTACAGTAGAAGAAGAAATGAAATCTAAAATAACAGCAGTTGGAAATTTAGAAATAAACTTAAATAATTTTGAGGTTTCTAAAAATGGATCAATTGTTGATTTAACAAATAGAGAGTTTGATTTATTAAAATATTTCATACAAAACCCAGATAAAACCTTTGATAGAGAGCATTTATTAAAATCTGTTTGGAATTATGATTTTGGAGATTTAAGGACAGTTGATGTTACAATAAGAAGATTAAGAGAAAAAATAGAAACTGAAGAAGATAAATATATAATAACTAAGCGTGGAGTAGGATATTACTTTAAAAGTTAAATTTAACTATAAATGATAAACTTTTTATAAACAAAAAGTAATAAACTCTTTACAAACAAAAAGTGATTAACTTTTTATTATGAGGTATAGATAATGTTTAAAAGTATTAGATGGAGATTTGTACTAATATATTTTTTATTGATATTTCTTGCTATGACTATAGTTGGTTTTTTTATTGTTACACAATTTGAGAAAATTCAACTTGATTTGAATTCAAAAAACATAAAGGCTCGTGTTACCTCTATTTACGCATCTTCAAGCGCAATGCAGCAAAACGATTGGATAAAAGATGTTGAAAGCATACGACGTAATGTTCAAAATAATATACAGCTTGGGTATAATGAAAATGTTTATATAATTTTGAATGATATGAACAAGACTATTATTGCATCCAGTATTACTGGCTTAGAGGAGTATAGCGCGTATAATGTAGAAAGAATAAGCAGCGAAATATTAACAAGATCCTTAAATGGAACTACGGCAGAAACTATTTTATATAGTGAATTAGAGGATGCACAAATTAGTCATGTTTCATACCCAGTAAAAAATGATGATGGTGATATTAAGGGATATATTTATTTAACAAATGATATTAGCTATATATATGCAACTGTAAATCAATCTAAAGATATGTTTACACAGGCTACTGTTATAGCTCTTTTTCTTACAATTGTGCTAGGTCTTATTATTTCTAAAAGTATTACAGGACCAATAAAGGAATTAACAATAAAAACAAAACAAATGTCTCAGGGGAATTTTGATCAAAAGGTTGATATAAAATCTGATGATGAGATAGGACATCTTGGAAAAATGTTTAACTTCCTAATAGACGAGTTGAAAATGAGTATGGCTAGGTTAACTCAAGAGAAGAGCAAAATGGAAACTACCTTCACATATATGGCAGATGGTATTTTAACAGTGGATAAAAAGGGAGATATAATTCATATAAATCCTGTTGCCAAAAGAATATTAGCTGTAAAAAGCAAGGATATTTATTATGACCAAATTATTTCTAGAAAAACACATGATCTATATCTAGATAAAATAAAAGAAAATAATTGGAATGGAACATATGTATTAGAAACAGAAAAAGAAACATATAAGGTAGACTATGCGCCATTTATGGATGGACAAAATCAAATAGGTGGCGTAATTTTAGTTTTTAAAAACATAACAGAGCAGTTTAAGATGGAAAAGCTGCAAAAAGAGTTTGTTGCTAATGTATCTCATGAGTTAAAAACACCCATCACTACAATTAAAAGCTATACAGAAACATTGCTTGAAGGTGCATTAGAAGAAAAGGATGTAGCAACTGACTTTTTAAAGGTAATAAACAGTGAAAGTGATAGAATGTCACGTTTAGTTAGCGATTTATTAAAATTATCTAGGATGGATCATGAAGAAACAACTTGGACAAAAGAAAAACTTAGTATTAATGAAATAGTTAAGGATACTCATACAAAACTTTTGTTACAAGCAAAAAATAAAAACATTAGTATGCCTTGCTGTTTAGATAGTAGAAATTCTAATGTATTGTTCGATAAGGATGGTCTTGAGCAGATACTTTTAAATATAGTCGGAAATGCAATAAAGTACACACCTGAGGGTGGAGAGGTTAGTATAAATGTTTCAGCTGAAACAAGTAATGTTATTTTAACTATAAAGGATTCTGGTATAGGTATACCAAAGGATGACTTAAACCATGTATTTGAAAGATTTTATAGAGTAGATAAGGCTAGAACTCGTCAGATGGGTGGTACTGGTTTAGGGCTTTCGATTGCAGACCAAATAGCGAGAGCACACGATAGTGAAATAGAAATTAATAGTGAGCTTCATGTTGGTACTACAGTTGTTATAAAGATACCTAAATTGTTAAAGTAAAAGCGTGAAGAAAAGCGTTTCACGCTTAGGTGGTTAGTATGAAAATTATAAAAAATTTAATCTTATTTTTAATGGTAATTGCATGTGTTTTTTTAAGTAGTCAGGTTTGGTTACAGATACCTGATTTTTTGTCGTTGAATAAAGAGGATGATAAGGTAGCTGAGAAAGAGCCAGATATTAATCTGTGGAATATTGTTAAGCCAAATAAATACATCTTAAAAAGCCAAAATTCCTTAAAAGAATTTTATTTAGAAAATGATATAGTATTTTGGCAAAAGGCTGTAGAAAATTTAGAAGTAGCCTTAAAAAAATTTAGTGAAAGTCAATACAGCACAATAAGCGGTGAGTTTTATCCTGAAGAATATGTGATGCTGGAATTTGAAAATAAACTTCCATTAGAGATTTTCACTGGAAAATTTGGGTTAAGTAAGGATAATATTAAGACTAAGTTAAATTATATTGAAAAAATTGTTTTTGGGCTAAATGAAAATAACAACATATATATATATAATGGTGATTCAACTGTAATTATTAAAAATTCTTTAATAAATAACGCAGAATTATATAAGGACTTGAAAACTTTAAGTGATGATAGTTATGTAGAATATATTCAAAATATTGAGGTAGGCGGTGAAATAATACCTATACCAATTCCTAACATAAAAAATGCTTCAAATCCAGTATTTGTGCAGTCGGAGCTTGATGTAAAAAATAAGGCAGCTATTGAAGATATAGCAAAGGAATATTTTAAAAACAGTTATGATTATGTTAGAAAATCAGAAGATATTGAAGGTGACATTTTATATAATTATAAAAATGAGAAAGTACTCAAAATAAGCTCTGAGGGTTTGTTAGACTTTTTTGATTCAAATATAAATATTGATAATAGCAGTGATGTTTATGAAAGCCTTATGATAGCTCTTAAATTTGCTATGAACTTTTTAGACCCTCCGCCTGATATGTATTTGAGCGAGGTAAATGTTGCACAAAATGATGGCAATTTTGGTTATGAATTTGTATTTACATACAGAATTCTAAACAAACCTATACTATTTAGTAAGGTTAGGGAAAGCTCCGCTTTAGAGGTAGAAGTGATAGGCAATAATGTTGTTTCTTATAAAAGATTTATTAGAAACCGAGATACAAAGCAGGACAGCGAAATGAAGAAAGAAGAAATTCTTTCATTTGAAGAAGTGCTTGAAAATCAATTAAGTGTGACTGATGAAGGCGCAATGACTAATACTTTAAAAGTAATAGATAAATCAATGGTAAAAGATATAGATAATGTATATTTAGCGTATTTTGATTATGCTAGAAGTATAAAAGAGCAACACCTAATAGTAGTTTGGGTTGTTGAAATTAAAGATAAAGTATATATATTTAATGCTATAACTGGTTCCTTACTTGAAGAACAGTAGTAGAAAAGAGTGAAATAAAGTACCATTTCACTTTAAAATTATTGTGATGCCACTACAATGGCTTCAATGTATAGGCTACGCCTATACATTTGTAGCTGAGACTATGGCGTAATGAGAGGTAATTATGGATTGGAATAAATCTAATACTATTTTAATAATTGCTTTTTTAGTAGTTAATGTTTTCTTATTTGGATTTATTTATATTTCAGATAATTTTACAGAGAAATATGATTTAGAGGAAAAAGAAGATTTTTTAAATAGTGTAAAAGAAATTTTAAAAACAAAAAACATAACAATATCTTGTGAGATTCCAAGCAAGGTTTATAAAGCACCATTTTTAGAGATTAAATATGACATTATTAATCCGAGTAAAGAGATTATAGAAAACTTTATCGGTGAATATGATGACATAATTAATGATGAAATATTGTTTTATGAAAATGAATTCGAATCAATAGAAATCGTTGGAATGAAAAAAATTATTTATAATAATGAAAAAGCCTATAACACTGAAATAAAAAATGCAGAATCTGTCGATAATATTATTAGTGATTTTTGTAATGAAAAAAAAATAGATGCTAGTAATTTTATTAAAGTTAACGAAATTAATGCTGATGATTATAAATTAGTTACATTTGTAGAAAGATATAAGGGCTATAATCTGGAGAATGCCTATATTAATTTTTATATAAAGGGAGAAGAAGTCTTTAAATTTGAGATGCAAAAGATTGTTAGTTTAAATGAAAGAGCTCAAATAACTTCTATACCAGCAGCAGAGGCTCTTCTAAGGCTTATGACCTATGATTCTATAAATAACAAAGAAATTACAGATATTCAGATATGTTATTATACTAGTGAAAATGAAGAATTTGAAAACATAAACTCTATAAATGTTGACTTGGTTTGGAAAGTGGTTTTTAGTGATAATACATTTGTTTATCTAGTAGCAGGAGAATATTAATAGTTGCAAAATTGCAAAAAAAATAGTATAGTATCTTATAACTGTATACTTATTTGGAAACGTTATAGTTCAAAAGAATATTTCAAGGGGAAAGTTATATGTCAAAATTTATAATAGAAGGTGGTACAAAGCTAAAGGGCAAGGTTAATATTGGTGGCTTCAAAAATGCTGCTCTAGCTATAATACCATCTACAGTTTTGTGCAAAGAAAAGTGTATTATTGAAAATATACCTATGATAGAGGATGTAAAGGTTTATAAAGAAATACTTATAAGCATAGGTGCTAAAGTTAAAATGATTGATGAAACTTCTATGGAAATAGATGCAAGTGGAGTAAAAGAAATTAATATAGTCGAAGCATTGCCTAAAAATATAAGAGCTTCTTATTATATGTGGGGTGTAGGTTTAGGAAGGTTTAAGAGAGTTTCTATGCCGCTTCCAGGTGGATGCGACATAGGTGAAAGAAAATTTGATTATCATATTAAAGGTTTTGAAGCATTAGGGGCTACGGTTAAGCTTACAGATAAAAGTATAACATTTTTTGCCGATAAGTTAATTGGAAATAGGATATATTTAGATTTTGCAAGTGTTGGAGCTACAATTAATATAATGCTAGCTGCTGTTTATGCTGAGGGAAGAACTACAATAGAAAATGCAGCTAAAGAACCACATATAGTTGATACTGCTAACTTTTTAAATGCAATGGGTGCTGATATTAAGGGAGCTGGAACGGATGTTATCAGAATAAATGGTGTCGCTGAGCTTAAAGGGTGTACATATGGTGTAATACCGGATCAAATAGAGGCGGGTACTTACATGGTTGCTGCTGCAGCAACCAAGGGAGATATAATAATAGATGGAATTATACCTAAACATCTGGAGCCTATTACAGCAAAACTTGTTGAAATGGGAATGGGAATTGAAGAGTATGGTGATTCACTAAGAGTATTTTATGAAAAAGAACTTGTGCCGGTAAATATAAAAACATTGCCTTATCCTGGCTTTCCTACAGATTTGCAACAACCTATGGCAGTGTTACTATCATCATTGTATGGTGAAAGTATAATAGAAGAGAGTGTATTTGAAAGTAGATTTAAGTATGTAGATGAACTTAAAAAAATGGGCGCTGATATAGAAGTAAGCGATAGAATTGCTAAAATAAAAGGAACAGGTGTTTTGACAGGTACTGATGTAAATGCAACAGATTTAAGAGCCGGTGCAGCACTTATAGTTGCCGGATTAATCGCAGAAGGAGTTACAGAAATAAATGGAATCTATCATATAGATAGAGGCTATGAAAATATTGAAAATAAGTTCATGAATCTTGGAGCAAGAATAAAAAGGATTAAATCCTAATAATATATTGTGAAAAACCTCTAGCTAATTGTTAGAGGTTTTTTATAATAGCGATACTATGATTCTATATTTTTTACATAAGACTTTATCTTGTCAAATGTTTCTTGACTAATTATATGTTCAATTCTACAAGCATCTGTTGAAGCAGTTTCATTGCTAATTCCCAAAGATGAAATTAAAAATTTAGTAATAAGTCTATGTCTTTCGTATATTGAATTTGCTTTATCTATTCCTTCCTGTGTTAAAAGAATTTGTCCACCTTCTTCTATAGAAATAAGATTTGCTTTTTTTAAAATGCTCATTGCTCTACTTACACTTGCTTTTGAGTAGTTAAGCTCTGTTGCAACGTCAATAGAACGTACAAAACCATTTTTGTTTTGTAAAATCAATATAGTTTCTAAATAATTTTCTCCGGATTCTTGTATTCTCATAATTACCTCCATGATAATATAAATACAAAAGCAAATAGTTTTTTAATGCTACAAAAAAATATTATTATTTATATGGTATCACAGAATTAATAATAATTCAAGGCTTCTATAATCTATAAATTTTAGAAACAAAAATTATATTTTTGTTGACATTATAAGTTAGCGGTGGTAAACTATACTTGAGGTTAGCTGGGGCTAACTAAAATTCACCATGATAGTTAGCATAAGCTAACATGGTACATATATTGTTATATAATTTGTATTTGGAGGTTGCTATGATTACTTTAAAAGATATAAAGTGTGGCGAGACTGTAAAGGTTAAAAAGTTAACAGGAGAGGGTTCGATAAAGAGAAGAATTATGGATATGGGAATAACAAATGGCGCTGAAATATTTGTTAGAAAGCTAGCACCACTAGGTGATCCTATGGAAATAAAAGTGCGTGGATATGAGCTTACTCTTAGAAAAGCTGATGCAGCAATGATATTAGTAGAACAAAATTAATATATTTAAATTAGCAATACATTTTGAAAGGAAGTTAGCTTAAGCTAACTGCATTAGGAGGATAATATGAGTATTAAAGTAGCTTTGGTTGGAAACCCAAATAGCGGAAAAACAACAATGTTTAATGCTTTGACTGGTAGCTCACAATATGTTGGAAACTGGCCAGGTGTTACAGTAGAAAAAAAAGCTGGGAAACTAAAAGGCCATAAGGATGTTGAAATTATAGATTTACCAGGTATTTATTCCTTGTCTCCATATACTTTAGAAGAGGTAGTTTCAAGAAATTATTTAATAGACGAAAGACCAGACGTAATAATAAATATAGTTGATAGTACAAATTTAGAAAGAAACTTATATCTTACAACTCAGTTGTTAGAAGTTGGAATACCGGTAGTTGTTGCTCTTAACATGGTAGATGCTCTTCGTAAAAAGGGTGACGAGATAGACAAAAATAAACTAAGTGCTAAATTTGGATGTAAAGTTGTTGAAACATCAGCTTTAAAAGGCGAGGGCTGTGAGGAAGCTGTAAAAATAGCTATAAGTTTAGCTAATAAAAAGACAAATAAATCTATAAGCTGTAAGTTTTCAAATGAAGTAGAGAATTCACTAGCATCAATAGATGAGTTGATTTCGCATGTGGTTGAAGTTGAGAATAAAAGATGGTATTCAGTAAAATTATTTGAGCGTGATGATAAGGTAATTGATAAAGTAAAATTATCAGAAGAAAAGCTTCAACTTATTGAAGAAATAGTTGAAAATTGTGAAAGCAAAATTGGGGATGATTCTGAAAGCATAATTACATCTGAAAGATACAAGGTAATTGATGGTGTAATAAAGGATATTCTTAAGAAAAAAAACAAGTCAAACATTACTGTATCAGATAGAATAGATAGCGTTGTAACTAATAGATTTTTAGCTATACCTATATTTGCACTTATTATGTTTATAATATATTATATATCGATTTCAACAGTAGGCACTATGATGACTGATTGGGTAAATGATGTGCTATTTGGAGAAATTATACCTCCAGCAGTAGAAGGCTTCTTAATATCTGTGGGAAGTGCTGAGTGGCTAAATTCACTTATACTTGACGGTATAATAGGTGGAGTTGGAGCAGTTCTTGGATTCTTGCCTCAGATGCTTGTGTTGTTTCTATTCTTGGCGATACTTGAGGATTGCGGATATATGGCTCGTATAGCCTTTATCATGGATAGAATTTTTAGGAATTTTGGTTTATCAGGCAAATCATTTATACCAATGCTAATTGGTACTGGCTGTAGTGTACCAGGGATAATGGCATCTCGTACTATAGAAAGTGAAAGCGATAGAAAAATTACAATAATTACAACTAGCTTTATACCTTGCTCTGCTAAGCTACCAATTATAGCGCTTATAACTGGAGCCTTATTCAATGATTCACCTTGGGTTGCTCCTTCTGCGTATTTTATAGGCGTAGTAGCAATTTTGTTGTCAGGGATTATACTTAAGAAAACTACTGGTTTTGCTGGTGAACAGACACCATTTGTTATGGAGTTACCACCATATCATAAACCAGGTATAAAGGATGTATTAAAGCACACTTGGGATAGAGGAAAATCATTTGTTAAAAAGGCAGGTACAATAATATTCCTAGCTTGTGGTATTATTTGGTTTTTAAGTACATTTAATTGGTCTATGGAAATGGTTGAAACTAAGGATTCGATTCTTGCATCTATGGGAAAAGTTATTGCTCCTATTTTTTCACCTCTTGGATTTGGAAATTGGGAATCATCAGTAGCGACAATAACAGGTTTAGTAGCAAAAGAAAATGTTGTAGGTACATTTGGAGTATTGTTTAATTTTGCAGAGGTAGCTGAGAATGGCGCAGAAATATGGCCAGCAATGCAGCAGATATTCACACCTTTATCAGCCTTTTCATTCTTAGTATTTAATCTCTTATGTGCTCCTTGCTTTGCAGCGGTTGGAGCTATTAAAAGAGAGATGGGTAATGCAAAGTGGACTCTGATTGCAGTTGGTTATCAAACAGGATTTGCATATGCAATTTCACTTATAATTTACCAATTAGGTATTTTAATAGCAGGTCAAGGATTTGGTGTTGGAACAGCAGCAGCCATAATTGTACTAGTATTTTTAGGATATATGATATTTAGGCCTTATAAAGATAAATCTAAAAATGAACTTATTAAAGTGAAAGGGGTGTAGGATGTGGCAACAATTATTATAGGTACTTTAGTGTTTGGGTTATTTGCAGGTGTACTTATATATATGATAAGACAAAAGAAGAAAAATGGGTCTGCATGTGCTTGTAGTGGATGTTCAGGATGCTCAGATTCTTCTAATTGCCATAAATAATAATGAGTATAGTAATAATCGGTGGTCATGACAGAATGGCTTGTGTATACAAAGAAATTTGTAAAGAGCATAAATGCAAGGCTAAAGTTTTTACTCAAATGCCGTCTAATTTAAAAAATATGATAGGCAACCCTGATTTATTAGTTTTGTTTACAGATACCGTTTCACATAAATTAGTAAAAAATGCAACCCAAAATATAAATAAAAATAGTGTTAAGGTAGTTCGTTCGCACAGTAGTAGTTCTTGTGCATTAAAAGAAATATTAGCAACTCACTGTACAAATTGTACAAACGACTGTTTGTCCTGTAAACATAAATAATAACTAAAAAATAAAAATGAGGATGTATATAAAAAATGCATCCTCATTTTTATTTTTTGTAGTTATTAAATTTATAATGTTGTTTTAATTAATATACCGTCAGCTATTAGTTTTGTAATAGAAAAGTTATATTTAAATATTTAGCTACTTGCTAACTGCAAGTATAAAAGTTTTCAATAAGTCTTCTGCATACATTAAATACTTGGGATCGAGATTTGATAGCATTTTATTAAATGAGGATAAATCGTTTTCATTTTCTTTTCCAAGTACTATATAGTCAGCAGAAGCACTTAAAGCATTACATATTTTATATAGTGTTGCTGAGGACATACCTCTTCTTCCAAGTTCAATCTGTGCGAGAAATTGAGGAGATATATCAATACATTCTGCAAGCTTTTCGCGGCTTATTTTTTGTTCCTCTCTTTTCATGCGAATGCGATGACCAATTTGTATATCTAAATCTTTTTTCATATTAACACCTCTTAGTATCATTGTATACAAAGCTATTAGTTTCAAAAATAATCTAATAGATATTGATTTTTGTTTACTATTAGCATATAATTAATATAGTATAATATGCATTAAAATTAAAAAAATAAGTATATATATTGTATTTTAGCTTTTACACAGTAAACGATAAGTAAAAAAGGCATATAAGCTAGTAGTTTAAAAATGGATTTATTTTTAATCATTTAGAGGAGGCATTATGCAGAATTATTCCAATAATCTAATAAATATGGAATATATGAATAAATTGTTTGACTGTATCCGATTAATTGATGTGGAATTTAAAAGTATTTATCAAGAAAAACGAATAGATACATGTGTTGATTTTATACCCGAATTTAATTTTGAACATAGACAGGATATATATCATCAATGTTTAGCACAGGATTCAGCAATTTATTTATCTAAAAAAGAGAGTCATTGCTTACTAATGTATGTTGTACTTCCAACATTAGTTGATAAAAAAAGACTAGTAATGGAATGCATTGTAAATATGACAAAAAGACTAGATATAAATCAGCTTTATAATTCAAATGACAATTTATATAAGTTAGCAATAACTGATGAGCTTACTGGTGCGTATAATAGGAGATACATTAATCAAAAACTTCCACTTGCTATTGAAAAGTGTTTTAAAAACAGAATTCCTTTATCATTAATTTTTTTAGATATAGATTCTTTTAAAATTGTCAATGATTTGTATGGTCATGAAGCTGGAGATTATCTTTTATGCGAATTTGTTGAAGAGCTTCAAAATATCACTAAAGAGAACACTGATTGGGTAGCTCGTTATGGTGGAGATGAGTTTTTACTGTGTTTAACCGGTATGGATAATCTTGATGCGAAAGAAATAGCAGAACTAATCAGAGAAACTGTTGAGCAGAAATTATTTGTATATAGCGGGCATAGAATAGAAATTACTTGCAGTATAGGAGTTTATACAGTAGATAGTTTTCATGCAATTCCTAAATTTGAGAAAATATTAAGAGAAGTAGATATTAAACTTTATGAAGCAAAAAAAGCTGGCAGAAATAAAGTCAAACACTAAAAAACGCAGATTTTTAAGGTAAACCCTTCAAATCTGCGTTAATTGTGTTTATAAATTATTTAATAAATTATTTTATAAATTATTTTTATACACAACTCCATCTATCATAGAAAATCTACACAATGTCATTGAGCTAAAAGGATGCCCGTCAAAGATTGCGATATCAGCATCTTTTCCTACTTCAATTGAGCCTACCATTTTGTCAACTCCTAAAAGTTTAGCAGGATTTATAGTAACTGATCTAAATGCATCTTCTTCAGATAGACCATTTCTGATTATTATACCTATATTTCCAGGTAACCACGCTGTACCTGAACCTGTATCTGCTGTTAAGCAAACTGTAGCTCCGGCTTTACATAGGATAGCGGCTGTTTCTTCACTAACTGCGTGTAACTCCTGTTTTACAGGGTCCATTAAAAGTGGGCCAACAACGCAGGTTGCTTTTTTAGCTCCTAGAACATCTGCCACCTTATATCCTTCTGTAGCGTGCTCAAGTGAATAGTCAAGATTAAACTCTTCAGCAATTCTTATAGCTGTCATTATGTCGTCTGAACGATGACAGTGGATACGAACCTTCATTTCTCCTCTTATAACCTTAACTAAAGATTCCATTTTAAAATCATATTTAGGGGCCTTAGTTGGGTCTGTTTCAGCTTCTTTTAGCTTGTTAGAGTAATCTCTAGCTTCAGCTAGTGTTTGCCTCCAAAGTCCAGCTACACCCATTCTTGTCATAGGAAGCTTTTTGTCATGACCATAAACTCCCCTTGGATTTTCTCCAAGAGCCATTTTCATTTGTTCAGTACCAGGTATAATCATTTCCTCTGCGGTATGACCTCTAAGCTTAAATACTATACCTGTTCCGCCAATTATATTAGCAGAGCCTGGAAGAGTACAAACTGTAGTAAATCCAGCATTTCTAACTTTATCTATAGCAAAGTCAAAAGGATTTAAAGCATCCATTGCTCTTATAAATGGAGTTATGGGATTTGACATTTCATTGCCATCAATCATTCCAAATCTAGTAGTTGGTTCACTAAAGGTTGAAATGTGAGTATGAGCATCAATTAAACCTGGCATTACATAGTAGTTAGATGCATCAATAATCTCAGCGTCAGAAGGAATTGATATATTACTTCCAATTTCTTTTATTTTTCCGTTTTCTACAAGTATAATAGCATTTTCTAGTATGCCATTTGTTATTGTATTTACTTTTCCACATTTTAAAGCAATCATTTTACCCTCCCATTATTTTAAGTATTTTTCAAACCAGTTTGTCATTTCTTCAAGTCTTCTAACTCTATGCTTTGGTTTACCACTTCTTGAAAGCTCATGGTTTTCACCTCTAAACATACATAGTCTTGACTCAACTCCATGGTATTTAAGTGCTGTGAACATTTGTAGACCTTCTGTCAACCAGCAACGGTAATCTTCTTCAGAGTGTATAAATAATGTTGGTGTTACAGCCTTGTCTGCATATTTTAGTGGAGAGTGCCACCATAATTTATCATGGTTTTGCCATGGAGTAGATGCGTTTTGGTCAGCATTGAAGTAGTATCCTATATCTGTAGTACCAAACTTAGAAATCCAGTTAGATATACTTCTTTGAGATGCAGCACATTTAAATCTATCAGTGTGTCCTATTATCCAATTTGTCATAAATCCACCGTAAGATCCACCTGTAACTCCTACACGGCTATCATCAATTTGTGGATAATGCTTTAATACTAAATCAGTAAATTTCATCAAATCATCATAATCTATAGTACCGTATTTTCCTCTTATGTCAGAGAATTCATCTCCTCTACCGTCACTTCCGCGAGGGTTGCAGAAGAATACAAAGTATCCCATGTTAGCCCATACTTGCATTTCGTGGTAGAATACCTCGCCATAAACTGTTTTAGGACCACCATGAATGTCTAATATAGCTGGATATTTTTTATTTTCGTCATAGTCTACGGGTTTAATAACAAAGCCATCTAATTCAATACCATCGTCATTATAAAAAGGCATATATTCAGGTATAGAAATAGATTTATTTGTATAGATGTCTTCATTTAAAGTAGTTAATTGAGTTTCTGTTTCACCTACTAAGCTATATATTTCTTGAAGTCTAGAACCTCTTAAACCTATAAATAATATTTCGTCATTATTCACATCAAAGCAATCAATTGAACCAATATTATCAGAAAGTATTAATAAATCTCCATTAAGAGATAATTTATTGATAAATGAGCTTTTTCCAAGAGTTGATGTAAAGTACATATTATCACCAACAATTCTTACACTCTTACCACCACCATATCTGCAATCAGAGCCGACTGAGCTACCAAATCCAGTGTCATGTTTTGTTATTAGCTTCAATTCTCCATTTTCAAATAGATATATATCTTTATTTTGATTTAAACCTATTTCACTCATATCTGATAAAGTTAAAACAATTTTATCACCTATAAAATCAGCATATCCAATTGAATATTTTTCTTGAGGTATCAAAATTGTATTTTTATTTTCGTTTATATTGTATATATTTAAACTATCATATAAATCAAGCTTATCAGTAAATCTGTTTGCTATATATAATATACTGTCATTTTTCAATTTAAATACTGCAACGTCTGTAAATTCATCTGTTATAGGAGTTAATTTCTTTGTTGTTTTATTAAATATGTAAAGTCTGTTTCTTTTTTTGTTAGTGAATCCGCCGCCGTTACTCCAGAAAGGTATTTCATCTAAAACCTCATAGTCTTTGTTTTCTTTAATCTTTGCAGCTGCCTTTTCTCTTTCCTCTCCTGTTAAACCATGCAAATCAATAAGATTATTATCAAACTGTGCTGTTATAACGAAGTTTTCTGAGTCGATTGGTTTAATATCAGTTACATTTAGAGGTATACGCATAAATTCTTCTGCTTCACCACCATTTATGCTTATAGTGTAGTATACACTCCAAGCCTCACCTGTTTCTATTTTTTCCTTAAGTTTATCATCTCTTAATGATGCAAATAATAAGGTTTCATTATCTAACCATAAAAAACTTTTTTCTTTATTAAGAGAAGTGAGCTTTGAATATTTTTTAGTATTCGAATTCATTAACCATATGTTTGATTTATAGCTATTACTATCGTAGTCAGATATACTTACTACAAAACCTACATTCTTTTTGTCAGGTGACATTTCAAGATTTGATACAAATTTGTAATTTAGAAAATCTCTAAGTTGTAATTTTTCCATTTTTACCTCCATCAAAAATAATTAGTTTGCTTTAATTTAACTGATAAAATCATTATATAATAAAAAAAATTATAATACAAACTAATATTTTATAACAAATTTTTTAAGCATCAATAGACTATGTTAGAAATGTGTAAAACATAACATTCGGTAATCTTCTAACATCAAATAGGTAAATAATGTAAAATAAATATACCAAATTTTTGAAAAATATTATCTTAAAAACTTTTAAAAATTAATTTAAAAAGCGTTATAGCTTCAGATTTATTCTTGTTTAATTTCAGTTGAATATTTAAAAAGTGTGTGATATATTATATCTAGTTTTATTATTTGGAGGTAAGAAATGTTTAATAGAGATTTTACAACAGCTATACTAGAAAGAATTATAAATATACCAAGCCCTACAGGCTATTGCAAAAATGTTATCGATGAAATTGGTAAAATAGCAGATGAATGTGGCTATAAATTTGAGAAAAATCAAAAAGGTAACGGAATAATAACAATAGATGGACAAGATAATTCCTATTGCATTGGCATTCCAGTACATGTTGACACATTAGGCTGCATGGTAAGATCAATTAATGGTGATGGAACTTTGAAAATTACTACTTTGGGTGGCAATATGTACTCAACACTTGATGGAGAATATTGCAAGATACATACAAGAAGCGGTAAAACATATACAGGTACTATACTTTGTACTTCACCAGCAGTTCATGTTTTTCCAGATGCTAACTCTAAGGAAAGAAAAGAAGAAAACATGATGATTAGACTAGATGAATTAGTATATAGCAAAGATGATGTAGAAAAATTAGAAATTGGAACAGGTGATTTTATATCAGTTGAACCTAAATTTGAGATAACAGAAAGTGGTTTTGTTAAATCAAGATATTTAGATGATAAAGCTGGAACTGCATGTGCGCTAAGCTTAATGGATATTTTTAAGAGAATGAATACAAAACCAAAACATATGGTTAAAATATTAGTTTCTACTTATGAAGAGGTAGGTCATGGATGTTCATGGTTACCTGATAATGTAAATGAATTAGTAGGTATTGATATGGGTTGTATCGGACTTGATTTAGCATGTACTGAAGAGCAAGTATCAATATGTGTAAAGGATAGTTCAGGACCATATGATTACGATATAACAACAAAATTAATTAATATTGCAAAAGAAAATAACATAGGATATGCAATTGATGTATACCCAATGTATGGTTCAGATGTTTCTGCAGCACTAAGAGGTGGAAATAATATTAAGGGTGGCTTGATTGGACCTGGAGTAAGTGCATCACATGGAATGGAGAGAACACACTTAAAAGGTATAGAGAATACTATTGAATTAATTTATGCTTATTTAATTGCATAATTAATAATATATTGCTTTTTAAAGTGGAGGAAGAAAAAGAAATTGTATTTTAGGGAGATTAATGATGTAACAAAAGAAGTTAACGTTGATTTGACCAAGGGACTTAGCAGTGAAGAAGTAAAGAAACGAATTGAGAAATATGGAGAAAATAGACTTAAGGAAGCTAAACAAAAAAGCTTTTTTTCCCTGTTTATATCTCAATTCATGGATGTTTTAATTCTAATCTTGATGGTAGCTGCGCTAATATCTACAGCTATGGGGGAATATACCGAGGGACTAGTAATTTTAATTATAGTTTTACTTAACTCATTCATTGGTGCAAAACAAGAAAAAAGTGCTGGTGACGCAGTAAGAGCACTGCGTGAAATGACATCGCCTAGTACAAAGGTTTTAAGAAACGGAAAAGTAGTAGAGGTTGAATCACCAAATTTAGTTGTTGGTGATGTAGTTCTTCTGGAATCTGGGAATTATGTAACAGCGGATTTAAGGTTATTTGAGACTATTAATATGCAAATTGAAGAATCTTCATTGACAGGTGAATCAGTTCCAGTTGAAAAAAATGCAAAAGTAGTACTTGATGAAAAAACACCTCTTTCAGAAAGAGAAAATATGGCATTTTCAGGTACTATGGTTACATATGGACGTGGTAAGGGTGTAGTTGTTGCAACAGCTATGGAGACAGAAATGGGTAGTATTGCAAAAATGCTTGACGTAGAAGATGAAGAAACACCTCTACAGCTAAAGCTTAATAAGCTAGGAAAAATGTTGGGTGTAGCATGTCTAGCAGTTTGTGCGATAGTATTTTTACTAGGTATTATTGAAAAGAATGGATTATTTGAAATGTTCATGACTGCTATAAGTCTAGCAGTTGCAGCAGTTCCAGAAGGACTTCCAGCAATAGTAACAGTTGTACTTGCTATAGGCATGAAGCGTATGGTAAGTAAAAATGTTTTAACGAAAAATTTAAGCTCTGTTGAAACACTTGGAAGTACAACAGTTATTTGTTCAGATAAAACAGGTACATTAACACAAAACAAAATGAATGTTAAAAAAGTATTTGATTTAAATGAAGAGGTGGATGTAACAGGCTCTGGATATTCATCAGATGGAAAAATTGGTGAAAATTATGATGTAAACAAATTAAGAATGCTATTATTAGCGTCCGCTTTATGCAATGACTCTGAAATAAATGAGCAGGGAAATGGAGTAATAGGCGATCCAACAGAGGGTGCTTTAGTAGTATTTGCAAGAAAAGCAAAATATGATTATAAAGAACTAAGGGAAAAGTATTCTCGTATTCAAGAGTATCCATTTGATTCTGATAGAAAAATGATGTCAACTTTACACAAAATAGACGGCAAAAATATTTTATTGGTAAAGGGTGCTCCAGATTCTATCATGGCTAATAGTAGCAGTATATTAGTCAATGGAGAAATAAAAAATATAAATGAATACAAAGATAAGATAGTTGAAATTAACAACAAATGGGCAAGTGATGCACTTAGGGTTTTAGCTTATGCATATAAAGAATTAGACAGTGAAAACTTAAAACTACAAAATGAAGAAAACAACTTAGTGTTTGTTGGTTTAACTGGAATGATTGACCCTCCGCGTGAAGAGGCTAAAGCTGCTATTGAAAAATGTCACTCAGCAGGAATAAGGGTTGTTATGATTACTGGTGATAATGCAATCACTGCTGCGGCTATTGGTAAAGAAATTGGTTTGTTAGACAAGAATTCTAAAGCTATTACTGGTGCTGAAATAGATGAAATGACTGATGAAGAATTCTCAAAAATAGTAGAGGAAATTAATGTATTTTCTAGAGTTTCTCCTAAGCATAAGGTTAAAATTGTTGATGCCTTAAAGCAAAAGGATGAGATAGTTGCGATGACTGGTGATGGAGTTAACGATGCACCATCTTTAAAAAAAGCAGACATTGGTATAGCAATGGGTATAACAGGTACTGACGTATCAAAAGAAGCTGCTGACATGATATTAACAGATGACAACTTTGCAAGTATTGTGGCTGCAGTTGAAGAAGGTAGAGTAATATTTTCTAACATTAGAAAATTCGTTGGATTTTTAATTTCTTGTAACATAGGTGAGATTTTAGTAATATTTATATCTATGTTATTTGGCTGGGGTGTTCCATTAATGCCAATTCATCTACTGTATATTAACTTGATTACTGATTCTCTTCCAGCATTTGCTCTTGGACTTGAGAAAAAAGAAGATGATGTTATGGATAAAAAGCCACGTGATCCTAAAGAAGATATTATTAATAAAAATATGAAGATTAGTATAGCTTTCCAAAGTATAGCATTAGCTTTTGCTACTTTAGTATCATATTTATATGGTTGTGGCTTAGATAAGTTAGCTGTTGCAAGCGATACAAGTTATGGTAGTACATTTGCATTTATTACTATAATAAGCGGTGAATTATTAAGAGCGTATTCAGGAAGATCGGAAGATAAATTCTTAGTACAAATTGGAATTTTTTCAAACAAAAACATGAATTATGCGGTAATAGGTTCATATATTGTTACAACACTTATAATATTTATACCTGCATTTAGAAACATATTTGAAATACATGTATTAACAATAGGTCAATATGCCATAGCTATAGCTCTTTCATTTATACCATTAATAGCTGGAGAGCTATCAAAATTTGTAAAAGTTAAGAAATAGATAAAAAGACGGTTTATCCGTCTTTTTATATTGTTGATATTATTTATCATATATATTAAAATATTATATATAAATTTTAGGTGGTGATTATATGTTAATCAAGTTTGTTATTTTGTATACAATGTTTTTTTCATTTTTAATTTCTACTCTATATATTAACACAAACAAAAGATACTATACTATTGCCAAAGCAGTAAATAGTATTGGCTTTATATTAGTAGCTGCTTACGGAGGAGTAGTATTAGGTAATACAGCTTTTTATTCCATGCTACCAGCTTTAATTTTCTGTTTATTTGGAGATGTTTTTTTAGGTATACATACACAATGTGATACTCAAGTTTGTTTTTTAGCGGGAATATTTTCGTTTACCGCAGCTCACATAGCCTACACCTTCGCATTTAGCAATATAGCACCATTGTCGATCTATGATTTTATTTTTCCGACATTATCTATATTTATTGCATATATGCTTACTAAGCTAGAAAATATGGAAATTGAAAAAAGACTAAAGAAATATACTATAATTTATTCATTTTTTGTATCTCTACTCTTATCAAAGAGTATAAGTATACTATTTGTATCAGGAATAACGACAGAACATATATTAATATTTTTAGGCTCATTAATGTTTTTTATTTCAGACTTTATTATTTTTTTCTTGTATTTCTACAAAAAAAAGCATCATTTAGTAGGTACTTTTAATTTACTATTTTATTATTATGGTATGCTTTTTTTGGCACTAAGTCTTTGGTATTAAAGGAAACTATAAAGAATAATACCTAATACAAAACATATTCCAATTAGCTTAATAGGATGCATCTTAAATTTATTATAAATAAAATATGAAACTATTAATATGATAATACATTTAATATCAATAGCTGAGAATATTTTATTTAGTATTGAGCTTTTTTATTAAGTTATTTTATATATATCATTTTTATTTAAGATTTATTTAAATAGTTGATATAATATACTTTTAACATTATAATTATATTTAGTTAATAATATAGATTTTTTAGTAAAGAGGCTTAGAGAATATGATAAATATAGGTATTTGCGACTGTAATAAAGAGCATATAGAAGAGATATGTAAATTTATAGATGTTTATTTTTCAAGTCATTCATACTCATATAATGTTTTACAATTTGAAGATGCTAAGTCTTTGATGCGCTATTATGATGATAATATAAATGATATAAGTCTATTGTTTCTAGAAATAGAATTATCTAAATTAAATGGATTTGAAGTGGCAAAGATGATTAGAAAAATAGACGAAAATGTAAGTATTATATTCAATACATTTGTTACTTCTTACGCTCTTAAAAGTTTTGAGGTATGGCCTCTTTATTATAATATCAAGCCAATGAGATATAAAACACTTTCAAATATAATGGATAAATTTATAAAACAACATAAGAATATTAGGGAAGAAAATTTGCTTGTAAAAAACGGTAAGAGATTTATAAATCTTTCTTTTAATGAAATATCTTTTATTGAAAGTCAAAACACAACTCTAAAAATTCATATGAACAATTATGAGATTTTAAAAACCTATGGAAAGCTTGATGATGTAGAGAAACAGCTTTCAAACAAAAGATTTTTAAGATGCCATAAAAGCTTTTTAATAAACATGGACTATGTTAAATCAGTAGAGGCTTATAAATTCACTACAATTTTTGGTGATACAGTTTCAATAAAGCAAAGAGAATCTTCAAAAATTAAAAAAATGTATCATGATTATATTACACAAAAGGAAGAATATGAAAAAGAAATGTTACAATAAAAAAGCACTTCATGTCTTTAAATGAAGTGCTTTTTTGTATATAAATTTAGTTTATTCAGTTTTAATTTTAATTAAACCTTGGATTATAGCGCCTTTTTCTATACTTATAGTACTAGCTGTAACATTACCGATAATATATGCTTCTTTTGCTATGAATACTTCTCCAGAAAGTACAATGTTACCTTTTACTCTTCCTGATAATTCAATTCTTTTAGCAGAGATATCTCCTATAATATCGCAGTTGTTTTTAATAATTAATATATTTTCAACCTTGATATCTCCTTCAATTTTAGCATTACTTCCTTCGAAGTTTTTACATGTTATATTACCAAGTATTTTACCTGTAGTGCTTACAGAATTAGTGCTTGTAACATTACCAATCATTTCACCAGCTATCACTATATTAGAATCTGTCACTATAGAGCCTTCGATTTTTGTAGTTTTTGTTATAACACTTGTCTCAGCATTGTTGTTAGACTGGCTAAAATTATTTTGAGTAGAGAAGCTATTTCCTATACCGCCTGATTTTTTTAATTCTGATTCTTTAACTGATTCTAAAGTAATATCTCTTGCTTGAGATACAGTAGATTCTTTAAAGTCTATATTGTCATCAACTCTATTAGTTACAACATCAGCTACTTCTTTATTTTCAATATTATTTTCTGTTTTGCTAGGCTTGTCTACACCCATCACTTCTTTTAAAGCCTTTCTGAAATTACTTTCCATTAATACAACTCCTCCAAGATAAATTATTATATATTTTCTTTATTTAAATCTGGTCAGACTAAATTGTCATTTTAAATTATTTATTATAAAACGTAATTGGCTCAACGCTATTATCTAGCTTATCGAAAGAGTAGTCATAAGATTCCAATACGTCAATCACCTTTTCTAGAGCCTCCAACATATTGTTGTTATTCGCTCTATCGTGTGCAAGTATAACTAAATCATTTTCATTATTTTTTTCAATTCCATCTAAAACGTTTTGATATATTTCATCTACAGTAGCGTCATTCTTTGCATCTTCAAAGGACACATTCCAATCGTAATATCTAAAATTTCTATTTAAAACTTCAGAAGTAATATCTTCATAAATATCTGAATTAAATTTATTAATACTGCCACCTGGAAATCTTATAACAGTAGGTTTAACGCTAGTTTTTTCATATATTATATTAAAAGAATCATTAATCTCTTTTAGAAACGATTCTTTACTATCATATATTTCCTTATAAATATGAGAATGAGAATGAATTCCTAATGCATGTCCTTCATCATTTATTTGTTTTAGTAAATCTAAATTAGGAGCATTGTAATCTCCAGTCACTACAAAAAAAGTAGCTTTTATATCACGTTTTTTCAATATATCAAGTATTTTTGTAGTAGTAGAAGAAGGTCCATCATCAAATGTTATGTATGCTGTCTTTGTATCATTAGTCTTTATATCTGATTTTTCACAGTATAAATCAGGATAAACTTCAAAAACCATAGGCTCTTCTGAATTTATATCGGCAGATTTGTTTGTTTGTTCAGAAGATGCCTGATTATTGAAAGTTTCTTTAATGCTAGTATCTTTTTCTGCTGCCTGGTTGTAGGATGTAGTATTCATATTATCTATACTAGCAGCTTCAGCGTTTGAATTTGGTATTACTAAGCTTATTAAAAAGATAAGTCCAATAATTGCTAACACTAATATAACTATCGTGGTAAAATAAATAAGATGCTTGTAAAATTTCACGCTTCCCAGATACATAAATGCCATCCTCTATTAAATTTTTTGTGTGTTGACAAATAAATAATTTGTTTGTTAGCATATTAAATTATAATACAATTCATAATAACAAATTACGACATAAATTGATAGTACTTTATGAAAAAGACTGTTTAAATTATGAAAATTACATTAGTTGAATAATGAATTATTTAACGCAAGATATATTTATCTATTTAAATGTGATTGTAGGCAATAAAATAAGTCGCTTTCGCGACTCATTTTATGGGAGTTTTATAAATCTTTTGGTCTTTCTTTTAATGTAACCTCGACAGTATTTTCGTTACCATCTCTTATATATTTGATCTGTACCTTGTCTCCTGCTTTATACTGATATAGTGCCCTTTTTAAATCAGACATATCTTTAATAACTGTATCATCTATTGCTGTTATTATATCTCCAGATGTAAGTCCTGCTTTATAAACAGGTCCATCCTTTTCAACTTCTATTATGAAAACTCCAGATTCGGCTGTTAGGTCAATTCCTAAACGTTGCTCATAATCAGAAACGCTTGTTCCTGTTATTCCAACGTAAACACTAGTCACTGTACCTTCATTTGTTATTTGATTTAGAATTGGTATAGCTACATTTATTGGTATTGAGAAACCTAAGCCCTCAGCTGTACTCATTTTAGCCGTATTTATGCCAATTACTTTACCTTGTGCATTAAATAGTGGGCCTCCGCTGTTACCAGGATTTATTGAAGCATCAGTTTGAATTAGTGGTTTAATAGTTACATTTTCAACCGTTATTGATCTGTTTAGACCACTTACTACTCCTGTTGTTAATGTGCCATTTAAATCCAGTGACATAGGATTTCCTATAGCTACTACTGGCTCTCCAACCATTAGTGTATCTGAATCACCTATTTCAGCAGCACTTAAGCCTGTTCTGTTAACTTTTATAACTGCTAAATCAAGAGCTGAATCATACCATAAAACCTGAGCTTGCTCAGTTGTACCATCTATCAATGATACAACTATATTCTTAGCTTGGCCATCACCGATAACGTGAGAATTTGTTAGTATTAAACCGTCTGGATCAACAATAACTCCAGAGCCTATACTTTGTACATCTTGTTCTTGTCTTCCGCCCCAGAATGAGTTATATGCCTGTACAGTAGTTGTAGTAATACCAACTACTGTATCTTTTGCCTTTTCATTTACAGCAGCTGCAAAGTATGCATCATTATTAAGATTAATTGCGATGTTTTGTTTATTAGCATTATTTACGTTATTATTGTTATTATTATTTCTATAATAATATGATGTTATAAAGCCACCAGCAGCCCCACTAACCAGGGATACCACTAAAACTAGAGCTACTGTTGATAAAAATCTTCCGCCGCGTCTTTTAGGTTTAGACTTTATTTCTTCATTTACTGTATATTCTATCTTAGGCTCTTTTTTAGGATCTTCTACTTTTTCTACCTTAGGCTCGTTATCCTCACTATGTCCGTAAATATATTCCTTACTTCCCGAAACAGCACTATAATTTATAGCATGCTCTTCAACTGTTTCATCTGTCTTGTTTATATCTTCATTTTCTTTTTTTAGCTCATCATCATTGTTGAAGTTATTATTTTCACTACTCATTTTAAATCCTCCTACATAATTAATATATACACACGGTGTGTTTATCTCTGTAATTAAATCTTAAATCCATTTCCTTAAATTTATCTTTACTTTAGATATAAAATCAGTCTATGTACAAAAGACAATTTAGCAAAAATTAAGATACAGTTAAGTATTTATTTTATATAGTATTATTATGCATAACTAAAGAATTTCTATTAAAATAAAAAATATTAAAACATATAACTGTTTTAATATTTTATATTTCATACACTTTAGTTGATTTATCTCTGTAGGTCATATTGAGAGTTATTCCTTCATCAATAGAAATATTATTTTCTTTTAATATATTTTCTACAGTTTTATATGCTAGTTCAGGAAAATTATTTTCTTTGCTTAAATGTCCAAGAAGAACAACTTCAGTGCCTTTTTTCAATATTTCGGCTAATAAATTTCCAGCTAAATCATTAG
Organism: Firmicutes bacterium UBA7510; assembly: GCA_002479485.1. Taxonomy (GTDB): domain Bacteria; phylum Bacillota; class Clostridia; order Tissierellales; family Sedimentibacteraceae; genus UBA1535. The sequence continues at coordinate 20,188 of DLNM01000039.1, read as the reverse complement.
ACATATGTCCATATTCTCCAAGAACACGTCTTTTTAATGGCCATGGATATGAACCGATTAATACCATATCCTCATCATGATTTGATTCTATAAGTAAAAGGTCAGAATTCATAATATTTTGTTTTATAGATTGAGTTACACAACCTGTATCAGTAAGTAAAGAAATTTTTTTATCTTTATTAAATATTTTGTATCCAACAGGCTTTACAGCATCATGGGATACATCAAAGGCTTGTATGTAAAATTCACCAACTTCAACACTTTCTTCAAATATCTTTATATTTTCAGACTTAATTTCTCCAATTGCTGATTGCATAGCTTTCCAAGTTTCTTCATTTGCATATATAGGAATATTAAATCTCCTCGATAAGATACCAGCACCTTGAATATGATCTATATGTTCGTGGGTAATAAAAATACCTTGAATATCATTTGGTTCTTCATTAATACTTGAAAGCGCTTGTTGAATTTTTTTGCCACTTAGCCCTGCGTCAACTAATATTTTTGTATTTCCAGCTCTGATAAATTGGCAATTTCCACTACTACCACTATATAATGAACAAAATTTCAATTGATTTTCCTCCGATTAAGAATTAAATGCACCTTATAATAACACAAATTATAAATTATTTCAAAAGAAAAATAAATAAGAATTTATTTTTTAAAACTATTGTTGTATAATTTATACATTCGGAGTTAGTGCACAAAGCTTTTATTGCATCTTAGAATTATGTGCATGGGAATAAATATATGATAAAAAGGAATTATAAAATGGATGAAAATAAGATAATTTATGCTTGCATTGAGCATATAGAAATAGCTTTAGATGATTATATTAATGAAAAAGAGAATGCACCTAATATGCAAAAATGTGAGGATAAAACTTGCAGTTATTGTTCAGACAAAGCTATTTATAAACTTACAGAGTAAAATGTATTAAAATTATTAATAAATAAAAAAACACTTGTACATTAATAAAAATAGTGTTACAATATAAAAGCTATCCTTGCCATTAACAAGATTAATGGCCAGAGACCATGAGGAGGTGAAAGTATGAGAAAATACGAAGGAGCATTTATATTACTTTCTAATTTAGAGGAAGACGTAAGAAATGCTGAAATTGAAAAGATTAAAAACATAGTGACAAACTTTAACGGAACTGTTGACAAGGTAAATGAGTGGGGTCAAAGAAGACTTGCTTATGAAATCGATAAAAAAAGAGACGGATACTATGTAATCATCAATTTTACTTCAAATGCAGATGCTGTTAACGAAGTTGATAGAATTTGTAAAATAAGTGATAATGTGTTAAGACATATGATTACAGTTGAAGAATCAAAATAAATTATAAAGGGGATAAATATGAACAGTGTTGTTTTAATTGGGAGATTAGCTAAAGATCCTGACCTAAAGTTTATGCCATCAGGTATGGCGGTAACTAGACTAACTTTAGCAGTAGATAAAGAATTGTTTGGAGATAAGAAACAAGAAGCTATTAATCAAGGAAAGCCAACTGCTGACTTTATAAACGTTTCAGTGTTTGGTAAACAAGCAGAAAACTGTGCAAATTATCTTTCTAAAGGAAGCATGTGCGCTGTAAATGGCCGAATAAATACAGGCAGTTACACTACACAAACAGGCGAAAAAAGATATACTACTGACGTAGTAGCAAATAGAATTGAATTTATTGGTTCAAAGCAATCATCATCAACATTACCTGGAAAACCTACAAATCCGGATAGCAATTTCTTTGATGATTTCCCAGATGATGATAATGATATTTTCCAACCAGTAGATGAAGAGGACATTCCATTTTAAAGGAGGGAAATATAGTGAGTTCAAGAGAAGGCGGCTATAACAGAAATAATAACGCTGGCGGTCAAATGAAAAGAAAGCCACGTAAAAAAGTTTGTCAATTCTGTCAAGAGAAGGCAACTAGCATAGATTATAAAGAAATTGGAAAGCTTAAAAAATATGTAACTGAAAGAGGTAAAATATTACCAAGAAGAATTACAGGAGCATGTGCTAAGCACCAAAGAATGGTAACTAGAGCTATAAAAAGATCAAGATCAATCGCTTTATTACCATATACAGCTGAATAATAAAATTAAATCACATTTCAAACGAAATGTGATTTTTTATATAAATGTCCAAATTTGTTTTTATAAAAACAAATTTGGACATTTTTCTTTTGCCATATTAATTAATTCTTTTAAATCGTCGTTGGATAACATATCTTCAAAGTAAATTAGTGCTTTATTGTAATATTTCTTAGAATTTTCATAATCTTGTAACATATAAAGAATCATAAATTTATTTTTTAGTAGAGACGGATAAATATTCATATACTTAGTCCTTATGGATATATTGATAGCATTATCAACTATTTTCAAAGCTTCTACGTATTCGCATTTAGAAAATAGATTGTTTGAAGTATTATATGCAACATTAGTATAAAGATTTATGTAAAAATGCCCCGCAGAATGTAAGTCATATAGTGGCCTTGATAAGTACTTTTCTAAATATTTCAACATTTCATAATACATCGAAAGTCCAGTATCCGAGTCATCGCAATGACAGTAGCTACTTGCTATTAAATTAATAAGTGTTAGTTCAACATTAGTATATATGTATTCAGTCCAATTTTCTAATTTAAAATCCTTCTTGTATACACATAAGCCTTTAAAACTAAAATCAATAGCCTCAGTATAATTTTTATCCAAATAATATGAACAAATTGCCTTACTATAGTAAATAAATTGCAAGGATTCTCCAGTTTTAAAAGCTGGCAAATTTTCGTACTCTTCTATAAGTTTTCTTATCTCTAAATCATTGTCGCCACCTGTTGAAATTAGCTCGTTAATTTGCTGTATCTTTAGGTGAGTTTCCATATCATTATGTCTTTCTATTTCCTGATAAAACTCATAAATGTTTTCATTTAATTTTTTAGAAAGTAAATCTATTGTATATATAGTAGGGAAAAATGCTCCCTTTTCTAATTTGCATAAGTATTCTCTAGAGCAAATTTTATCTGCTAGCTGCTGCTGTGTTAAATTATGCTTTTTTCTTAGGTAAGATATTACTTCTCCAATGTGTAGTTTCTCCATTAAAATTTACCCCTCCTCCGTAATAATGCTTGTGAAGTATTGTTCACTTTACATTTATCCTAATATATTCTATCATACAAATATAGAAACAAGCAAGGAGTGATTATAAATGTTTAAAAGTTACAAAAAAATGGTTGGTTTAGTAACATTATTAGTTATAGGCTTTATACTAGTACAACAAGTTAGTCCACTAGCAACTAAGTGCTTTGCAAGCATTAATGATGACAATGTTAGAATAGGAATAAAAAGTATTAGAGGTCCTATAGAGTGGAAGTAAATTACTAATGAGTAAATTTACATAATAATAGCTTTAAAGTAAAATAATTGCATATAGCCATTGTATTGGTGATTCGTACCCCGCAGAATCAGTACAATGGCTAAATAACTTTAAAAAAATTAAATTAAAAAATAAATCTAAAAGATTTAAGTATATTATTTTATAAAAAATCAAATCCCCCCTAAAAAATATAAAAAAATCAAAAGGCTTAATGGTTTAAAGTCTGTAATGTAAAAAAGAACTAATGAACAGCATTAAATTAGTTCTTTTTTATTTTTTTGTTTTTAAATTCTGAAAAAATTAATTCTATTGTAAATAGTATCTTATCTTGATATAATACCTTTGAAAATTATATTTTGGAGGTTAGAAGATGTACAGAGAAATTTCAAAAGAACTGCTTAATTTTATTGAAAAAAGTCGTAGCTGTTTTCATGCAATTGAAACTATAAAAGAAGAATTAAATAATAACGGATTTGAAGAACTTTTAGAAAGTAAAGTTTGGAAGCTTGAAAAGGGTAAAAAATATTTTGTAACAAGAAATGCATCATCTATCATTGCCTTTAATATAGGAGAAGATTTAGATAATTATAGCTTTAATATGATAGCATCACATAGTGACTCTCCAGTGTTTAAGGTTAAAGAAAATTATGAAATAGAAGTAGGTAAAAACTATATTCAATTAAATACAGAAAAATATGGTGGAATGTTACATTCAACATGGATGGATAGACCATTATCAGTAGCTGGTAGATTAGTTGTAAAAGAAGGAAATAAATTAGTAACAAAACTTGTAGATGTTGATAGAGATTTACTTCTTATTCCTAATGTAGCTATTCATATGAATAGGGATGCAAACTCTGGTATGAAATACAATGAGCAAATAGATATGTTGCCGTTATTTGGAACTTCAGAAAATGGCAAGGGTACATTCTTAGAGGTTGTAGCCAAGTCAGCTAATATATCTGTAGAAGATGTTGTAAGCAATGATTTATTCCTATACAATCGTATGAAGCCATCAATTTGGGGAAGTAAAGAAGAGTTTATTTCATCTCCAAAATTAGATGACTTACAATGTGCATTTACTTCGCTAAAAGCATTTGTTTCAAGTTATAGTAATAAATCTATTAATATATATTGTTGCTTTGATAATGAAGAAGTTGGAAGTCAAACTAAACAAGGTGCTCAATCTACCTTCTTAGTAGATACTTTGAATAGAATAAACGAAGGATTAGGCAAAAATAAAGAGGATTATTACAGAGCTATTGCATCATCATTTATGCTTTCATCAGATAATGCTCATGCTGTTCATCCAAATCATCCTGAAAAAAGCGATCCTACGAACAGAGTATATATGAATGAAGGTGTTGTAATAAAATATAATGCAAATCAAAAATATACCACAGACGCTGTAAGTGCTGCTTTATTTAAAACATTGTGTAAAAATGCTGATGTTCCATATCAATCATACACAAATCGTTCAGATACACCTGGTGGAGGCACATTAGGTAATGTAGCAACTACACATGTAAGTATTAAAATGGTAGATATAGGGCTAGCACAACTAGCAATGCATTCATCTTATGAAACAGCAGGTATAAAAGATACATATTACATGTTTAAGGTTATGGAAGAATTCTATAATTCACATTTAGAAGAAATAAGTGCTGAAGAAATTCAGATAAGTAAATAAATAAGAATTTAGCTTAATAAGTTAGTATAAAATAATTGCTTTGACTTACTTCTACCACGAATCTAAGGGAAGCAAAGCATATAAAAAACGTTTCTGATTCCGTGATTCGGTTTCCCTTGATTTTTGTTAAGGAAGGGAAATCCTCATCAAGTCACATAAACGTTTTTTATATTTATTGCTCTCCTTTAATTCACACAAAAGTACATCGAAGAAACAACTCTCTACTAAGATTTCATTTTCCAATATCTTAATTATTGCTACAATAAATTCTTACTTACCAATTAAGCCTATTTCTTGATACATATATTTCATACATATCTGCAATCATATCGAATACAAATCTATCTATAACTCCTGTTGGTTCTAAATTGGAAATTGTTTGTATATCTTTTATAGCTTGCACCGATTTCTCATCATGCTTACCAGTAATTTCAGGACTAGTTATATTATCAAATTTTGTTGATAATACATAGACCATTGATTGTATAACATGAAGATGTTCACTTTCGTCATTTTTATCTATAATAAAATCTGCGCTAGGATAAATTTTAACACATTTAGGTTCGGAAGTGGCTGCAATAAGATGTGTATATACTTCAACTATCTTATCCCATGTATCATTATCTACTTCACCTGTTGCATTCAACAAAAAAGTTTGTTGAAAAGCTAAAACACTGTCCATTGTTTGTGTACCATATATTCCATCCGGTATAACAGGAGGAATGTTATAAAATCTTGATATTTCTCTTAAAAATGTTTGTAAACTTCTTACAGGTTGACCAATTCCTAATTCAAATACTTCCATACTTGCCTCCATTATGCCACCTCACGGCATCACAAATCTTAAGAAAAATCGTCCTTTTGATTTTTCCAAGCGTGAAGTTTTTTCACGCTGTGTAGAGTGTTTTTTCTTCACTCTTTTAATCCTCAGTACCAAGCTTTAGGGTATATCCCGGGAACTGTGTAGGTCTAGTTGTTGTAGCTGAGACCACATTTTTATATTCATTAGCAATTGAGTTCCAAACATCCCTATCTACTACTCCTGTTTCGGGTAATCCAAACTGTTTTTGAAATTGTTTAACAGAATCCTCTGTTTCTTTTCCAAATTCACCTGTTACCGGAATAGGAGATATTGAGCTATATACGTTAGATATAACATTTAAATATTGTTGTAGTGTTTTTACGCTTTCGCCTGTTGAGCTTAATTTAAGTACGGTGCCACCAAAAGGTTCCGCTTGTATTGTATTTGTTTTTCCACTTAAAAATACAGTGTCGACAATACCAGTAAATGTATCGTATATTTCATTCCAAGTAATAGCATTTACAATACCTGTTTGCGGTAAATTATTTATTTGTTGAAAGGCAATAACCGCATTTTTTGTTTCTGATCCAAATTCACCAGTAATATTTAAAAAAGGTATAGAATTATTAAACTCAGCTATTACCGATAAAAAATATTGCAGTATTGTAACCTTTTCTCCTTTATCACCTTCCTGTATTGCATCAGGATACTCTAAACTTCTTCCAAATAATGTTATACCCTCAGATTCTAATTCAGACAAGTCTTTAATTCCAACATAAATTAAGACCATTTTATTCCATGTGGATCTTCCTACTATTCCGTCTACAGTTAGATTAAATATGCTTTGAAATTTTTTCACTGCTGATTTCGTCTGGTTTCCAAAAATCCCATCTACTGGATTCAATTTTGGAATTGCTGGATAGTTTTGAGAGATTCTGTTTAATAATATTTGAATAGTAGTGACGTTATCACCTGAGTCACTAGGTTTAACTGGTACACCTGGATAAGAATTTCGTATTCCAAATATTGGGGTATTTTCTATTATTTCTATATCTTCGCCATAGTAGTACTCTAAGATTTGATATGGATATTTTCCCTGATTGGCTAAGTATTCACTTCCCCACTGTGACAATCCTTCACAAGTTACAGTTGTTCCATTACAGTATTTTGCTGCTAATGGCTCAATAAAGCCTTCCCTTCTTATATAAGAAGTAAATATATCATCAACAATTTTACCTATGTTATCAAAGATATTTCTTCCATTTTCGAAGCTTTGATCGTAAGCTGTTGAGTTCGTAATATTAAAATTATAGCCTTGGCTTGGATAATGTTCTAGGAAAACTCTATTTAAGGCAAAAGAAATTTGAGCATATATATTAGCCCTAATAGCCGATTCGTTCCATGTTGGATATATTTCACTTGATGCAACATTTTTTATGTAATCTGGAAAGGATATAGTCACATTTTCTGCATAACTGCTTGGTGGTCCTAGATGAACTGTTATATATTCTGGAATATAAGGTGTTGGAACTGCCATTTTTAAAACCTCCCTTACTATAAATCCTGCGGCAGAACACGAAATGCTTCTACTGCATTTTTAGTATTAGCGCCTGATTCAATCGGTACTAGTTCAGCGTTTTGTATACTTGTTGTATTGGCAAAAATCTGAACATCCTTAATAAACATAGTATAAAAATCCGGATGTTCAATTTGAACATCACAAGTTGTAAAAGGAGTTCTTAAACCTGGTGATAATGATAATTCCTCATTTGGAGTTGTTATTGTAACTGGATGAGTTTTTCCATTTTCATTAGTTTTTCTAACTCCTATCACTACTCTTTTATCTTCTTTTTCTTGTGTAATAGATACAGAAGCATCCATTATAGGTATAATGGCTCTAGAAGTATATACTTGTGCAATAATGTAGCCCTCAGCCAATTACACGCACCTCCCACATTATTAAATACTATATTATATTGTTTGATTAAGTATAATATGAATAGTTTAAAATATTTAATCCTTGACAAAATATGAAACTATAGTTATAATTTAGCTATATTTGGCGTTTTGCAAACGCCTGTGATCATGTATCATATGAAAGGAGTTGTTGTTTTATGAAAAATTTATTAATGGTGATTTATTTATAATTTAATATTGGCAAAAATTTGTGACTTTGTCATATATTTTTGCAACATAACAAAAACCTTTCATAATATAATTTTGAAGTGTAGCACGACTTTAGAAAGGTCGTGCTTTATTGTGCCTATTTTTAGGTGAAATTAAATTAACGTTTAAACTCGGAGGAATGAATGAATTATACTATACGTGATTATGGCTATACAGAATTTTTTGAAAAACAGGTTGATAAGCTAGATGTTAATGAGCTTATTCCAGCTAGAATTATTGAAGTTCAAAAGGAACAATACAAGATATATAAAGAATTTGACATTAAAAATGCTAAATTAAAGGGTTCTAAATTTTATAATAATTTAACAGATGTTGTATTTCCGTCAATAGGGGATTTTGTTTTAGTAAAATCTAATCCTGACGGTGATGATATAATTTATGAAGTTTTAACAAGGAAAAGTAAATTTTCAAGAATAGATATGCATTATGGTAAGGAACAATTAGTGGCTACTAATTTTGATTTTATATTTATAGTTGCTTCATTAAATAAAGATTTTAACATTAAAAAAATAGAAAGGTATATTTCTATTGCTTGGCAAAGTGGTGGAACTCCAGTCATTGTTTTAACAAAAGCAGATATTTGTGATAATTATATAGATTATGTAATAAATGCAGAGAGTTCTTTTATCGGTGTAGATGTTATAGCAGTAAGCTCATTAACAGGATTTGGCTTTGATTTGTTGTCAAAATATATAAAACCATCGAAAACCATAGTGCTTTTGGGGTCTTCTGGTGTTGGGAAATCATCCTTGATAAATGCCATTGCTAAGGAAAATATAATGAAAACAAGTAGTATTAGAGAGGATGATTCTAAGGGAAGACATACTACAACTCATAGACAGTTAATTATGTTAGGTAATAAAACAATGATAATAGACACACCAGGTATGCGAGAACTTGGCATGTGGTCTGATGCAGAGGAAGGAATTGACTCTACATTTTCTGAAATTGAAGATTTAATGCTTAAGTGCAGGTTCAAAGATTGTGCACATAACAGGGAACCAGGTTGCGCTGTAAAGGAAGCAATTAAAAATGGTGAACTTCCTATAGAAAGATGGAACAATTATTTAAAACTAAAAAAAGAAGCAAAAATTGCATTGCTAAAGGAACAAAGAAAAATAAAAGCACTTGAAAAAATGCAAGAAAGAAAAAAACAATCTAAACCCCGCAATAAAGCTATAAAAGAAGATGAATAAGTAAAAAACTCCATATCTGTGGAGTTTTTATTTATCTATAAATTCTTTTAAATTATCCATTGAATTTAATGTATCAGAAAGACCCAAATTATAAACATCTAGTAATTTATTTGTATCTTTTTCAAATCTACTTATTTCTAAAGGTTTGCTTGGATATATGGCAAAAACCTTTTTTTCTTCTTCTAAGATGCTTATATTGCCAAGTGTGTCATTATATATATTATGTCTTTCATTTAGTACTTCAATAAGCTTCGGATATCTTTTATATTTAATTTTTGCGTAATTATTTAGAGACGAAGGAGTCTTTTGATATCCTCTATGTTGTGTCAGCACAACTATGTTTTTTTCATTACCATCGGCTATTGATTTTTTTATAGGAATAGGATCAGCAAGACCTCCGTCCAATAACTCTTTATTATCATATTTAACTATTCTTGAGATAAAAGGTAATGAAATTGATGCGTTTATTATGTCATATTGTTTCCTAACTGAATCTAAAGTATAATATACTTCCTCGCCAGTTACACAATCTGTTGCTCCCGCAACTAATCTACAACTTGATTTTTCGTATGAATCGTAATCAAATGGTAATAACTCATTTGGTATTGTATCAAATAACATCCTGTATCCAAACATGGAGCCTGTAGTTATAAAATTTCTAATACTAAAATATCTTTTATCATTAATATAATTTATATTAACATTTCTACTTCTTTCTTTTTGCTTTGATATATAAGATAGAGCATTACATACACCAGCAGAAACCCCTATACAATAATTTAACTCTATACCGTTTAGCAAAAAAGCATCTAATACTCCAGCAGTATAAATACCTCTTAATCCGCCACCTTCTAATACTAAACCTATATTGTTCATTCTGTCCACCATTTCCTTGAATATTTAAATAATAACTTTAGATTATTATATCACATTTTTGCTAATAAACAAAAAATAAAAAAGAATATTTTAAATTTATATGTAAAATAAAGTAAAAAAATATATAAAAAAGAAGTCACATTCATACATACAAACTGAAATTAAACAAATAATATTTAAAAAATTAGGTGGTGTGTATGCGTACAATATTAAAACATACTTTTTTATTTCTTGTTGGCGGCATTTTATATTTTTTCATAGAAATATTATTTAGAGGATATTCGCATCCATCTATGTTTATTTGCGGAGGAATTTGTTTCGTATTAATCGGTTTAATAAATGAGTTTAAAACATTTAAGCTACCATTAGTTTGGCAAATGCTTATTTCTAGTATTATAATAACTTCAATAGAATTCATTACTGGTTTAATCGTTAATTTATGGCTTGGTTTAAACGTTTGGGATTATTCATCAAGACCATTTAATATATTAGGGCAAATTTGCTTGTTATACACAATATTATGGTTTTTCTTATCCTTTGCTGCCATTGTTTTAGATGATTATTTAAGATACAAATTTTTCGGTGAAGATATGATGAAATATAAAATAATTTAATAAGTAAAATAAATTTATTTAATTTGAAGTCTAATATATTGATATATTAGACTTTTTATTACAAAAACTTAACAATTCTAATCTGTTAATGTAAAAAAAGCCAAAAAATCTCTCTCTCTCTTATTGTGCAAGTAAAAACGTTTGCAATACTTCTTGACTAAATTCACAATTTGTAATAATATGTGTTTATTATATAAAGTTAAACGTTTAACTTTATAATAAATTAGGGAGGATTTTTATGAAAACAAAAAGGTTATTGGCTTTAATTATTGCCATAATGATGGTTGCAACTGTTTTTTCTGGATGTAATAAAGATACTACAACTGGAAGCGATAATACAGGCAACACAAGTAAAACTGACAACACTGGTGGCACAAGTAACGAACCAGCGAAGGACGCATACACAGGTTCAGATGATATTTTACGATTTGGTGTATCTGGATATAAAGGATTGTTAAATCCTATTATTACAGATAACACTTATGATTCTTATGCTTGTTCATTAATGTTTGAATCATTAATCATTCTTGACGAAACTGGTGAATATCAACCTGATTTAGCTTCATGGGAACTTTCAGAAGATAAATTAACTTACACTTTCACATTAAAAGATGGCATAAAATTCTCTGACGGAACTCCTATGACAGCAAACGATGTATACTTTACATACGCTACTATAGCTCATCCGGACTATAATGGACCTAGAGCATATGCAGTATCTAACTTAGTGGGATATGAAGCATTTCACAAGGGAGAAACTGATGTATTTGAAGGAATTAAAGTTGTTGATGAAAAAACGATTGCATTTACTTTTAATGAAGGCTTAGCATCACCAGCAAATATAGAGAGCTTTACTTATGGTATATTGCCACAACATCACTACAAATTTGAAAAATGGGACGACTTCTTAGCATTAAATGAAAAACCATTAGGTTCAGGAGTTATGGTATTTGAAGACTTTGAACCAAAGCAATTTATAAAAATGGTAAGAAATGAAAATTACTGGGCTGGAAATAGCAACGGAGCTCAAATAGGCGGTTTGTACTTCCTAGAAGTTCCTGATGAAAGTTTAATATCTGCACTTCAAACTGATCAAATTGACTTCGCTCAACCTGCAGCAAGTTCAGATAATTTAAAAGCTCTTGAAGCATTATCAAATGTTCATATAGCTAACTATTTAGGAAATGGTTATACATTCATGTGCTTTAACTGTACAAGACCAACACTTTCTGATAAGAGAGTACGTCAAGCACTTATGTACGCACTTGATAGAAAATCATTTATTAAAGCACAATATGGTGAAGGTATAGCTGAAGTTGGTATGGCTCCTATATCTCCAGTTTCATGGGCATTCCCAGATGCAAAAGACTTAAATGCTTATGATTTCGATATGGCTAAGGCAGCTAAATTAATGGATGAAGCTGGTTGGACAATGGGAACAGACGGATTCCGTTACAAGGATGGTCAAAAGTTTAGTATTTCATGGTTAGTTTATACAGATTCTCCATGGCCAGGAAAACTTTCTTCTATGGCAGCTGACACTTGGAAGCAACTTGGTGTTGATTTAACTATCGAATTAATGGACTTTGAAACTGTTGGAGCACGTACTATGGATGCACCAGTAGGCGAAAAAGATTTTGATATTTATACAATGGGCTTTAGCTTATCAGTAGATCCAGACCCAACAGGAGCATTATTTGATGATGATGCTTATGTAGAAAAAGGATTTAACGCTTCAGGATATAAAAATCCAGCAGCTATGGAGCTTGTTAAAAAAGGTAAAGCTGAATTTGATACTGCAAAGAGAGCAGAAATATATAAAGAATGGGCTAAGATTATGAATGATGAAATACCTCATGCAATCGTAGCTTACAGATCAGAAATTTGGGGAATCAACAATAAGATTAAAGGTATGGACTTAGGAACATATCAAGATTTCACAAGCGTTATTAAGAAGATTAGAATAGAGAAATAATTACTAAGTAAGCCCGGTCTTTAGCGGCCGGGTTTTATTAGTTATAGCTATTAGTTTTCAAAAGAAAGAGAGGAAAATCATGAAGAATTATATCATAAGACGTTTGTTACAAATGATTCCTGTTTTCATAGGTGTTATTTTTATTCTATTTTTCTTGCTTGATAGGGCTCCAGGTTCAGGTGCATCTGCTATGATGGATCCTAAAATGACTCCAGAACAAAAGGCTGAGCTTTTAGATAAAATGGGAATGAATACACCTTGGTATGAAAGATTTATTAATTGGTTTAAAGAAGCCGCAACTGGAAATTTTGGATATTCAACAACACATAAAAAGCCTGTAACAAAGGTAATAGGAGATTACATAGGACCGACATTATTATTATCGTTCACATCACTTTTATTTGCAGTTTTTGTCGGTATACCAGTAGGGATTTTAAGTGCAACTAGACAATATTCATTTGCGGATAATTTTTTTACAGTTGTATCACTCATAGGTATAAGTATACCTGCTTTTTTCTTTGCACTTTTACTGCTTAAGTTTTTTGCTGTAGATGTTAGAATATTCCCACTGTTTGGTCTACAAAGTGCTACTCTTAGAACTACAAGCTTTTTTGTAAAAGCAAAGGATATAGCATGGCACTTAGTTTTACCTACATTGGTTTTAGGATTAAGTCAAGCTGCTTCATTTATGAGATATACACGTTCAAGTATGCTTGAGGTAATTAGGCAGGACTATGTTAGAACTGCCAGAGCAAAGGGATTGAAAGAAAAAGTTGTTATATATAAACACGCATTGCGTAATGCAATGATTCCAATAGTTACATTATTAGCCTTCTCAATACCAGGTCTATTATCTGGTGCTGTAATGACAGAAACAATATTTGGACTTCCTGGATTGGGAAAAATATCTGTTGAAGCAAGTATGCAAAGAAATCATCCACTTATACTAGGGAACAATGCTATGTTAGCAATGCTAGTATTAATATCAACCTTAATTGGTGATATTTTGTACGCTGTAGTTGACCCTCGTGTTAGATTTGATTAAAAGGAGGCATAATAATGGAAGTAACAAAATCAATTAATGTAAAAAATGAGAAAAGCCAATCATTTTGGAGTGGAGTATTATCAAGATTTAGAAAGGATAAAAAAGCAGTTATTAGCTTTTATATACTGTTATTAATTGTAATATCTTGTATAGTAGTGCCTATGCTTTCTCCGTATTCTATGGAAACCACTAATATGTCTGATGAAATAAGGGATATAGCACCTAATTCAGAGCATATTTTAGGTACAGATGATATTGGAAGAGATATCTTTACTAGACTATTTTACGGTGGTAGAATTTCATTGGGAGTCGCTCTTGTTGTAGTATTTTTAGAATGTGTAATAGGAGTAATATTAGGATCAGTAGCAGGGTTTTATGGTGGAATAATTGATGCTATAATAATGCGTGTATCAGAAGTATTTATGTCCTTTCCTTTCATGATATTTTGTATAACAGCAGTTTCTGTTATGGGTCCTGGTGTAAAAACTCTTATTATAGTTTTATCTGTATTATCCTGGCCTAGTATAGCAAGAATTGTTAGAGGTCAAATTCTTACTTTACGTGAGATGGAATACATGGAAGCTTGTGAAGCTTTAGGAATAAGTGATATTAAAAGAATTTTTAAGCATTTACTACCAAATGTTTTAGCATATATAATAGTTTATGCTACATTAGGTATGGCAGGTGTTATATTAACTGAAACCTCTCTTAGCTTTTTAGGACTAGGAATATCTCCGCCAACACCTACTTGGGGTAACATGATGCAGGATGCCCGTAGTACACTTGTTATGCAAGAAAAGTGGTGGTATTGGATTCCACCGGGATGCTGTATATTCCTTTCAGTTATGTGTTTTAACTTATTAGGTGATGGCTTACGTGATGCTATAGACCCTAAAATGAAGAGATAGGGGGTAATATTATGAAGAAAAATAATGATGTATTGTTAGAAGTTAAAAATCTAAAAACCTATTTTCACTCAGAATCTGGAACTGTTAAGGCTGCAGATGATGTAAGTTTTTATGTAAAAAAAGGTGAAACTTTAGGAATAGTTGGAGAATCAGGTTGTGGTAAAAGTATAACCAGTATGTCTATAGTTCGTCTAATTGAAACTCCTCCAGGAAAATATGAGGGTGGAGAAATTTGGTTTGACGGCGAAGATATGCTTAAAATATCTGATGATAGAATGCGTGAAATTCGTGGAAATGATATTTCTATTATTTTCCAAGAACCAATGACTTCTCTTAATCCAATTTTTAGAATAGGAGATCAAATAGGCGAAGCTTTAATTTTGCATAGAGGAATGAGTAAGAAGGAAGCTCGTAAAGAAAGCATAAAAATGCTTGAGCTTGTTAAAATACCTAACCCTGAACGTGTTGTGGACAACTTTCCTTTTGAGTTATCAGGTGGTATGAGACAAAGAGTTATGATAGCTATGGCTCTTGCATGTGCTCCAAAACTTCTTATAGCTGATGAACCTACGACAGCACTTGACGTAACCATTCAAGCGCAGGTTTTAGATTTAATGAATGATTTGAAAAAGAATATTGATGCATCTATAATATTCATCACTCACGATTTGGGAGTTATAGCTGAAATGAGTGATAGAGTAATGGTTATGTATGCTGGAAAGGTCGCAGAAGTTGCAACTACTGAAGAAATATTTAAAAATCCTAAGCATCCATATACTATAGGGCTAATTGGCTCTAAACCTGATTTAAGTACAGAGAGTAACAGACTACACGTTATACCTGGTAACGTGCCTGATTTAAATAATAGACCAAGTGGATGTCCATTCCACCCAAGATGTGAGCACGCAATAGATAAATGTAAAGCAACATTTCCATCAGAAGCAATTTTAGATAATGGGCATTCAGTAACTTGTTGGCTCTTTTCTAAGGAAGGAAGGTAAAAAATATGAGTGAATGTTTAATAGAAGTAAAAAATCTTAAAAAATACTTTCCTATTAAAGCGGGAGTTATGAAAAAAACAGTTGGTCATGTTAAGGCTGTTGACAATGTGTCGCTTAAAATAAAAGAGGGCAAGGTTTTAGGTGTGGTTGGAGAATCAGGATGCGGAAAATCCACACTTGGCAGAACAATGTTAAAACTATTGGATCCTACTCAAGGAGAGATGTTGTTTGAGGGTAAGAATGTTTATAAGATGAATAAGCGTGATCTTAATCATATGAGAACTAAAATGCAAATTATATTCCAAGACCCTTATAGCTCATTAAATCCTAGACTTCCTGTTTCAGAAATAGTTGGTGAAGCAATGATGCAGCATAAAGTTGTTAAAAACAAAAGCGAAATGAATGAAAAAGTTGTAGATATAATAGGCAAATGTGGATTGTTTCCAGAGCAGGCAAGACGATATCCACACCAATTCTCAGGTGGCCAACGTCAACGTATTTGTATAGCTCGTGCACTTGCGCTTAACCCTAAATTCATAGTATGTGATGAAGCAGTTTCTGCTCTTGATGTTTCTATCCAATCACAGATTATAAATCTTTTAAAAGATGCGCAAGAAAATTATGGGTTAACATATATGTTTATATCTCATGACTTATCAGTAGTTAAGTTTATAAGTGACGATATAGCTGTTATGTATTTAGGACAAGTTGTAGAAACTGGCAGTAAAAAACAAATATTTGATAATCCGCTTCATCCTTATACAGAGGCTTTATTATCCGCTGTTCCATCATTTGATCCATCAGCTAGAAATAAAAAGCGTATAATATTACAAGGAGACATACCTTCACCAGCTAACCCTCCAAGTGGATGTAGATTCCACACAAGATGTATCCATGCTTGTGAGGTATGTAAAAATCAAGTACCTGAATACAAAGAAATAGAGCCTGGACACTTTACAATGTGCCATAAGGTTAATGGAGTATTTTAGTGTTATTTGGTGGTAAAAAAAGAGTAGAAGAAGATTTGGATAAAATAAGATTTGCAAATCTATCTACTGAAAAGCAAGAAGAAGAATTAGCTGAGAAGGAAAAAAAGAAAAAGAAAATTGAATCCATACAATTTGAAAAAAATGATAGATTAGCTCTTATTATAGCTACATTTTCTATTGTATTACCTTATGTTTTTACTTTTTTTGTTGTAATTGGAGCAGTAATTGGATTGTTATATATTTTCCTTTTAAAATAATATAGTAAAAAGACTTTGTTTTTATAAACAGAGTCTTTTTATTTTTTTATGTTTGTAACATAGATAAAAACTAGACATATTGTATATGTATAGGGGGGATAAATTTGTCAAAAAAAAGTGATATAACTGTTATCGGTGCAGACTTAAGACAGATATACATGATTAACAAACTTCACGAAAAAGGCTATACAGTTTATACTTATGGCATTAATAATGATTTAATAACAAATAAAATAAGAAAAACATCTTCATTAAGCGAAGCTATATCAGAAAGTAATATACTTATTTGTCCTATCCCATTTACTAAGAACAATAAAGATATTGCTTTTTTAGATTTATACGAAGATAAAAATGTTAAACACTTTATGGAACATTTAAACTCAAATCACATTTTATTTGCTGGGTTAATTCCAGATTATTTATCTAGTTTTTGTAGTAGAAATAAAATTGATCAATATGATTTTATGAAAATGAATGATGTGGCTATACTTAATGCTATCGCAACCGCTGAAGGCACTATAGCTGAGGCTATTAAGAGAAGCTCCATTAATTTACATGACAGCAATTGCCTTATACTAGGATTTGGAAGATGTGCTCAAATATTAGCTAGTAAATTAAAAGCATTTGATGTAAATGTCTGTATTGCAGCAAGAAATAAGGATGCATGTGCATTAGCTATAGCATATGGTTACTCCAGCATATTACTTGATAAATTAGATTCTGAACTAAAGAGTTTTGACTTCGTATTTAATACAATTCCAGCGATTGTTTTAACAATAGATAAGTTAGAGAAGCTATCACCGCATGTAACAATTATAGATATAGCATCAGCACCGGGAGGAATTGATTATATTGCTAGTGAAAGTTTAAATTTAAATGCATCTTTGTGCTTAGGTCTACCAGGTATATATTCACCTAAAAGCTCAGGTGAAATTTTAGCTAATGTAATAGAAAATATTCTAATTGAAAGAAGTGGTGAGTTTGAAACTAAATAAATTAAATATAGGAGTTGCTTTTACTGGATCATTTTGCACATTTGATAAAATATTTATTGAATTAGAGAATTTAATTAAAGAAGGCTCTAATGTATATACAATTTTTTCATATGCCTCTCAAAATATTGATTGTAGATTTGGAAAATCAGAAGAATTTATTTCAAGGGCAGAGAGCATTACTCTAACAAAGCCTATTTTAACATTGGAAGAAGCAGAACCACTAGGGCCACAAAATATGCTAGATATTTTAATAATTGCACCTTGTACAGGTAATACACTTGCTAAATTAGTTAACGGTATAACAGATACTCCAGCACTAATGGCTGCAAAAGGTCACATAAGAAACAATAAACCCCTTGTAATATCTTTATCAACCAATGATGCACTAGGCTTTAATTTCAAAAACATAGGAACAATGTTAAATTCTAAAAATGTATATTTTGTACCTTTTGGTCAAGATAATTATTCAGGAAAACCAAATTCAATGGTAGCGCATACTAATTTGATTATACCTACCTTGGAACAGGCTTTAGAGGGTAAGCAAATACAGCCGGTAATTAAAAGTCCGCATTAAAAAAGAAAGAGATTCTTTTAACTAAATAAAAGAATCTTTTTCTCTTACATTGCCAACATTTCTATAATTGATTTTTTAGATTTTACGCCCATTGATTGTGCAACAACTTTTCCTTTGTTCATAACAATTAGTGTAGGTACACTTCTTATCTTGAATAATGAAGCAAGTTCATCTTCCTCATCAACATTTATTTTACATACTTTAGCAGAACTTGTCACTTCTTTGCTAACCTCATCAATTATTGGAGAAACTGCTTTACATGGACCACACCAAGAAGCCCAAAAATCCAATAAAACTGGTACTTTTGAATTTAAAACTTCATCCTCGAAATTTTCTTTTGTAACTTTTACTGCAGACATAATTACCTCCAAATTAATAATATTTTATTTTTAATTATTTTTTCTTATAAATTTTATAATTTCAGTTCCTGCTTTGGAACCTTCGTAGATAGCTTTTGAAATTTGAAGCATGCCACCGGTACAATCTCCAGCAGCAAAAAGACCCTCAATATTAGTTTGCAAATTTTTATTTACAACAATATTATCCTTCTCAATTTCAGCACCTATTTTTTTAGCAAGATCACTGCTTGATGCACTTCCTATGGCTATAAAAATTCCGTCAAAATTCACTGCACTGCCGTCATCAAAATTAATGTATTCCGCTGTGTCTCCACCTTCAATAGAAAGAATTTTTTTAAAGTTTACATTTATGTTAGATGGAATGTTTGTGTTCAAATTATTTCCATTGGTCAATAAGGTTAGAGATTTTACTAATGGCAATAACTCTTTAGCTTCGTGTAATGCATAGTCACTATTTCCAACAACAGCGACGTCTTTCCCCCTATAGAAAAAACCATCACATACAGCACAGTAGCTGACTCCTCTTCCCTCAAATTCTTTTAATCCTTTTATTTTAGGTTTATTTTTAACAGTACCAGTTGCTATAAGTACAGATTTAGAAGTAAAGCTTTTATTTTTGGTATTTACTATAAAATTACCATCATAATTAAGGCCAGTAACTTCATCTTTTATATAAGTAGAACCAAGTCGTTTTGCTTGAAGCAATCCACTAGAAACTAATTTTTTACCAGAAATGGGATTAACAAATCCATAATAGTTTTCTATCCTTTCAGCTTTTCCAAGCGAACCTGCATCTTTACCAATAATTAAAGATTTAAGTCCAGCTCTTTGTATATAAATAGCCGCTGACACTCCAGCAGGACCATTACCAATAATTATAACATCTACCATATATCTATCCCTTTCTTTCAATTATTTATATTATATTAATATAAATAAGTAATATATTATATTAATATAATATA
>DLNM01000039.1:0-165 GCA_002479485.1 Firmicutes bacterium UBA7510 | reverse complement strand
ATATTATATTAATATAATATATAATGTTTAATAATTTTTAAGTAACTTTATCACTAATTTTTTTAAAATTACTAGAAAATATTCTTTAAAAATTATTTAATTATATTTTTAATACTATTAATTAATATTGAAAATATTAATTAAAAATATAATTTATATGCAAAA
>DLNM01000011.1 GCA_002479485.1 Firmicutes bacterium UBA7510 | reverse complement strand
AATCAAAACCACCAGTGAACTGGTGGTATGCACCAGCCCTAAAAGGGCATAATACTGACACAGCGTCTCAAGACGCACTGAATAGTTCCACCAACCGCATCACTATCACTGGCAGCCACTAAAGTGGCTGTCTTTTTTATGCCTTAGTATTCTTGCTACCCGTAAACGGGTCTATGTATTCTTTCAACGAAATTTGGTCTGAAGCTATATCCTCTT
This sequence comes from Firmicutes bacterium UBA7510, assembly GCA_002479485.1. Taxonomy (GTDB): domain Bacteria; phylum Bacillota; class Clostridia; order Tissierellales; family Sedimentibacteraceae; genus UBA1535. The sequence continues at coordinate 54,819 of DLNM01000011.1, read as the reverse complement.
GCAATTGATTTTTTATATATTCTCCTATTACCTTTTCATTTCTTCCTACTGTGTCTACATAGTACCCACGACACCAAAAGTGCCTATTGCCATACTTATATTTTAAATTTGCATGCCTATCAAATATCATTAATGAACTCTTTCCTTTCAAGTATCCTACAAATTGGGCTATACTTAAATTAGGTGGTATTGAAACTAACATATGTATATGTTCTTTACATGCATTAGCTTCTATTATTTCTACTCCCTTTTGTTCACATAATTTCCTTAATATTTGTCCTATGTCTTTTTTTATTTTTCCGTATATTTCTTGCCTTCTGTATTTTGGTGCAAATACTATATGGTATTTACATCTGTACTTCGAATGTGATAAACTCTTTATGTCATTCATGGCATTACCTCCTGTGTTATTTTAAATACGGTTGGGGAACCTTATTTAATTTTAACATTGGAGGTTTTTTATTGCTATAAGCTTTCTATTCTCACCAGCATAGCTGGTGGTTTATTTTGCTTAAGCTACAATAAAACAAAAAAAGCATGACTGTAATTCATGCTTTTTGTTATTATGTATATTTAATTACATATTTTTAAGTTCTTCTCTATTTTCCTCAACTACATTATGTAAATAAGCAATCTTTTCTTGTAATTTAGCTAGTAAGTCATCACTATATGAAAATGCATTTACCTTCATTTCATAAGCTTTATTTTCTGCTGCATTTAATATTTCACTTGCTTTATCTCTAGCCATTTTTACTATTTCAGTATCATTTAACAAACCATCCTGCTGCTTTTTCGCTCTATCAAGCAAATTATCTGCTTCAGCTTGTGCTTCTGTAAGTATTCTTTGTCTTTCTTTAGCAACCCAATTTGCTCTGTTGATTTCCTCAGGTAATTTTAATCTTATATCATTTATGATTTCTAGTAATTCTTCTTTCTCTATTATGATTTTATTTGATAAAGGAAACTTTGATGCCTCATCAATTATGTCCTCCATCTTTTCTAATAGTACTAAAATATCTATTTTAACTCCCTCCTTAATTTATCATCAATTGCTGCTAAAACATTTTTTGGAACTAAATCAGATATATCTCCTCCATACATTGCAACCTCTTTCACAATGCTGGAACTTATAAATGAATAATCTGGAGATGCTATCATAAATAATGTTTCTAATTCTGGATATAAATGTTTATTTATTGAAGCAATCTTTAATTCGTATTCATAATCTGATACTGCTCTTAAGCCTCTCACTATCAAATCAATATTATGATTTTTTGCATAGTTAACAGTCATATCCTCAGTCATATCTACTGTAACATTTTGTAAATCCTTAACTGCTTCGCTTACTAGTCTAAATCTTTCTTCAACCGTAAAAAAATGTTCTTTAGAATTATTGTTAAAAATTGTTACAACTACATTTTCAAACTTGTCCGAACATCTTTTGATAAGATCAAGATGACCATTTGTTATTGGGTCAAAACTTCCAGTGTATAAAACCTTCATATTACTCCTCCGAAAATCTAACTATTCCGATTTTCGTGATACCATAAATTTTCTCTTTATATTTTAACACATCTTGTTCTACATTTTCAAACATTATTTCTGATTTTTCACATTCTATTATTAAAGTACCGTCTCTATTTAATAAATCATTACTTATAACAAGATTTATAACATTATCAGCACAATTTAAGTGATATGGTGCATCAGCAAATATGTAGTCAAACTTCATATTGTTTCTAGCAAAGAAAGATATTGCTTTTTCATAGTCATTAACATAAACCTTAGATTTACTTTCAAGATTACATAATGCTATATTTTTTTTAATAAAGCTTGCACTTTTATGAGATACATCAATAAAATGACATTCTTTTGCACCTCTACACAAAAATTCTATTCCAACATTTCCGGTTCCTGAAAACAAATCCAGTATAACACTATCCTCATCAATATATCCAAGCATATTAAATATAGCTTCCTTAATTTTATCAGATGTAGGTCTAACAGATGTGTCTTTTGGTGCAAAAAGCTTTTTTCCTTTATTGTTACCTGATATAACTCTCAATATTTCACTTCCTTAATATACATTTAGTTAAAGGCAATATTCTCATTTTTAAAAAGCTTTAAAATATTATACCTTAATGAATCATATTCCTGACCCATAAGCCTAGGATTTTCATTTACTATTTTTTTAGTTAAAGTTTGAACCTCTTGAACTACTGACACATCACCTATTAACTGGTCGAGATTATAAGATTCAATTCCATGTTGTCTAGTTCCAAAGAAATCTCCAGGGCCTCTTATTTTTAAATCTTCCTCTGCAATTATAAACCCATTATTAGTATCTGACAATACTCTCATTCTATCCCTTGAATTTGCAGTTCTACTTTCGTTTACTAAAATACAATAAGACTGATGTTTACCTCTACCTACCCTGCCTCTTAACTGATGGAGCTGTGCTAATCCAAATCTCTCAGCATTTAATATAAGCATTACAGTAGCATTAGGAACATTTACTCCGACCTCAATAACAGTTGTAGAAACAAGTACATTTATTTGAGCTTTATAGAATCTATCCATTATTTCATCCTTTTCAGTATTAGACATCTTACCGTGTAAAAGCCCAAGTTCAAAGTCACTGAAATAATCATTTTTCAAGCTTTCATATATTTCTGTAGCTGAATCTAGTTCTAATTTTTCAGATTCCTCAACTAAAGGTGCTACGATATAAGCCTGTCTTCCAGACTTTATTTCATTAATAATAAAATCATAAGCATCATCTTTTTTATTTTTTGTAATAACTCTTGTAATTATTTCCTGTCTATTTGGAGGCATTTCATCAATTAATGAAATATCCAAATCACCATATATCATTAACGCTAAAGTCCTTGGAATAGGTGTAGCTGTCATAACCAAAACATCTGGGTTTTTCCCTTTATTAGAGAGCATTGCTCTTTGCCTTACTCCAAATCTATGTTGCTCATCTGTTATTGCCAAACCAATATTATTAAATTCTACATTTTTTTCAATTAATGCGTGAGTTCCAATTAAAATGTCTATTTCATTATTTTTAACTTTATCTAAAATTTCTGTTTTATTTTTCTTAGTTGTTGAGCCAGATAAAAAAGCTACATCTAAATTTATATTGCTATTTTTTAAATATTCAGTAATAGTTTGATAATGCTGCATTGCAAGAATTTCAGTCGGTGCCATCATAGATGCTTGATATCCAGATTCCACTGAATTTAGCATAGCAATAATTGCAATTATAGTTTTTCCGGAGCCAACATCCCCTTGAACTAATCTATTCATAGGTTTACTGCTCTTCATATCTTCCTTGATTTCATTTAAAACTCTTACCTGTGCATTAGTCAACTTATATGGTAAATCATTAAGCATTTTTTCAGAAAGTGTAGTTTTGTCTTGGACAATTCCTTCTTCTATATTGTTTAACCTGCTTTTAATATTTAGCAGTCCAATTTGCAAAACTAATAGTTTCTCAAATGCTATTGTTTTTTTTGCTAAATTATATAGTTTACCATTGGTAGGAAAATGCAAATATTTTATAGCATCAGACTTATTTAATAGATTATAGTTTTTTATAATTTCATCTGGCAATACATTGCTAATTCTTTTATAATAGTCATCTATACATGCTAATGTAAGCTTAGTAAGTTCATTATTAGTCAAAGTATTGGTTAATCTATAAATAGGCATAATTTTGCCAGCTTTTACACGCTCATTTTGATTCTCAATATCAGGATTTACCATCTCATACGTTCCATCCTCATGCTTGCACTTACCAAAAATATAATATATTTCATTTAATTTTAACTTTTCATACATATATTCTTGATTAAAAAAAGTCAAGCTAATATAGCTTGTATCATCATAAGCTGTTGCTTTAAAAACAGACATTTTTCTATTAACTTTCCTCACTGACGATAATTTTGTAAGCTTAACTTTAATTAAATACTTTTTATCCTCATCAATATCTTTAATTTTTGTAAGCTTTCTTCTATCTTCATATCTTACAGGAAAATAATTAAGTAAATCCTCTATAGTGTATATGCCTATCTTATTTAATTTTGAAGCCCTTTTAGGGCCAACACCCTTTAAATATTGAATATCCGCATTTAGCATAATAACCTCAATTTTTAAAAACTAAAACCACAAATAACACAAAAATCACTTATTCGTGTCCTTCGTGCTCTTTGTGGTTAATTATTATAATATATTTTATTATTCCACTGATATAATATAGTAATATAGCGGTTGACCACCATATACAATTTCAATATCACATTGCTCTGCAATTTCTTCTACTTTATCTTTTAAATTTTTTGCTGCTTTTTCGTCTATCATCTCACCATAGAAAATTGTTATTAAGAAATTATCTTCGTCAACCATTTTCTTAATTAATTCTAAGGTCTGCTCTTCAATACCTGATCCATGATTAACTATATCCTTGTCATGTAAAGCTATAATATCATCTTTTTTAATGTCTAAGCCATTCATAGATGTATCTCTAACAGCATAAGTAACTTGACCGGTTTTAACTGTATTAATAGCTGCTGTCATATCATTTACATTTTCCTCGATACTATTATCTTCATTGAAAGCTAGCATTGCCGATACACCTTGGGGTATTGTCTTTGTAGGAATCACATGAAGATTTTTCTCTGATAATTCCTTAGCTTGTTGCGCAGCTAAAATAATATTGCTGTTGTTTGGAAGAATTATAATATGTTCTGCATTTATTTTATTAACTGCTTCTATTATATCTTCTGTACTTGGATTCATAGTCTGACCACCAGATATAAAATAGTCAACCTTTAAATCATAAAATACTTTTTGTATACCTTCACCAAAGCCTATTGAAACAAATCCATATTCCTTCTTTTCTGTACTAACTGGAGCTTGTGTAGGTGCAGATTTTTGTTTATTTCTAAACTGCTCCTTCATATTGTCTATTTTAATGTTTATTATCTCTCCAAAGGTTACAGCTCTACTTAAAATAAGTCCTGGATTGTTAGTGTGTATATGAACCTTTATAATATCGTCACTACCAACACAAACTATTGAGTCACCTTTATCCATTATTAAAGGTAAGAATTGTTCGTGAGATTTGATTGAATTTTTAATCATAAACTCTGTACAGTAAGCAAATACAATTTCATCTTCGCTTCCATATTCAGATACTTCCGCTTGTGTTTCAATAATTTCTGTGGCATTTTGCTCTTTCTTTATTTCAACACCTTTTAATGCCGCAAGAGCTCCCTCTAATAAACATAACAAGCCTTTTCCACCAGCATCAACAACACCTGCTTGCTTTAAAACTGGTAACATTTCAGGTGTTTTATCTAATGTTATTTTTGCTTGCTTAATTACATCTTCTAAAAATATTATCATATCTGTACTACTATCACATATTTCAAGAGCTTTATCAGCTGTTTCTCTTGCAACAGTAAGTATTGTACCTTCAGTAGGCTTCATAACTGCCTTATAGGCTGTGCTAGATGCTAGTTTGAAAGCTTCAGCTGTTATTCTTGGAGTTATTTGATTAACATCAACCATGCCCTTTGCAAAGCCTCTAAATAACTGTGATAATATTACGCCTGAGTTTCCCCTTGCACCCATTAGAGATCCTTTAGCCACAGCTTCTGCGATTTTAGTTATGCTGAATTCTGTTAAATTGTTAATTTCCTTAACAGCAGATTGAACTGTTAAATTCATATTTGTTCCTGTATCTCCATCTGGCACTGGGAAAACATTAAGTGAGTCTACTAAGCTTTTATTATTTTCCAAGTTAGTCGCTGCACCAATCAGCATTTTTTTAAACATAATATTATCTATATACTTAATTATCATTATAGCCTCCCAAACTACTTTTGCACCCTTACACCTTGAACAAAAATATTTACTTTATTAACTTCCATGCCAATTAGCGATTCTACATTGTACTTAACCTTTGATATAATATTTTCAGCAACAACTGAAATTTTTACGCCAAATTGTAATACTATATGCAAATCTATAGTAATTTTATCTTCATCTGAATTAACTTTTATTCCCTTTGACAATTGATCTTTCTTTAATAATTCAAAGAAACCTTCTGTTGCATTCTTAGATGCCATACCTACTATACCATAGCACTCCATAGCTGCTAAACCAGCAATACTAGCTATAACTTGATCGTCTATAATCACACTACCAAATTCGTTTGTAACTTGAATTGACATACGTACCTCCTATATTTATATTAAATTCATTTTTTATTCTTTAATTCTTTTATAATCATAGTTTACCACAAAATATCGTTTTTTACAAATCACAAAAAAATTATCATGAAAATATTATACAAATAAAAATTAGTTATTGCAATAATTATATTTTAATGTTACAATAAAAAAGCTTGATTTGATATAATACTAATTTATTTCATTGAAATTGTTGAGATATTATTAAAAATTTCGTTTGATTTTTAATAAAAATTAGTATAAAATATTATTATTATAAACTTGCTTTAATGGGAGGTGTGAGAATATGGCGAAATTTTGTGAAATCTGCGGAAAAGGTAAAATGACAGGTCATACTGTAACTCACTCAGATAGAAAAATAAACAGAACTTGGAAACCAAACGTTAGAAAGATATCTGTTGTAGAAAATGGAGTATCTAAGAAAAAATTTGTTTGCACAAGATGCATGAGATCAGGTAACGTTGTTCGTGCTATATAATTAATTTTTCAATAATGGCCAAGGCCATTATTTTTTTATAACCTAATTACAAATTACCTTACATAATCTTTTCATGCAAACAAATTATAATTATAATAATTTAACCAATGTACATCCTAAAATTATTAACAATAAACCTAATACAAACAACCAAATGCGTAGTGGCAATATTTGAACAACTATAATAGCTCCAATTACAGCTATCATTAAACCTATAATCTCAGTAAATTTAAATCTAGGACATCCTCTTTTAAATCCAAAAAATCCCATAATAGTATCCTTTCCTATATATAAATATTTTATACTAATCAGATATAATCAAAAACCAAAATAAACATTTAATATATATTATTCACCTGCACAAAAAAAATGCTAAACCCTATATTTAACGGTTTAACATTTTAATTCTTTCTTTGTAATTAGGCATATATTTCTCTATTTCCTGATAAAAAAATTTACTGTGATTTTTTAACTTAATATGTGCTAATTCATGAACTACAACATAGTCTATAACCTCTATTGGATATAGCATTAGTCTATAAGAAAAGCATAAGCTGTTTTTAGCGCTACAGCTACCCCACCTTGTCATGGCTGAAGTAATTTTTATACCAGTAGGTTTTACCTCCATTATTTCACTGTAGTATTTTACTCTACTAGGAATTATTTCTGCTGCCCTTTTCTTTAGACTGTTAATTTCATCCTTTGACAAATCCTTATAACTATTACCTTCGTAACGTTTTTTAGCAATAGCTAAATGTTTTTCAATCCATTTTTCATGTTTTATAACAAAACTATTTACATCATTTATAGACATTCTATTTGGAGCTCTAACAATAAGCTTAAGCTCCTTAGAAATTGATAACTCAATAGTCTTCCTACCAGAGCGTATTAACTCATATTCATACTTCATCTTATCCTCCCATTATGCCCATAGTCTCGACGTAGTCGAGACATTGTAGTGGCATCTCAAATAAAAGTGTGAAGTGCCTTTTTTCACACTGACATCTCATCACATTCATAGAGAATAATAGAAGATGCTACAATACCAGCAGTTTCAGTCCTTAAGATTCTTTTTCCTAATGTAACAATATCAGCACCTATCTCTTGAAACTTCCTAATTTCCTTTTCATCAAAGCCACCTTCAGGACCTATTATAATATAATATTTTTCTTTCTTATCAGCTAAAGTATCTTTAGCTAGAGCCTCTTTCATTGTTTTATTGCCCTCTAGTTCATAGGGAACAATAATTTTGGCGCTCTCATCTTTAATTTTATTAATTAATTCATTTACAGTTAAAATGTCCTCAACTGTAGGGACTATATTTCTCTTGCTTTGTTTAGATGATTCATGAGCTATTTTTCGCCATCTATCAAGCTTTTTTAATTCCCTTGATTTATCGTTTAACTTAACAACAGTACGCTCAGTTATAAGCGGGATAAAGCTTTTAACACCAACTTCCACATTCTGCTGAATAATATCCTCCATTTTAGCTTGCTTTGGCAAGCCTTGACATAATGTTATATGAATACTAGCTTCATTATTTATATCAGTCTTGTATTTTATCTTACAAATGATGCTGTCATTTTCTAAACTAATTATACCTGCAACGTATTCACTGTCATCAGTTACAATAGAAACTTCATCACCTATCTGTGCTCTTAAAGTATTTTTAAGGTGTTTAGCATCAGTTCCTTCGATTCTTACTACCTCATAATTAATTTCTTCTACAGAAGTAAAATATCTAAACATGTTCCACCTCTAGTTTAGAATTGCTGTAATTGATACCCAGTCTTCTTTTTGAATAATTTCCTTTATTTCAAAACCAAGATTTTTAAGCGTATCCTCTACTTTACCAACATATTTTTCAATAATACCTGATGTAACTATAACTCCACCCTTTTTCAAGAATTTAGGAAAGCAATCACTCATTTCAATAATTATATCAGCAATTATGTTCACAGCAATCATATCAAATTTATTAAAGCCAATTACATCCTGCAATCTTTCATCTTCTATAACATTTCCACAATATGCAATAAATTTATTTTCATATATTTTATTAACCGCAGCATTTTCTTTAGCAATTCTTACTGCATTTTCATCTATATCTACACCAACTACATGCTTTGCACCAAGCAGTATTGAAGCTATAGATAAAATACCACTTCCACACCCCATGTCTAAAACTTCCATACCGTCTTTCATATATTTTTCTATCTGTTCTATACAAAGCTGAGTAGTATAGTGTTGTCCTGTCCCAAAGCTTGCACCTGGGTCAATTTCTAATATGACTCTATCACTTTTATTTTCAATAGTTTCCCAAGTAGGTTTAACAAGTATTTTTTCGCCAACCTCAAAGGGTTTAAAAAACTGCTTCCAGTTATTTGCCCAATCCTCATCATCGACTATATTCACAGTTAAGCTTAGTTTACCTAAGTCAATATCATCATTTTCCTGTTTTAATATTTCTAATTCTTTCTTTAGATCATTCAGCTCTTGTTCACCCTGCTCGTTATCTCCAAGATATATTTTCATTCTTGTAGCACAATCTTTCATACTATTTAGACTTTCATCATAATAATCCCAGTTCATAGTCTCACAAGTTAAGAATTCTTCAAAAATACTTGCATCCTCTATAACAACCTCTGCTATATCTAATTTTATAAGTACAGCATTTAAAAGCTCAATACCCTCAGTAGTAGTTTCTATAATTACCTCTTTAAATTTCATATAATTCTCCAATCTATCAAAAACATATCGTTTTAAATATATATTAATATGTTTAATTTGTCAACTTTATCATAACCTTTATAAATTTAACTATCAATATGTATAATATTTTCTATTTATGGGTATATTATGTAAGTCGAGTGTAATTTATTAAAAAAGCACCCTATATTCTCTCTTCAAATATAGGGTGCTTTTTTTATTCTAATACTAATATGAAATTAAAAAACATAAAACAAGTTTCTTTACGGCTTTTAATTTCATATGTGCAGCATATAATTAATTTAATTTGTAAAAAAATAGTACAACGTCTCAAAAACAATACTAAATATCCCAAAAATGTTACAATGCACACAAACACACTGTTAATATTTTCTCAAAATTCTATAAAAAAAATCTTTTTAATTTGATTTTCAGGGATTTGATGCCAAATATTGTCATATAATACAAACATTGGTACGTATAATGCATATTATTAAATAAGGGGAATTTTGAAGCATTGATAATTTATATTATATTAGGGGAAATTATGGTTAATAAATAAAGGGGATATATATCTTAAAAATTCACTTCAATAATATCAATTCATATAGAAAAAACTCTTTATAATCTTTTCCTATTATATTTTTTATGTGCGAAGTTTAAGGAATTTATAAAACATGTCGCAAATTCTTCTTTATTTTGGTTATTTTTCATGAAACTAATCAGAAGACTTATTTATTCAACGGCTACATAGCCAACGAAGAGGTGTAAATAAGAATTTGAAATGAAAGGAGGGTATCATAAAAATTTACAAGAGGGGGTAATAGCGAGGAACTTTGAAATAATATTAAGAACTACAAAAAATTTTGGAACAGATGAAAAGTAATCAATTATTAACTTATGTAAACAACTTAATGTTACTACACAATGAAATAAATGAAACTTCAAAGTCAAGTTAACGAATAAAAAAATATATTAAGGAGAACAAAAGTTATGATAAAAAAATCTATAATTAGTTTAATGTTGGTAGTTATGATGATTGTAATTTCCATTTTTCCAGCTGGAGCACAAGACTTAAATAGCATGAATAAAAGCAAAATTAAAACAACTGCTAATGGTATTGTTGTTGATATGGAAACAGGGTTACCAATTTCTAATGCAACAATAACATATTCGGAAGTAGATGGCAATCGCATTGAAACAATAAAAACAAATGAAGATGGTAATTTTTATATTAATTCTATTGAAACAGGCTACTATAATTGGAAGGTTGAAGGAGATACATATAATATAGGATTATTTAATGGATATCCAAACATTTCAGGAGGTAACAATTATTTCTTTGAAATTAGTAAAAGTAAAAAAGTTGAGTTAAATTATAAAAGACAGGTAGAGACTATTGGATGTGTTGATGTGAATGATGACGATGAATATTTATATAATAAAGACAATACACCAATGGGTGTGCCTCAAGATCCACCAGTAATACCTAGAAATGTTACGGTAAAAACTGCTTCGGGCACGATTGTTCCATTGCAATTAGAAGACTATATATCTTGTGTACTATATAATGAAATGAATCCTGATTATTTTATTTATGATGATATGACGAATTCTCAAAAAATGGTAATGTTAGAAGCTCAGGCAATTACTGCCAGAAGTTATACAGCATTTCACTTCTATAAAAAAGATAGACACCCTGGACAAAGTTATCAGTTTTGTAATAGTACACATTGTCAAGTTTATGAACGTCCTGTAAATCTTCCAACATTATGTATTAATGCAACAAACAATACTTCAAAAGAGATAATGATAAAAATTATTGACAACTATAATTGGATATGGAATTATGTAGATGCAGTCTTTTCAGCATCATGTAAAGGATATACAAAAAATAACGAAGATGTGTGGGGTGGAGCTCCAGTGTCATATTTAAGAAGCGTAAGTTGTCCATATGATATAAGACCAAATCTCTCATTCGGTCACAACTTAGGTTTATGTCAAGATGGTGCAGCAGGTTATGCAAAAAATGGATATTCATCCACTAGTATATTATTACATTACTTTTCAGGTGTTAGTATAAAAGAAGGTCAATATTAGATAAAATACAGAGACTAATATTTTTACCTATAAGAGATGCTGTTTATTAGCGTAGAAAATTGAAATTTTTAAAATTAGGTTTAATTGAACTATCTATTAAGTTAATATCACTTATAATGCGACATTATGACGTTTGCATTATAAGTGATTCTTTTGAATCTTAATTAAGGACGGATGAAATTGTGAAAATTAATATAAAAAATAGAAAAATTATATATTTCTTTATTTTTATTTTTATTATTATAATTATATTTTTATTATTGAAAATCTATGAGTTTAAAGAAAGTAAAACAGGCGGTAATTGGATAATCGAAGTTGTAGATATTAAAACAAGAGAAAAAATAGTAAATGCTGAATTTGTTGTAACAGATTTGGACAAAAAGTATATTATTAATTCTAACACAAATACTATATCATTACCTAAAAAACCATCATATAAAAATGCAAATAAGGGAAAATATGAATATGGATACACGATTATTACATTTTCAGAAGGATATTTACCAAGAATTGATCATAATGTTCATATGGGTAGCGATGTCAATATCTTGATAGAACTTGAAAAACCTGAACCATTTAGTAATGCATCATATACGGAATTTTTTCACCCTTCATCAAGAAATGAATTGGTAGATTTTTTGGGCTATTATTTTAAATAAAAATTAACTTTTATCCCACTCACCAATGAAAGTATTGTGATAGGAGTTTTAAATTATAGTCGATTTTTCAAAATTGTTTTGAGATATTATATAACTTGAGTTTTACATTAAAAAAAGCGAAAAACTCTACAATATGTAATACTTATATTAATGAATATTGTAGAGTTTTTATTTTGGTGAAATTAATTATTATAAATATAAGTTCATTAAAATTTCGTCATAATATTTTCCATCGATTTTAAAGAAATTTTTATATAGTCCTATTTTTTCAAATCCTAATTTCTCATATAATTTTATTGCATTTTTATTATCTGCCCTAACTCCTAAATGAATAACAGTTATTATGTTAGTATTTCTGGCAAACTCAATTACTTCCTTTAATATGCTTGTACCTACACCCATATTCCAAAATTTTTTCTTAACTGAAACAGCAATTTCACATGTATGAGCTATGCGTTCTCTCATAGGTGCTGTCAATGAAATTACGCTTGCTACTTCCCCATCTATACGTCCTATCATTAAGCATGAAGTAAGTGAACTATTTTTACTTTCAATAACCTCTTCCTCTTGCTCAGTAGATAAAGGAAATCCATTAGCGCCAAAAAGAAGATTCTCACTTTCTCCACCTATAATATTTAGATATTCTATTATGTCCTTAGCATCCTCTTTTTTAGCTTTATCAATTATAAACTCTGCTCCATTTTTTAAAATTACACTTTTCATATATGACACCCCCAAAAAACTTTCTTATTAGTTTATCACATATCCAATAAATGTCAATAATAATTAAAAATTCATTACCATTCTCAATTCAGTAATTGGAGTTATAAGTATTTCTTCTTTTTTACCACCATCAAATGAAAATCCATATTTTTCGTAAAAATTAATAGCATTTTTATTACTATCAAGTACCCATATAACAATACCTTTATACCCAGAAAGCTTTTTAATGCATGCATCCATTAGCATTTTACCAATTCCTTTTTTGTGGTATTCCTTCAAAACATAAATTGCAATTACCTCACCATAGTTTTCAAAGCTAGTGTCTCTACTTTTATTATAGCATGCAAATCCAACAATTGTTCCATCCACCTCTGCAATCAATGTGTTTTCTGGATATTTTTTTGCTATATTAACACATTTTTCAATGCACATTTTATCCAAATATTCTTGACTCATAAGACCAGTATAGGTTTCCTGCCATGATTTGTAGTGGACGTAACCTTTACCCTCTGCATCCTTTAATTCAGCATCTCTAATAACTATGCGATTCATATAATTCCTCCAATATGCACTATATTCATATATTTAATTATATCATTCACAATTAATTAATCCAATTATTTCTTAACAATATTAAAATAATATTATTAAACAAATTCTAATGTCTTTCTAATGAAAATATTATTATATAATGTTATTATATTTACATAAATAGTATATATTGAGAAAAACTATGCTAATAATTGAAAACTAACGAATCCATATATCTATATTTATAGTATTTTGAACAATTAGTAACATGAACATAATTATGGGGGATTAAAGAATGACTTTAAACAACAAATTTATATATTGTATAGATGAATACAAAAAACTATGGTATTTGCAAGACAGCAGTTGTTATACAAAGCTACAAACCTACTCATATGAAGAAAAAAGAAAAAATGAATTAGAAATAAATAAAATTATTGATACTGTGTTAGATAGATTTAAATTATGGCCAAATAAAAGTCTATATCTTGAAGAAGATAGAAAAGCCTGGGCTATTGACTTAAATAATTTTATTAATGACAGTATTTCAAATATTTCAATAGATGAATGTTTTGCTATAAAGCATTTTATTAGTAAAGGCATAATGGATATAACTAAAAGCTTTATCAATGATTCCCTAAAAAATGAAGATTTGAGCCTTAATGATATAGGTCAAGCAATTAGAAATGCTTGGATTATGAATATACTTCAATTTATGCTTGATATAAAGGTAGAATATACTCCATCTATCTTTGGATACAGCATGCTTTATCCATATACAGATAATTTAATTGACAGCAATATTATATTTGAAGAGAAAGAAAATTTTAACAAAAAATTTAATAAAAGATTACAAGGTATTGATGTTTTTCCATCTAATAAATTAGAAGCTGAAATATATCGTATGGTAGAGCTAATCGAAAGTCAATTTGATAGAGAAATTTTTCCTGAGGTTTATGAAAGCCTCTTACTGATACATACTTCACAAATGAACAGTTTAAAACAACAAACAACCTCCTGCCCCTTTGAAAAGGATATAGCCGATATATCCTTTAAAAAAGGTGGTTCATCTGTATTAGCAGATGGCTATTTAATTAAAGGAGAATTAACTGAGGAAGAAATAAAATTCACTCTAGGATTTGGAATTATACTACAGCTTTGCGATGATATACAAGATATTCAAAGTGATATAGATTCTAAAAGTGCAACAATTTATTCACTTTCAGCAAAAGGACATAAACTTGATATGCTAACAAACAAGCTATTTAGACTTATTGAACATGTTTTAACTACAGATATTCAACCTATAAAATTTGAACATGACGAAAAAATAGTACCATTTATGCAGCAGTGCTGTAATTTTATAGCCTTAGATGGAATTATGACACATAAAAGTTACTTTACTAAAGATTACATTAAAGATATAGAAAAATATCTACCAGTAACACCGAAATTTCTAAATAATATAAAAGCCAAAACTCCTAAGAAATTTAACAAAATAATGAAAAAATTCGATGAAAATGAGCTTAAAACAATAATAACCTACATGAGTGTGTAGGTTATTATTATATTTATTTATGCCTTTGTAGGTTTAGGAAGCTTTTCTGTAATTATATTCATAAGATTATCTGTACACTGAAGAGGTACTACAAACAATGTGTCTTTAACCTCTACAAATTTAGGTTCTATAGGAACAAGAGCACCACCTAATACTTCACCTATTTTTGCATATTTGTATTTTGGAAGTAAAGTCTTCATTTCATCTGATATGTCATTAGTATCCTTAATTCTGAATTGGTATCTTCTCCAAATATTAGCAGAGCCTTTACTCCCTTAAGCGCTTCAGAACCAGCTTTTATACCTAAGTCTATAATACCTTGAGAGTTATTCTTAGCTTTTATCTGTAAAATTCCATCTCTAGGTGCACCAATATGACCTGAAACAAGTGCAATATCAGCTATTAGTGTGGCTGCCTCTACAGAAACTAGATTTTGCTGGAATACTATCATAGCTTTTTTTGCATTGCCATATATTTCAAAATTGTTAGAAGAGGCAATTTATGAACACTTAAATATATATATATATTCTAAATGCATATTTAATATTTCCATTTTTATACATTGTTAATTTATTACAATATTAGCATATATTTGCGTTATAACACAAGAAATTTCTTATGTAGTTCTTCTAACGCTAAATAAAGAAAAAATATTTTTATCCTTTAAAATAAAATATGTAGTAGCTTTTTATTTACAAATTAATAACACTGATTTATAATTTGTTAATAAAAGGGGTGAATTTTTATGATAACACAGCGTAGTAGTTTATTCTTAATGTTTATTTTTTTATCTTTAGCTTCAGCAATAGGTTACATATTTCGTTTAATTGGATTTCCAGAGACAAATATTGTTATTGTATATTTATTAGCAGTTTTATTAGTAGCAAGATTTTCAAATGGATATATTTACGGAATACTTGCCTCTATTGTATCAATTTTTGCTTATAATTATTTTTTTACAGCTCCATTTTATACATTGGCCGTATATAATCCAAGTTACATCGTAACCTTTATAATTATGACAATTACATCTGTTTTTACAAGTACATTAACATCACATGTTAAAAAAAGTGCTATTGAAGCTCAAGAAAAGGAATCCGAAACAAAGGCTTTATATATGTTAACTAATCATTTAATTGATGCTGTAGATATGCATGATATTGCTTCTATTGCAACAAAAATAATAAGTGGAGTAATAGACTGCAACGTTGCCTGCCTTTGCTTTGATGAAAATGGTCTACCAGAAAATACATATGTACAACAAGTATCATCCGATAAACAAACTAAAATAAATGTTAATAATATTAATGAAATTAAACATAAAATAGATGGATCACATTCAGATTATTTTGTTAGTAAAGAGTTTTATGACTGGATAATTTACGGAAGAGATAATATACTTGGAATAATTCGTATTCCTATAAAAAAAGCGTCAATAATGACAGAAGCACAAACACGTTTATTACGTGCAATGATTGAAAGTACTTCTCTCGCAATGGACAGATTCAGATCAGCACAACAGCGTATTAAATATATGGAGGAAACAATACAGGAAAGGTATCGCGGCAATATATTGCGTGCAATATCTCACGATTTACGCACACCACTTTCTGGTATTATGGGAACTTCCGAAATTCTGATAGATATGACAAATAAAAATGATCCTCGATATGATTTAGCAAAAGAAATACATAATGATGCTGATTGGCTTCATTCTTTAGTTGAAAATATATTAAGTCTTACCAAAATACAAGATGGTAAACTTGCGCTCAAAAAACACCCTGAAGCTGTTGAAGAAGTAGTTGGAGGAGCTGTACATCATATTTTACAGCGTACACCTGAACGTGAAATAATTATAGATATTCCCGATGAGCTTATACTAGTGCCAATGGATGCAAAGCTTATTGAACAAGTGCTAATAAATTTATTAGAAAATGCAATAAAACATACACCTTTAGAAAATGAAATAAGTATATCTGTTTATAAGGATAATAAAAATGCTACATTTATTGTAGCAGATAAAGGCGCTGGAATCTCAGATGAAGATTTACCAAAAATTTTTCAAATGTTTTACACATCTAACTCAAGACATGTTGATGCTCAAAATGGAATTGGTTTAGGTCTTGTTATATGTGAGGCTATAACAAAAGCGCATGGAGGAAATATAACTGCTAAAAATCGTGCTGATGGAAAAGGAGCAGAATTTATATTTACTCTACCAATGGAGGTGATTGAAAATGACTAGTTTAGGTGAATGTATATTAGTAGTTGAGGACGATGCACAAATAAGAAATTTTATATGTTATTCTTTACAATCAGAGGGATATAAATATATGACTTCTAAAACAGGTCAAGGAGCTCTAAACTTGTTAGTATCAGAACAAATAGATATGATGCTGCTTGACCTTGGTCTACCAGATTTTGATGGTACAAAGGTTATAAAAAAGGTTCGAGAATGGTCTGAAATGCCTATCATAGTCGTTTCTGCACGTGATCAAGATAAAGAAAAGGTTAATGCACTTGACTTAGGAGCTGATGACTATTTAACAAAACCATTTTCAACAACAGAGTTATTAGCTAGAATTCGCGTTGCTTTACGTCATTTATACAAGCAAGGTGGAAATAAACAACAATTAAGTTTTCAAATAGGAGAACTTAAAATAGAACTTGATAAACATCTAGTTTTCTTAAGTGATATTGAGCTTCATTTAACTCCGATGGAATATAATTTACTTGCTCTACTATTAAAAAATGCAGGAAAGGTACTAACTACAAAATTTATAATCAAAGAAATTTGGGGCGTTGCATACGGTGATGACACTCAAGCATTAAGAACATTAATGGCAGGACTTAGAAGGAAGATTGAAGCAAATCCAGCAAAGCCACGCTATATTATGACAGAAATTGGTGTTGGTTATAGACTTATAAATGAATAATATTAAGTCGCTTTTACTTATAAAATAAGCGGCTTTTATTATGCCCAATTTAATTAAACATAATCTTTCCTCACAGAATTCTCACACGATTTTAATCCATCCTAACACTATGCTCACATAATATCTGATAATATAAGTAAAAGCAAGTTCTGATTATCAACAAGGAGGTGTTATATAATATGAAAAATAACATTAATTATAATGACAAGAATGAGCTAACCTCTCTATGTGAAACTGTTAGAGAATTTATTATGCAAAAAAGATACTGTGAATGTGAAAAACTCATTACAAGTGCAATGATGAAATATCCTCATGCTCCTGAACCTCACAATTTAATGGGTATTCATCTTGAAACTAAGGGAGATCACTTAACAGCTATGAAGCATTTTCGTGCAGCATGGGCACTTGATCCAACTTATCTACCTGCAAGGTATAATATGAGCCAATATGGAGATTTATTTTGTAAAGAACATAAAAATGCATATGATGAGACTGATTGCCCAAAAGATAATGACAGTAATTTATATAAAACTGAATATGATAAAAATGGTATAGGTCATATAGTTAAAAGAACTCAATAAATATAAAAATGGAGATAGTTATATGAATATAATTATTATAGGCTGTGGAAAATTAGGTAGCATTTTAGCAAACGAGCTTTCGGATGCTGGTCACAACATCTCTATAATAGATAGAGACATTGAACGATTAAATATGCTTGGAAGTGGATTTAATGGATCAACAATAAAGGGAATTGAATATGATGACGCTATCCTTAAGGAGGCAGGTATATTAGCCTCTGATGCAATTTTAATTGTTACATCAGATGAAAATATTAACATTACTGTATCCTTAATTGCTAAGAAGATTTATAAGATTCCGAGAATTATTGCTAGAATTGTTAATCCAAATAGAAAATATATTTATGAGCAACTGGAAATTGAAACAATTAACCCTATACAATTAGGTGTTGATATTTTAAAGGATAAATTAGTATAGAAAGATTTGATATCTTAGCAGCAATAAATAATAAATACGAAAACATTTGATATATAATGGCTTTAAAGGAGTGAATAAGTATGAAATCTATTATTATTGGTGGCGGAAAGGTTGGCTACTATTTGTTAAAAACTTTAATTGAAAAAAAATATGATGTAGTTCTTATAGAAAGAGATAAATATCTATGCCAGGAAATTGCTGAAGATTTTAATATAAATATTATTTGTGGTGATGGAACAGATATTGATGTATTAAAGGATGCTGGAATAAATGAAGCTGAAATAATAGCAGCTGTTACAGGAACAGATGAAGAAAACTTAGTAATTTGTCAAATATCAAAAACATCATTTGGTATTACAAAAACTATAGCTAGAATTAACAATCCTAAGAATATAACTATGTTTAAAGAATTAGGTGTTGACAAAACAGTATGCAGTACAGAGGTAATTGCTAAGCTTATTGAATATGAAATTGATAAGGATAAGCTTAAGGTTATTCAAACATTTGAAAGGGGTTCAATGATATTAGTTGAGATAAAAATCGATAAAGAAGATCAATGGTGCAACATGTTTATCAAAGATTTGGAGTTGCCAGATGAGTGTGTGTTTACCTCAGTCTTTAGAAATGAAAGAGTTATTTATCCAAGAGGAAATACCCGTATTCTAGAATTTGACAATATACTTGTATTAACAAATGACTCAGGTCTATTAGAACTAAAAAAACAAATTTCAAGAGGTGTAAAAAATGCATGGTTTAAAAAATAATTTTATAGGCTTGTTTTATGAACTTTTAGTTACTGCTTCATTTGTTGTTTTTTTATTTATAGTCACGACATTTTTTGTGAGGTAGACAAATGGAAAATGCTAAAACGAGATTTCTCAATACAACAATAATATGCTATTATACAGGCTATATAGTTATTTGCATAGCATCACTAATGTTAATACCACTTATTGCTTCTCTGTTATTAAGAGAAATAAATTCCGTATTTGACTTTTTAATTAGTATTTCTATAGCTACTATCACAGGTTTATTATTGATGACTCTAGGAAAAAAAGCAAAAGAAATCAAGGCTTATGTACAGTGGAAGCATGGCTTTGTTGTTGCTTCTCTTTCTTGGATTATATTGATGGTACTATGTGCTGTGCCTTATTATCTAAGCGGAAATTATAAATCATTTTTAGATTCTTGCTTTGATGTAATGAGTGGCTTTACAACTACTGGTTTAACGCTGATTCAGGATTTAGACCATATCTCTGTAGGACTTAATATGTGGAGGCATATTTTAACATTTGTTGGAGGTCAAGGTATGGTAGTATTGGCACTGTCATTTTTGGTTAAAAAAACTAACGGTGCATATAAGCTTTATGTTGGAGAGGCAAAGGACATAGATCTAGTACCTAATGTTAAAGGAACAGCAAGAATAATATGGAAAATAAGCATGGTTTATCTTCTTGTCGGAACGTTGGCTTTATGGATATGTGGTATATTTATTGGACTAAAACCACAATCGGCTTTTTTCCATGGTATATTTATTTTTGCTTCATCATGGAGCACAGGAGGATTTGCACCAAATTTACAGAACATGATGTATTATCATAGTCTTACATATGAAATTATAACAATAGTTATAATGATACTAGGTTCATTTAACTTTGGTTTGCATTTTGCTATATGGCAGGGAAAGAAAAAGGAAATAATAAAAAATATTGAAACTCAAAGTTTTTTCATAACTGCATTTTTAACTTCAGTATTAGCAGTGTTAGCTTTATCAAAAATAGGTGTCTACACTAATTCTATTTCTTTATTTAGAAGAGTTATTTATAACGTCTTATCGGCTCATACAACAACAGGCTTTGGCAGTGTATATGCAAGGCAATTCGCATTGGAGTGGGGAGATTTTGGCATTTTAATTATGATCATCGCAATGCTTATCGGTGGTTCAGCCTGCTCTACTGCTGGAGGCTTTAAGGGTCTTAGGGTTGGAATTGTATTCAAAAGCATTATTGCAGATATAAAAAGACTATTGTCCTCAGAAAGAAACGTAAAAGTGTTTAAATATCATCATATTAAAGATAACATCTTAGATGATGGTGTAGTTAAAGCATCTGCTTTAATAATTATATGCTATATAATAACATTCACAATTGGCACAGCAATAGGAACATATTATGGCTACTCAATGCCTAATGCAGCATTTGAAGCTGCGTCTGTAACAGGCAACGTAGGTTTATCCATAGGTATTACATCAGCTTCTATGCCTACATTATTAAAGGTATATTATATTATAGCAATGTATTTGGGAAGACTTGAATTTTTATCTGTTTTTGCTCTAATTGGATATTTTCTTGGAGGTGTTAACAAGCTATGGAAAAAAGCAAGAAAATTGTAGTTTTTATTATAATCTTTTCATTTATATTTATTATTAATTGCTATGCTACAGATACCATTGAAATAAATCAACTTATAGAAAATGCTTCTTCACTGGATAATACGGTTCTTACCATTCAAGGCGAATTAATCGGAGAAGCTTTAGAAAGAAATGAGTATGCATGGATAAATGTTAATGATGGCACAAATGCAACAGGAGTTTTTATAAAGCAAAGTGATATTGACAAAATTAAATACTATGGAGATTATAAACATAGAGGTGATATTGTTAAAATAACTGGTACATTTTATAAATCATGTAAAGCCCATGGTGGCGATGTAGATATACATTGCTCTAGTCTTGAAATAATTGAAAAAGGACATATAAATAAAGAAGAAGTATCACGTTTTAAAATAATTTTTGCAGTTATATTATTTATTATAGCTAGTTTAATTCTTATTGTATATTTAAAACAAATAAAATCTATCAGCTAAAAAGCATTAAGAGAATGTTCATATTTAACATTCTCTCAATTCTTTACTCAAAAAAATTTCTTCTTTATTATATAGGATTCTGTACCAACATGTTTAACATAAATATATTTATTGTTTAAAAATAATGCAATAAATAAAATTACTACAATTTTCTTAAACATAAATCTCCCATTTACACTTTTAAGTTAAACTAATTGATTTTTCTATCTATTAATACACCACTATACTACAGCGACTTTCCATATATTTCAAGATTTTATTAATATTATCTTGACAGCAAGCCTATCAAACTATATAATGTAGAAAATCAAATATAAAAGCTATGATAAGAAATAGTAAGCATTTTGGATTTTTCAGAGAGAAGGCGGTAGGTGCGAGCCTTTATTGATAATATGCTAAACCAGTCTTTGAGCCGTAAACCGAACGAAAAACTTTTCTAGTAGACTTTACCGGGATCTCCCGTTATAGAGATAAAGTATCAAGCTTTTTTGCTTCGTACAAAAGTGCGGAATTCGTTCCGAATTTAGGTGGTACCACGGACTTGTTATAGTTCGCCCTAAGCTAATTTATTTAGCTTAGGGCTTTTTTATTTGATAACATTATATAACGCAGCAAAACTGCGTAATGGAGGTATTTATGAAACTTAAAAACTTAATTGGTGACAGATTTAAGGAAAAACCTTCTGACTGTGTTATTGGCAGTCATGCTTTAATGCTTCGTGGTGGTTATATGAAAAACGTGGCAAATGGTATATATTCATCGTATCTTCCTTTGCGAAGGATAACAAGAAAGATTGAACAGATAATCCGTGAAGAAATGGACTTAATCGATGGTCAGGAGGTCTTGTTTCCTGTTGTGCTACCTGCATCTTTATGGCAAGAATCTGGAAGGTATGAAAGTGTAGGTAATGAACTTGTACGTTTTTATGACCGCAATAAAAGTCCGCATGTACTTGGGATGACACATGAGGAGGCAGCAGTTTCACTTGTGCGTGAATATGGTCAGACATATAGTAAATATCCATTCATGATTTATCAGATACAGACTAAATTTCGTGATGAAGCACGTCCACGTGGAGGTCTTATCCGTGTTCGTGAATTTACAATGAAGGATGCCTACTCTTTCCATACCTCACAGGAGGATTTAGAACAATATTACATGCGCTGTTTCATTGCATACGAAAAGATTTTTAAACGTGTAGGCATTCCGGAAGTGATTTCTGTAGCATCTGATTCAGGCATGATGGGCGGCAATATATCACATGAATTTATGCTCTTAACTACTGTTGGTGAAGATTCAATTGTCATATGTAACGAATGTGATTATCGTGCAAACATGGAGGCTACTGAAAGTATTGTATTAAATGAAAAGGATGATTTTTCAGAAGCACTTACTCTAGTCCATACGCCTAATATACATACAATTGAAGATGTATGTATATTTTTAAAATCACCAAAGGAAAAAAGCTGTAAAGCAGTTGTCTATCAAAAAAATACTGATGACAGCTATGTGGTATTGTTCATACGTGGTGATCTCGACGTTAATGAAACAAAGCTTACAAATTATTTAGGTTGTGATATTCATCCTGCTGTAATAACTAAAGAAAGTGGTTTAAACGCTGGTTATATTGGTCCATATAATTTAAATGGTAATTTTACAATATTGTTTGATAAATCTCTTGAACATACAAATAATCTTTCATGTGGTGGAAATAAAGAAGAATACCATTATACAGGTCTTGACATATCACGTGACATAGGCGATGTGATGTACAATGATTTTGCAAAAATAAAGGAAGGTGGCATGTGTCCAAAGTGCGGTAAGTCATCTATCACCATATCACGCGGAATTGAGGTTGGCAACATATTTCAGCTAGGAACAAAGTATACAAAGGCAATGAATATGCAGTATGTTGACAATGACGGTATCTCAAATTACCCTATAATGGGTTGTTATGGAATCGGTATCGGCAGACTTGCAGCATCTATTTGTGAGGCTCACCACGATGAATATGGTCCTATATGGCCAATGTCAATAGCACCATGGCAGGTACATCTTTGTGCGGTTCATTCTGAGGATAAAGAGGTTAAAGATTATGCTGACAAACTTTATAATGACCTTCAGGAAAAAGGTATCGAAGTTATTTATGATGATAGAAATGTAAGCGCTGGAGTTATGTTTTCTGACGCAGATCTTCTTGGTGTTCCAATTAGAATAATTGTAAGTCCACGTAATATGAAAGAAAGCTGTTGTGAAATTGCAAGTAGAGATAAATCAATACATCTTAAAGAACCTTTAGAATCCGTATATAGTAAAGTGATTGAACTAATTAATAATATTATAAATTAAATATTATTAAATAAGTTAAAATAAAATAAAATAACCTACATGAGGGAATGTGTAGGTTATTTTATTATTTATATTCTAACTATTTTTTCTTTACTGGTATCCAAATTTCACATGTGTAATCGTCTTTTTGTGTATCTCCAGGCCCATAAACTTGAATTTCATAATTCATTGATTTTTCATATCCGCTTGATGGAAACCATTCTGTAAATATTCTTGCTGTCAACATATCTATTGGATGTATTTTTTGATCTAATGTTCCCCTTGCAGTAAATACAGCCCACGTACTGGCTGGCACTTCAAATTCAGTTAAATCATCATATATTTTTCCGTCTGACTCAGCTCCAATAGCTTCAATGATTTCACCATTTTCAAGAGTATTTATAACCCCCATTTGATAAAAAGGAGCACGGTATAATCCATATTCTGCGATTTTACTATTCATGCCATTGTAAAGAAATTCATCCCAGAAATTCCATCTCTCGCCCATTCGTTCCTTCCAGTACTGCGCATCTTTATTTGCTGTCCATTTACCAAAGTTTTTTACTACACCTACACCTTTAATTATTTCCTTTTCTTCAATTCGATACTCCATATTTACATCTCCCTTAATTGAAATATGAAAGGTAATACGAGGATACATTCTAAGCTTTTTACCTTGGGTGCATGCTTCCCTTGGCGTTATACCATGTAGCTCTTTAAATGCACGAGCAAATGACTCCGGTGAATTATAGCCATACTTTAAAGCAATATCAATTACTTTATGCTTACCATCTTGCAGTTCTATAGCAGCAAGTGATAATCGTCTATTTCTGATATATTCTGAAAAAGATATGCCGACAATGTAGGCAAATATTCTTCCAAATTGATATACATCACAGCCAACAATTTTGGATATATGATTATAGTCAAAATCTTCAGCTATATTATCTTCTATGTAATCAATAACCTCAGTCATTCTATTCAAGAACTCCATCGCTATCCATCCTTTCATATTCATTATAGTAGATATAAAATTAGATTTCCTTGCAGTATTAAAACAATTATGCTAGATAGTTGTATTTATAGTTATTTATCTATAATTGTTTTCTCAAAATCTAAGGCTTTATGTCCAAGTGATATTAAATCATTATTATTATCAAATGGTACAATAGAAAAACCAAAATTAAATGGAATAGTGTAAGCCTTATAGCTTGATAAACTTACAGGACCACAGCTTCCGCTTCCTAATCCAGAGTTTTTATAATCAAAGTTAACTAATAGATAATCTTCTCTATTAAGATTAATCTCATGATTGCACTTATATAAATCATAATCTTCAATATTACGAACACTAAAATCCTTCGGACTAATTGAGCCAACTGCTATACCAATATCATTGTTATCAATTACAAACCAATTAACACCTGTACGATTTCCATTTTCCTGAGGATAAATATAGTTAGTTTGCATTTTTATATAATCTGATTTATGTATTCCGTATGATGTATGTTCCTTACTATCACAGTAACACTCATCTGGGCCAAATCCACTGTATAAAACATTAGAATATTCCTTAGGAAGCTGCATCTGTGTTCCTATCTTTGGAAGCTCATTTCCGCAATTACCTTGGAATTTGCCCTCATAATTAACATAAATACTACCATCAGCAAGAACTTGATAGCATATATCTATATTTGTAGCCCAATCTAGACCTTGTGGTGAGAATTTTCCTTTAAAATAAATTCTAGCTTCATTATCAAGTTTTTCAACACTAGCCTCGTATATAACTTGTCTCATAGAATGTAAGTGCTTTAAATTCCAGTCGCCTGCATTTTTTATATCATTATCGGTAAATGCTCTGAAATAATTTAAAATAGGCCCTTTTTGTATTAAAAGCTTATTTTTATAGTAATAATCGTAAATTCTGCCATCGACAAATGATATTATAAATGAGAAATTATCTCCCTTAACTACAGCCTTATATTGCTCAATTTCTACATTAGCGGGCTTCATATGATTTAATGTACTTGGAGTATAATTACATAATATCTCACGATGTGTACCTACTACATCATGCTTTCTATAACAGCCACAATCCTTATCAAATACAAATTCTAAATCAATTGTAACTAAATTGTTTTTATTGTACTTTTCTAAATCTTTTTCAAGCTTAATATATGCTATAGATTGTGATTCAATATTAAAGTCTGTTATATTAAAGCTATCAATTTCTTTTTCATTTTCTTTTATACTGCATTTAAGCATAATTCTTTCAGTATCTATATAATCAAATCTATTTTTAACTAATACGGTGCTGTTTGCTTTATCAAATTTTATAACATGAATATTTTCTATAACCTTACTATATTCATAAAATCCAGGTGAAAGATTACCATTAGCCATAATTAAACCATCCATGCAGAAGTTCCCATTATGGAATCTCTCGTTAAACATACCGCCATACTTATACATTTCTTTGCCATCTTCAGAACGCGAATAGATACCATGGTCCTTTAATTCCCAAACAAATAAACCTTGTATACGGCTAGAATTTTCACATACTTCAAAGTATTCCTTCAAGCTTCCAGGACCATTTCCCATTGCATGTGCAAATTCACATAATATGTGAGGGCGTTTAGGCTCTTCGATATCTATCTCTTTTAATCTTCCAATGGTAGAATACATGGTACTGCTAACATCCACTGATTGGTTTTTAAAGTCTCCTTCATAGTGTACTGGGCGAGTATGCTCATTTAATTTACACCAATCATACATAGCTTTGAAATTATCTCCATATCCAGACTCATTACCAAGAGACCAAATTATTATACAAGCATGGTTTCTGTCTCTTTGAACCATTCTTTCTATTCTATCTATATAAGCAGCTTTCCAATCATTGTCATTGCATAATCTAGTATCTTGTCCTACAATTTCAAATCCATGAGTTTCCAAATCACATTCATCAATAACATAAAGTCCTATTTCATCACATATATCATATGTAAAAGGATTATTAGGATAGTGTGCTGTTCTAATAGCATTCATACCTGCATTTTTTATCAATTGAAGCTCTTCCTTCGCCTCTTGATATGTAACTACTCTACCCTTTCTAGCATTATACTCATGACGATTTACACCTTTCATAAATATTTTTTTACCGTTTACCTGCAACTGTCCGTCAACAATCTCTATGTGTCTAAATCCAACATTTTGCGGAATTACTTCACATATATTATTATTTTTATCTTTTACAACTGCTATAATCTTATATAAGTTAGGAGTTTCAGCAGTCCACGGCTCTATATCATTTATGTACAGTTTAATATTTTGATTTAAAATAACATTTTTAAAACTTGTAAGCAGTATATCTGATTTATATACCTCTATATCAACACTGCCATCACCAATTAAAGAAATATGTGTATCTAAAATACCTTTATGATTTACTATGTCATAATCAGGATCTAGAATAACATTCTCTAAATAGATATTTTGGCGACATATCAAATAAACATCTCTAATTATACCTCCAAGCCACCACATGTCTTGGTCTTCGAGATATGTTCCGTCACAATATTGATAAACTACAACGCATATTTCATTTTCACCAATATTAACATAGCTTGTTATATCAAATTCTGCTGGTAAGCGGCTACCTTGAGAGTATCCTACCATTTGGCCATTGATATATACATGATATGCACTTTCAACACCTTCAAATCTTATAGATAAGTTTAATAACATATCTTGAGTTACATCAAATTTTTTCTTATAAACACCAGTCTCATTTTCCGCTGGAATATACGGAGGATCCATTGGGAAAGGATACCATAAGTCTGTATAAATATTTTTACCATATCCTGCATACTGCCAGTTAATAGGTACCATAATATTGTCAAAATTCTCAGTTTTATTTATAACTGATTTATCAACTTTAAATGGTGAATCAAACCACTTAAACTTCCACTCGCCATTTAAATCTATAATACAATTAGAATTTTTAGCACATGAAGTTAAAGCACTTTTCACATCACTATATGGATAAAAATGCGTTCTAGGCGCTTTGCGATTTCTATGCAATATATTATTGTTACTAAAATCTTGATTTTCTAATTTAAACATAATACTATTCCTTTCTTTAGTTATCTAAACAAATGTTTAGATAGTAATTTATATTTTAATTTAATGTCATTTTAACAAATTATTATAGGCTGTATATAAAACGTTCAAATGCTTTTTTGCCTTCATCAGTTCTTTTATATACACCAGCATCTTCTAGTACCTTTAAAAATACTAATCCTATCTCATGCTTTAAAATCTCATCTATATTTTCATTGCTAATAGATGGATATTTGAATACTATATCCTTAATCCAATTAGCGTGTTTTTTTACTTTCTCGATCTTCTCTATACTTTCATTGTTTAAAATTGCAGATTTTATTATTTGTATTTCTTCATTTAGCCTAGATGGAAGGACAGCTAGGCCCATAACTTCTATTAATCCTATATTTTCCTTTTTTATATGATGTAAATTATCGTGAGGATGATATAAGCCAAGAGGAAACTCAGGTGTTGTAATATTGTTTCTTAGAACTAAATCTATCTCAAACATATCACCATTTTTTCTAGCAATTGGAGTAATTGTGTTATGCTCCTCATTATTTGTTTTTGAATAAATATATACATTTTCATCAGTATATTTTTTCCAAACATTAAGAATATGCGATGAAAGCTCAATTAATCTTTCAGCTTCCGAATGTCGTATACGAATAACTGACATAGGCCATTTTACAATACCAACCTCAACATCCTCAAAATTTTTAATTTTGTAATAATTTTCAATTGGAGCTTTTGTCATAGCAAAATCATAATTACCACCCTGAAAATGATTGTGGCTTAATATTGAACCACCCACTATTGGTAAATCAGCATTAGAGCCAATAAAATAATGAGGAAATTGCTTAACAAAATCTAGAAGAAGTCTAAATGTATTTCCATCAATTTTCATAGGTGTATGTTCGCTTTTAAGAACAATGCAATGCTCATTATAATAAACATATGGAGAGTACTGAAATCCCCAATCTTGTCCCATCAATTTAATCGGTACAATTCTAAGATTTTGCCTAGCTGGATGATTAATTCTACCACTATAACCTTCATTTTCAAGGCATAGTTGACATTTTGGATAACCATTTTGCGGCATATCTTTAGATGCAGCTATAGCTTTTGGATCCTTTTCAGGCTTTGATAAATTTATAGTTATATCTAAATTGCCATACTCTGTATCAATAACCCATTTCAAATCCTTTTTTATTCTATATACTCTTATATAATCTATATCTTGACATAGCTTATAAAAATAATTAGTAGCATTATATGAAGAAATCTGATGTTCAGCTTTAAATTTTTTAGAAATCGCACTTGGCTTTGGAGTTAATATTCCCATAATTTTAGTATCAAACAAATCGCGATATAAAACTGAATTTTCCTGTATAAGACCATTCTCATATGCATAATTTAAACAATTTTTTAATAAAGTCTCTAAATCAGTCACTGACACCTTATTTATTGAGTCATTGGGATAATCATTTAATTTAAACAACTCGAGCAAACTGTTTCTTATATATATTTTATCCTCACTCTCTATTAATCCTTTACTATAACCATACTCTACTAAATCATAAATAGATTGATAAATCATTTTGACCTCCTATGCTAGATAACTATCATTGCACCATATTTACGTATTTTGAGTATTAGGCAGCTTCCCACACCAAATACATTTTCTATATTTTGCTTATATGTATGTACGTATTCTTCATCAACAAATGCTTGTATTGTCCCAGCAAAACCTCCTCCATGTACTCTGCATACTCCATAATCTCCAAGTATTTTTTCAGTCATAAATAAAGCAATAGACATGCTTTGTTCATTTATATTATTTTGTGAAAAAATATTTTGAAGATATTTAAAAGAACTATCACCAGAACTTTTAACTATGCTTTTAAATTTTATATAATCACTTTTCTTTAGTGCTTCAACACATTTATTAACTCTTTTATTTTCTTCAAAAAAGTGCATAGCTCTAAGAACGGCTCTATCTCCATATTTTTCCCTTAAGATAATTATATCTTTATAAAATACTTCTTCATCCACATCTCGGAGCTTAAGCGTATCATAGTGATTTGCAATCTTGTTCATTTCGTTTGGTATAGCCGAATACTCATTTGTTAAGCCTTCATGAGAAGCTTTAGTATCTATTATGCATAGACATGAATTATGTTTTGATAAATCTAGCTCTATTCTATTATAATCAATATTATCTTTATTTTTAAAATCTATACTGACTAAACCACCAATACTAGATGCCATTTGATCCATAAGTCCGCATGGCTTACCATAATACTCTTTTTCTGCATACTGTCCAGCCTTTGCAAGTTCTATAGGTTCTATTTGTCCATTATTATATAAACAAGAAATAATAATACCAATTAAATTCTCAAATGCTGCTGAAGAAGATAGTCCTGAACCAATAAGTACATCGCTTGTTATACACGCATTAAATCCACCAATTTTATAACCTAATGATTTAAGTCTAAATAATACACCCTTAACAATTGCTTCTGAACTTGTATCCTGCGACTTACTCTTTTCTAGCAAATTAATATTAACCTTCTCTAGATTTCTGCCATCGGTTATTATTGATATTTTATCATCATCACTTTTTGAAGCTACTGCCAATATATCTAAATTTATGGCACCAGCCAATACAATTCCGTTTTGATGGTCGGTATGATTGCCACAAATTTCAGTTCTTCCAGGTGAGCTAACAATATTAATATCATAGTTTCCAAACATTTTTCTAAATTCAGTTAATAATTTTAAATATCTATTTTTCTGAATATCAAGAAGTTCTTTATCCTCGTAAATGTCAATTATTCTCTCATCATGCTTGCCTAAATTGATTTCTTTTATTACATCATCTAAAATCATAATTACCTCCATAGTATAAAATGCTTATTTTAACACTTTTATTTGTCCAGGATATCAAATGTCCATGTTGTAGCTTTGCTATAATTTGTATTTTTTCTTAATATAACATCCGTTACTCCATTGTTTATAGAATTAGGAAAGCATTGTGTTTCTAGGCAAACGCCATCTCTTGCATTATAATACCATCCGCCCTTGCCCCTAATAGTGCCATCCAAATAATTTGCGGTATAAAGCTGTACACATGGCATAGATGTAGAAATTATCATTCTTCTGGAGCTTATCTTTTCCCAAAGCTCAATTTGATTTTTCTCATCAACAAGCAAAAACGGGTGATCATACCCTTGTCCTATTTTAATTTGTGAATTATCACATGATAATCCATTTCCTATTTCTCTAAATTTTCTAAAATCAAATGGTGTATCATCAACTTTTAATAATCTACCTGTAGCCAAACCATTTTTATCTATTTCACCAAAGTAATCTGAATTTATCTTTAAAAAGTGATTGTTAATATCACAATATTTACCGTTTAAATTGAAATATGTGTGATTTGTTAAATTTATTATTGTATCCTCATCACTTACAGCATCATAATTAATGAGGATACTATTTTCATTAAGTATATAACTAACTTTTAATTTTAGATTACCAGGATAACCTTCTTCACCACTTTTTGATAAATAAAAAAACTCAACACCATTGTCTAAAATTTTATATTTAAATATTTTTTTATCAAATCCATTAATACCGCCATGAAGATGATTAGGACCATTATTTTTAGCTAATTTATACTCTTTATCATTTAAACTAAATGACGCATTTGATATTCTATTAGCACATCTTCCCACAAAAGCTCCAATATACTTATCTTGATTTTTATAATCATCAATGCTATCAAATCCAAGAACAATATCTCCAAATATATTATTTTTATCTTTAGTATATAATGAAATTATATTACATCCAAAATTAGTTGTCTTTAAAATTAAATCGTCATTTTTTAGAGTTATAACATAAATATCACCATATTTTTGTTCACTAATTTGTAACAACCTATCAACTCCCATTATGTAAATTATTAACGCAAAAAATGGTATTATTAACTAACATTATACCATAGTCTCAATTACGCTGAATCATTTATAATATTCTACAATATTATACCATGTAAAAAAGCTTTTTCAATAAATTTCCCCTTTTTTGATAGATATTTGCCAATTTTTTAACAAAAAGAAACTGCAGCTCACGAATTTTATAAATTTCGTTTGCTGCAGCTTCTTCAGATATTAAAGAAATTAAAAATTTACGTT
The DNA here is from genome assembly GCA_002479485.1 of Firmicutes bacterium UBA7510. Classification (GTDB taxonomy): domain Bacteria; phylum Bacillota; class Clostridia; order Tissierellales; family Sedimentibacteraceae; genus UBA1535. Next base: position 22,370 of record DLNM01000011.1, on the reverse strand, counting down.
TTGCTAATCAATAACTATCTAATATCAGATAGATTAACTGTACCACTCATATGAATAGGAAGCGATGGACCATTGTTTGAAGTTACATATCCATCTTCAATAGCTGTAAATGATTTACCGTCCTCTGCTATTGTTACATTATATAATCCACCAGTATATCTCAGCCCATATATATTTCGCGGTATCTCTATATATAAAACTACTTTGGTGATAGTATCATCTTGAACATACACTCTTGCCATTAAAAACACGGATGTATCAAAAACCGGATGTTTATCCACAAAAACATTATGTATAATCTCTTCACCGCTATTATTTAAAGTCAAAGGATTTTGTTGAGTTAACTCAACTATTTGAGTATTATTTTGTATAGCATAAGCCTGTGATGTAAACGCCATAACAAACATACATGATAATATAAAACAAACAAATTTTTTCATTATTATTTTTACCCCTTTCAATTTTAGTCAAACTTAAAATAAATTAAAATCTAATTCTTTACTTATCATTCTTTAATATCCTAACATCCTACGTAGATATGTTTGCATATGCATTGCTTTTTTATATTATCATCAGTAAAATATATAATCAACTCAAACAGTTCAACATTATATCCTAATATTCGACACCTTTGATTCATAAGCTTTGGAATAAACGATTGCCTAAATTACAATGTTATTTATAATTTTTATATCTATAACACTTTTTCATACAAGGCAATAAATATTATCTAATTGGGATATAAATATCCATTTCGGATTCAGTATTTTCTATTCCAAAAAATCTCTCATCATATAATTCAAAATCATCTCTATCGTCAATGACTTCTTTTGTAAGTAGAACCCAAGTACCCCAAATATATTCATAAGTTTTTAGAAGTTCATTAAGTGTTCCACGATGTGTAAATACTGCATATTTACCCGCTGGTATGGTTTTTGTAACAAGGTTACTTGGTATATCCTCATAACAGGTGACTTCGATTCCAATCACCTCAGAAAAATTCATTTCGTAGTGAACTTTCTCCAAGTGAACTTCTTGCAAATTTTCACATATTCCAAATGTTCTTCCTGACGGATGCTTATGAGGTATTACATCTACTACATTTTGAAATTTCTGCCACAAGGAATAAATCTTATTCACCGATGAGGTTCCCCGAATACCTATCACGTAGATATCATCAATATATTTAATCTTAGGCTGAACAGTCATATTTGTAGTAATATGTTTTATCAAATCTATACTTATTTCTTTTTTGTGACCTATAAAAACCTCTAATCTATTGTTGCGATACTCTTTTGGGCTGACTCGATATACAGATTTAAACGCCCTACTGAATGCTTCTGAAGAATCAAATCCACAATCAAAAGCAATATCAATAATTTTTTTATCGCTATACAATAATTGGCTTGCACCATTAAACAGTCGGCGTTTTTGAATATAATTTCCTATATTCTCTCCAAGTAAAGCCTTAAAGGTGCGGGTAAAATGATAGTATGAATATCCGGCTTCATTTGCAACATCAATTACACGAATATTTTCGCTAAGATGATTTTCAATATATATAATTGCACGCTCAAATAACTCCAGATATTCCATCTTCTAATCTCCTTATACTTTATATCAATCTTCCAAGATCAAACGTAGGGTGTTCCACATTAACATTAACTAAAAACTTTTCAGCTTGCATATCTGTGTCCAGCGAATATGTTTTCCAACCATTCTCTGCTCTTCCGCCCCAGCAAACATCAGCTTTTCCAAGAGTAACATCAAAAACAACGCTTCTTATTGTTCCAAAGAAATCATCATACCAATGGCAACACAATCCTGTAGGATACATTGAAAGAAGAAGTTCTTTCAAGTCTTCTTCCTTGAGTTTATCTGCCTTTTCCATGTAACTTTCAATAAGCTTATAACGGACAACAGAATTTTCCATTGCCATAGGTTCAAGTTTTACTATTTCAGGCAAATGAGGATGGTTCGTTGAATGTAAATACTGTTTATCGGTATTTTCGTTAATTTCCTCCCATGCTTTATTGCCATCGTAAGTTTCAAATAGAACTACCTTTCCAGACTTATCTGCAAGAATTAGATTGATATTATATGCTATCGGCATATCCTTTAACAATTTTAATGCATCTGAAACATTCATGCAATTCTCTAACAAAGAACGAATAATCGCGCAGAATTGCAATCCTTTAACAGCAGGTTTACGCATATTCTGCATATTACCAACAGGGCGACCGCAAGAGGTTTGCGCAATCATTAAGCCATGCTCATTAATGCCCTCACTACGACCAAAATTCATAATGCTGCTACCCAAATGACTATATTTTCCGGTTACCTTGGTTTTGCAGAAAGTAAGATCGTCCATTTTATGAGAAAATTCGTAATTACGTGCGACCATTACATGCCCATTATCTGTCAACCTAGGAAGTACGGCAAGAAGTGAGCATCCTGGCACTAAATAGGCCATAGCATAATAGAACAAATGTAGTCTTGTTGTTCCTATAGCATCTGCAAATCCTTGTAATTCTTCATTCAAACCGGGGCAATATTGATTAAACATTTCTGCCATTTCTATTGCTTCTCTTTCGGTGTAAATGGCTGAGGAGGCTTTGTGCATTTTAATAAATTGTGGTGGATAGGTCATTGCTCTTTTTCCAAGGTGATAACCGATTTCATAACTTGTTCCACATAGTTCAAGATAATTGATAAGTGCTTTCTCCATATATTATACCTCTTTCTTTAACTTAACTTCTTAATCTATACTACATCAGAAATAACGTAATTTCATGATATTTTCTGCTGTGTTTACCAAATATTTAGCCTATACATATTACTTAACTAATTAAGCAGTTAATAGTGCACCTTTAGCACCTTACGTATTCACATATGGATTTTTTCCTTCAATCAACTGTTCAAATATAATGCTTCCTTTCTTAGATTCAATATTTGAATTGTCTAAATTCTGTTGTTTTCTATGAATTCTATATCTGTTAGATCATGAAAGTTCATAAACCTATTGTAACACTGATTTAATTCTTTTTGTAATGCTTTACTTAACTTTACTCCATCCTCAAACCAAATATTTTTTACAGCTAGTACTTTGTTTTTCCTGTCACTAATCATTTCTATTCTTGCAATAAATCTATCGTTATATAAAACAGGTAAAACATAATACCCGTATTTTCTTTCTTCAATCGGAGTATATATTTCCCACTTATATTGAAAATCAAATATTTCATTTATTAGTTTTCTATCCCACAGCATACCATCAAGAGGTGCTATAAATTCCATTCTGCTTTTAAATTCTATACCACTTTTCACCTCATCAATTATACTTTCATCCTCTGCTAGGCAGTAAAATGCATGCTTTAATCCTTCGATATTTATCCTGTGGATTTTATTTTCTTCAATCAACTGTTCAAATATAATGTTTCTTTCCTTAGACTTCATGTTTGCAATGTTAAGCCATGCATCGCTTGGTCTGTTCCACATTAATCCTACTGCTGAAATTCTGCGTAATACTCTCCATTTCATATGCTCTAATTCATTTGGAAAAGGCTCCTTAGCCTCCAACAAATTTTTTGGTATGTAATCCTCTGACAAAGCATAGTACTTAATAGTTCCTTTTTTGTGATGTACAATCAAATCACCTCTGAAATACAAGCTTTCTAGTGCAGCACGAGATAATTTTGCATCGCTCCAATACCAATTTATCTTTTCATTAAAATCTATATCCTTCGAGCACAAAGCTCCTTTTTCAGAAATCATTCTTTTTATATCATCCGAAACATTATTTATTTGCTCACGTCCTCGACCACCTTTTTTATACATATCACGAATACGATTAAAATAAATCCAGTCCTCTATAGGCATTATGGCAAGATTTTTATCAAAATAATCTATTAATTTTCTATCTTCATAAAGAAGTTCATATAGCATGTCCTTAGTAAAACCTTTAATTCTTGATTGTAAAACCAATTCAGAGTTTTTTCCGCATACATCAATGGGATCATACTGAATACACCCTACCTGCTTAATATAGCCTAAAACACCTTGTTTTCCAATAAATTTATAATCTCCTGTCAGACCTTGCTTACGTAGAATAAACAATCTTGCTTCACGCTTTGTCATATCGTATGTTTTCATAATATCCTCCATTATGCTATAGTCTCGACGTAGTCGAGACATTGTAGTGGCATTAGAAATAAAAGTGTGAAATGCCTTTTCTCACACTATTCTCCCTTGTTAATCAAATATTTGCTTGATATGTATACGTTATCAGAACATTTGTTCGTTGTCAAGATGTTTTATAGCATCCCTATATTATATCTTATAGACCATGTCTATTTGCCCTGCTTCTTCATTAGGTACAAAGCCGATATTCTTATATAAATTTATTGCATTAGTATTGCAGTCATCAGCCATAAGAAACGACCTTACTGCTCCGTGTTCCTTTCCATAATTAAGTGCTTGCAGTAAAAGTTTTCTGCCAATTCCTCTTCCTTGGAATTTTGGATTTACTGCTAATTCACGAATCCAAACTACTGTACCTCTTGGGCTATCGTGTCCATAAGTAGCTACACATACAATTCCAGCTATTAATCCATCTTCTTTATGAACTAGTACAGAATAATTCTTATTATCAGAATCTAATGAGTTATCACTGTTTATCCACTCCTTAAACCAATCAGTTGTTTCCCCAAAGAATTCTCGACTTTGTTCCTTACATGACAAAGTAACATTTGAAGCTTCCTCACACTCATCTTCAGTTAGTTTTATGTATTTTTCACAATCAGGTATAGAATCAAGACTGTTCATCCAATAATCTCTTAATACACCGAATTCTATAAAATTATTACTTTTAAATATATCTACCCAACGATTAGGAATAAATGCAATAAAAATTTCTTTATTTAATTGTTTTACATAATCTATAAGAAAATTAGCTTCATTACTAGCCCAATGTATTTCATACATGTTGAACTTATTCTTTAAGCCATATAAAGCCAATAATTGATCATTATCACATATTATTTCATAATCTTTTAAATCGTCATAATCTATGTACTCTAGAGAATTATGCTTAAAATTTTCTGTCTTTTCTTTTATATAATTAAAATTAGAAATATCCATATTATAAAGCTCCTATATTAAAAATGTTTTATTTTTCTATATCTATTACATATCTACAAGTTGTTATTTGACCATCCTTATACAAATCATGCCACTCTGGTACATCTACAATCTTTTCTAAAATACCTCCTGCATACTCACAGGTTTTTCTAGATGCTATGTTATCTGGAGAACAGGTAATAACTACATGTTCTAGACTATGCTTTTTGGCTAATTTAAGTAGTAAAAAACATGCTTTGCCTGCATAATGAAGACCTCTGTGCTCCTCATAGATTTCGTAACCTATGTTTCCTCCATAATATGTGTTATCATTATACCCAACTCTTAAATCGCAAAAGCCTAAGCTTACATTATCACTAACTCTAGTTATTTCAAAATAATACGCAGGAACATAACCCTTTTCTATATTTTCGTCTGCGGTTCTATTTAACTTTAAATAAATTTCTCCATCATTTAAATCGTCAGTATTAAAAAACATTGATATTCTCCTTTAATATGTCTTGTTTTTCCCTTCCCAATCATATTTTAACATAGCATATTGTGCTAAATCGTAAAATTGTTTATACTCTCTTACCCCAGCTTGTCTAAATGTACCCTCATATTCCATACCGCTTTTAATCATTACTTTTCCCGAAGCTACATTATTCGTATCATGCAAAGCTACAATTCTATTAAATCCAACCTCTTTAAACAAGTAATCAATAACCGCCTTTAAGGATTCAGTTGTAACGCCTAAATTCCAATATTTACTTGATATACAATAACCTATTTCACATGAATATTTTGATTCATTCAATTTTACAACACTAATATTGCCTATTACCTCATTTATTTCTCTATATTCAATTGCCCAATTATATACAAAATCATTTTTATATTTCTCAATCCATCCTTCTAGCAAAGATTTTGTAAATTCAACATTTTCATGTGGTTTCCATTGTAAAAATTTTGTGACCTCTTTATCAGTCGCCCAATTCTTATACATATTATCTGCATCTTGTATTTCGAATTTTCTAAGAATTAATCTGTCTGTATTAATTGTATTTGTACCCTTATGCATTAACATAGCGTTCCCCCTTATTTATTTAATGAAAATTCTTCTTTTGTCATCGAATAGCTAAAATCATCTACTATTTCTCCATTTGGTAGTGTACTTGCTAATCTCAATACACCTTCAAATTTAAAGCCTGATTTTTCTATTACTCTTTTTGAGCGTTCATTAAAAGGAAAATGATACACAGAAATTATATTTAAATCTAATTCATCAAAGGCATATTCTAAAACATGTTTGGTCGCTTCTGGTACATATCCATTTCCCCAAAATTTATCTGATAGAACATAACCAATCATTTTTGACTTATCATTATCTCTTTTTAAATCTCTATGTAACCCATATGAACCTATAACCTTATTTGATTTCTTCTCAACTATTGCCCAAACTTCATCTTTTTCCATAAACATTTTTAAAATTTTTATGGAATCTTCCTTTGTCTTATGTGGAGGCCAACCTGCATTTGGCCCTACATCAGGGCTTTGCGCATACTCAAACAAATCATCTAAATCTTCCTCCACAAAGCTTCTTAATATTAATCTATCAGTTTCTAATGTTTTCAATTTTACCACTCCCATTATGCCACATAGTGGCTATCTTCTTTGAAATCCCTTGTATCTTGTTCCCTGAAAGGTTAATCTACCAGCATCTCCCTCTACAAGCAAACCAAACTCTTGTCCTGTCATAGATAGCTCAATTCTATCTCCACTTTCAACTTCAAATGTTACATAATACCATGTACTTGAACTGTTATGATGATTGTCATTAGCCGTATTATGCATATGATGACTAACATCTGTCCTCTTTGTAACTACCTTTGCATCCACTATTAAAACAGGTGAATTATTATTTTTATTCCACTGCTTTGCTCCTCTAACTACATTTACTATTAACATTCCAATCACTACAACAAAAATTATACTAATTATTATTGGTACTGCGTTAAACATAAAGCTATCAAAAAATCCAAATCCCATCATTTTATATCACCCCTTATTGGAATATATTATACTCTATCCACTTCGCTACGCCATCCTCGTCACTGCTCTCAGTAATAAAATTAGATGCAGTAATAACATCTTCAATGGCATTTGCAACAGCTACACCATATCCACAGTGCTTTATCATTTCAATATCATCATAATCATCACCAAAGGCAGCTATTTCATTTAAGCTTAAATTATAGTATTCAGCTAAAGTTTTAACACCATTTAGCTTAGTAGATTCATTAGACATAATTTGAAGTAAATACCCATTAGCAATACTAGTATACAAACCATTTGGCAATAAGGATACAATTTCATTTATTTCATTTTCATTCTCAACACTAAATATAATTTTATCTACATCATTTTGAATATCATTAAAATCTGTTATAATAACGTTCTCTATATTAGTAAATATCTCTTTCAAATCAAAATTAGCATATATATAATCATTGATTTCAGCCGATAATTTTGATGCAGGGAATTTTTCCATAATTTTTAGTATAACGTCATGGGCTATTTTTTTATCAATTTTCTTAACATCAATAATTTTTTCATTAATTGTTACCATAGCTCCGTTAAGACAAATTATGTCCTCACAACCTATTTGTTGCGAAAAAATTTTAACTGCCCTTCTAGGTCTCGCAGATGCTATAACTATTTTAATTCCAACTCGTTTACATTCCTTCAAAACTCTTATAGTATAATCTGAAATTGTTTTATCACTTCTAAGTAAAGTTCTATCTAAGTCTAGAACTATCATCTTTATATTCATATTTCACCAGCCTTATATTTATTAATAATATTAATATTTATAATATAAATATTATTGAAAAGTGTGTAATTCTTTATAATATATCATAAGAGGAAAACTATGTAAATATTTTTTTGACAAAAAATAGGCTGCCTAAGCAACCTATTTTCAATCTTTTCTTATTTTTCCTTAATTGGGTATAATAAATCCAATTGAATTTTACTAAAATCAGTATTACTATTTTTAACTAAATTAATATAGTTAAGATGTTCCTCTAGTAATCCATGCATACACTCACCATTGTCATTTAATGAATTACTTTCATAAATATCATTATTTGTTACCCATTCATTTAACCATTGCCATTCATGAAAATTTCCCATAGCTATCATATGAGCTGCATATAATCCACCCGCAAATTTTTTCTTTATAAGAGGCTTTGGAACCTCCATATCATCAGGTATTGTTACCCACATTTCATATCCATATATAGAATTTTCATCTGTTGGATTAGGATGGTTAAATCCATAATGTCTCAAATCTGGCTTTATATCACATAGTCCACTTTCTAAAATAAATTTATTTAAAACGGCACTAGCGTTATCCTCTGGATTTTCTCCTACATAATGACTCGCAGCAACAGTTGCTGGTGGTAAATAAATAATTCTAACATCTTTTAATTTAGATAAACTTTCATTTGCTTTGTTTAATTCCGACATCGAAATGTCCTCCTTTATATTGTTTTTAGGAAGCATCATTGAATTAACTATTTCCAGCATATTTTCATCCGTTAGTAAATCAAGTTTCTTATTTAAATAGTTATTTTTTTTCAATCTGTCAATTAAAGATTGTATAACATTACCTACTGTTGATAGTGCAGCTACTTCATCCATTATAGTAATTAAATTTTTTTCAAATACCTCAAGCGCAACACTTACATCATCATCCTTCAAGATCTCGCTTATTTTTTTTAATGGAATTCTTAGTTTTTTTAGAATGATAATTTTTTTAAGTTGCGTTATACTCTTTTCATCATAAGTTCTATATGCATAATCTTCAGTCTTGATACTATTTATAAGTCCTATTTCCTCATAGTATCTAAGAGTTCTAGTAGAAACATTATACAGCTTTGAAACTTGACTTATTGTTTGTAATTTCATGATAAACCTCCTCTCTTAAATTAATTATAAAGGCTGACGTGGCGTCAAAGTCAATATATATTCTCTGCGTCCTTTGGTAATTGTCTAATATGCTTAATAAATTCAAAACTTTTATTTGCTTCATCACTGTTATACTCAAAACCTAAGCTTTTGCTTACAAATTTAGCTACCTCATCAAATAGCTCACACATAACAATGAGTGCATTCCATGTAGTTTCGTAATCTTTAGTATCATGTGTTTTTAATAATCTCTCCCACATATCTGTTGGTAAATATTTATCAAGATACTTACCTAACTTACCTATGCTAAGAGAAAAATTAGTATTTATTCCAACATAACAAGATAACATAGTCATAAGCTCTTTTCTTGAGTAACCATTCATCATTTCTATAGCAAACAATATTTCATTTCTCCATAATCCTTTTGCGCTATAAGGAGCGACCCACCAAAATTCGTTGCAAACACAAAGGAATTTCTCCTTAGATGGCTTTTTAACCCAATAGTCTTCGTCTGTTGATAATGATATGCTTGGCAAGCATTTATCTTTGTCTAAAAGCTTAATAGTTAATTTATCGTTACCATACTCCTTTAACATAGCTTTTTTAGTTTCTATATGCAAATCTATACGATTTCCATCTGTAAATTGCATTAAATAAGTATAAGACATGCTAAAATCCATATCCTTACCTAAAACTTTATCAAGCTTATCTGGTTCTTGTTTAATAATTAATTCACCAAATATATCTATCCAATTTTCATTCTCTAAAAATGATGCAGTTTCCTCCACAACATAAACTATATCGTAATCCTGAAATATATCCTTTGGAACGTTAGGATTAGTTCTTGAACCATTCATATACACAGCTCTTACTCTTTCATCATTTTTAGCAAAACCAAGTATTAGATCAAACATTTCTTTTTCTGTTCTCATTGCATATCCTCCAAGATATAAATTAATAATTTTAATTAATGTACAGTGAAATAAATCAACCAATTATTATGAAAAAAATATTTACTGCAAAAAAAATTCCTCTAACTATATGATGTGATATATTTATTTTTCCTAATGTGAATTTTCCATTCAAGATACAAGAAATTATTATAATTATTGTACCAACTATTAAAGCAATTTCTCCAATAAATCTAAAATTATAAATATGTTGCATAAAAAAAGCCATTATACAAAGCTGCCCAATAAATTCTAACAATTTTATGATTTTTTTAATATCTTTATTTATTAAAAATGCTAGTGTCGTAAATATACTAAAAGCTAAAATTATGTAACTGCAAATTAATCTCATGGCAAATCACCTACATTCTCCAGCACCTTATCAATTTTATTTATTGATTTCTCTAATAGCTGCTTTGAAATTCTAATTTGATTTTCTGTTTCTAATAAATTACTATAAGCTTTTTTAAGTATACTTTCACTTTCTTTAATAATATCTATTTTTGCGTCCAAATTATCTTCAATCGCATCATATACCGCGTCTAAATTAAACAATACACCAATATCATTTAAAGTCAAATTTAATTTTTTTAGCATTGTTATAAGCTGTAATTGTTTAAGATTATCTTCTGTATAGTCTTTTCTATTATTAGCAAGTTTATTTGGATGTAATAACCCTAATTTTTCGTAATACCTTATAGTATCAATTGAAATATTACTCTTAATTGAAAATTCACCTGTTTTCATGTATAAGCACCTCCAAGCATATTTTAAATCGTGGAGTTAACTCCATGTCAAGAATAAATTATTTAATCTTCATATTTTCTATTAGCTTTAAAACTGCTTCCTCAGCATCACCCTTAACCCATAAATCAGGCTTAAAGCCTACAAATTCTTCAAAATAGTTTTTTGGGAAGAAGCTTAAGCCATTACCAAACGAAACAGGTATTTTTGAATTAGAAAGGGTTATTGAACCAACATTATCTCCAGTCAGTCCTCCGGCTGTATTAGTACCTACAATTATTGTATTTTCCAGATTATGAGCTATATCAACAAACATTTCTCCGGCTGAGAATGTCTGTTTATTAACCAAAATAATTAATAAATTATCATTAGAAATAAATTCATCTTTTTGGCATAATGCTTTCGAGAAGCTATCTGAAATCTGTTCAAATCCATATATATTTACCAGCTCGTCTATCGGCTGATAATTATTGCTGAGCGGGTAGATATATTTTTTTATTTGTTCCATAGTCACATACTTCAATGATGAAAAATTAGTAGGTACAAACTTAGATGTAAAATTCATCATCCATTTTTGAGGCAACATCCCATTTCCGCCGAAGTTATTCCTTAAATCAACAATGACTATTTTTTCGTCTTTGTACTGTGTTGCATACTCTAAAAATTTTCTTGCATTATCTCCATTTACTGATTGGTCAAATCCCATTCTGGTAACACGTATAATCGGTATCTCAGATTTTATATCTAATTTAATTTCATCATTTAACTTATATGAATAACGATCTGTTGTATATAGTATATTTTCCTCAGATTCATCAGAATATTTTATATTTATCGAATAATTTATTTCATCGGATATAATTATAGGATAATACACAAGTGTACCGTCAGAAGAAATAGATAATTTAAAAATATCATCTAATTCTTTACTTTCATTAAAACTTAACACAGCCTTGCCGTTACTGCTATTTATATACTTTCCATTTATTTTTTGGAATTCATATTCATCAAATATATATGCTAATTTTTCCTTATTTGTTGTTTCACCATATATCTTGAAATGAAAATCCTTTATAAAGGCTAAATTTTCAATTAAATCATTAAAAAAGACATTTATGCTTATACTATTGGCATTCTTATATTTTTCCAGCAGCTTATCTTTATAAGTATTAAATATATCATCTCCTCCAAAATAATTATAAAGCCCATATCCGTCCTTCAAACATTTAAATAGATAATTCACATCCTCGCTGATTTCGTCATAGGTTAATGCTTTGCTGCCGTCATAATAATTTGGATAATCAGAATTCCAAGAAATGTTTTCTGATTTATAATCAGTTATATACTTCTCATAATCTACCTCCGGCTTTATAACTAATTTATGATTGGAATTAATAACACTCAAAAGCTCATCCAAATTCTTAGGTGTAGAGTTTAAAATCTGTGCATTACTATTACATCCAACCAGAAAAATTATTATAAGTATCCAAATAGCAATTAATTTTTTCATGTACCCTCCATTTTATAATATAAATTCATAGTTTCAGCAATTTGAACCATTTAAAACATGTTACAAATATTATACCATAGTTAAAATATCCCAACAAGATTATAATAAAGTTATTGAAAAGTCGTACCGATTAGTGATATATTAAATAATAATTGGAACAATTATATTTAAAATTAAAATAATTTTACAGGAGAAAAAAATGACAAATTCAGTACCAAAAATAGCAGCCATACACGATATATCAGGGTATGGAAGATGCTCATTAACTGTTATTTTACCTATAATTTCAGCTCTTGGTTGCCAAGTGTGCCCTCTGCCTACGGCTATTCTTAGTAATCATTCAGAATATAAAGATTTCTATTTCTATGACTGTACAGAGCATTTAGAAAAATATTACGAAAATTGGGAACTAAATTCACTAAAGTTTGACTGTATGTACAGTGGATTTTTAGGTTCTCAAAAGCAAATAGATATAATTATAAACATATTAAATAAAATGAAAGATAATAACAATACCCTTGCAGTTGTAGATCCAGTTATGGGTGATCATGGTAAGATATACAGAACATATAATCAAGAAATGATTACCAAAATGAGTGAGCTAGTTAAGCATGCTGATATAATAACACCTAATTTTACAGAAGCATCCATTCTTTTAAATAAAGAATATACAACTGAAAAGCTAAGTATAGAAATACTAAAGGATTATCTTAAAAAATTAAGCGATATGGGACCCAAGGTTGTTGTATTGACCGGTACACATACAAACGATGATGAACACGCAAATCTTTGCTATGAAAAAGAAAAAGATAATTTTTACATAATACCTTACGAATATGTTAATACAAGATTTCCTGGTACAGGAGATTTATTCACTTCTTTATTTGTTGGTTATCTTTATAGAGGAAAATCTGTACCTGAAGCTATAGAAGAAGCTTCAAGATTTGTTACATTATCAGTAAAAACTACACTTTTAGAAAACTCTGATAGAAAAAATGGTGTAGCATTTGAAAAAATAATAAAAGAGCTATTTAACGAATCAGATAAATATAACTATAGATTAATTTAAATCTGTACCCTATAAAATATATAAAACTGAACATTTCCCAATGCACAAAATATGTATATAATAATGGTATAAAAACAAAATACATATTCTCACAAGGGAGAGATTATATTATGGGTGACAAAAGAAAGTTTTCGACTCTTAAACTAGCTATTATAGGTTTAATGGCTGCTATGGTATTTATAGCAACAAACTTTAGAATTGATATACCTACACCTCTAGGAAAAACAATGCTACACTTTGGAAATGTAATGTGCATTTTAAGCGGATTACTATTTGGACCACTTGTTGGAGGTTTATCAGCTGGCTTTGGCTCAGCAATGTTTGATTTATTTGACCCAACCTTTGCACCTGAAGCTTGGATTACATTTATATTGAAATTTGTAATGGGTTATATAGCAGGATATATAGCTCATAGTAATGAAAGAAATGGTGAAAATAAAATGTTTAATACAATAGCTGCAATAGTAGGAGCAATAAGCTATGTAATACTTTATATTATTAAAACTTTCATAATGAATTACTTTATTATAGGAGATAAACTTGAGGCTGTAATTGCTGTAACAATAACTAAAGCAACTGTTTCATCAATAAATGCTATAATTGCAGTTATTGCATCATTAGCACTTGCTTTAGCTATTAGACCAGCACTTAAAGCTGCTGGTATATTTAGAAAAATTTAAAATTAATTTATAAAAAGCTTAGAATAATTTTTACTCTAAGCTTTTTTCTTACAATTCAATTCTTTGCCACTTACCTTTTAAAAATCTAATTAATAATAAAATACCTCTAACTGATATATCTAAAGCATATGCACACCACACACCAAAAAGTCCATAATTTAATACCACTGCTAATATATATCCTATACATACTCTTATTCCCCATATCCCTATTAAAGTTGCATACATAGGGAATTTTGTATCACCAGCACCTTGCAATGCACTTGTCATAATTTGTGTCAAAGCTCCAAAAGGTTGAAAAAATGCTATTAATCTTAGAACTGAAACAACAAGTTCTTGAACCTCTGGTGTTTTAGTAAATAAACTTGCAAGAAATGGTGCAAATATATAAAATATAATACCTATACAAACCATACATACTGTTGTTATCATATCTGATATGAAGGTTATTTTTTTAGCCTTCTGTATATTATTTTCACCTATGCTTATGCCTACCATTGTTGCAGTTGCCATAGCAAATCCAAATGCAGGAATATAGGTGTAATTCTCTATTGTGCCTCCAATATTATGTGCTACATACGCAGTTGTTCCTAAGGTAATAATCATGCCATTATATACAAGCTGACCAAACCGCATAATGAGCTTTTCAATTCCAGCAGGTATTCCTACACGTACTATAGAAGTCATTATAGCTTTATTTATAGCAAAGTTCTTAAAATCCAGCTTAATATTCCCCTTACCTTTTGATAGCTTAACACAAAGCATTATGACTACTATTAATCTAGAAATTGTTGTTGCAAGAGCTAGCCCTGCTATCCCCATACCAAGTCTAATAAAAATATAATTTAAAATGATATTAACAATATTTGAAATACCTGTTATCATCATAGGAGTTTTAGTATCCTTTGAAGCTCTTAGACAGCTAGACAAAATCAAAGATAAACATATTAAAATTGATGGTACTACAATTATTGTATAATATGGAATAGCAAATTTAATCACTTCATCTGTTGCACCAGAAACTCTTAATATTTGATTTCTAAATATAAAACTTATAACTCCAATAATAACGCCTAGTCCACTACCTATAATAAGAGATTGCTTAACTGCAAGATTTGCTTTATTAAAATCTTTTTGTCCAATAAACCTTGATATAACAGTCGAAGTACCTATACTAATTGCAGTAAAAAATGCAATAAATATATTTACAATAAGATTTGTTACACCTATTGCAGCAATAGCATTATCATGCAACTGTCCTGCAAAATATGTATCTACAGTACCTAACAGTGTTTGAAAAATATTTTCTATTATTATTGGTATAGCTAAATATATAATTTGACTTATATATTTCTTATTTGATTCACTATTTTTTAACATAATTACCTCATATCATTTAGCTATTTCATGATTTTACTTTTACTTTATAAATTTATCAATTGCATTATTTAAATCATCCAATACCTTTTGATCATTAGTTTCTACTGCATTAACAACGCAGTGAGTGATGTGATCTTTTAGAATTAATTTACCCACATTATTGACAGCTGATTTAACTGCGGCTATTTGTATGAGAACTTCGCTACAATCTCTATCATCCTCTACCATTTTCTTTATAGACTCTAAATGACCTACAGCCCTTGAAATTCTATTGATTATTGCTTTTTTATCTTCATGTTTATGTTCCATAACATCCTCCTTTATATCCCCCTACAGGGGATATTTAAAATATACCATTTGGATAAAAAAAATACAAGTAAAATTTTACTTGTACAAACAAAAATAAAAAATTTACTTGCATTAAAATTAATTAAATAAAAATTTCTCTAGTTTTTTTACACTATCAAAATAATAATCACAATTTTTTTTCATAAATTCAACAATTTTAGGTATTTGATTTGACCATCCAGCACAAGCAAAATCAACTCCACATGACCTTGCCATATCATAGCCTGGTTTTAAGTCATCAACCATTAACAACTCATTTGGCTTAAAATTATATACCCTCATGATTTCATTTAAAGGATATGGTCTAGGTTTACGCTTTTCTTCTCCAAGCTCCCAACCGAAAATCATATCTGGTTCAATACCAAAGTTTTCATTAAAATCTCTAAGTATGTTTACACTATTAGAATGAGAAACTACACATACAAGTCCGCCCTCATCCTTTTGTTTTTTAATAATATCTTCAAAACCTTCATAAAATTTTGGTATGGTCTTTTGTACATGCTCGTTCCATGTATTGTATTGAAACTCCATTTCCTCATCAGTAAACTTTAATATATCATGGCATAATGGGCTAAATCCTGGTTCAAAGCTATATAGCAAAAATTCTTCCAACGTCATATTTACATTTGGACGAAGTTTCTCTAATGTTTTTTTGAACGCAGGAAAATGAATAGTGGGTGTGCTTTTTACTACAGTATCATCATGGTCTAAAACTAAACAACGATATTTTAACATATTTCTCTCCTAAATTTTTTAATCAGTACATTAATACATTATGTTCTACATAGATAAAAATATTAGCTATAGTTATCATACTATGTTTATTTACTAATATTATTGAACTTCATTATAATACAATTTTTTATACATTACAAGTTGCGATAAATTTCATTTAAATACTAAACAAAAAAAAGGAGCTCCAAAATAGTTGTCACTCCAATAAATATTAATCTATATTCTTATCCAAATAAAAATCAAATTCAATTATTGCTTTTGGTCTACCGCCATTAGGAGATGTTTCTTTTGCAATAACTTTACCATATCCAGAAGAAACAATTTTGTTTATAATTCTTCTTGCACTTCGTATCGTAATGTTCAGGCAGTCTGCTAATTCATCTGCATTAAAAACATAACTTTTTCTTGCTTCAGAAATATTTATTATTTTAGATATTGATTCAAGACTTAAACCAGTTTTTTCCGATAATTTCAATAGATTTTTGTCTGTAATTATTTTTTTGTAATTCAATTTAACTCCTGAATCTGAAAAGCTTCTTAGCTCATCATTTTCATCAATTTCAACTATCTCATCGATTGAGTTTTTCAAAGAATATTCTACTGATTTTCTAGCATTAAGTTCGGCCTTATATGCTGTAACTCCAACTCCTATTCCCACTATCAGATTAAACCCAACCTTCTTAATTTGATTCTTTAATTTAAATAAATTATCATGATTCTGCTTAGTCTTTATGTTGCCTGAATTTGAAAAAACAATATATTCATCTATTCCAATAGGAAACATTGCGCCCTGAATATTTTGTACATACTTTATAAATAGTTTTTCAGCCTCAGTTTTTTTAATCATCTGACTATAGTAATTATTGTTATCTGAATAATTGTCCGCAATTTTGAGCAATTCAACCGATATCATTGAATATTCCGCTCTGTTAAGTTCAAAGTCTTTTTTTATTTTATCAAGAGCTTCTCTAACAAGAGAACGAGTAGGTGGCAAATATATTACATTACATCCGTTCTTTTTTAATTCCTTATATACTGAAACAAAAGATGTCAATGCAATATTTGTTTTACCTGTTGATAAAAGTTGCATGTGCCATTTAACATATTTGTCTTCATCAACATCAATACTGAACGGAGAAGAATGAATATTTTGTGCATCTATTTCAAAAGCATCCAGTAAATCTAGAACTACCTGTTCTTCAACAACATCAATACTAAATGAATCTAAATCCATACCTTGCTGCAACATTTTGATAAATGCAGATACTACACTCGAAATTGTTCTGCTTATATAAGTATATGATTTTGTTATTTTAAAATTTTTAATTACAAAATCACATACAGCACTACCTGTAAAAATTATAGCATCGCACATTTTATCAAACTGCTCTATGTCTTCTGTTATGCCATTAACTTTTTCCTGTGAATAACGTTTAATCATTATACTGCTGTCAATATTGTTAATGGATTTCTCAATCGTATTAATTGATTGCTCTGGACCTACTAAACCTATAATCATAATATATAATCTCCGTTTTTATTTATATATTATATTATAAATCAGAACCATCAAATAAGTCAATGAAGGTATTTTTATCTAAGAAATCTAAATATTCTTCTTTTGTAAAATTAGCTTTAAATTCACTCATGATATTTTTTGCTTTTTCAGCATTATCATATAGCAAATCTATTACAGTTAAAGCTAACATTTTTGCTGGTAAAACATAAGCTGTATAATCATCATCAATCTTAAAATCTGCTGTATGAAGACCTCCTGTAATACCAGATGCCCATATATGCATGCAAGGCTTAAGTTGAGACAAATCACCAAGATCCGTGGAACCTGCTGTTTCATACATTTCTACAAAATCATCATCGCTGGCATTTCCATACTCAATCATATTGTTTTTATACAAATTTGATAATTCTTCATCTGTTTTTAATGGCAAATATCCTACTCTATCATTTATTTCCACAGAACCTGAAAGAGCAAAAGCAGCAGCTTTTAGAGCCTTAGTAATTTTTTTATTTATTTCAATGATTGCATCAGTTGTAAATGCTCTTACCATTATTTCCATACAAACAGTATCGGGAACAACATTTACTAAGTCACCACCATTAGTGATAATTGCGCTTACTCGTACTTTATCCTCATCTTTAAAAGTTTCTCTAAGTGCATTTATATTATTGATAGCTAAATTTGCCATATTTAAAGCATTTATACCTTCATGCGGAGCAAACCCTGCATGAGATGACTTTCCTATAAACTTAACTATTTTAGTCATAAATCCATCACACTTAGAATTTACAATACACTTTTTGCCATCGTCAAAATCCTTCATATGACATTGCATATAAATATCTATATTATCAAATTTCCCTCTATATAAGGCTTCTTGCTTGCCACCAAAATACTTTATTTTTCCTTCATTAATTAGCTTTGTACGATATCCATAATCAACACACTCTTCCGAAGGTATAGCAATAAAATCTACTCGACCATCAAGCTTATTAATAACACCAGAATTTAACAATCCTATTGCAGAACCATACAAATTTGCCAGTTGAACATGATGACCACATGCATGTACGTTTCCATCACTATTTGCATCTTTATGACTAGGACATATAATTGAATCTAATTCACCAATAACAGCAATAACAGGAGAATTTTTACTACCTGAACTAATTCTGCAACCAGTATAAGCAATTTCTGTTTCTACCTCTTGTCCTAAATCTTTAAATGCAGAAATAACTTTCTCAGTTGTCTTAAATTCTTTATAACCTAATTCAGGAGTTTCATAAATATTTTTACCAAATTGAATTATTTTCTCTTTATTGTTGTCTATAGCTTCAATACATAATTTTTTTAATTCCTCTTTTAACATTGGCTTTACTCCTGAGAATTACTCATCATACGTCTTATAATTTTTGTTGCTTTGAATACTTCGTTCATATCAATGCTTTCGTTTACTGTATGAACATCTTTCATACCCACACTAATAATTGCACTTCTATATCCATGGTGAGCCATAACATTTGCATCACTTCCGCCACCTATTACCATTGTGTTTGGTTTAATTCCTTCTTTTTCTGTAGCATCCTTTGTTAGCTTATATAACTCACTATTTAAATCAAGTTCCATTGATGTATAAGCAATTTCGTGTTCAAACTTATAAGTTGTATTCATTAATTTTGCAGCATCTTCACAACATTTTTCCATATGTTCTACTTCATTTTTTAACTTTTCCATGCTATGTGATCTTATTTCTGCTGTAAAGCTTACCTCATCAGTTACAATGTTTGTAGCTCCTCCGCCTGAAATTTGACCTATATTAGAAGTAGTTTCTTCATCTATTCTGCCTATATGCATTTTACTTATTGCGTGCGATGCAGTAACAATTGCATTTATACCTTTTTCAGGTTCTATTCCAGCATGAGCTTTTTTACCATAGAAAGTACAATTTATTGCTTCAAGTGCAGGAGCCTTATATGCAATAGTACCTGTATCACCAGCAGCATCAACTATCACTATATCTTTACAAGGAAGCATTGATAAATCCATATTTTTTGCTCCCATCATGCTGATTTCTTCTGAAACAGTAAATAAAAGATATATGTCTCTATGACTAGCATTGGTTTCAAGTATATCTTCTACAGCTTCAAGAATAGCAGTAATACCACCTTTATCATCTCCACCAAGAGTTGTAGTACCATCAGAGCTGATTATATCTCCATTGATTACAGGATTAACATCTTTGCATGGCTCAATTTGATCCATATGTGCAGCAAAACATATAGGCATTTCATTTGAATTACCTTTTATATATGCAACTATATTTCCACCATTTCCGCCGTATTTTTCTCCTGCGTTATCCATTTTATATTCAATATTTCTGTCACTTAGATACTTACATATCCATTCACACATTTCTTTTTCATTTTTTGAAGGGCTAAATATTTTAACCATTTCTATAAAACGTTCTTGTAATCTTTCTTTTGATAACATAGTATTTCTCCTTTTATTTTATTTAAAAATAATAAGTACTGAAAATTTAAGATTTTCAATACTTATTAATAGCTTCTAAGCTTCTTTGTTTTCTTCTAATTCTTTTTTATATAACAGTTTACCAGCAAATATAGATCCAAATACACATACTAGTATTACTGCATATGAAGGTGTTCCTGGTAGGAATGATAAGAATCCATTTTTTAACAACCATGTCATTCCTAGAGCTATTACAGCAGCTACACCTGCAAGTTTTGGTCTACTTACAGCAAATTGTCCAAATACTGCTCCAAATAATGCTGGAAGCATGAAATTCAACGCAGCTTTAAGTGATTCTGGTAATAAAGATAATAACATACTTCCAAATATTGCTCCAATAGTTAGTACCGCTATATTTACAAGTATAGAAACCGCTATACCTATAGTTGAAATAATTGAGCCTTTTTCTGTACCCATTTCAACTCCCGCTGCTTCTTGCGCAACAGATGAACATGGTACTCTCATATTAGATGTATTACCTGATAAGAATGTTAAATAAGTACCTGGTATACCTAAAATAGGAAAATAAGAAATTGGTTCTACTATATAAAACGCACCACTAACACTTATTTGTGCTATAGTACCGGCGATAATAGCTGATATCGGGGGCATGTAACCATATACAAAAGAAATAACAACTGCTGGTAAAAAGCATGTTACTATTCCTAACAACATTGTAATTTTACCCCATCTAATAATACTTGGTATATAATTTTCAGAATAATAATTTTTCATTTTCTTCCCTCCTATCTAAATATATATCCAACAAACATTCCAGAGAACATTGAGAATGCAAATGCCCATTCTCTTAACCATGTAAATTTAGGTTTCTTTGATAATTTTACTAATAACATCATCAAAATACATCCAACTACTGTGGCAATTGATGAACCACTACCAAATGTCAACGAACCTTCTGCTGTAAAGAAGTTACCTGCTGATAGATTTGCAAATGCTCCTAACATAGCACCTGATGATATTATTGGTATCATTTTCATATTACCCTTTGATAAAAGATGATTTACCTTATCCATCTTATCTGTAAATAACAAAGTAAATATTAACCATCCCAAAGAACCACAAATCATAGTCCATACACCAGCTGAAAATGCTGTAGCATCAAGAGTTTCAAGAGTTTTTCCCATTGCCTGAGCTCCGAAACCTGCAGCCATTGCCTCATAGTTTACCGAACCTATAAAAGATAATCTCATCCAAGCAACCGGTGATCCCATTGTAACTATAAGAGATATCATAGCAACAAGAATTACGATTGAAGGACCTATAGATGATATAGCACTTCCCTTTATAGCCATCTTTACCTGTTGACTTGTAATACCGCAGTTTTTAGATGCCTCTAAGGATTTCTTTAAAAATAATACCGATTGGAATACTACCACTCCTACCGCAATAGCTGCTGCAATCCACATTAAAGGACTATTAGCTAAATCAAGATAATTTACGTTTTTTTCCATTTTACCCTCCTCGTTATTTAGGAACATGTCCTTATTAAGTCCTTTTGTAGTATAGTACATATATACAATTGTGTCAACAATTTAATTTTCTACCATTTCTATTTTTATACATTATTTTACTATGAAGCGTTTGCATAATTAGCTATAATTAATACAAATATAAATTATGCAAATCAATATAATATAACGTTTACAGATATTATTAGTTTGCACATTTTGCATAAATTTAAATTATACACAAGTATATTTATATATTTTTATTTATATAATGCATTATTTTTCCATAAATTACAAAGTATATATATATGAAATATATATATACTATCATAGAAATACTTTCGGAC
>DLNM01000072.1 GCA_002479485.1 Firmicutes bacterium UBA7510 | reverse complement strand
AGTACAAGCAAATATAATAGATGTAGCAAAAGATGATGTTATAGGCGAGATAGTACAAGCAGATACACTAGATTTAATTAGCAATAAAGTTGCCTAAGATTTAATGTAAATAATTCTATTTATAATTTGGTTACATACTATTTAATTTTATAAATAATTAAATTAATACATACTTCCGTAATACTCACATATAGTTTAGTTATAAATTTTATGTTAAAGGTGGAACTTTCATGAGATTCTTAATTTTAGGGCGTGATATACCACTAACTGATTTTAATAAAAATAAAAGTGAAGCGCACTCTGAAATTGCGTGCAAAGAACCTTTAAACAATGAATATGATGAAAATTGTAAAAAACATATAAGTAATTCATCCAGTTCAGATTTTGAATTTGAAAAAGAAAATTTACTTGAAACTGAAGATACCGATGTTGGCGTAAAGCCAAAATTACGTGGGCCAGTTGTTTAATTATAAATACATAAAAGTATACACTTTGTTTCGATATTGTTAGCGAACAAGTGTATATTTTTTTGCTATTTATTTTAGAGCTGATTTAGTTTATAATAGTAGTGGTAAAGTTAAAACGTTAGGGGAGAAAGAGTGAAGAAAAAACACTCTTCACTCTATGGAAGAATTAAAAAACAATTCTTCAAGTGTAAAATTTGTTTTACACTAAATTTATTATGACGCCGCGAAGCGGCGTAATGGAGAGGTTATCATGGATTTATTAAGTGGTTTAAATGAGAAACAAAGAGAGGCGGCTTCTCATGATAAAGGGCCTATACTTGTTATAGCTGGTGCAGGTACAGGGAAGACACGTGTCCTTACACATAGAATTGCATATCTGATAAAAACTTGGAAGGCTCGACCTAGTGAAATATTATCAATAACATTTACTAACAAGGCTGCTAATGAAATGAAAGAAAGAATTGGACAGCTTATAGACTATGATATAGATAGAATGTGGATAGGGACCTTCCACTCAATTTGTGTACGTATATTAAGAAGAGATATTGAAAGATTAGATTATGAGAAAAACTTTGTAATATATGATACTGATGATCAAAAAAATGTTGTTAAAACTTGTATAAAAGAATTAGAGCTTGATACTAAAAAATATAATGCTAATACTATAAGAGGTATAATTAGCAGTGAAAAAAATCTTCGCAATAATCCTGAAAAATTTATGTCAGAAAACTTTGCTAATTTCTTTATGAGGAATGTTGGAGAGGTTTATGCTTTATATGAGAAAAAGCTTAAAATATGCAATGCATTAGATTTTGATGACTTAATAATTAAGGCGTTAAAGCTTTTACAAACAAACCCAGATATTAGAGAGTACTATCAAAATAGATTTAAATACATATTAGTTGATGAGTATCAAGATACTAACAACGTTCAATACAACCTTGTTAAAATTTTAGGTAAAAAAGAAGATAGTGAAAGCAATGTATTTGTAGTTGGTGATGATGACCAGTCTATATATGGATGGCGTGGAGCTGATATAAATAATATACTAGATTTTGAGAAGGATTTTGATAATGCGAAAACAGTAAAGCTAGAGAAGAATTACCGCTCAACAGATATTATACTTAATGCTGCAAATAGTGTTATTAAAAATAACTACAATAGAAAAGGTAAAGAGCTTTATACTGATTTTGAAGGCGGAGAGCCTATTGGGCTTATAAATACAGATAACGAAAAAGAAGAAGCATTTATGGTTGCTTCAAATATTAGAAAAGAATTTGAGAAAAACGATATAAAATATTCTGAAATAGCTATACTATATAGAGCAAATGCCCAGTCCCGTGCATTAGAGGAAGGTTTGATGACACTGGGTATACCTTATAAAATCGTTGGGGGATTAAAGTTCTATGGTCGTAAAGAAATTAAGGATATCATATCGTACCTTATGTTAATACAAAATGCCAAGGACGATATTAGCTTTAGTAGAATTATAAATTTACCTAAAAGAAAAATTGGCCCTAAGGCAATTGAAACACTCGAAAGTTATGCAGCATCGCAGGAAATATCGCTATTTGAAGCATGCTATGACGCGAGTATGCTTGGTATCACACCAGCAGGAGTCAATGGTATATCAAGTTTCATAGAAATTATGGAGCTATTGATGGTTAAAAAAGATGTTTTATCTCTGTATGAATTTATAAAAGCTGTTTATGAGGATACAGGATATGAAAAGATGATGCAAGAAGACCAAAGCATCGAGGGTATGTCAAGACTTGAAAACATTCAAGAGTTTATGTCAGCCGCTAAGGACTTTGAGGAAAGATATGAGGAAAATTCACTTGAAGACTTTTTAGCCCATGTATCTTTATTGTCAGATACAGATAAAACAGAAGAAACAGATGATGAAAGAGTAACATTGTTAACTGTTCATAGTGCTAAAGGATTAGAGTATGACGTTGTGTTCGTAGCCGGACTTGAAGAGAGAACTTTTCCAATCATAAGAGATGATGATGCTGAAGATGATTTGGAGGAAGAGAGAAGACTCTTCTATGTTGCTGTAACAAGAGCTAAAAAGAGATTGTATCTTTCATATACTAATGAAAGACTTGTATTTGGCAATCATGAAATGCGAGCACCTTCAAGATTTATAAATGAAATACCTTCAGATTATTTGGATAAGCCTGTAAAATCAGCATTTTCAAAAAATAATAATAGAAAAAACAGCGAAGGTGAATTTGACGAATACTTCAAAGGCGAAATGAGTTTTAACAGCATGTTCAAAGCTGTAAAATCTCCTAAAGAAAAGAAAAATAGCTTTTTTAGAGGAGCGGAGTCATTTGTTGAAGATGGTATTAAGGTTATTGATGTATACGATGACATAAAAGATGAAATAATAGAAAAGCCATCAAAATTAAAATCAGATAAAATGATGGTCGGGGACAAAGTTAGACACAAAGCTTGGGGAATGGGTGTAATTGTATCATTAACCGGCGAAGGAAATGACCAAAAAGCGACTATTGCTTTTGACCAAAAGGGTTTAAAAACGGTGATGTTAAGCTTCGCTCCAATAGAAAGAATATAAAATTGTCTAATAAAATGATAATAGTAAGAGGTACAATATGAACAAGATTGATAGAATTAAAGAGCTAATTAAGGAATTAAATGCACATAGCTATAATTACTATACACTTGATAATCCAACTATTACAGATAAAGAGTACGATGCTTTATATGATGAACTACATGCCTTAGAGCTTGAGACGGGTTATATTCAACCCGATTCTCCAACGCAAAGAGTTGGTGGAGAGGTGCTAGACAAATTTGAAAAGCATACTCATATTAGAAAGCTATGGAGTTTAGACAAGGCCCAAAATGTAGGTGAACTTTATGCTTGGGAGGAAAGAGCTAACAAGCTTAGAAGTGAATATAATCAAACTCATGAGGAAAAATTACCTCCACTTGAATATATTCTAGAGCTTAAGTTTGATGGTCTTACAATTAATTTAACATATGAAGATGGATTATTAGTACAAGGTGCAACAAGAGGAAACGGAACTATAGGTGAGGCTATATTACCTCAATTAAAAACTATAAAATCAATACCTATGAGTATAGAATATAAAGGGAAGCTTGAAATTCAGGGTGAAGGTGTAATGCCACTTTCTGCTCTTGAAAAATACAATAAAAAAGCAGATGAGCCTCTAAAAAATGCTCGTAATGCAGCAGCTGGTGCACTTAGAAATTTAGATCCAAAGGTGACAGAAAAAAGAATGCTATCAGCATGCATATATAATGTTGGTTATATAGAGGGTATGGAATTTAGCACTCATGAAGAAATGATAGGATTCTTAAAGGATAATAAATTTCCAGTGTTTAATTACATGAAAAAATTCGCAACAATGGATGAGGTTATTGCTGAAATAGAGATATTAAAAGATACACGAAAAGAACTAGATATACTTACAGATGGTCTAGTTATAAAAATAAATGATATAAAAACAAGAGTGGCTTTAGGGTACACTCAGAAGTTTCCAAGATGGGCTGTAGCTTTTAAATTTGAAGCAGAAGAAGTAACTACTAAACTTTTAGACATAGAATGGAATGTAGGACGTACTGGCAAAGTTACACCAACAGCAATTTTAGAGCCTATAGACATCGGTGGAGTTACAGTTAAAAGGGCAACTCTTAATAACTATGATGATATACAACGTAAAAATGTTAAGATAAATTCTACAGTATGGCTTAGACGTTCAAATGATGTTATACCTGAAATTATGGGTATAGTTGAAGATGAGGATAATGAGGATGAACAAGAAATTAAGATGCTTACACACTGCCCAGCTTGTGGAGTGGATTTAATTCAAAACGGAGTTCACTACTTTTGTCCAAATTCTATGTCCTGTAGACCGCAATTAGTATCTAGAATAGTGCATTTTGCAAGCAGAAACGCCATGAATATAGATGGCTTTAGTGAAAAAACAGCATATCAGCTGTTTGATGAGCTTGATTTAAAAAGCTTGCCGCAATTATATGAGATAAAAGTTGAGGACTTATTAGGGCTTGAAAGATTCGCTGATAAAAAAGCTGAAAATCTTGTGAATGCAATAGAAAATAGCAAGAATTGCGATTTAGATAGTTTTATTTATGCTCTTGGCATACCAAATGTAGGTGAGAAGACTGCCAAGGATTTAGTTAAAAGATTTAAGAGTCTTGAAGCTCTTAAAAATGCTACATTCGATGAGCTTATAGCAATAAATGATGTGGGCGATGTAGTAGCAAATGAAATTATTGAATTCTTCCATGACAAAGAAATTGTAGATAATATCGATAAGCTTTTTAATCTAGGAGTAAATCCTAAATATAAAGAGATAGAGGTTTCAGCTGAAAGCCCATTCTTTGGTAAAACGGTAGTTTTAACAGGTACGCTTTCAATAGGAAGAAATGAAGCTAAGGAAATCATTGAAAGACTTGGTGGCAAGGTTTCTGGAAGCGTAAGTAAAAAAACAGATTATGTAATAGCTGGAGAAGAAGCAGGTAGCAAGCTAGATAAAGCAAAAGAGCTAGGAGTAACTGTTTTAAGTGAAGAAGAACTGCGTATTATGACTAAATTAAATATATAGCATAATAAAAATTTAAGAAAGGAGAAATTTAGTATGAAAAAATATGTTTGTACAGCATGCGGATACATATACGATCCAGAAATAGGCGATCCTGATAGTGGAATTGCACCTGGTACTTCTTTTGAAGATATTCCAGATGATTGGGTTTGTCCGATTTGCTTTGTTGGTAAAGATGACTTTGAACCTGTTGAATAATAGTTAAAAAAGTGTTGAGAACTATTTAAATAATAGTTTTCAACACCTTTTTATTATAATAATTATTTTGTTTTCTTTTTTGCAATTTTGTGTTTTTGGTATAAAATATCCTTTAAAATCAAAATTGCATCTAAATCGTTCATGTTGAATTCTTCTTTAAATTCATCGTACATTTTAGATATTTTCTCTACATAAGCTTCTATTCCTTCTATATTTGGATATGAGGCTAAAATAGGGTATTTCTTACTCCAAGCACTGGTCCAGTCTATTTCATCAACAATCATTTCAATGTTTGTTACATCACCACTAACAGCGCATCCGCTTATTAGATAGTCATAGCTTACATTGTACAACTGACTAAGCATTTTTGCTTTAATCAGTTCAGGAACAGTTTGGTCAGTTTCCCATTTGCTAACGGTTTGCCTAGATACGCCTAGCTTATCTGCTACCTCCTCTTGAGATAGACCTGCACATTTACGCAAATTTAATAGTTTTTCACCTAAAGACATAATAATCAACAGCCTTTCATTTAATTCAAGTTAACTTGTAAATTTATTATATAAGAAATCTACATTAATTTCTACCAATTAGAAGTGGAAATTTGTCAACTGAACTTAACATTTTAAAGCCTTATATCCTATTCGCAAAGAGAAAAAGCATCTTCATCTACAACTAAGGTGAAATCACTGTGCAGTTGCAGAATAGAGGCAGGTACCATTGGAGTTACGGGACCAAAAAAAGCTTTCTTGACAATTTCCTTTTTACTTTCACCACTTACAATCATAAGTATTTTTTGTGCATTCATTATAGTTTTAATACCCATAGTGTATGACTTCCTAGGAACATCATCTTCCGATTCAAAAAAACGCTTGTTGGCTTGTATAGTAGATTCAGTGAGATTTACAAGGTGCGTGTCTGTATTAAACACATCACTTGGCTCGTTAAATCCTATATGACCGTTATGTCCGCAGCCAAGTAACTGCAAATCAATTCCACCAGCATCCAATATTGCCTTTTCATATTTTAAGCATTCTTGTTCTACATTCTGATTAGTTCCATCTGGTATATGTACATTATCAGGGTTGATATTTATATGATTGAATAGCTTATCCTGCATAAAATAGTAGTAGCTTTGCTTGTTTAATTTCGTTAATCCATAATACTCGTCTAGGTTAAATGTAGTAACCTGACTAAAATCTAAATCACCTTTTTTATACCAATCAATTAAATAATTATATGTTTGAAGCGGTGTTGATCCAGTTGCAAGACCGATTATGCTATTAGGCTTATATATAATTTGAGCAGAAATAATATGAGCTGCCTTACGACTCATATCGTTATAATCTGTTGTTTTTATAATTTTCATGACTTCTCCTGATGTTTATTTTATTTAAAATTTAATGCCATCATATAGTTATTATAGTGTATATACTAATAATTATCAATCGTTTAAATATTTAATGTATATGAGTGATATAGCAAATAATTTTTTCATAATAAACTTCCCTTTCCATAACAGATATATTAAATGATAACATACTAATTAGTATATTATCATTCTATTTAAATCGATAAATTTAGATAAACTAATATTTGCATTAATTAAGTTAACAAGAATACTATATTAAGTTAACTAAAACTTAGCACATTCTTTTCTTTATCCTAACAAACATAGATTTAATTAATGATATATTTATGACAACAAATAATAAAATAAGGAGAGAAAAATGAAAAAAACAATAAAAAAAATATTATGTGGTGTTTTAGCTGTAACAATTGCACTAAGTACATTTTTTTTAGGTTCTGGCTTGTTAAATGGTGATATTTTATCACGAGAGGTTTTGGCAGCAACAGAAGGATACACATATTCAGGAAGAACCCCTAAATACATATTCATGTTTATTGGAGATGGTATGAGTTACCCTCAAGTTCAAGCAACAAATTATTATAAAGGTGTTTTAGAAAATGGTAAAATTGATCCGGCTAACGGAAACTATCCTGAACCTAAAAATCTTTTATTCACTAAATTTCCCGTTGTGGGCAGTGTAACAACATATGATTCAACATCATTATGCCCGGATTCCGCTTCTACTGCAACTTCACTATCTACAGGTAAGAAAACTTTAAGCAGTGTAATTAATATGGATGAAACAAAAAAAGTATCCTATGAAACTATAACAGAAAAGCTTAAAAAGCAGTTAGGATATAAGGTAGGTATAGTAACATCTGTCAATATTGATCACGCAACTCCAGCCGCATATTATTCCCATGTGCCATCAAGAGGGCAATATTATAATATAGGACTTGATTTAATAAAAAGCGGATTTGATTATTTTGCAGGTGGAGCATTTTTATCTGACTCATCAAAAGAAGTAACAGAGCAAGGAAAAGAAAAAATAACTGCATTAGCTCAGAAAAATGGATATACAGTTGCAGATACAAAACAAGAGTTTAATGCATTTACATATAATTCAGGAAAAGTAATAGTTACTGCTCCAAACAGTGAATTAGAAGATGGTACAGGAGCATTAAAATATAATCTTGACAGAAAAGAAAGTGAATTAACTTTGGCTGATTACACAAAAAAAGGTATAGAAATGTTATCTAAAAACAGTAAAGGATTTTTCATGATGGTAGAAGGTGGAAAAATCGACTGGGCTTGTCATGCTAATGATGCAGCCTCTACTATACAAGATACTATAGCATTTGATGATGCCATAAAGGTTGCAGTTGATTTTTATAACCAATATCCTGATGATACATTAATTATCGTAACAGGAGACCACGAAACAGGTGGATTAACAATAGGCTTTGCTGGTACAAACTACAACACATATTTAGAAAAATTATCAAATCAAAAAATGTCATATACAGAATTTGATAAGCTTATAAAAAATTATAAGGCAAATAATATAAGATTTACTGAAGCATTGAAAGATGTAAAAAAATACTTTGGATTAATTACAGCAAGTGATATTGACTCTAAAAATAAGCCTGAAATGGTACTTACAGATTATGAATTAGAAAGCTTGAAGAACGCATATGACTTAAGTATGAAAAGCGAAAAAGTTACACTTAATCAAGAAGAATATGTACTGTACGGAACTTATGAGCCATTCTCAGTTACATTAACGCATGTTCTTAACAATAAGTCAGGAATTTCATTTAGCTCATATTCTCATACAGGATTGCCGGTACCACTATTTGCAAAAGGACAAGGGCAGGAATTATTTAACGGATATTATGATAATACAGATGTGTTTAATATGCTAAAAGCTATAACAAAAGTAAAATAAATTCAGGATACTTCAAAATACACTCTGACTTTGTTCGGAGTGTATTTTTAGCAAAGGAGGTAATTATGTATATAATAAGAGATTATAAAAAAGATTTTAGCTCCACTTGCGGTTGTTTTAATAGCCATTTGTATTTTAATATTAATCCCGTCTACATTCAAAGAAAAAATATATCCTAATTCAGAAAGAATTCCAGTAAAGATTATTTCAACAGATGAAACCTATATAATTGATACGGGACTTATAAGAAACGGTGAACAGCTTTGCAAGGTGGAGATTTTAAAGGGTAAATTTAAAAATCAAGTATTTGAAGCAACCAATGTACTATCGGGCTCCTTAGAAAAGGATAAAATATTTAATCCCGGAGACAAAGCATTAGCCACATTGGACTATGAGGTTGATGAAATAAAAGTCATCACATTAGTAGATCATTATAGGATAAATTATGAAATAGTTTTAGTTATAATATTTATATTGTTTCTAGTAATGTTTGCAGGCTTTGTTGGGCTTAAAGCAATTTTTTCCTTTATATTTACGATATTAGCTATATGGAAAATTATGATACCGTTATTTTTGAAAGGCTTTAATCCTATAGCCGTTGGATTGGTAATTTCAGTAATATTAACTACGGCGATAATAGGACTTGTATTTGGAATAGACAAAAAATCCTTGGCTTCAATCTTGGGAGCATTATTAGGATTATTAATAACATGTCTAATGTCTATATTTTTTGTAGGTAAGTTTAAAATACACGGGGCAGTGATAGCATATTCAGAATCGCTTTTATATGCTGGATTTGCAAATCTAAGCCTTACTAATATATTTATTGCAAGTATTTTCATAGCTTCATCGGGAGCTGTTATGGATTTAGCAGTTGATATAACATCAGCTGTTAGCGAGGTAGTAGAAAAGAAACCTGATATTACAAAGCTTGAAGCGATAAAATCGGGTATAAGCGTCGGAAGAAATGTTATGGGAACTATGACAACAACATTGTTGCTTGCTTATTCTGGTGGATATATAGGATTGATAATGGTTTTTATGGTACAAGGAACACCTATTATAAATATATTAAATTTAAATTATGTATCATCAGAAATATTACATACTATTATCGGCAGCTTTGGACTTGTAACAGTGGCACCATTTACAGCTATTACCTCAGGATTGCTACTAGGTAAGAATAAGAATTTAGTCTAGCTAAATTCTTATTCTTTAAATTTTATATTTATATCTCCATAGTTACATTCTACTTTAAGTTCTTTATGACCTGCGTGCTTTGAATGTAAATTGCTGTTTCCGGATTTTGAAAATGCACTTATTTTATAAGCTTCTTCAAAATCATTAATTTTTCCTTTGATATTTCCGGATTTTGATATCAATTCAATTAACGAAGAATCAGCATAATTTAGTAATATATCACCATATGTAGAGTCTACGCTTAGTGAAGCTTTCATTGTAACATCATTAAGATTAACATTTCCGCTTGATGCTTTAATATATAAAGAGCTTCCGGTCGTTTTTACCAGCTTGCTGTTACCATATTTTAATAATATTTCAGAGTTGTTAATATAGTTATTATTTAAATGCAAATTACCGCTTTTTTCTTCAATTGAGCATTTTCCGTCAATATTGCTGTTAGAAATTGAAATGTCGCCGTAATCAGAAGAAATATCAGCATTTTTTAATATTTGTAAATTGTTTAATTCAATATCGGTACTATTGTTGTCAATAAATAAGCTGTTTATGTCACTGATTTCGCTTATATTTAGTGTGCCGTATTTTAGCTTAACTGATAAATCACCTAAAAGTTTTTTTGGTACTTCAATTGTTATTTTATCGTAAGAATTTGTATAGACATTAATTAGATAATACCACTTTCTATTTGACCTGTAACTTTCATTTCTCGATATAATCAAAGAATCATTAGACGCTGAATTAGTGTTAAATTCCACACTAAAATATTCAGGTGAAAAAAATAATTTAATATTATCATCTTCAGAAGGCTTTATGTATACATCAGCTGAATCAGTATCAATTGATAAATCCAAAGGTTTACTTTTATCAATTTCATAAAACTTCTCAGTTTGAGTATATTCGGCATAGTTTGGAGATAGATTGTTTATGTCAAAACCCAACATTCCAAAGCCTGTAAGTAAAATTACAAATCCTATTACAATTAAAATTCCTGCAAAAATTAATAACTTCTTTTTATATTTTATAAATTTATTTATCATTAACTATGCACCTCTTTTCTTAAATAATGCTAGCACTTTTTTCCAAGTAAGAGAATATAATTTGAAAATGCTCTTTGTTGTAGATACTAATAACCATCCGAAAATAATTGACAAACCAAAGACAATTATTCCTGCCCCCAATTGAAATATGCCATAGGGTATATTTTCTAAAAATATGAATAATGCTGTAACAGTGCATAGTATTGAAGACGCTAAAAAAGCTATAGCCATTGATCCGAATAAAATTATCGGACAAAATAAAATAATATAAAATGACAGTAATAATAAAGCTCCGGCTAACAAAAGACTTCCCCATAACGGAAAACCTAAAACAAGTAAGGTGCCTATCAAAATATTTGAGCCAACAGATGAGCCTTTATTTGTGTTTATTCCATTATCTGTGTTTATTCCGTTATCTGATAAGATTTCATCGGCAATAGACTGTATGTTTCCAAGCTTTTCAATTGCTATTTCTTCTGCCATACCATCTTCTATATAATCATTTATTATTTCATTATAATAAGTATTTGCTTTATTTCGTTCTTTATCAGGCAAAGCTTTTAGCAGCTTGTTTAATTCGTTAAAAAATTGTTCCTTATTCACCTTGTTCAGCTCCTTTTATAAATTGATAAATTTTTGTAACTTCTTTCCATTCATCTAAGAAATCCTTTATGCGTTTTTCACCCAGTTCAGTTATTTTGTAGTATTTACGCAGCCTGCTGTTATGCTCTACAGAGTATGTAGTTAAACAATCACTGGATTCTAATCTTTTCAATATCGGATATAACGTAGATTCAGATAATTCTATATAGCTGGAAATGTCCTTTATTATTTGATATCCATAGGAATCATTTTTCTTTAATACAACTAAAACACAAATTTCAAGTAATCCCTTCTTTAATTGAGCATCCATAAAACACCTCCTTATACATAATACTATATAATGCATAGTATAATGTGTCAAGTAGTATTATAAATATTTTATATAAAAAATTCAGTTATATGCCTAGATAATGAGTATTTTGTGTGGTAAAATATTATCATTAAATTATTTGTGAGGTTTATATGACTTATATATTTCAATTTTGCATAATCTTGATTGTTTGCTTTATAGGTGAGGTTTTAAATAGTGTAATTCCGCTACCTATACCTGCAAGCATATATGGCTTAGTGATTATGCTTTTATGCTTAAGCTTTAAAATAATAAAGCTAGAGAAAATAGAGAAAACTGCAGATTTTTTGTTACAGATAATGCCTCTTATGTTTATACCTGCAGCAGTAAGCTTAATAACTGTATGGAGTGAGGTAAAAGCTATATTGATACCTATTGTTGTCATAGTTATAGCATCAACCATTATAGTTATGGTAGCTACTGGAAAAACCGCAGAATTTGTTATTAAGCAGCAAAGAAAGTATAAATAATAACAAAATAAATCGCGACCCCATGCACAAATTTTTTATGACAATTTGTGTATATAGAGCATGAGGATAAGAATGAGAGGAGAAAGCGAAGTGAAAGAAATAATATGTAATTCAGCATATTTTGGTATATCTATTAGTATTTTTATATATTTTATTAGCACTAAGATTAGAAATAAAACAAAGAATGAATTTCTTAATCCACTATTGCTAACAATTATCTTTGTCATAATATTTTTGGTTACTTTTGATATAGATTATGAGGTTTATAATTCAAGCGCGAAGTATTTAAGCTATTTACTGACACCCGCAACCGTATGTTTAGCTATACCATTATATAAACAGCTTGAGCTTTTAAAGAAAAATTTAAAAGCAGTTATAATTGGTATAACATCAGGTGTAATAGCAAGCTTAGGAAGTATACTTGTGCTTTCGTTTTTGTTTGGATTGTCACATGTAGAATATGTTACACTACTTCCAAAATCAATAACTACGGCAATAGGCATAGATATATCACAAGAGCTTGGAGGAATACCTACAATAACAGTGGCAGCTATTGTATTGACAGGAAATCTAGGCAATGCTATAGCAACATCAATATGCAAGTTATTCAAAATAAAAGAACCTATAGCAGTTGGACTAGCTATTGGAACTTCGTCACACGCTATAGGAACTTCAAAGGCTTTGGAGATGGGGGAAGTTGAAGGTGCTATGAGCAGCCTATCAATTGCAGTAGCCGGATTATTAACAGTAGTATTTGCATCAATATTTGCAATGCTTTTTTAACGTAATTGTATAAAGTTTGTTACAGAACTATTTTTTACATATGTGATTTGTTTACATATATGTCTCCAAATGTTAAATTATAGTAAACTGTTTTGCGACCATATGAAATGATAGTAGCGAAAATAGTTTATATACATAATAAGGGGGAACGTTAAAAATGAAAGAAATAAAGTATGATAAATATTATTGGCAAAATAATTTAGTTAGGCTAAGACCTTGGAGTGAGGATGACTGGGAGTGGGATTATATCAACGGATTTGATAGTGAGGGATGTAGGTTAGCAGATTGTAAAATAGAATACCCACCAACAGTATCAGCAAGTAAGGAGTTTTCTGTACAAATAGCGGATTGCAAAAATATGTATAGTAGAACATATTTTGCAATAGAAACTCTAGAGGGTATACATGTAGGCAGAATAAATATATTACAAGATGATTTTATAAACGGAACATTTGAGATTGCAACTAAAATAGCATCCGAATATAGGGGTAAAGGTTATGGAAGTAGTGCTATGCAAATACTTTTAAAATTCGGATTTATAGAGAGAAGATTAAACAAATATGTCGGAAGTGTTATAGAGGGCAATGAAGGCTCTATCAAGATGCATGAAAAACTTGGTTGTATGCTAGAGGGAGTGCTTAGACAAAGTATCTACACAAACGGCAAATATTGTGATGAAATTATGTTTGGGTTGTTAAAAGAAGAATATCTTAAAATGCCATATGCAAGTATTTAATATTATAAATGGAGAAATAAAATTATAATGAAAATTGAAATGTGGGAAGATGGAAAAGAGCAGTACATATTAAATGATGAATTTGTTTTAAAAAGAGCTGATAAGCTAGAATTTGGAATACATGAAACTATATATTCAGGAGTAGACTTAGAGCTTAGCTATAGCTGGAAAAAACAAACTATTGATAAAATAGATTATGAAGATCATTTTTGGATTTATTATAACAAAACACGAATTGGTGGAGTTCATATAAAACCTAATCTTATGGGTGCATTTTTCATGGAACCACCGTATTTGGTAGATAGATTTAGAGTAATAA
Source organism: Firmicutes bacterium UBA7510 (assembly GCA_002479485.1). Lineage (GTDB taxonomy): Bacteria > Bacillota > Clostridia > Tissierellales > Sedimentibacteraceae > UBA1535. Next base: position 13,985 of record DLNM01000072.1, on the reverse strand, counting down.
ATGTACTTAATGATGCATTGCTTCAATGGAAATGCGAAGAAAAAATTAGAGTATATGGAGTATTGCCAAGTGATATAGAAAATTATAATAGACTTGGTTATAAGGTTAGTTGTGAGAGAAAAGTTATGATTCGACCAACTGAAACATTTGATAGTATAAACTGGGGTGATGATTTTTTTATAAAAGTACCTACAATTAATGACGCAGAAGAACTAGGAAAGATGTTTGTAGAATGCTATACAGGTGGAGTTGATTATGAGGTTTTTGGACAGCAGAATGTTGAAGAAGCAATAGAGAATGCTAAATATATATTAAATATTTATAAATCAAATAATATACTTGATGGTTCAACACTCGTTTATGACAAAACAACTAATGAATTAGTAGGTGCATGTATAGCTGGAATTAATGGATTTACTGACAACAATTTCTCCGAAATTGGTGAAATAGTTGTAAAACCATCATATAGGGGAAATGGTATTGCTTCTAATCTGATAAAACAAGCACTTAATAATCTTAATAAAATATCACAGGCAACAATATTGTGTGTAACAGTAGGCAATTCTGCAGAGGCTGTGTATCATAAAATGGGATTTATGCAAGGTGTTAAATTTGCAAATATGTTCTTAAAATAAGAATTTAGCTAAATAGCTAAATTCTTATTTTTATTATTGCTTAATGAATACTACGGGCTATGCCCGTAATGGCTTGACTTTGCTGTAGTGTGGTGCTATAATAAATAAAAATTGAATAGCATTTATGTCTTCAGGGCAGGGTGAAATTCCCGATCGGCGGTTACAGTCCGCGAGTGCTTACGCGCTAAATTGATGAAACTCCAATACCGACAGTATAGTCTGGATTAAAGAAGGTGTATTGATGTTGTCAGGATAGGTCTGACTATGTTTGCACTCTTTTTTCGCTTACCTCTGCTTTGTTGACATTATCAATACGCCTAAAGTTTATTTTAACACCTGAAAGACACCCTTGTGCTTTCAGGTGTTATATTTTTTAGGAGGAATTTCATATGCAAACAAGAACAAAAAAACTAATGGTACTCGCTATTTTAAGCGCGCTTGCTTATATTGTGATGGTGGTTGGTCGGATACCCGTCGTAATGTTTCTAAAGTATGACCCCGCAGACGTTATTATCACAATTGGCGGTTTTTTGTATGGACCGATGGCGGCATTTGCTATGTCAACAGTAGTTTCCTTTGTCGAGATGTTTACGGTAAGTGATACTGGCTTAATTGGATTGGTTATGAATATTATTCAAACTTGTTCATTTGCTGGTACTGCTGCATTCATTTACAAAAGCAAGCGTACAATAACGAGGGCAATTATCGGACTTATAGTAGGTTGGTTGATTACTACCGCGGTCATGCTTCTCTGGAACTATTTCATCACCCCCATTTATATGGGGATTCCACGCGAGGCGGTAGCCAAACTTTTGATTCCGGCATTTTTACCTTTCAATTTGCTTAAAGGCGGTCTCAATGCAGCTATAACAATGCTATTGTATAAACCCATTAAGAGAGGATTATACAAATCACACTTAATGTCAGTGTCTGAAGAAACGGCAGTAAGCACAGGTAAAATTAATATTGGTACAATGCTTGTATCTTCTTTTATTATCATTACCTGTGTTTTACTAATTCTTGTTTTCCAGAGTCATATTTAATACTTAGAAGTGCTTGGTTCGCAATATACAAAGCGTAAGCGTAAAATTGTTAGTTAACCAAGCCGCTGCACAAAACCACCCGTTTTACGGGTGGTTATGATTTAGATTTCACTTTACAAATAAGCTGAGTCATAGTACCCATTGGACAGTATACACACCATGTTCTTGGCTTGAAAAATATCATTGTTATAAGCCCAAGAATTGTTGATGTTAGCATTATGCTGTAAAAACCAAAAGCAAATTGTGCTATCCATACGTTTAAAGCTCCATGATATGCAAATTGCCAAGGTAGTTTAAATGTCCAAAGAAGTGTAACAAATTGACCTAAGCTTTTCACTTCTGCAAATACAAGGTATGTTGTAAATAACATGTTTACAAACATAGTTAAAAAGAAAATTAAAAATCCATATCTAAACCATTTGCTTCTTATAAATGAAGGGCAATCCTTTTTCATAGATAATTTAAGTTTGCTTCCTAATATATCAAATAGCTGACCTCTTCCACAATATTTATTGCAATATGCTTTGTTACCATTTACCATTGAAATTACAAGAGGTATAAAAAAGCATAACAGTCCTATCCAGGCAAATAAAATATTAAAAAGTCCTAATACAAGATATAGGATGGAAGCTATCCATAAATAGTCGTACCATTTATTATTTTTTTTCAAGATAATTCCTCCATTCTTATAATTGATGCAGGGCAGGCCTTTTCACATAGTCCACAGCCTATACATTTATTTTTATCAACAACAGCATAAATTCCATTTGTAATGGAAATCGCATCTTTAGGGCATGCTTTTAGGCAACAACCACAGGCTACACAATAATTTTGCATTATATTTGCTTTTCTTCTTTTCATACTCACACGTCCTCCTCATTATATCATTATATCATTATGCCATACATATAAATGAGGTTCAGTAATTTAATCACAGAAGAAGTTTTTAGATTTTAATAATTATATAGCTTTGATGTCTCGTTGTACATTTTGACAATGTTTTGCAATATGTTAACATGTTCAAAATCATTGTGATATATTATGTTCACATCTCTTATCATACTTAAATTTTCAACAGGAAGTGCAGTTAGTTTTTTCTTTTTTATTTCATCAAGACAAGCACTTTTAGCTAAAATAGATACTCCAAAATCTCTGCGAATTAAATCCTTGATGGTTGCAATATTATCAACCTCCATAATAACATTGAATTCATCAATAGACATATTATTGCTTTCTAAGTGTGCCAAAAATAAATTTCTTGTTCCTGAGTTTGGCAATCGTAAAATCATTTTTTCTTTTCTTAAATCATTTATTGTCACAAAGTTTTTCTTGGCTAATTTATTGTTGTTTGAAACTGCTAAAACTAAACAGTCGGTATCTAAAAGTATTGAATTGAAACTTGGATTGACAACATTACCTTCAACAATTGCTAAATCAACCTCATAATTTGTAAGCTTAGTATAAAGATTATTTATGGTGTCAGAAATAATTGTTATGCGTATTCCTGTATGGCTGTTACAATATTTTGCTAATACCTCAGCTACTATGTTGCTTTCGGATGTGTGCGTTATGCCGACAGTAAGTCTTGTTGTATGTAGTTTTTCATCATGTATTTTTTGCTGCATATTATCATATAGCATTTTAATTCTTTTTGCATATTTTATTACAATTTCACCCTCTGAGGTTAGCTTTAGACTCTTTTCAACTCTATTGAAAATCTTCACATTCAAATCTTTTTCAAGCTGTCTTATGTGCTGACTAACTGCTGGTTGTGTAAGCGAAAGCTGTTCAGCAGCACGAGTAAAGCTATTAGTTTCATGAACCTTAAGGAGAGTTTCTAATTTAGGATCTATCATGGAAAAACCTCCATTATAACAAATTATTATGATAATCTAAATAATCATAATTTTACATTATATTACTTATGGATATAATAATAGCATGAGTGGAAAAATAATTCAATAATAAGGGGAAAGCGTGAAACAAAAACACGTTTCACACTATGGAAAAATCAAAAAGACGATTTTTCATTAATCTGTTTGTAATGCCGCTATAGCGGCGTAATGGAGGTAATTGTGGCTGATTTAATTAATTTAGGTAATACAAGAATGATATTTTTTTACATTTCATTTATACTGTTTTCAGGATTTTTATTTACACGAGTTACTAAACTTTTTCGACTTCCAAATGTTAGTGGATATATAATAGCGGGTGTATTAATTGGACCTCATGCTCTTAATATTATCCCATTAGACACTGTTAATAGTATAAGTTTTATTAGTGATATAGCACTAGCTTTTATTGCATTTGGTGTAGGTAAATTTTTTAAAAGTGAAACGTTAAGAAAAACTGGTAAGAAAGTTATTACTATAACGTTTTGTGAATCATTAATTGCAGGGGTCTTTGTAACATTGTCGATGAATTTTATATTCAAAATGGGATGGAGTTTCTCATTACTTTTAGGTTCAATAGCTACAGCCACAGCTCCTGCTAGTACTGTAATGACAATTAAAGAATATAATGCAAAGGGTGAGTTTGTAGATACATTATTGCAAGTGGTAGTATTAGACGATGTAGTATGCATTTTAGTTTTCAGTATTGCTACTGCTATTTTAAGTTCTATTAACTTTGAAAAGGTTAGTTTTTATCAAATTGCACTTCCTATATTATATAATATAGCAGCAATTATTTTGGGTGCTATATTTGGAATAATATTAAGTAAGCTATTAACTGAAAAAAGAAGCTATGATAATAGATTAATTCTTGTAGTTACAATTTTGTTATCAATTTGTGCTATGTGTTCAACCGTTAATATATCTCCGATATTATCTTGTATGGTGTTTAGTGCGGTCTATGTTAATATGACTAATGATTTAAATATCTACGATCAAGTTGATAACTTTACTCCGCCAATCATGTCAATGTTTTTCATAGTATCAGGTATGAACTTGGATATACACATGCTTAGCACAGCTGGAATAATTGGACTATGCTATTTTATTATTAGAATTATAGGCAAATATGTTGGAGCATATATAGGATGTGCCATAGCAAATACGGACAAAAAAACTAAAAACTTTTTGGGAATTGCTTTAATTCCTCAGGCTGGTGTAGCCATAGGTCTTTGTGCATTGGCTCAAAGGATGCTACCGTATGATTTAGCTAATTATCTATCTACAATTATATTATCATCCTCTATACTTTATGAGCTAATAGGTCCAATAAGTGCAAAGTTAGCTTTGATTTTTGCTGGGACAATAGAAGTTAATGAGGCTAAATAAATAGCACAAAGAATTTATCTTTGTGCTATAATAATAACATTAAATTACTTCATTAGTTACGTTAAGTGCTTCTAAAAGCTCTATTTCTTTTACTCTATCTTCAAATGCATTGACTGCGTACTGGTTGCTAAATAAATACACAGGTCTTTCAAATCTATCATAAACTAGCATTGTTCTTGAATTTTCATATTTTTTCAAATCAGTTGATTCATCGGCTTTTACCCATCTAGCTACAGTATAGTCTAAATTGTCCATGCGTATATCTGTGTTATACTCATTATTTAAACGATATTCAAATACTTCAAATTGGAGTACCCCAACAGCACCTAAAATTACATCATTAAAATCGTTTCTGTAAATTTGTATTGTTCCTTCTTGAGCTAATTGTTCCACACCTTTTTGAAAATTCTTACCTTTTAATGAATTTACAGGACTAACCCTTCTGAATAGTTCAGGAGGGAATGTAGGCAGTGGCTCAAAAAATATTTTTTCTTTACTATCAGTTATAGTATCACCTATTTGATATGTTCCAGAATCATATAAACCAATGATATCACCAGCAATGGCTTTATCAACTGTTTCACGCTCATTAGCCATAAGCTGAGTAGATTGACTAAGCTTTAGTTGCTTGCCTGTTCTTGATAAAGTTACATTCATACCACGTTCAAAGTTTCCAGAGCAAATTCTAACAAACGCTAATCTGTCTCTATGAGCAGGATTCATATTTGCTTGTATTTTAAATATAAATCCGCTAAATGCTTCGTCTGTTGGTTGTACTTCACCAGTTGTAGTTTTTCTAGATCCAGGAGCTGGTGACATGTCAAGAAAGTGTTTCAAAAATGGAGTAACACCAAAATCAACTAATGCAGTGCCAAAAAATACTGGTGACAATTTTCCCTTTTCAACTTCTTTTAAATCAAAATCATTGCCTGCGCCATCTAATAGTTCTACTTCGTTTCTTAGATTTGCTAGATTCATAGGGTCTAGTATACCTTCAAGTACATCTCCATAAACTCCTTTGTCATCAAGCTTAATAGTTTTATCCTTTTTATAAAGGTGTATCTCATTTTCTAGTCTATCATATATACCTTCAAAGGTTATACCACTTCCTATTGGCCAAGTTACTGCAACTGAAGGTAAGCCAAGAACTTCTTCAAGTTCTTCCATACATTCAAGAGGGTCTTTTGCTTGTCTGTCAAGCTTATTTATAAATGTAAATATAGGAATACCTCTCATACTACAAACTTGAAATAGTTTTTTAGTTTGAGTCTCGATACCCTTTGCAGCATCTATTACCATTACCGCACTATCTACAGATGTAAGTATACGATAAGTATCTTCACCGAAATCATTGTGACCTGGTGTGTCCATGATAGAAATAATTTTGTCATTATACTCAAATTGCATAACTGATGATGTAACTGAAATACCACGTTGCTTCTCAATTTCCATCCAGTCGGATTTTGCGGATTTTTCATTTCTTCTAGCTTTTACTTCTCCAGCCTCACGTATTGCTCCACCATGTAGCAATAGCTTTTCTGTAAGAGTAGTCTTTCCAGCATCTGGGTGAGAAATTATACCGAAGATGCGGCGTTTTTGTATTTGTTCTTTGTTAAGCATTTATTTGTAAGTTCCTTTCTGAAAACAAAATAGTCAATTTTATGTCCATGCACCTATTTATACAGAATGCCATTAAGAACTTGTGCATGGACTATTATATTGTACATTAAATAAAAAGAAATTTAAATAGTTAATTTTATAAAACTAATTATTTAAATTTCTCAGACTAATCTCAATTATTAGGTTTTTATTTGAGATTAGTATTAATGCTTTTAGATAATTTAACCATTATTTGAATTTTTATTTATACTGATTATTTTTTTGATTTATTATCTGCTACATCAATGCCTTGCATTTTGCTATCTTTTTTCATATATTCTATAGGATTTATTGATATATTTTTTGAATTTCTAACTTCAAAATGCAGATGTATTCCAAATGAATAACCGGTATTTCCTTCTATACCTATAGGTTGACCTTTTTTTACCTTATCACCTTTTTTAACTAACCTTTTACTTAAATGGCAGAAAAATAGCCTAAAGCCATCTGTTGAGTCAATTCTTATATAGTTTCCCCATTGCCATGTTAAATTACTTTTATCACTAATTATAGTTGAGCTTTGTACTATTCCATCTATAGGTGAAAGAATAGTCTTGTCATCTATTCCTACTATATCAACACCTTTATGATTTTCTGTTTTTCCATTAAGTGTTCTTATTCCATAAGGTGATGTTATTTTATACGTTTTATTATAAAACATTTTTTTCACCTCTCATATTTAATCTGATAGTTTCGTTAATTAATTCTATTTTACGAATATACGATAAAAACGCTTGTACTATATAATATTCAATTTATATGTTTTGGCAATTAAAAAAATGATAATTTCTGTAAACTTTTTTTGGACAAGTGCATATAATATATTAATATAAGATAAAATCTTATATTTGTATAAAATAAAATTCTATATAAGGAAGTGATTTAAAGTGTACGAAATAAAAAACTTTATAAAACCAGAATTGTTGATTTTAGTACCAGTATTGTACATCGTAGGAAAAGGAATAAAACGTACAAAAATTGTACATGCAACCCGTATACCTTTTATACTTGGGATTTTAGGAGTTGTTCTAGCAACTATATATAGTATGGCAACTTCAGATTTAAGTAATTACAAATCAATGTTAATGTGTGTATTTGTTGGAATAACACAAGGTATAACTTGTGCAGGCTTAAGTGTATATACAAATCAGCTTATTGTCGTACAACCAAAGGAAAGAAAAAAAATTAACAATAATAGTGAGAAAAGTGAGAAAACTAAGAAGAAAAATAATACAAAAAATAATACTAAAGCATAAAGATGCTTTTTAAGCTCTTTATGCTTTTGTTTTTTATATTAATAAATAAATGATGACAACTATAGTTCTCTTTATTCAAGATGTTAATGATAATAAAATATATATTGATTGCAAATTGATATAAATTTAACAAATCATAATATATTAGAGAAATTGATGCAAGAGGAGTTACAGGAATATTATGAGTAAATATGAAAACATAAATGATAGTTTTGTACAGCAACATTTCGATTACATATCTGAAAATAATTCATTGGAAATTTTGAATATAATTAATAATACTATAGAATTAATTAAGGATGAAAATAAATTTTTAGAATTATGCTTATCTAATACTACTGAAGATAAAATAAGTATTTTGTCTTCGGTTCTTTTATTTTTAGGAGATATTAAGGATGTAATATCTACAGATATTGACTATGAAGGTTTAGTACACAAGTATATGATTAAGTGCAAAGAATATATAGAGAAGAATTTAATATTTATGTCAACTTCCTTATACAATGGTTTAGCAGATTTTGGACTAGCTATACACTCTGTCAAAAAACAACCGGCAATTATGAAAAAATTTTAAATACAATAAATAACTTGATAGTAGAAAGAGTTTTATATAACTTAAATCAAATAAACCTAGATTCTAAATATATAAAAATGAGTGATTTTGATGTAATGATTGGATTGTCTGGGGTAGCAAATTACTTGCTCATATTTTATAAAGAGGATTATATAAGGAATACTCTCGTAGAAATAATCAAATATTTTATTAGTTTAACAGAAAAAATTGAATTTAAGGAGTACAAGCTTCCAAGATATTATATAAAAAACGAAAACCAATTTACTGATTTTGATAAAAAACTATACAAAAATGGATGCATTAATTTTAGTTTATCCCATGGAATCGCCGGCCCAATGCTAATAATGTCTAAGGCTATAAAGCTCGGTATAGAAATACCAAAACAAAGAAAAGCAATTAATTATATGCTAAATGATATGTTGAAGTTTAGTTATACAAATGATTTAGGCTACAGAATCTTTTCCGGAAGAGTAAGCTTAGAAAAATATATAAATAAAGAGGCCGATACATCCAATACAAGGGCATCTTGGTGCTATGGAGCCATAGGTATAGGAAAGGCTGTGTATATCGCAGGTGATATAGTTAAAAATAACAAAGCTTTAGAAATTGCAAGTAATCATTTGATTATTTAGTAAAATATCCACAAAATTGGAGCTTTAAGTCGCCTACAATATGTCATGGATTTGCCGGTTTGCTAGCTTACTTTCAATCGATGGATGATATCAGCAATGAAGTTATAACTCAAATAAATGAAATAACAAAAATTTTAATAGATATGTATGACCATACTACTCTCTTTGGCTATAAGGATGAAAATCTAAAGGAAAATGAATATGGCAAATATGAGCCTAAGATTGAGGATAGAGTTAATTTTATTACGGCTCATTGGGAGTAGTATTGGTACTACTAAACACTTTTAATTCTATCAAAACAACATGGATGAAAAAATTGTTGCTAATTTAATACAATTATTTTGCAAATAGCGATATATCTTTTACAAAACATTGTATATAAGGAGAAAATAATATGACAAATTATTCAGATTTTGATTTAGATTTACAAAATACTTCAGTAACAAATAATAAGGATATAAGCGTAGCAAGTGTATATAGTTGGATTTCTTGTCCAACGCAAGATTGTTACACAATTCCGGTACTTGATTGTCTTATTGATAGTATGGCTACATGCGAAACAGTTGGGGGTTGTCATGGTGCTTCAACTTATCGTTCAGATTGTGGTTGCCCACCAGTAGACAATGGTACATAGGAAGTTTGTATTAATAGCGTAAATAATACTAATTATTAAGATACATAGATAAAATAATTAACTAAAAAACTTAGTAAATATATATCGTTATATTATAAATTATTATCGTTTGAGGAGATAAAGAGTGAAGATAAAACATTCTTCCCTCTATGGAAGACTCAAAAAACGATTCTTCATCAAATTTTGTAACGCCAGAAGTAGCGTAATGGAGGAAATAATGAAGATAAAGAATATTCTAACAAATTTACATAATAAAATTTTAAATTTATCAACGTTTAAATTAATATTATTAATGTTTTTTTTACTACATATAGCACAAATGATAGTTTCACCATTATATAAAATTTTTCCTATAACACCAACATATCCAAAAATTATGGCTGAACGATATAATATGGATAGCATAAACAAATTAATAGAAGTGATTTTTAGAACCGGTGTTATGTCTCCAATTCTTGAAACACTGTTAACTCAAACACTTGTGATTAGAATAGTGTGGGGGTTTACAAGGATATTTTTTGAGGAAAAAGGATTTTGGGCTAATTTCATACCTATAATTATTTCAGCGTTAATTTTTGGTATGGGTCATATGTCTGCATATAATTCCTATGTGAAAGTTCTCAATACCTTTCTTGCGGGACTTATCTTCGCTTATACATATGTAGCAGCATATTTCAGTAATAAAAAAGCATCGCTTTGTGTAATATGTGTACATGGATTGTGGAATATGTATACAATAGCTTTAAATTATTTTATTTTGTATGTAGCATAAAATAATTAATCATATCAAATAGATTATTTCAAGGTGGGAATTATGAATATATCAAATGAAAACTGCGATAAATTGAACGTAACAGTGGAAGAGCCCTACATAAAAAGCTTAATTGATGAATTACCTAAAGGAGTGGATAGTCAGTTAGGAGTCTGGTTTGAGGACGGTGTTCAATTGTCGGGAGGGCAATGGCAGAAAATAGCTATTTCAAGAGCATTTTTTAGCGACGCAAGTTGCTTCATATTTGATGAACCAAGCTCTGCACTTGATCCTATATCAGAATATGAAGTCTTTGAAAGAAGCAAAGTATTGGCTCAAAATAAAATAGGAATTTTTATATCACATAGATTATATAATATTGAGAAAATAGCAAATAGAGTATTAGTTTTTAAAAGCGGGCGGTTAGTAGAGGAAGGTACACATAACGAATTAAAAGACAGAGATGGATATTATGAATATTTATATAATCTGCAAAATGATTTATCTAAAATTTAAATAATGTAAATATGAAAGCATAAAGATGCTTTTTAAGCTCTTTATGCTTTTAATAATGTACCCAGCATGGGCTCACTTAAAATATATTTCTTTTATAAGAACTGTATGCAACTCTAACTTCGGTCATCTTTTCATTCATCAGTTTTTGAAGTTCTGAAGCTTCAAAGTAATTTTTATCTTTTAATGCTTCAACTAAACGTGTGAAAATACTTTTTTTATGCATTGTGTCTTTCATTAATTTTGTTTTTAAAAACATTACATTTTCCCAATTTACAACGTCTAAATCACAATCAGTGTCATTATGAAGCCTTACAAAACTTCTTATTATATCTATATTGTTTGGTATTATTCTACCCTTAAGTTCATTAACCCATTTTTCTTGTGTTACCAGTACAAAGGAATTGATAATGTCATCGGTAAATACGTCTCCAGCTTTTAAAACACTTTGTCTATTCGCACATTTGTTAAATCCATCAAGATTTTCCCATACAGTTGCAGGTGCTTTGCCATATAGCTTTTCTCTTTCTTCTTCTGTATAGTGTTCAAAAACATCCTCTTCGCTTCTATATTCTCTGTCCTTATTTAGGTAATGTGCATCTTCGCCAATTTTTTTAGATATTTCAATTTCCAATTTTTTAGTATCAAGTTTAAGCCTCAATATATTAGTGATGCCATCTAGCATTGCTTGGAAGCATGCTGACATAACCAAGTAAGTATTTGAATATGGATTTGGAGATCTTAATTCAAACCTTGTAGCAAGTGGGTTTTCAATGTCTCTTATTACACCTACAAGTACAGATCTATTTCTTGAAGGGGTTTCTTTGTTTCCTCCAAGTGAGGTAACAATACAAACTGGAGCTTCAAAGCCCGGCTTAAGCCTATTAAAAGCATCATTAGTAGCTGTAACAAAAGGATTTATAACTTCATAATTTTTTAGAAGTCCCATTAATGCTCCATATCCTATTTCACTTAAATAATCCTTTTTCATATCTGTAGGGGCGAACAAGTTGATTATTCTGCCACCATATATTTTTATTGCAACTCCAAGATGTACGTGTTCACCATTTCCGGCAACACTTTCAAGTGGTTTTGCTTTAAAAGTGACAATTAGTCCATGGCTTCTAAACGTATCCTCTAAAATTTCTCTTACAACTATTTCATTGTCTGCTGCTTGAAGGGCGTCCGAGTATTTCCAGTCTATTTCTAACTGTTCCATAACATGAGTTATTTTACCTGACGAATCGATAGTATTTGTTATACCACCAACCTCTTTATGCGCCATTTCAGGCTCTAAACCATATTTCTCAAGCTCATTCATACTTTTTTCTATAACGGTTCTTACTGTGCCCATAGTTCTTTTCCAATATTGTTCCTTAAGAGTTTGGGATGCAGATAGAGCTTCTAAATCAGCGCTTTGTTCAGGTGTCTGTACCCACATTTCTAACTCAGTGGCACTTGTTAATTTAATTTCTTGTATATCTTTATATTCAAAACCATATTTTTCACATATTTGTGGATTATCATAAAGTAAATCTTTTATTCTATCCTTAAAATTCTCAACAGCCCTTTTCAAAATTGAACGTGAGCATACTTCTCTATGATTATGAATAAGAAAAGCTGGTATTTTTAAAGTTCCAACAGGCAATCCATTATCTTCATATAAGTAGTCGTCGTTGTAATCAATAAACCATGTACAGTCTAGGTCAGGCTTCAAATCTACTCTTGCATTGCTTAATATAGCTATGCCTTGTAACTCAACGCTTGAACCATCTGTCTGTATGCCGTATTTTAACATATTATCTATATCATCTAAAAAAAGCTTAACAGGGATTTTCTCATCAGTTCCATTTCCGCCGATATCTATTCCCATAAAAGAGACAAACTGTATTTCAGGATGGTCTCTTAATATTTTTGTTAGATTATCTTTTGTATGACAATCAGGTTTAATTGTATAAATTTTACTACTCATTGTTGCCTCCCATTTTTTTTAATAGAATAAAATATATCATATCATTCGTATATTAGCAAGAAAAAAATTTATATTCATAGGAAAAAGTGTATTAAAACACAAAACTACGAACAATATACATTTATATGAATATATTGTTCGTAGTTTTACACGCATATATCTATTAATTCCGATGGATCGTTTAACATATAATCGGGCTTATGCTTTAAGAGACTTTCAACAGTATTATAACCCCATGATACTGAAGCTATTTTTATATTAGATAATTTTGCTGCAGTTATATCTCTTATTTCATCACCAACATATAATACGTCATTTGACCCTAAATTTTCTTTTCTCATAATTTTCCTTATCTTACGCTCTTTTCCAAACATAGATGAACTAATAATAAAATCAAAACAATCAATTGCATGATTATCTAAGAATGAAGCTACATTATTTTTAGAGTTTGTGGTTATAATTGCTACTTTTACTCCATTTTCCTTTAATGCTTTTACTATATCAACAAAGTTCTTTTTACATAAACCTACATTTTCAATATTTTGTTTTAGAAGCTTTTTACCACGTCTTAAAATAAAAGGTAATTTATGCTTTTTTACCTCTAAATAATCAATTAATTGTCTTGCGCTCATTTTTTTTATATTAACTAACTCTTCATAAGAAATTCTTCTTATTTTATACATATCAGCTAGTTGCTCAAATATCTTAAAATTTATTTTCTCAGTATCTGCAATTGTACCATCAAAATCGAAAAATACATATTTAAATTTCATTAAATACAGCTCCTTTTATATAGATGATTGCACATCATTGTATTATTATTTAACATTATTATTAATAATATAACATTAAAGTTAATTTTATATGATGAAAAGATTAAGAATTTATTAAATATATTATAAAAAAGTGAACTTTCCTATTAGATAAAAAATGAAAACTCTTTTACAGAGTTTTCATTATAATGATTTTAAAAATTTACTGCAACTTCTATTAATAAAATTATTGTATTCATCTTCGTCCATTAATTCTTTATTT
>DLNM01000069.1:1596-5367 GCA_002479485.1 Firmicutes bacterium UBA7510 | reverse complement strand
TTTAAAAATTTTTATTATTAATTATGATTTGCTTAATAATTTAAAATACTGTAGAATTAACATGATAATTAAGATATATAATTTTGTATTTAGAAAGGTGAAAAGGTTAAAATAATTATGGAACATATTATTAACTTAATGAAAAAATATAATTTTACAGAATATGAGACAAAGGTTTATATAGCTTTATTAGAAATCGGAAAATCTACTGGATATGAAATAAGCAAGATGTCTTCAGTTCCAAGATCTAAAGTGTATAACACTTTGGAATCATTGCTAAAAAAAGGATTGATTCAAAAAACAATAAATAATCAAATTTTATATACAGCAATACCTGTAGATGAATTTATTAATATGTTATCAGACAGCTTAAATAAAGATATGATTAATTTAAAACAATCTCTAAACCAGCATAATACAAGTACATTTGACCATAATGAAATTTGGAATATTGATGGTTATGATAACGTAATAATAAAAGCCAAGAACCTAATTAAAAATGCACAGGATGAACTACTGATTCAAATTTGGAAAGAAGATATAGACAATGAACTAATGGAATTATTAAAGGCTGCACAGGAAAGAATAGAAAACTTTATACTTATACTTTTCAGTGAAACAGGAAATTATGAAATGCCATTTAATAGGTACTATGCACATTATTTTGAAACTGAAAAACTTGAGGAAATGAAATCAAGATGGATTAATATCGTAAGCAATGGCAATAACATGATGATGAGCACTATTTACAATCATACACTTGCAAGTGCTTTAACCACACAGTTTGAGCCAATGGTGTTTTTAGCAAGAGAGTATATTGTTCACGACGCATATACAGCTAACATACTAAAAAATCTTGATCAAAGTACTAAGGATATATTCGGACCTCATATGTCAAAAATCAGAGATATATTTAAATATTAATATGTCTCTGATTTTTTGTATTAAATATAAAAATCCATCAGAATAGTTATAAAAAACCATTACTTAGAAATTGACAAAAGTTTTTTTTGTGATAAAATTATTTTTAATAGTTACCTTGGGTAACTACTAAAAATAAAGAGGTGATAGTAATGCTATATTTAAGCAGTAATGATATTGAAAAAGTTATCAACCACGAGGAAGTTGTTGAAATTATTGAAAGTGCAATGCTTCTATACGAAACAGGAAACTTTACACAGCCTGATCGTATAACAGTTAACAGAAAAGATAAAGAAACCTATTTATACATGCCTTGCTTTACTGATGAAGTAAAGGGAACAAAAATACTAACTTTATATGCAGAAAATGCTCAAAAAGGAATTCCTACAATACAAGGTGTTATGCTGTTAAACGATGTACAAACTGGTAAAATAAACTGCATAATGGAGGGCTCAACATTAACAGCATATAGAACAGGAGCTGTTGGTTCATGCGGAATAAAGCACACAACTCCTAAAAATGTAACAACACTAGGAATTGTTGGCACAGGAATTCAAGGCTACTATCAATGCTTGTATGCGTGTAAAATCAGAAATATTAAGCAAATTATAGTATTTGATATTTTTAAGGATAAAGCAGAGGAATTTAAAAAACGACTTGAGAATGCACTGCCAAATGTATCAATAAGAGTTGCGGATTCAACAGAGGAATTATTAAGTAATTCAGAGGTAATTGTCACTGTAACTACATCTCCGAAGCCAGTACTTCCAAATGATGCTGACTTGTTAAGAGAAAAGCATTTTATCGGTATTGGTTCTTATAAGCCTACTATGCAAGAATATCCGCAAGCATTATTCGAAATAGTTGATGATATATTCATTGATGTTGAATTTGCTAAGGAAGAAACAGGAGATTTAATTAATCCTCTTCGTGAAGGCTGGATTAAGGAAAATCAAATACATACACTTGGTGAATATTTAGATAAAGAAATAAATGTTGACGGAACAACATTTTATAAATCTGTTGGAATGGCACTTTTTGATATAACTGTTGCCGATTACATTTATAATAAAGCTAAGAAACTAGGAATAGGAATTGAATTAGAATAAAAAAGGAGAGATAATTATGGACTTAACTAGATCTTATTGGAGCGGACCTGCTGCTACACACCGACGTACTATGCTAAAGGCTTCGGGCTTTGGCGATAGAGACATTAAAACTAAACCGCATATAGGAATAGCAAATTCATTTATGGAGGGTTCACCTGGAAGCGCTCATTTACGCCAAATCGCAGAGGTAGTGAAGCAAGGAGTTTGGGCAGGTGGAGGAATCCCATTTGAATTTGGTATCCCAGCAACTTGTGGAAATGTTGCTAACGGAGCAGAAGAATTAAAATATGAACTTGCAGGCAGAGATGCAGTTGCAATGGCTATAGAATTTGTAGCAAAAGTACATAACTTTGATGCGTTAGTATTAGTAGCATCTTGTGACAATATCATTGCAGGAGCTTACCTTGGAGCAGCACGTGTTAATCTTCCTGTAATAGTTGTAACAGGTGGATGTATGTCATCAGGACATTATTGCGGAAAGAAAATTGTAGAGGCTGAACTAGATGTAGCTACATTAAAGTTGCAAAAAGACAATATTGATAAAAATGACCCTGAATATAAAAGAGAATTAGAAAAACTTGAAGAACTTGAAGAGTATGTTTGTCCTTCATTTGGTGCTTGCCCTTCTATGGGAACTGCAAACACTATGCAAATGTTAGGTGAGGTAATGAACTTAGTGCTACCAGGAACTGCAAACATTCCAGCATCTGATAACTTAAAACTTAGAAAATCAAGAGAAGCTGGTGAATTTATTGTTGAATTAGCAAAAAGAAATATAAAACCATCAGACTTAATAACAAGAGAAACACTTTTAAATGCAATTATGGTTGATATGGCAATAGCTGGTTCAACTAATGCTGTATTACATATATTAGCCATAGCTAGAGAGCTAGATTTAGATATAACAATGCAAGACTTTGAAGATTTGGCAAAAGAAATTCCTTGTATTACTGGAGTTATACCTAGTGGCCCATACACAGTAGTTGACTTCTATCATGCAGGTGGTATGCCTGTAGTTATGAAAATGCTTGAAAGCAAACTACACACTAATGTACCTACTCTTCTTGGCAACACATGGAAGGATTTATTAGCAAATGTTAAAGCAGTTAGTTCTGATATAATTAGAAGTTTAGACAATCCATTGTTTAATGAACCAGGGTTAAAAGTTCTAAGAGGAAATCTATCACCAAATGGTGCAATTATTCGCCCAACAGGAGTGCCTGAAAGTATGAAATACTTCAAAGGACCAGCAAAATGTTATGATAATGATTCTGATGCTTATGCAGCAATCCAAAGAGGAGATATCGTACCTGGTGATGTTATTGTAATACGCTATGAAGGCTGTAAGGGTGCACCTGGTATGAAGGAAATGATGTTATCTACTGATGCATTGGTTGCACACGGATTGCATACCAGCGTTGGCTTAGTAACTGATGCACGTTTCTCTGGCTTTAACTATGGAGCTATTGTTGGACACGTAGTACCTGAGGCTTGGGACGGTGGCGTAATTGCTCTCATTGAAAATGGTGATATGGTAGTTGTAGATTTAGCTAAGTCTACTGTCGAAGTTGAACTTTCTAGTGATGAAATCAATGACCGCAGAAAAAGATGGGTAAGACCCGAGCCAAAAACAACTAAAGGTATACTAGCGCTTTATGCTGCTACATGTAAACCTGCCGATGAAGGTGGAGCAATGCAAACTTGGTAGAAAAGTGAACTTTTCACTCTATGGAAAAATCAA
>DLNM01000069.1:0-1338 GCA_002479485.1 Firmicutes bacterium UBA7510 | reverse complement strand
GGCATAATGTGAGGTAATTATGGAGCTTAAAATTAAAATAGATCCAAATGATTTTGAAAAACAATTTACCGCTGTTGATTCACACACTCTTGGTCAATTCACAAGAGTTGTAGTATCAGGTTTTCCTAAAATTGAAGGAAATACAATGATTGAAAAGAAAAAATTCTTAGAGGAAAACTGCCAGTATATACGTACAGCACTTATGCACGAGCCAAGAGGTCATGCAGATATGTTTGGTTCTGTGTTAATGGAGTCTGTAAATGATGAAGCTGATTTTGGTGTTGTATATATGGATACAGGTGAATATCTCAACATGTGCGGTCATGGCACAATTGGAACTGCTACTGTATGTGTAGAGGCTGGACTTGTTCCTATGGTTGAGCCCTATACTGATGTTATACTCGATGCACCTGCTGGTATTATTCGTACAAGAGTTAAAATTGATAATAAAAAGGCTACTGAGGTTACAATTACTAACGTACCAAGTTTTATATGTAAAGAAAATAACTTATTAAACATTGATGGAACTGACATCAAGTTTGATATTGTTTTTGCAGGCAATTTCTTTGCGCTTGTTGATGCAACACAGCTTGATTTTAAAATAGGTGCTAAAAATGTATCTAAATTTTCAACTCTTGGTATGAAGCTGTTAAATAAAATAAATAAAGAGATAAATGTAAAGCACCCTATACTTGACATAACTGTTGTAGACCATTGCGAATTTTACGTGACCTCTGACCACGAAGGCGCAGATATTTGCAATACTGTAATTTTTGGTGACGGACAATGTGATCGTTCACCATGCGGAACAGGTACAAGCTCTTTATTGGTTAAGCTTCATTCATTAGGTAAATTATCAGTTGGAGAAAGTATCGTTACAGAAAGCGTAATAGGATCACACTTTACAGGAACTATTAAGGAAGAAACGGTAGTAGGAGAATTCAAAGCTATTGTGCCTCAAATAACTGGTAGTGCGTATATAACCGGAATTTCAACTTATTTAATTGATAAAAATGATCCGCTTAAATATGGATTTTTGTTAGGCTAATAATATTTATTTGGAGGTGAGCAAAAATGCCACATGCTATTGTTAAAATGTTTCCTGGACGTGATGAAAAAACTAGACAAGAATTAGCAGTAAAAATTGAACAGGCTATGATTGATGTTCTTGGCTGTACTTCAGAAAGCATATCTGTAGCTATTGAAGAAATAAATAAGGATGCTTGGAAACAGGTATATCAAACAGATATTGAAGATAAAAAAGATACTATATATAAACATCCAGGCTATAAGCTGGAGGATTTATAATAAATAAGAATTTATCATAGCAATAATTAA
>DLNM01000044.1:5863-6517 GCA_002479485.1 Firmicutes bacterium UBA7510 | reverse complement strand
CAATTATTTGTCTACTAACTTAGTAAGTTAAATTCTTATTTATAATACGATATTGACAAATATATAAAATAATAGTAAACTGGTTAATAGTTAATCGGCTTACTATTAACCGATTAACTAAATTTTATTTTGGAGGATTAAATGGATTTAAGATGTATTATAGGTAGAATGAATAAATTAAATATTATGCATAGAATTTTAATTCATAGATTAGCAATGAAAAATGATATGTATTTTGGCCAATTTCCGATACTTGAATATGTAAAACGCAATAATATGTGCACTCAGAAGGATATAGCAGATTTCTTACAAATTTCACCACCTTCTATTGCAACATCTATAAAAAGAATGCAAAAAACAGGATTTTTAGAAAAGTTATGTGATGAGAATGATTTAAGGTGCAACCGCATAACAATTACTCAAAAGGGTATTGAATCCTATGAAACTTGTAGAAATGATTTTAATGCTATAGATGAGAAACTGTTTAAGGGTTTTTCAGAGGAAGAACGCAAAACAATGTATGATTATTTTGGTAGGATGCTTGAAAATCTATCTACTGATGAATTTAAAGATAAAACTACATTTTCTCTAATAGCAGAAGAAAAATTAATACATGAGCAAATTAAGAAAAAGGAGAAAGAGTGAAGAAAAAAC
>DLNM01000044.1:0-5627 GCA_002479485.1 Firmicutes bacterium UBA7510 | reverse complement strand
AAACGATTCTTCAAGTGTGAAAAATATTTTACGCTAAGATTATAATGACGTCGTGAAACGGCGTAATGGAGGCAATATGATTAAAAAGCTTAAACCTTATTTATCTAAATATAAATTATTCGCGATTTTAGCACCTTTAGCAATAATTATAGAGGTGCTTTTAGAAATTAGAATACCATTTCTTATGTCACAAATAGTAGATGTGGGTATAGCTTCTCAGGACATTACATATGTGCTAAAAACAGGCGGATTAATGATAATAATGGCTGTTTTAGCAATGTTATTTGGAGTTATTTCTGCTGTTTGTGGTGCTAAGGCTGGTATGGGATTTGGCAGTGAAATTAGAAAAGGAGTATTTGATAAAATACAAGAATTTTCATTTGCCAATATTGATAAATTCAGCACAGCATCTTTGGTGACTAGATTAACTTCAGATGTTAATAACACACAGAATGCATTTATGATGATAATTCGAATTGCAGTTAGAGCCCCTGTTATGCTCGTGAGTGCTACAATAATGGCATATAGTATTAATAAAAGCTTAGTAAGTGTCTTCTTAGTAGCTATACCAATTTTAGCTATTTCCTTATCATTTATTGCTATGAAAACTTATCCAAGGTTTCATGCAATGCTAAAAAAATATGATGCTATGAATGCTACAGTACAAGAAAATTTAATATCTGTTAGGGTAGTTAAATCCTTTGTACGTTCAAAATTTGAAAAAGATAAATTTATGGAAACAAATGATGGACTTATGAATGCTTCATTGCGCGCTGAAAAAATACTTATATGGAATATGCCAATAATGCAGATGACTATGTATAGTTGTATTATTGCAATACTTTGGTTTGGTGGTATAAAGGTAATCGGTGGAACTATGCATACAGGTGAGCTCATAAGTTTTATTAGTTATGTTTCACAAATACTTATGTCACTTATGATGATATCAATGATATTTGTTAATCTTGTATTGTCAAGAGCATCAGTTTCCCGTATAGTAGAAATACTTGATGAAAAGGTTGATGTTACAGACTCGGCTAGCAAGGGTTTAAAAGTTCCAGATGGTTCTATTGTATTTAATAGTGTTTCTTTTAAATATAATAATGAGTCTGAAAATAATGTATTAGATAATATTAACTTTGAAATCAAACCTGGTGAAAGAGTTGGCATAATTGGAGGAACTGGTTCATCAAAAACAACATTAGTTCAATTAATACCTAGACTTTATGATACAACAGAAGGAGAGGTACTGGTTGGCGGTAATAATGTTAAAGATTATAAGCTAGATACTTTAAGAGATGAAGTGAGCATGGTACTCCAAAAAAATGTCTTATTCTCCGGAACAATAAAGGATAATCTAAAATGGGGTAATTTAAATGCTACTGATGAAGAGGTAATGGAGGCTTGTAAAAATGCACAGGCACATGATTTTATTATGTCCTTTGAAAAAGGATATGATACTGAACTTGGCCAAGGTGGAGTTAATGTATCTGGTGGACAAAAGCAACGTTTGTGTATTGCAAGAGCCCTTTTGAAAAAACCTAAGATTATAATATTAGATGATAGCACTAGTGCTGTAGATACTGCCACTGATACAAGAATTAGAGAAGCTCTTAATGAAAATCTAAAAGATACTACAGTTATAATAATTGCTCAGCGTATTACTTCAATATGCGATGCAGATAAGGTTATTATTATAGATGATGGTAGAATAAATGCAATAGGTACTCCAGATGAACTTTTAGAAACTAATGAAATATATCAAGAAATTTATAATTCGCAACAAAAGGGGGTGGCTTAATATGCAAGGAAGAAGAATGCAAATGCACGGTGGAAGAAAACCAAAGAACATAAAAAGAACATTGACAAGGATTCTTAGCTACATGCTTAGACAAAAATGGTTGCTTATTTTAGTAGCAATTTTAATTGTTATTAGCTCAGGGGCCTCGGTTGCTGGGACATATTTCTTAAAGCCTCTCATAAATGAAGGTATAGTACCACTTATAGGTAAAAATATACAAACCTCAGATTTTACTCCACTAATTAAGATGCTTTTAATTATGGTGAGCGTATATTTACTTGGAGTTGTGGCAACATACACATATGCAAGAATTATGATATTTGTTTCCAATAAGACACTTAATACAATAAGAAAAGATTTATTTAATCATATGCAGGATTTGCCTATTAAATATTTTGACACTCATACTCATGGGGAGCTTATGAGCAGATATACAAGTGATGTTGATACCTTAAGAGAATCACTAAATAACGGTGTTACACAGCTTATGACATCCTCTATAACTGTTATAAGTACATTTATAATGATGCTTGTATTAAGCCCTGTACTAACAATTTTGATTATAATAATGATATTTGTTATGATTAGTATAATAAAATTTATAGGATCAAGAAGTGCGACTTACTTTAGGAATCAGCAAAAAGCAGTAGGTGAAGCTAATGGTTATATTGAAGAAATGATTGAAGGACAAAAGGTTGTAAAGGTGTTTACTCATGAAGAAAAAGTAAAATCTGAATTTGAAGTTTTGAATAATAATCTTAGAGATGCAGCTACTAATGCCAATATATATGCCAGTGTTATAATGCCAGTAATGGGTAATTTATCGTATTTTAATTATGCGCTGACTGCAACTATTGGCGCGCTGATGACAATTAAAGGATTTTTAGATATAGGTACTATTGCTTCATTTTTGCAGTATACAAGATCTTTCTCGCAGCCTATAACGCAAATTTCTCAACAATTTAATTCAGTACTTGCAGCTCTTGCAGGAGCTGAACGTATTTTTGAAATCATAGATGAAACTCCAGAGACAGACGAAGGCAGAATTACATTAGAGAATGACAATAATATCGCAGTATGGAATACTGGAAATAATGAAAATGATAGCGTTAGAGTTAAAGGTAATGTAGAATTTAAAAATGTAAACTTTGGTTATGAACAAAATCATACAGTTTTACATGATTTATCATTGCATGCAAGCCCAGGACAAAAAATTGCGTTTGTAGGCTCAACCGGTGCAGGAAAAACTACAATAACGAACTTAATAAATCGATTTTATGATATTCAAGAGGGAACTATAACCTATGATGGAATTGACATAAAAAAAATTAAAAAGGATGATTTAAGACGTTCACTTGCTATGGTTTTGCAGGATACGCATTTGTTTACAGGAACTGTAAAAGAAAATATAAGATACGGCAGGTTAGATGCGACTGATGATGAGATAATAGAGGCTGCAAAGCTTGCCAATGCACATTCATTTATTAAGCATTTGCCAAAAGGGTATGATACTATGTTAGTTTCTGACGGCGCAAATTTAAGTCAAGGACAAAGACAGTTACTTAACATTGCTCGTGCGGCGGTGGCAAATCCACATGTTCTGATACTTGATGAAGCAACCAGCTCTATAGATACAAGAACTGAAAAGCTAATAGAGCAAGGTATGGATAAGTTAATGCAAGGGCGTACAGTTTTTATTATCGCTCATAGGCTATCCACAGTTAGAAATTCAGATTTAATAATGGTTTTAGAAGGCGGAAAAGTGATAGAAAAAGGCAATCACGACGAGCTAATAAGTCAAAAAGGTAAGTATTATCAGCTTTACACAGGACAATTCGAACTAGAATAGTAAATAACAGAATAAATAATGTTTTGGAATAAATTAAATATATAGCTATTATTTTGTTGCAATATTTATAAAAAAATTATAATATAAGGTTGAAAGAAATTATTATGAGGAAAGGTGACATAATGAGGAATTTTTTGTATTTAACTTTAGCTACTTGTGTCATAATATTTGTTTTAGTAGGTTGCACTAAAGTAACCACCAGTGAAAGTATTTCATATCAAAAAATTACTGCTGAAGAAGCAAAAAAAATAATTGATAGCGAAAATGTTATTATACTAGATGTTAGAACACAGGAAGAATATAATGAAGGACACATAAAAAATGCTATATTGCTTCCTGATACAGAAATAACTAGCAAAGCATATGAAGTATTAAAGGACAAAGATGCAAAAATCTTAGTGTATTGTAGAAGTGGCAGAAGAAGTGCACAAGCTAGCAAAAAACTCATAAATATGGGTTATACAAACGTCTATGATTTTGGTGGGATTATAGATTGGAAGTACGAAATAGAAAAATAAAATTTTTCGTTATAGAGTTTATAGCATAAATAATAAGGAGTAAACCGCGTATGATATACAAAAGTAAAGAAAATAATTATAAAGTACTTAATTCTTTAGAAACTTTTTTTCAGTCATATTTAGTTGAGAGGGATGTAGCAAAAACACTTTCTTTAGTTACAGATGATTTATATAGCTTAGGAACTGGTGCGCATGAAGTTGCCAGTAACAAAAAAGAATTTGAAAATTTACTTATTGAAGAAATAGAGGCTGAACCTTCACCTATTGAATACAAAATAAACAACTATACTGAAAAAGATATAGTCGATGGAGTTACTACTTGCATGTGCAATGTGATAGTAAGAGATTTTTTAACTAGGCTTACTGCTACATTTCGTTTATGTGGTAATGAATATAAGGCTTGTAATTTTCATCTGTCATCAGCTACAGCTATGCAAGAGGATAGAGAATTTTTTCCTCTAAGATTTAGCAATAATATTTTAAATAAAATGAAGATTGAATCACAAAAGAAATTATCTGAATTAATAATGGAAAGTATTCCAGGTGGTGTTGTAGGTGGATATTTAGAGCCTAATTTTCCTTTATACGTGATTAATGATGAACTTCTTGGCTACTTAGGATATACATATGATGAATACGTACATGATACAAAAGGATTAATATCTAATACTATTCATCATGATGACTTAGATAGTGTAAATCAAGCCGTTGAAGAAGGTATTAAAAATTGTGAGGAATATGAAGTTCGTTATCGTATGAAGAAAAAAGATGGTAGCTATATTTGGGTATACGATAGAGGTAAAAAAATTATAAGTGAAGATGGAAGACCTGCAATTATAAGTATTATAATTGATATTTCTGAAACAGTAGAATTACAAAATAAATTGATAAGGGAAGCCACGTTAGACTCTTTAACTCAGGTATACAATAGAAAAGAAGCAACTAAACTTATAGAACTAGATTTGAAAAAAAGTAAAAGTAGAGCTATCCTTCTAATGGATATAGATAACTTGAAAACCATAAATGATGCCTGTGGTCACTTAATAGGAGATGATGTTTTAGTTGCTTTAACATCTATTCTTAAAGCAAATACTAGGGAAAATGATATAATAGCAAGAGTAGGTGGAGATGAATTCATCGTTTATCTAAAGAATATAAATAAAGAAGAAGATGTTTTAAATAAAGCAAACAAAATATGCAATGACTTTAAAGAATATTTTACAAAAGAATGTGAAAATGCTAATCTAAGCATAAGCATTGGAGCAGTATTGTCAGAGCAGGAAAATGATAGTTTTATCAATTTATATAGACTTGCGGATATGGCTTTATATGATGTTAAATTTTCGTTAAAAGGAAACGTTAAAGTAACAACAATTTCATAGATATTATTCAGATAAATAGGAATTTAGCTACCGACTAAAGTCGGTTGTAAGCTTTGTAGACAAATAATTGCTTCGAC
>DLNM01000064.1:68883-88505 GCA_002479485.1 Firmicutes bacterium UBA7510 | reverse complement strand
ATTTATCAAGAGTTATGCAAGTTTTATTTCAAATTATTTATTTTTATAAATATGTAAATTTCAATACTTACATGCTTTTATATATTTTTACACAAAATTATTTATGTATCTTAACCGTTTATATTTGTTAAATGTTTGACAATGTTGAATGTTTTTTGTAATTTTTATTAAATGTTTTTCATTATAAGTTTATTAAATAATTTGTTTTCATTAATTTGTTTATTAAAAATAAATGTTTTAAAATATGTTGTATTTTATTTAACTAAATGGTAGGATGATGTTAATAAAACATTATTAAGGTGAAGGATGTAAGATATTAATTATGGAAAAGAAGGTTAAAAATTCTCAATTAATACTAAAGAACAATTTAGAAGCTGTGATTGAATCATCTTATGATGGTATTTTTATAACTGATGGTAACGCAAATGCTCTATATGTAAATAAATCATATGAAAGAATTGCTGGAATAACAAAAGAAGAAGTATTAGGTAAAAATATGCTAGATTTAGAAAAATCTAATATTATTTCTAAATCTGCAACTTTAATAGCCTTAAGAGATAAAAAGATAACAACCCTAAGTCAAACATTTAAGACTGGAAAATCAGTTATAGTTACAAGTACACCAATATTTGATGAAAATAAAAATATTATTTTAGTAGTAACAAATGTAAGAGATATAAGTGAACTTGAGGATTTGAAACTACAACTTGAAGGGTTGAAATCAAAAATCGTTGGTGGCTGTGAAATAATTGCAAAACATAAATCAATGACAAAGTTATTGGAAAATGCTAAAAGAATTGCAAGTGTTGATACTACTGTTTTAATTTTGGGTGAAACTGGTGTTGGCAAGGAAGGTATTGCCAAATACATATATGCAAATAGCCATAGAGCTAATAAGCCTTATATTAAGGTTAACTGCGGTGCAATTCCTGAAAACCTTTTAGAAACTGAGTTTTTCGGATATGAAAAGGGAGCTTTTACAGGTGCTAAAAACGAAGGAAAAGCAGGGCTTTTTGAATTAGCCAATGATGGTACTATTTTTTTAGATGAAATTGGGGAGTTACCTCTTAATATGCAGGTAAAATTACTGCGAGTGCTACAGGAAGAAACAATCACAAAAATCGGTGGAAGTAAAGAAATAAAAATTAATGTTAGAATTATAGCCGCTACAAATAAGGATTTAGAAAAATTAGTAGAAGAAGGTCAATTTAGAGATGATTTATACTATAGGTTGAATGTAATTCCTATCTTAGTACCTCCTCTAAGAGAGCGAAAGGATGATATATTACTTCTAACAAAGCACTTTGAATGTTACTATAATAAGAAGTACAATTCAAATAAAAAAATTGATAATACTGTTATTGATATACTTCATAACTATAACTGGCCAGGTAATGTTCGTGAGCTAAAAAATACTATAGAACGTATGATATTGCTTAATGATGATAATATAATCAGTCTTAAGGATCTTCCTGCAAATATATTAAAGCAAAAAGAAATTGAAGTAATAAATAGATTTGAAAGCAGTACCCTTAAGGATGCTGTCAGTTTACTGGAATATGAAATGATAACAAAGGCATATGAGAAACATAAAAACGTACGTGATGCTGCAGAAGCTTTAGGTATTGATTCATCAACATTCGTGAGAAAAAGACAAAAATACGCTGATGCAAATTTGCAACATTGCTGCAAAAACGCAACATACGATAAAATGTTAAAGATTTAACAATATCTCTTCTCTTTTGCATAAAATAAATTTTACTGTTGCAAAAAAGAAACAAAAAACAATTACAAAATGAATTATAAATAAATTATAAACAATTATTACATAGTTGTTAGGAGAAATTTATCATGGAAAATAAAATTAATGAAATTTTACATAAAGAAATTAATCCACTACTTAATGAACATTATGGAAGTGCAGAATTAGTTGAAATTAAGGACAATATTGTATATATAAAAATGCTTGGCGCATGTGGTGGCTGCCCTTGTTCTCAAGAAACATTAGAAAACATTATTGAAGCTAAAATAAGAGAGGAAATACCTGAAATAGGCGGTGTTAGACTATATCAAGGTGTAAGTGATGAATTAATAAATTTTGCTAAAGATATTTTAAATGGCAAAAGATAAACTAAGTTGGCATATAATTTGCTTATTATAAATTTGAGTTTAAAAAAATAAATAAAATATAAAAATATATTAAAAAATATAAGGAGTGTAAGTAATATGGCATTAATGACTGGTGAACAGTATATTGAAAGCTTGAGAAAGCTTAAAACAAAGGTTTATGTATTTGGTGAAAGAGTTGAAAATTTTGTTGATCACCCTATTATAAGACCATCTATTAATTCTGTAGCCATGACATATGATTTAGCTCATGACAAAGAATATGAGGATCTTATGACAGCTACATCTAATTTAACAGGTAATAAAGTAAATAGATTTTGTCATTTGCATCAAAGCACTGAGGATTTAGTTAAAAAAGTTAAAATGCAAAGATTATTAGGACAAAAAACAGCATCATGCTTCCAAAGATGTGTTGGAATGGATGCTTTTAACGCAATATGGTCAACTACGTATGAAGTTGATAAAAAGTATGGTACTAAGTATCATGAAAGATTTAGAAAATACTTAGAGTATGTTCAAGAAAACGACTTAACTGTTGACGGAGCAATGACAGATCCAAAGGGTGATAGAAGTTTATCTCCTTCTGAGCAAAAAGATCCGGACATGTATGTACATATTGTTGAAAAAAGAGCTGATGGTATTATAGTTAGAGGAGCTAAGGCTCATCAAACAGGATCTATTAACTCACACGATCATTTAATTATGCCTACTATAGCAATGAAAGAAGCGGATAAAGCTTATGCTGTATCATTTGCGGTACCTTCTGATGCTGAGGGAGTATATATGATATATGGTAGACAATCTTGTGATACGAGAAAGCTTGAAAAAGATGCTGATGTAGATTTAGGAAATAAAAACTTTGGTGGACAAGAAGCTTTAGTAGTATTTGATGATGTATTCGTTCCATGGGACATGGTGTTCTTATGTGAAGAATATGAGTTTGCTGGAATTATGGTTGAAAGATTCGCTGGATATCATAGACAAAGCTACGGCGGCTGCAAGGTTGGTGTTGGTGATGTTTTAATTGGTGCTGCTGCTGTTGCTGCTGATTATAACGGTGTAAGCAAAGCTAATCATATAAAAGATAAATTAATTGAGATGACACATTTAAATGAAACATTATATTGCTGTGGTATAGCATGCTCTGCTGAGGGAGATAAAACAGAAGCTGGAAACTATCAAATTGATATGCTTTTAGCAAATGTATGTAAGCAAAATGTAACAAGATTCCCTTACGAAATAACAAGACTTGCAGAAGATATAGCTGGCGGACTTATGGTAACTATGCCTTCACAAGCTGACTTTAGATCTTCAGAAATAGGAGAAGTATGTAACAAATACTTCAAAGGTGTTGACAGTGTTTCAACAGAAAACAGAATGAGAATTTTAAGATTTATAGAAAATATGTGTTTAGGATCATCTGCTGTAGGATATAGAACTGAATCAATGCATGGAGCAGGTTCACCACAAGCTCAAAGAATAATGATAGCAAGACAAGGTAATTTACAAGCTAAAAAAGATATGGCTAAGAAAATTGCCGGTATAAAAGAATAGTTAATATATTAAATAGGAAGGGAATGATATATTGGACTACAATAAATTATATAAAGAGAAATTGACTACAGCTTCCGAAGCAGTTAAACATATACCTTCTAATTGCAGAGTTGTAACAGGTCATGCTACAGGCGAGCCTACAGTTATTGTTGATGCTATGGTAGAAAATTATTTGCAGTATGAAAATGTAGAAATAGTCCACTTGGTAGCCATGGGAAACTGTGGTTACACAAGACCCGAGATGAAAGGTCATCTAAGACATAACGCTTTGTTTGTAGGCGCTGGGACTAGAGAGGCAGTACATGATGGAAGAGCAGACTTTACTCCAACATTTTTTTACCAAGTACCAAAGCTATTTAAAACTAAACTACCTGTTGATGTAGCAATAATACAGGTTTCACCACCTGATGAAAATGGAAATTGCAGCTTTGGGGTATCTTGTGATTTTACAAAACCTGCTGCTAATTTAGCAAAAATAGTTATTGCGCAAGTAAATGACCAAATGCCTATGACCTATGGTGACAATTTTATTAATATTAATGATATAGATTTTATAGTAGAAGTTTCTAAACCACTTTTAGAGCTAACACCTCCAGTTATAGGAGATGTAGAAAAGGCAATTGGTGAGCATTGTGCCTCCCTAATTGAAGATGGCTCAACTTTACAGCTTGGTATTGGAGCTATACCAGATGCAGTTTTACTATTTTTGAAAGATAAAAAGGATTTAGGTATACATTCAGAAATGTTTTCAGATGGAATTGTAGATTTGTATAATTCAGGAGCAGTTAATAACAGCAAAAAAACTCTACATCCTGGAAAAATGGTAGTTACATTTTTAATGGGTAGTAAAAAGCTATATGATTTTGTCAATAATAACCCAGTTGTAGAACTATATCCTGTTGATTATGTTAATGATCCTCTTACTATAATGAAAAATAATAAAATGGTTTCTATAAATTCAGCCCTACAGGTTGACTTAATGGGTCAAGTTTGTGCTGAAGCTATAGGACTGAAACAATTTAGCGGTGTAGGTGGTCAGGTAGACTACATAAGAGGCGTAAGCATGGCTGAGGATGGAAAGGCTATAATTGCGATGCCTTCAACAGCTGCTAAAGGTAAATTATCTAGAATAGTACCATTTTTAGACCACGGTTCATGCGTAACTACATCAAGAAATGATGTTGAATACATTGTAACAGAATATGGTATAGCTAATTTACGAGGAAAAAGTTTAAAACAAAGAGCAAAAGCGCTAATCAGTATTGCTCACCCTGACTTTAGGGATGAATTAGCAAAAGAATACATAGAAAGATTCAAAGAAAGCTTATAGCGTTTAGGAGGCAGTTTAATGAAGCAATTTTTATTAGTACCGGAAATTCATAAGGTTGACACGTTTGAGGAATTTTATAAAGAATTTGATGTTAATGAAAAAGATTTAATACTAACAATCGAACCAATTTTTAATACATATTTTAAAGATAAGAATAAACAATTTAATGTTGTTTTTCCTGAAAAATATGCACTTGGTGAACCGACAGATGAGATGATAGATAAAATACTATATGATTTAAGAGGCATTCAGTATAATAGAGTAATTGCAATTGGAGGCGGAAGTATAGTTGATATTGCTAAATTGTTTGTATTAAAGCAGGATCAGCGTTCCGAACAACTTTTCTTAAGGGAAGTTCCAATAATTAAGGAAAAAAGCTTGATAATTATTCCTACTACCTGTGGTACAGGAAGTGAAGTTACAAATATATCTATAGCTTTACTTACTAAGAAAAATACAAAAATGGGATTAGCAGATAACGCTTTATGTGCTGACTATACAGTCCTAATTCCAGAGCTACTAGTTAAATTGCCTTATAAAGTGTTTGTTACAAGCTCAGTTGATGCATTGATACATGCTGCAGAATCTTTCTTATCTCCAA
The DNA here is from genome assembly GCA_002479485.1 of Firmicutes bacterium UBA7510. Classification (GTDB taxonomy): domain Bacteria; phylum Bacillota; class Clostridia; order Tissierellales; family Sedimentibacteraceae; genus UBA1535. The sequence goes on along the minus strand of DLNM01000064.1, from coordinate 82,893 downwards.
AGGCTAGCGGATATTCAGAGCTTTTCAGTATAAAAGCTATGGAAATGATTATTAAGGGCTATATGGAGGTTATAAAAAACGGTCAAGAGCACTTTAGAAATATAATAGAAGATTTTTTAGTTGCAAGCAACTATGCTGGTATAGCATTTGGCAATGCAGGCTGCGCCGCAGTACATGCTATGTCATATCCACTGGGAGGAGTATATCATGTTCCTCATGGGGAAGCAAACTATCAGTTCTTTATAGAAGTGTTCAAATACTATAAGAAGAAACAACCAATCGGTAAAATAGAGAACATAGAAAAACTATTTGCTAATATAATTGGCTGCAACGAAGAAAATGCATTTGATGAATTAGAAAAAATATTAAACAATTTATTAAGTTTAAGACCTCTAAAAGAATATGGCATGAAAGAGGAAGAAATTATTACATTTTCAGAAAATGTCATGGCTACTCAGCAAAGATTATTAGGTAACAATTATGTAGCCTTTGAAAAAGAGGATTTAATAAATATATATTCAAAATTGTTTTAGTTTAAAACAATTTGTTATTTAACACTGTTTGTTCCTTCATATTTATGCCCATGCGCTTATTTTCATAAATAGGCAGTCTTTCCTAAAGAAAGATGCATGGGCTATATATAAGCAATATATAAATAAATGTAGCATATATACGCTCTCCCTATAATTGCATATTTACGCTACATTTGTCATGGGTATTGTTATTTTTTTAACAATACCCATGACCTTAACACAATCATAATTAAAATTCGGAGGTTATATAGAAATGGATGATAAAAGTTTTATTTCAGAATTAGTTGAAAAAGCAAAGGTAGCACAAAAAGAGTTAGCAACATATAGTCAAAAAGAGATTGATGCAATAGTTAAAGTTATAGCTAAAACTGTATACGATAATGCAGAAGAATTAGCACGCATGGCAGTTGATGAAACTAGAATGGGTGTTTATGAAGATAAAGTAGCAAAAAATAAAGGTAAATCTAAAACAATTTACAATCACATAATAGAGAAAAAAACAATTGGGGTAATAGGCAAAGATGAAGCTACAGGACTTACTCTTTTAGCAAAACCAGTTGGAGTTGTTGGAGCTGTTACTCCTACTACAAACCCTATTGTAACACCTATGTGTAATTCAATGTTTGCTATTAAGGGTGGAAATTCAATTATAGTTGCACCTCATCCAAGATCACAAAAATGCAGTGCATATACAGTTGATTTAATCAATAAAAATATAAAAGAAAAAGGAATTAGATGTCCTGAAAATGCAATACAAATTATCAGAGAGTCAACAATTGCCAGAACATCTGAGCTAATGCACACTGTAGATGTTGTTATAGCAACTGGTGGAATGGGCGTTGTTAAAGAAGCCTACTCGTCTGGTAAGCCATCCTTTGGAGTTGGAGCAGGAAATGTTCAAGTAATAGTAGATGATAATGTTGATTTTAATGATGCTACAGCTAAGATTATTGCTGGTAGAAAATTTGACAATGGAATAATATGTTCTGGAGAGCAAACAATTATAGCACCTCGCCACAAATACAACGAAGTTATAGAAGCTGCAATTAAAAATGGTGCATACTATGCAGAAGATGATGCTACAGTTGATAAATTTAGAAAAACTTTATTTATTGATAACATGCTAAACAAAGATGTTGTTGGTCAATCAGTACAAAAAATTGCTGCCTTAGCAGGTGTTGACGTTCCAAGTGATACAAAAGTTATATTGTTAAAAGCAAAAGGGATTGGTAATGAAGATATATTATGTAAGGAAAAAATGTGCCCAGTAATGGCTACATTTGAATACGATACTTTTGAAGAGGCTATAAAAATAGCACAAACAAACTTAGATTTGGAAGGCAAAGGACATACTGCTGCGATACACTCAAACAACAATGATCATATCGAATTAGCTGGATTAAAATTGACTATAAGTAGATTAATAGTTAATGCATCATCATCTACAACAGCAGGTGGTTCTTTAACAAATGGTCTAGCACCAACTACAACATTAGGCTGTGGAACATGGGGAAATAACATAATTTCTGAGAACTTAGACTATAAACACCTAATTAACGTATCAAGAATAGCTACAGTTATTAGAAATGCTGTTGTACCATCAGATGATAATATCTGGTTAAAATAACTGTTTAAAAGGAGTTTGCACGCCTTTTATATATAACTACACACATTTATAAGAAAATAAAGCATGAATTTTAGTAAATTCTAAAATTTATGCTTTATATTTCTCTTCTAATTTTATCTCATATTCACAATGCAATATGGTGTAAATTTGCATTTTAGCGTATATGGTTGCATATAATAATGCTATCTTTTGTTCTACTTAGAATTATTTGCTTATTAACTCAATAATCTTTTCTTTTGAAACAATACGCCCACTTACAACTAATTTTCCATCTACCATCAATGACGGAGAGGACATAACACCAAGTTTTACCATTTCCATTAAATCTTCTACCTTTTCAATATTGGCATTAAGATCTAGTTCTTCAATAGCAGATTTAGTATTTTCATACAATTGATCGCATTTATCACAACCAGTTCCTATTACTTTTATATTCATACCAATCCTCCTAGTTTTTTAGTTGCATTTCTAATCCAACATACTTATTCCAAGCATCATGAATCTTTTTAATCAAATTAGGACCAATTTTTGATATAAAAACAATTTGTGATTTTTCCTGTGGATTACAAGGTTTATAATCAATTTGTTTTCCTACTAAATCAATTTGATTCCATCCGATATCATATAAGTTAAAGAATCCTTTTATTCTATATACATCTGCTTCTATTTCCCTTAAAAATAGCTCTAATTTTTCTTTTTCAACAACTCCATCAAAATTCATAGATAAGGTTTTAGGCTTAGTTTCTTCGCTGTTAGTAGTTTCTTCACCTTCAGCCCATTTGTATTGCATAAGATTTTCATGCAAAAATCCCAAATCTAAATTTCCATTGGAACTTACATCTATTCTACATACTGGATTAATTTCTCTAATTTTTTCTTTTATTTTTAATATCATTTTAGCATTTACCAAGTCTACTTTGGTAAGTACAGCAAGATGACAATGCTTTAATTGTCTATGAACAGTTTCAAGGTCATCTAACTGATTAAAAAAGTTAACAGAATCTACTAGACAAATAGCACCTTTAAACTCATATTGGTCACTAGACATCACTCTAGCCGCCTCTAAAATTTCTTCAACATTTGATGGATCACCTAATCCTGAACTCTCAACGAACAGATATTCAAATTTATGTTTAGACATTTCAGCAAGAGCTTGAACAAAAGATAGCTTTAAGCAAGAACAAAAAATAGAACCTCTATTAATTTCTACCATTTGAATATCATCATTGCGAAGAATTGTACCATCAATCCCAAGCTTACCAAATTCATTTTGTATAATACCAACTTTTTTTCCTTTTAAAGAATCTAATAACTTTAGTAAAATAGTTGTCTTTCCAGAGCCTAAAAATCCTGTTAAAACATATAGTTTTGTTTTTTTATCCATTGTATCATCTTCAGAACATGTAGTTTCAGATTTATTAGAAATACTTTTATCTAAAATCATATCTATTTTTTTCTTAGCAAGTTCTAAACCTTCCTTATTTATTGAATAATGCATCCATTTACCATCTTTTCTCCCAACAACAACCTCTGAATCACAGAGAATTTTCATATGGTGAGAAAGTGTGGATTGTTGAATATTTAACTTATTTAATAGGACACAAGCACATTTTTCTCCACTTTGAAGAATCTCTAAAATTCTCCAACGATTTTCATCACAAAGTGCTTTAAAAATACGTATGTTTTCAGCATAGTCTTTATTCATCCAAACCTCCGACGTGAAGTTCTTTTTCACGCTATCACCTCATATTTTTATTCTTCGATATAATTATATTTCACATGCTAAAGCAAGTCAACAAATTGAATCAAAACAACATTCTTTTATTGCAATTTACACATTAAATCTCTAATATTATTTTCAATTTTGTTTATTATTAGTAAAAACTCCTCGTCATTTTTACCAGTTGGGTCTTGCAAACCACAATCTTCTGAGTACTGACAAGGAATATAAGGGCAAACAACATTACACCCCATCGTTATTAAGATATCTGGTTCGGGTATATCTTTTATTAATTTATTATATTGTGTTTCTTCCATATTTACACCATATTTCTGATTAACTAGTCTAACAGCATCTGGGTTTATATTAGACTTAATTTCTGTACCTGCACTATAGCTTTCAAATATATCATTGGCTATTAACTTAGAAATAGCTTCTGCTATTTGACTTCTGCATGAGTTATGAACACATATAAATGCAACCTTTGGCTTAATAGATGTTTTAATTTGCATTTTTATAACTAAACCATCCCTTTGTATTATTAGCAATTCTAACTAAAATAAGCATTACAGGTACTTCTACTAAAACACCCACTATTGTAGCCAATGCAACCGGACTACTTGCTCCAAACAATGCTATTGCCACTGCAACTGATAGTTCAAAAAAATTTGAAGCTCCAATCATACCTGCTGGTGCAGCTACATTGTGAGGTAACTTTAATAATTTTGACGCTATATATGCAATAAAGAAAATCAAGAATGTTTGAATTATTAATGGTACTGCAATTAAAATAATGTGTAATGGATTATTTATTATTACATCTCCTTGGAATGAGAAAATTATTATTAATGTTAATAGTAATCCTAGTACTGTTATGTTATTAAATTTTGGTATAAATGTATTTGAAAAATATTCTTCACCTTTGTATTTTGTAATATACAGTCTTGTTAAAACTCCACCTAGAAGTGGAATTACAACAAATAATATAACTGATAAGAATAAAGTGTCCCAAGGTACTGATACATTGCTAACACCTAATAAAAACTTAACGATTGGAACAAATGCTATTAATATAATTAAATCATTAGTAGCAACTTGAACTATAGTATATGCAGGATTTCCTTTAGTCAGATGGCTCCATACAAATACCATTGCTGTACAAGGAGCTGCTCCTAATAATACTGCTCCTGCTAAATAGTCTTTCGCTAAAGCACCTGGTATAAGTGATTTAAAAATTATATAAAAGAATACATAAGCAATTCCAAACATAGTGAAAGGTTTAATAAGCCAGTTTGTAACCCATGTAATAAATAAACCCTTAGGATTATTGCCCACATCCTTTATACTTTTAAAATCAACTTTCATCATCATTGGATAAATCATTAGCCAGATTAGAATGGCTACTGGTATTGATACATTGGCATATTCAAATTTACCTAAAAAGTTTGGTACTGAAGGTATAAATTTTCCTATAAGAATACCTGTTACCATGCATAATATAACCCAAACAGTAAGATATTTTTCAAAAAAGCCTATTCCTTGTGTATTCTTACTACTCATTGTAGTCCTCCTTAAATTCCTTGTTCATTACAAGAACCTTTTAACATAATATAATGATACCGTTAGGTATTATTATTAAATGGTTCAAACGTAGTTTGAAACTATGATATTTCTTTGACAATTTATTTAGCTCTTAAATAAGTAAAAATTGAAATGCATTAAATGCATAACCAATAATAATAATACCTATAGCTACAATTCCTACAAATACAGCTAATAATTTTGGTTTTACTGCTTTACGTAGCATTATAATTGACGGAAGTGAAAGTGCTGTTACACCCATCATAAATGAAAGAACTGTACCTATACCAACACCCTTAGCAAAAAGTGCTTCTGCTATAGGTAATGTACCAAATATATCTGCATACATTGGGATACCAACAACAGTGGCTATTATAACTGAGAAAGGATTATTTTCACCTAGTATAGATTGTATAATTTCAGCAGGTATCCAGTTATGAATAATAGCACCTATTCCGACACCAACTATAACATACCAAAATACTTTTTTAACAGTCGCTTGAACCTGTTCCCATGCATATAAAAATCTATCATGCTTAGATAATTCTGGAGATTCAATATCAACACTTCCTGCTGTTCTTATAAAACTCTCAACATGCTTTTCCATATCTAATTTTTGTATTACAGTACCACCAATAACAGCTAAAATCAAACCAACAATTACGTATGTAACAGCAACTTTAGCTCCAAATATACTCATTAATAATATTAAAGAGCCCAAATCTACTAATGGAGATGAAATAAGGAATGAAAATGTAACTCCAACTGGTAAACCTGCGCTAGTAAATCCTATAAATAATGGTATAGAAGAGCAGGAACAAAATGGTGTAACTGTTCCTAATAGTGCAGCTAAAGTATTTGCTGTAACACCTTTAAATCTCCCTAATATCTTTTTAGTTCTTTCAGGTGGAAAGTAACTTTGAATATAGGATATAATAAAAATTAAAAATGATAGCAATATAAATATTTTTATATTATCGTATATAAAAAATTGAATACTACCTCCTATACGTTCAGTCACATCAAGACCAAATACTGATAACATGCTACCAATTAAGCTATTTAGCCATTTCATTCCTAATATTTGATTTTGAATGAAGAACCAAATATTTTCTACAATTTGCATTTTATTGTCACACCTTTCATATAGATGAATATCGATATGTTTATTATATGCAACATATCGATAAATGTCAATGTGTTTATTAAATAATTTAGGTGTATAAAAAATAACCCTTTGCCTTGCTAGAGTAAAATTTTTTTCATTTCTACCCCAACTATTGACAAAGAGCCAAAAAAATAAAGCACGAATTTTAGTAGTTCTAAAATCTATGCTTTATGCATAAAATTAAAAATAATTGCAATTGTCTCAGATGGAGCTCAAACTCCATCTGATTATTTGAAATACTAGTTAACAGCTTCTTTAAGTGATTTTCCAGCTTTGAATACTGGAGCTTTTGATGCAGGTATTGCAATTTCTTCTTTAGGATTTCTTGGATTTCTTCCAGTTCTTTCTTTTCTGTTTCTAACTTCAAAAGTTCCGAATCCAACTAATTGAACTTTTCCGCCTTTTACCAATTCTTCTTTAACACTGTCCATCATAGCGTTAATGGCTCTCTCAGCATCCTTTTTAGTAAATCCAGTTTTTTCTGCTACATTAGCAATTAATTCTGCTTTATTCACAAAAAAACCCTCCTTCAAATTATTAATTTTTTTATTTAAATTCCCAAAGGAATCTTTAACGTAAGTTATTAATTTTCTTTTTCCTTTTGTTTTTCCCTTTGCCAAGCTTCAATAGCCTGTTCTGGTGTATAGACAATATCTTTGTCTGCAACATCCTCCCCAAATACATGCGGATGTCTTCTGATTAATTTATCACACACCATAGATATAACATCATTTATGTTAAAATAACCTTCCTCTGAAGCCATTTCACTATGAAAAATTACTTGTAGCAGTAAGTCACCAAGTTCCTCACATAAATTATCTACATCACCCTTATCAATAGCCTCTATAACTTCATTTGCTTCTTCTATAATATTATCCTTACAAGATTCATGAGTTTGCTTTCTATCCCATGGACAACCCTCTGGTCCACGCAGGTACCTCACTATCCTACATAAGTTGTCTATATTATACAACGTTATTTTATATTTATCAATAGGCAAAATGCAAAAATATGTTGAAAATCCATAATTATTTTCTTGGTCTACCAAAAAAAGTGGCATTTTTACTACCGAATCGCTCAAAACGTCTATTTTCAGCACTTCGCAATCATCGGAATACGATTCCATAAGCTTGATTTTAACCTCAGAAGCAATCGGTTTACTATCTACTTGTGTAATATAATTTACTGCATTAACATCTAATGAAAATTCATCCATCTCGTTAGGATCTATAATTTTTATATTTTTATAATCAGAGTACCCTGAGAGCTTGATACATTTACTTAAAAAGCTCTCACCATCTATTATATCAATATGTATTGTATCTTTATATCCATCTAAAAGTTTTTTAGTTACAACATCTCCTAAATATGGGCTACCTGGAATGCAATAATTAATTTTACCATATTTTTTAACTTCTGCAACTATTTTTTCAACAATTTTATTGTAAATTTCATCAAATTCGACAAATTCAATAAAAATATTGTCGAAAGCAGTAAATTCTATTCCATCTTTTTCCATTTCTTTAACTATTGGATGCCTATTTGTTCTTAAATACGTTGGTATTCTTTCTGTTAGTGCCTTATAGGCTCTCAATGTTAAATCATCTATTCCCCCTATGCCTAAGCCGATTATCTGTACTGTATCCATTATTACCTCTCATTACGCCTCTGTATGGCGTCACAAAAATTTTAGAGTGAAATGTATATTTTTATTTTCTGACAAATCTCTTTAATTTACTTCCCATTGGAATAAGCTCTAAATCGTCACTTGTTATTGCACCTGTTGCAAATAATGCCACTAGGTAAGCAAAACCTCCAATTGCTATCGATAATAGTGTAACTAATCCTCCGGATTTAATTGCTATTCCACCAAGCTTATAAGTTACCCATACTACTATGGCCATTATAGCAGTAGATAGTAATGGTAGTGCTGATATCTTGATAAAGTTGCTTAATTTAATAGGAGTATATTTCTTAATATCAATATAGTTTAATATAGCAACTACTAAATATGTACCGGCAGTACTGAATGCAGCTCCTTTAATATTTACCGAAGGCATTCCTATTAGTATATATGATAATATTACCTTTATTATAAGACCTATAAAGAGATTTTTTACAGGTATCATTTGTTTGTTTACTGATTGAAGCATTGCTGTAAATGCTTGAACTAATATCAAGAATATTACGCTTATAGATAATATCTGCAATAATATACCGGATGAAGCAAATTTTTCAGCACCTATACTAGGAAATAACAATGCTATTATAGGTTCTGCAAGCATGAACATTCCTATACCACATGGTAATGCGATAATTAAAGATATTTTAACACCCATATCTGATGTTTGATTTAATCTCAATTTATCTCTTTTCACATAAGCATCTGTTATAACTGGTACTAAGCTCATGGCAATTGCTGTTGAAAAAGCCTGCGGGAAATTAATAAGTGTATGAGCTGTACCACTTAATTGACCATACATATCAGCAATTTGAGATTCAGTAAATCCAAGCAGTGCTAATCTGTTAAATACAAAATAGTTATCTACAATTCCCATCAAAGGTGCAATTGATGCGCCTATTGTTATAGGGATAGCTATTTTTAAAAGTGTATTAACTATACTTTTAGTTGTTTCTAATTTATTATTATCTGATTCGTTAATTTCTTTTTTAGTAAGTTTTTTTCTTCTAATAAAAAATACATAAATTAAAACAAGTGCTACAACACTACCAATTGAGGCACCAAAAGTAGCTCCAGCAGCTGCCTCCTCTAATCCTATACCTACTAAAGTATATGCAAGGTAAAATCCTACAACTATTCTAAATAGCTGTTCAAATATTTGAGATACTGCAATAGGCAACATTTCCTGTGAGCCTTGAAAAAAGCCTCTATATGATGACAGTAAAGGTACTATTAAAAGAGCCGGTACTAATGCTAATAATGAATAATATGAACTAGAAGATCCCATGAAATCCATTACCGGTTTTGCAAATAGTAATATAAATACTGATGAAACTAAGCCTAAAACAAACATTATAGTTAATGAAACACTATATACCTGATAAGAACCCTTATAATTACCTAATGCTCTTTTCTCAGATATAAGCCTTGCTATAGCTGTTGGAAATCCAGCGAGAGATATAGCAAGCAAAAGATTATATATATTATAGGCAGGTTGATAATATCCCATACCTTCTGTCCCTATTAAATTGGTTAAAGGAAGCCTATAAATCGCTCCTAAAATTTTAACTATTAAACCAGCAAGTCCCAACACCGCTGCGCCCTTGACAAAATTATCCTTTGACATATAACCAAAGTCCTCCCATTTTACTACTTTATATATTTTATAACTAGTTCCTACTTTACCACAAAAGCAATTATAATAAAAGAAAAAAATTATTAAAATTTCAAAAATAATTTAATATTGATAACATATAATTGTATGATATAATATGCATAGACTCAAGCAGAACTTGAGGCTGTGCATATTTAAAATGGCAAATGTCTTAACAAAGAGACTATAATTATAATATCACTATAGAAGATTAATATGTATGCACAACCGAAAAATCTCTATTAATTTTCATAAAACAAAAGCAAGTGAGGATTTTAATGGAAGAGCTAAAAGGAATAATATTTGATATAATATACAGAAATGAAGAGAATGGTTATACAGTTGCTTTATTGGAAACGGATATAAATATAATAACAATAACTGGTAGCTTTCCATCAGATCTGACTAATGAAACTATACAAATGTACGGCAAATACATAAAGCATCCAAAATATGGTGAGCAATTTCAAGTAGAAGCTTATAGCATATTACTGCCAACTCAGCTTGATGCGATTGAAAACTATTTAGCTTCAGGAATGATAAAGGGAATTGGTCCATCTACTGCGAAAAAAATTGTAGAAACCTTTGGCGATAATACATTTTCTGTTATACAAAACAATCCTGAAAGATTAACAGAAATCGAAGGAATCGGCGAAATAAAGGCTAAAACTATATCAGAAAGCTTTATTAATCAACTTGATATAAAAGAAATAATGATGTTTTTACAAAGTCATAATATAAGTCCTAATTATGCCGTAAAAATATTCAAGCAATACGGCAATAGTACAATTTCTGTTATAAGAGAAAACCCGTATAAACTTGCAGAGGATGTGTTTGGTATTGGGTTTAAACTGGCAGATAAAATAGCATCTTCAATTGGAGTTGAAAAGCACTCATCATTTAGAATAGCTTCTGGAGTGAAGTACCTGCTTATGGAGGGCGCTGCTAAAGGACACTCATATCTTCCTCAAAGCGTACTAGTTAATATGGCAGTATCACTGCTTGGCGCAGACAAAGAAGTAATAACACTTGAAATTAGAAGTATGGCTTTTCAGGATAAGTTGCATATAGAAAATATAAATGGTCAGGAATGTGTTTACTATATACCTTATCATAATGCAGAAATTAATGTTTGTAATAAGCTAATATCACTTAGTTCAGTAGATTTTGAATTAACCGAAGAAGAGATTGAAAAGCTTTTAAATGTATCTCAACAAGATAATAGTATAGAATTAACTGAAACCCAAAATTTAGCTGTAAAAGAAGCAATAAAAAATGGTGTTACTGTTATAACAGGTGGTCCTGGTACTGGTAAGACTACAATTATAAAAACTATAATAGATATATTTGAAAAAATTAATAAAAAGGTTCTACTTAGTGCACCTACTGGTCGAGCAGCTAAAAAAATAACTGAATCAACATGTAGAGAAGCTAAAACTATTCACAGAATGTTAGAATATGCCTATGGAGAAAGTGATAGTAATCTTACATTTAATAAAAATGAGGATTTCCCTCTTGAAGCTGACGCAGTAATAGTTGATGAAGTTTCAATGCTTGATATAATTTTAATGAACAACCTTTTAAAAGCAATAAAGCTTGGTACTAGACTAATTCTAGTTGGAGATATGGACCAGCTACCATCTGTTGGAGCTGGCAATGTATTGAAAGATATTATTTATAGTGAAGCTATTGATACTATAAGGCTAGATAAAATATTTAGGCAAGCACAAGGTAGTAGCATTATAGAAAATGCACATAGAATTAACAGTGGCAATATGCCTACTTGCAATGAAAAAGATTCAGATTTTTTCTTTATGAAGAAATCAACTAATAAAGATATATCCGATTTAATTGTTGAATTATATACAGAAAGACTTCCTTTAAAATACTCTATTGACCCCGTAAAGGATATTCAAGTTTTATCTCCAATGAAAAAAGGCGATGCTGGGGTTATAGAATTAAATAATAAATTGCAAGAGATTATCAATCCACCTTCAAAGCTTAAAGCAGAAAAAGCAGTTGGAAAAGTAATTTTTAGAGTTGGTGATAAGGTAATGCAAATTAAAAATAATTATCAATTACCTTGGAACATCCACATAGAAGATGGTAAAGATATTGAGGGAGAAGGAATCTATAACGGAGATATTGGATATATAATTTTCATAAATGAGAAAGACCAAGAGTTGATAGTAGAATATGACGATAAAAAAGAAGCTTTATATAATTTTTCTCAATTAGATGAGCTTATATTAGCCTATGCCTCTACTGTACACAAAAGTCAAGGAAGTGAATTTCCTATTATTATTATGCCTATAACTTGGGCTCCCGAAATGCTTTTAACGAGAAATTTAATATATACAGCAGTAACACGTGCTAAAAATCTAGTAGTGCTTGTTGGACAAGAAAAATATTTGGAGTTTATGATAAAAAACGATAAAATTGACAATAGATATTCAGCCCTTGATTTAAGATTAAAACAAGTAAAGGAATTTTATAATTGGGGATAGAGCGAAAGAGCTAAGAAAAAACGATTCTTCATAGGTTTAGAGCCACGAATTGGTGTAAACGGGGGATAATGTATGATTAAATATATTCAGTCTTTTTTAGAGCTGTTATATCCTGAAAAGAATATATGTCAAATTTGTAATATATATGATAGTAGCATTAATGATACCTATATATGTAATTCTTGTTTAGCAAAGCTTGAAAAAATTAATGGATCTGTATGTAAAATATGTAATAAAGGATTAAGTCACAATCCTGATTTAATTATTTGTGATGAGTGTGCTAAAGACATTAGAAGCTTTGAAGTATCAAAAAGTCCATTTTATTATAAAGGAACTGTTAAAAGGCTTATACATGATTATAAGTATTGCAATAAAACATATTATTACAAACTTTTTGGGTATTTACTTGTACAATTTATGAAAGAAAATGATTATACAAACTTCGATTACATAATGTCTGTTCCACTGCATAAAATTAAATTAAGAAAAAGAGGTTATAATCAGTCTAAGCTTTTAGCAAAATATATTGAAAAGTATTTTGCTATCTCTTACATAGATGTATTAAAAAGAGTAAATAATACAGAAAAGCAAAGTAATTTATCAAAATATGCCAGACAAAAAAATCTTCAAAACGCTTTTACTCTAAAAAATAATAAAATCACAAAATTAATAGAAGGAAAAAATATATTAATTATTGATGACATATTTACTACTGGAACAACTATAAATGAATGCAGTAAAATATTGAAATTTCATGGTGCTAACAAGGTTTATGCTTTAACAATAGCTAGATAAAAATAAATTGTTTATTAGTGTTTAATTCTATCCGTAAAGGGTATAATTATGATACAAGATTCTATAAAACTTGAAAGGAGTTGATTGCATGAACATAATCGTTTATGGAAAAAACATTCAACTGACTGATGCATTAAAGGAAGTTGCAACAAAAAAAATAAGTAGACTTGATAAATTTTTTTACAAGGATATTGAAGCTAAAGTCGTTCTAAGTGTTGAAAGAAAAAGACAAAAAGTAGAAGTAACCATACCGTTTAATGGAAGAATACTACGTGTGGAAGAAGCCTCAGAAGATATGTACTCATCAATAGATGATGCAGTTGAATCATTAGAAAAACAAATTAGAAAACATAAAACAAAACTTGAAGATAGAAAACATAGTAGTGAATCAATAAAATTTGAAAATGTTGAACCTTTAGATGAAGTTGAAGAAGATTTTAAAGTAGTTAAAACAAAAAGATTCGCAATTAAACCTATGAGCATAGAAGAAGCAGTTTTACAAATGGATTTATTAAAGCATGACTTCTTTGTTTTCCTTAATGCAGATACTGAGGAGGTAAATGTAGTTTATAAAAGGAAAGACGCCAATTACGGCTTAATTGAGCCGGAATTTTAATATAAAAGGGATGTAAGCCTAGCTTACATCCTTTTTTATTTGCTCTAATAGATAAGAATTTAACTTAGTAAGGTCAGTAGGTAATTATCTCTTTGATATACTTTTATTACGAATCTAAGGGAAGCAAA
>DLNM01000064.1:38152-68800 GCA_002479485.1 Firmicutes bacterium UBA7510 | reverse complement strand
TCCGTGATTCGGTTTCCCTTGAATTTGTTAAGTAAGATTATGCTCATACTCTCACTTATATAAATTGTACGTAGCAATTTTTCATTTAGTTCATAAAATGCAGTTTTTTGATCAGAATAATAAATCAATTCATACGCTTCTTCATATGAAATCACTTTACTTCTGTATGTTCGTCAGATAGGTTAATTTGTACATTTTGTGGGTTTTGTAACTTATAGTATTTAAACATCGTTGGTTTGTAATCATACTCGATTTCTCGTTCTTCAATAAAAATAAATCCTAACTTTTCAATAACTTTCTGAGATGGTATATTGGTAGTTTTAACAATTGCGCACAAATATGTTTTGCCACGAGAATTAAAAAACCAATCAATAATTGCATTTGCCGCCTCTGTTGCATATCCTCTATTTTGATATTCGTCACAAATTGAAAAAAGAATTTCAACCTCGCCTTGAATCTTTTGTTGCGGGATTACACCAATAAGACCGATACACGTACAGATATTTTTTAGTTCTATTGCTAATATCTCCCATGGAGATTCCAAGTTTGCCATATCATTAATCCAATGAATCCAGTTGGTTGCCTCCGTTGTGTCTTTCATAACCATATCTGACATGGCTTCAGCAACTGTTGGACAATTACTGTTACGTAAAGCCAATTCAGCATCATTTACTGCAAATGGTCTCAATATTAATCTTTCCGTTTTTAATATAATAGTACTTTCCATTTTTATTCTCCTTGCAATACACCTAATATAAGAATTGTAATACATTTTTTTACCAATTGTCAATATTAGGTTGTTAAAGCACTTTTGCTAAATTAAATAAGAATTTAGCGCACTAATATTTTTGGTGTAGCATAGATAGGGCATAATAGAAATTAACTTTTTTACTTCTCATTCTTACGTCCCTCTATTTGATAAGGAGGGACACTCCGAGGAAGGCGTATAAAAGTTAATTTTAATTATGCGATATCACGCCTCTAGCCGACTAACAAGCTAACCAAAGAAAAATCCTTTTATTTTTCTTTGATTGAAACAGAAACATTTTTTATCTACTTCGCTTTCCTTAGATTCGTAATAAAAGTATATCGAAGTAATTATAAATCTACTAACTTATTAAGCTAAATTCTTATTTATTTTTTTTAATAAAATGCTATAATATATACAATAATATATAAAACGGAGGAATTTTAATTATGCATGTTTCTGAAAGATTTTTGAAGTATGTTTCTTTTGATACTGAATCTAATCCAGATTCAACTACTGTTCCAACAAGTGAAAAACAAAAGAATTTAGCTAAATTTTTAGTTGAAGAAATGAAAGCTATAGGTATAAAAGACGCGTACATGGACGAATATGGTTATGTTTATGGCACAATAGAAAAAAATATTGATAAAGAAATCCCTACGATTGCTTTTATTGCACATATGGATACATCACCTGATTTGTCAGGAAAAGATATAAAAACTAGAATAATAAAAAATTATGATGGAAAAGATATAGTTTTAAATGAAGAAAAGAATATAATCATGAAAACATCAGAATTTGAGCATCTAAAGAGTAATATCGGCAAAGATTTAATTGTAACTGATGGGACTACTCTTCTTGGTGCTGATGATAAGGCTGGTATAGCTGAAATTTTAACTATGGCTGAAACTCTTATAAGCAATCCAAGCATTAAGCATGGAACTATAAAGCTAGGTTTCACACCTGATGAAGAAGTGGGCAGTGGAGCTGATCATTTTAATTTAAAGGATTTTGGTGCTGATTTTGGGTATACTGTAGATGGTGGTGAACTTGGTGAGCTTGAATATGAAAACTTTAATGCTGCAAGCGCAAAAATAACCGTTAACGGTACTAACATACACCCAGGAAGTGCAAAAGGTAAAATGGTAAGTGCCCTACTTATTGGTATGGAACTACATAATATGCTTCCAGTGTTTGAAAATCCTGCGTTTACTGAAGGATATGAAGGCTTTAGTCATTTAAATGACATGGCTGGAAATGTTGAACAGGTTAAAATGCAATATATAATCCGAGACCATGATATGGACAAATTTAATATCAAAAAGGAAAGATTTGTTAAAATTGCTAAATATTTAAATGAAAAATACGGTGAAAATACAGTTGAATTAAAGCTTTCTGATTCATACTTTAATATGAAGGAAAAAATACTACCTCATATGCATATTATAGAAACTGCTAAAAAAGCAATGGTTGAACTTGATATAATTCCTAATATAATACCAATTAGAGGCGGTACTGACGGAGCAAGATTATCTTTTATGGGACTTCCATGTCCTAACCTATGTACAGGCGGATATAACTTCCACGGCAGATATGAATACATACCAGTTCAGTCAATGGAAAGAGTAGTTGATATTTTATTAAAAATTGTAGAATTATATACAGTATAAATTTTTTAGTTGATAATATTTGTCATATAAGATATTATTGAATTAGGAAATATTTAGAAGAAAGGGAATTTATTATGATTATAGAAGCTATTATTATAGGTATAATTATTGGTACAATTAGAAAAGGTAAGCTTTCTAGGCTTGAGTATTTAAAGGTTAATCTTTCACCACTCATTATTTTAGCTCTAATTTCATTTGTGTCTATAATTGTTATGAACTTAGGTTTGTTAGATTTTAATTCAAGTCTATATAATGTCTTTTTAATACTTACATATGCTCTTATAATAATAGTATTAACGTTTAACTTAGACAAAAAATTTATGTTTTTACCTTTAATTGGTGTAATGATGAACTTTATATGTATGTGTGTTAATAGCTTCAAAATACCAGTTAAAAGCGATATAATTCTTAGTCTTTATGGCGAAGAGATGCATAGTTTACTTCTGGCAAATAAAATAAAATTTTTTATACCAGCAGAAAATGCAAATTTAAGCGCTCTTGGCAAATTATTTTCTCTAAGCGAATATTATATATATGATGTTATATTAAGTATAGGCGATATTATAATTTTTGTAGGCATAATACTTGTCATACAAGAATTAATGACTGATAAGTACCTTAAAACTAGAGATTCAATAACACTTTCAAGGTCTTTGTATAAAAAGAAAAAATGATAAAGTAAAAGATTGATTTTAACAATATTGTTTCAATATTGTTAGCAAAAAAGTAGTGAAACATATTTATGTTCACTACTTTATTTTTTGTTTTCTTCTATATTAGCTAACATTTCCTCAGCTAAAGCTTCAGCCCTAGCGATAAATTTAATTTGATTTCTATTATCAGTAAATCTTTTCAAGATATTTAGAATCTCGATTTCATTTTCATTTAAAAATGATTTATAGTCTACTATATTTTCTTTTATTACATAACTATTTTCTAAGTCATTAGAGTTTGTATCAAAATGTTCATTAGACATTAAAAACTCAACGCTATATCCTAGAAACTTTGCAACCTTATATAAATTATCTGCTTTGGGAATATTTTGTTTCCACTTAGCAATAGAACCATTACTTATCTTAACGCTTTCTTCTATGTAAGCAATAGACATATTTTTATCGTCTGCAATTTTTTTGATTCTATCGTACAATGTCAAAATATCACCTCTTTTGATATAATTTAGAAAACTTTCAATTTTATAGTTGACAATTAGAAAATTTTCTATTATACTTAAAATAAGAAAACAAATAACTTGACATACATATACGTTTGCCAATTTATTTGTTATACTCAAAAATCATTATTATAATTCTATAATATAACAAATATTCTATATATACAACAAAAATCTTATATTTGTTAAAAATTAGGCTAGAAATTCATGTATAAAACTTTAATGACACTTTGTTATCTGTGCACATAGCTTTATTATTTAAATTAGTTGCAATACTATACCCAGTACATTCCCCCTATATATACATGTGCATAATATTGCAACTAATTTAACCATTTTATTAATAATGGACACTACTAAAATGGATGTATTTATAAATAATATATAATATTGTTGGCAACTGGTTTTATCAAACAAAAAAAGCTGTTAGGTCGTACAGCTTTTTTTGTTGTATTAATTTTTATTAATATTATCTTCTTTTATAGTTTCCACAAATGCAGTAGCTAGATTTGCAACATTCTGCAAGTTTGATGGTATAATAATTTTTGTTGATTTACCATCTGCTACCTTAGTTAATGCTTCGAAGCTTTTTAAAGTTAAGACTTCTTGAGTTGGGTCAGCTTCTTTTAGCATCTTTAATCCTTCAGCCTCAGCTTGACGAAGTTTTAGTATTGCTTCTGCCTCACCCTCTGCTTCTCTAACAGCAGCTTCTTTTTTTGCTTCAGCTCCTAGTATAACTGATGTTTTATCAGCCTCTGCTTGCAAAATCATAGATTCCTTTTTACCCTCTGCAATTAAAATTGCTGACTTCTTTTCACCTTCAGCTCTAAGTATAGATTCTCTTCTTTCTCTTTCCGCCTTCATTTGTTTTTCCATAGCATCTTGGATTGCTGAAGGTGGCATAATATTTTTCAACTCAACTCTGTTAATTTTAATTCCCCAAGGATCAGTTGCTTCATCAAGCACACTTCTCATTTTAGTATTTATTAGCTCTCTTGATGTTAGTGTTTCGTCTAACTCTAAATCACCTATTATATTTCTTAAGCTAGTAGCTGTTAAGTTTTCTATAGCTGACATTGGGTGGTCAACACCATATGTATAGAATTTAGGGTCAGAAATTTGAAAATATACTACCGTATCTATTTGCATTGTAACATTATCTTTTGTTATTACTGGTTGAGGAGGGAAGTCAATTACTTGCTCCTTTAAAGAAATTCTTTTCGCAACTTTTTCAATTAATGGTAATTTAAAGTGCAAACCAACACTCCATGTTCCTTGGTATGCACCAAGTCTCTCGATAACAAATGCGTGAGCTTGTGGAACAACCTTAATATTTCCTACTACTAAAATTAATACTACTACAACTAAAATTCCAATCAATCCTGGCATATAAAATATCCTCCTATAAATTTATTATTAAATTTTAATTTTAATGTTTTATTAGAATTTTTACTCATCTTTACTTACAATAAGTTTCACACCTACTATATTTTTGATGTAAACTATTGCATCTTTTTCTATCTCCATATTATCGTATAGTGATCTTGCTGACCATATTTGCCCCTTAATCTGAACTGAGCCTTCATTATTTAAATTGTTAATTTTAGAGATAACTTTTGCTCGTTCCCCTATTAATCCTTCTGCATTTGTTTTTGTATTTCCAATTTTGAGATACTTAGTGACAATAGGTCTGGTAAAAAACAAAAGTACGATAGAAACAACTAAAAATGCAGTAATTTGAATTGCTAAGTTTGCTCCTAAGCTATAAGCCAAAAATGCTATTATAGCACCAAAGGCAAACCATACAGTGGTTACACCCATTGTCAATCCTTCTATGACCATGCATGAAATCATCACTATTATCCATGCTAAGCCCATATTTTCCATACTAACACCTCCCTTATATATATATTAACATAGTTCGACTACAAATGTATAAGCTATGCCTATACATTTGAGCTATTTTTAATATCTACCTATATTATACTACAATTTTAAAATAATGTAAATATAATTTACCCTTTTTATTCAAATAAATTTATTATTGGTTGATAAGGATTCACATAATTATTGTGTATACTAAAAGTAAAGTGCAAATGAGGTCCAGTTGAGAATCCAGTTGATCCTACAGTTCCTATAATGTCTCCCTTTTTTACTTCATCTCCAGCTTTTACATCCATAGTATCAAGATGATAGTAAGTTGTAAACAATCCAAATCCATGGTCTATTACTATAGTATTGCCTGTTAATATCATATATCTTGTTAATACAACCTTGCCAGTATTGGAAGCCTTTATTTTGGTACCTTTAGGTGCTGCTAAATCTATTCCTGAATGTCTTGAAGATGTTTTTTCATCATTTACATATCTAATTTCAGCAAAGTCCGTTGTAAGTATACCTTCTATTGGCATAATAAAATTACCATCCCATAGCTTTTCTGAGGATGAAACATTTCTTGCAGCTTTAACAAATTCAGCATATTCTTTATTAGCTTCCTGTGTTCTAGTTTGATTACTGACATCATCAGCAATTTCTAGATACTGTGTTTTAAAGCTTTTATCATTAACTGTAAAGGTTTTAGATAATTTATACTCATTATCCTTACCTTCATTTACAGTACAAATTAGTTCATATTCACCTGGTACAGTTGCAAGACTAATAGGCATAATACTTATATATCCTTCTTCATGCTTAAATATTTCAATTTCAGAATCAACAGCTGTACAGCTGATTTTTAGACTTTCATCAGCATTTGAATTTTTTATCATTACTGATAATGCATTGCCAGGATAGTTATCATTTGACAACAACTCTAATTCAGTAGGTAAATCAACATTAGCTACAAAATTAATATTTTGCTCTCCATAATAATCTCTGTTAATTTTTTCATTCCATTTTGCAACTAGTTCAATATAATATTCGCCGTCAGAATTTATATTTTTTACAATATCATTAAAAGATTTTGATGTTCTTACAATTTCACCATTATCATATATTTTAAAAATATAATTATCAGGTTCTATACCAAAATTCAATGAAAAATTGTCATCATTCGTTACATTAAGAATGTTATTATTAGTATCAACAATACCCTCTTTTTCAAAAAAGCTATTATTTACTCTTCTAAAAGTCCATTTATATTGTCCGCTTAAATCTAATAATTCTTCATTTTTCTTGAAGACAACACTCGGTATTGTATTGTTAACATATAAATCTGCAAAATCATCATTTAGAAAGAATTTTTTCGAAACATAATCTTTTACTTCATATATATTATCATCTTTAAAAATATATGTTTTTTGATCATAGTAGTTAAATGCAAAAAAGTAGGCATCATCCTCTCCATTTTTATGCTTCATTATAACTTCAAAATCTGGCTCCATAGAAAAATTTTCAATTTTTTCGGATTTATTTATTGCCTCTTTTATTAATTTTGCGGTTTGACTATTTGTATTTAATGTAGTTTTTTCATTAGTCCTTGTATTGATTAAATCAATATCTTTAATTCCAACTATATTTGAACTACATCCAACTAAAAATATAATAACTATTAATAAAAATAAGTATTTAATTTTCATCTCAATCACCTCATGAAATAATATCTTAATACTATTATGAATAATATTGAAAATATTATTTGTTAAAATATTTAAAATATTATTATAAAAAAAGAACTTAGCAAACCTAAGTTCTAATTATTACTCATTATCTTTATAAATTCTTCTATATTTTTTTCATTTATTTTTGGATAAGTTTTATGTCCATCATTTTCAAACATTTTGACTACCATTCCAACTATTATTTTATCAATACCTCTTGCTTTTTTTAAATCTATTTCTCCACCTAACCAAGATTTATATGTACAATTTTGCAATAGTTTTTTTTCGAAATTGACATTGAAGTCTTTATTTACATTTTCCTCCATTCCACTGCAAATAAATAATCCTAAGTTTTTTTTAATTAGCTCTTCAGTATTATGTTCACAAAATATCTTAATTTTTTTATTTATTTGACCCATACGTATGGAGCTTCCAATTATAACTGTATCATATGCAGATAAATCTATTCCTTTAATTTTTTTTATATCTGCCAAATTAGCATTATTAAGTCCTTGTGCTATCTTTTCTGCACAAGTTTTAGTTGTTCCATATTTACTTGAATAAATCACAACTGCGTTCATTATTTATTTTCCTCCATAGTTAAAATTTTAAGTTCATCCCTGTTTTTAACATTTTGTTTTGTACATATATTCCAAACATGCACTCGTACGGTGTTAATACTAATATTTAAAACATCAGCTATTTCTTCGTTTGCTTTACCTTCTTCAATTAACCTTAATATCTCATTTTCCCTAGTAGATAATTCCTTATTATAGCTACCACATAAAGTCAATAAATCCCTTCTACTTTTAACATTAAATTTATTGAAAATATTTCTAATATGTGTTTTAAGAGTATTTGAAGAAATATCTAAACTATCTGCTATTTCTACATTTGTCATATTACTGCATAGCAGATTGACAATTTCTTCTTCCCTCTTTGTCAATTGAGTGTCAATTGGCAGGTTCTTAATTAAACTAGCAAAAAAATCAGTATTATTTCTATTAATTAGTCTATATTTATGGGCTACTTCATCTATTATAACATATATCTCGTCCATTTTATTAATAATTTCACCTATGTTATACATTCCACTACAAAAATAATTACCATAAAAATATTCTACTCCCATTTTTACTAATACTTCAAACTCTTCCTTGTTAATTACATTACTAGCTATCACTTTAATATTTTTTAATTTTGCATAACTTACAATATTCATAATAAGGCATTGTCTGTTTTCATCCCTATCCACTCCTCTAACTAATAAAGAGGATATTTTAATGAAAGAAGGACTAACATATAATAAAAGAGCCTCATTTGAATATGATGTGCCATACTTACCTAGTGAAATTTCAATTCCTCGTTTATGTAATTCTTTATTTTTTGCTTTTAGTATACAGTCATCACAATGCTCGCTATCTATAATTTCAACAACAATATTTTTATATAAATCAGCATATTCAAAATCTATTTCAGAAATAGCAACATGACTAATCATTTCATTTGTGATTGAATTAAAAAATATCTTGCTGTCTCCAAATTCTTTATTTTTGTCACGAATATGCTTAAATACACTTTTAAGCCCTAGTCTTTCTAATATAAAAAGCTTGTTGCTTAATCTTGCTTCAGTAACTACTTCCTCAAAGGATTTTAATATACTATTTTGTGTTCTTAGTATTGTATTATATCCAATTATTCTATGCTCCTTAATTGAAAATATTGGTTCATAAATATAATTAAGACATGGACTACTTAATATATCATACAAAGCATTTTGTCTATCAAGTATAGCAATATTTTCTAAATATGTTTTTTTATTAAATACTACTACATTTTCATTCTGGCTTTGTCTTGCTTCATTTAACGCAAACTCAGCATTTTTTAGCATTAAATCAACACTGTTAGTATCACTGCTATAGACAACTTCACCTGCAATTATTTCAACTGAGTATGGCAATAATGTATTAATTTTATTCTGTATTTCCCTAATAAAAAGCTTTAAATACTCAATAGTTTTATTGTGATTTTTAATATTATAAATATATATTCCAATACAGTTATCTGTCATTCTTCCATATAACTTACTTTCTATCTCAACTTGTGATAAAAACTCAGAAACATATTTTATATAGCTTATAGATAAATCTGTTTTATACATACAATCAAGATTATTACTGATTTTATAGTCTACAAGTATTAATGCTCCATGATTATTGTTGTCATGCAGCTCTTTAATTTGCTTAATAAAATAATTTACCTTCAAAAAACCTGTAATAAGGTCATGCTTCGTTTCATATTCAAGTTGCTTATGTTTAGATATTTCTTCTGTTACCTCTGACACAACGCCTAGCAAACATTGATTTGGTGCAGTGATAGTTTTAATTCGAAACCATCTGGCACTGCAGGCACTGCTAAAGCAATATGTATCGTCAAAACCTTCTTCTTTGTTTTTAGTTAAAGACTTAATAATAAAATTCCAAAATTTTAATGTTACCACGTTATTATCTGATTTATTTCTATCAATAGACAATAAATTAAACATAGAGTCAGTTAGAAAAACTTTATTAGTACTGTAGTCAACTTCAAATCCTGCTATTGGTAATCCAATCAAATCTATAGTTTGGGATAATTTTGAAGCTGCTAAGGCGACATCATAATTAAGTCTTTCAATAGCACTAGATAGTTCATCAACCTCATTTACACCAATTTTTTCTAATCTCTTTGGTTTTTTAGGATTTATAGCATTTACCTTTTTGACAAGTTCCTTAATAGGTCTTATAAACATCTCACCAGCACATAAAATTCCGATAATACCCAAAATGATTGATAACAAAAAAGCCATTAAAAGAATATTTGTTATTCTATCAGAAATCCTAAAAAATTCACTTTTGGTCACAATACAAGCTAGTCTCCACTTGTCATTATTAAAATGCGATTCAGAACTGTAAATCTCTAAATCACTTATCATACATAATGTATCAAGCTCATTTTTAGTATCCGTTTTCATTTTATATAGATTTTCATATTTATTTGTTGACGCCAATAAAAAACTATTGTATCTTTTGTCATTAAGAATATCAAAATATGCACCAGTGTGCAATGAATTATTAATAAGAATATTATTATTTTCATCTGCTTTATATAACATATATATAGGGTTTTCATATGGTATTTCTGCTGTTGGCATTTTGTTAAGTATTATATCCTCTGAAATTTCTATACCATATAAACCATATACCTTGCCTTGCATATTTATAAGAGGTACTGTGAATGTGATTATCTCTCTATCTAAATTTGATAGCTTAAATGTATTACTCCAATATCCATATAAGTTAACTGGATTAGTATTATCCTCAGAAACTGCTTTAATTGGCATTGTATAAAAATCATAGTCTTCACTTTCAACAATCTTATTAAAATCAAAATTATATGTCCATAGACTATCAAGTTTAATATCCTTATCATATGCAATGCTAAATGGACCAACTCTGTAAAGTATGTCTGAATAATCTTTATTTATAACATCCATATTAATATCTCTAATGTATACAGAAGGTCTATAATTGTAGCGTTCTATATTTTCATTTAAAATAACAAAAGCTCCTGAAACACTTAAATGTTCTGATGAATTTAGCAGTAAAGGCATTATATCCTTCAAATACATTTCATTTATGCTACTCTTTAAAGTGTCTTCGGTGCTATCAATTTTATAATTTTGTATATAATAGTTATATTTGTCATTTATTTTTTCAACAACTGAAGCAGAATTAATAGATATAATATTAAAATACTTTTGAAGCTCGTTACTTCTATTTTTTGCTATTGTTTCAATTTTTCGATATTCATTATTTTTTACACTTTCTAAAAGTCCAAGTCCAACTATACATCCAAGCAATAAGGAGAATTCTATGAATAACAAAATAAATTGCGGAATCATAATTTTAACTCGCAAAGACTTGTTTTTATTAGTCTTATTTTTGATACTCATATTCCCCTCCTGAATAAATTTCTATTTATTAGCAATATCTTTAAATGCTCTTTTTATTGACTCATAATACTCTTCAAAATTCTTGTCAGCTAAGCATGTAGTTTCAACCTCTTCATAGCTTTTGCCAGAGGATATTCCATTTAAAAAGGCTTCTCTGAATATTTGAGAACTGTATGATAAATTCATGCCTATTGCGTTTCTAAAATCAAAGCTTCCTTTATACTCCTTGTCTACAGAAAGCTCATATTCATCAAATTGTTTAGTTGCAACCTCTAAAACCTTTATTATATTAGTTGCATTAGATTGTGATGATAATTGTAAGTTAAACATTTCTTTTTCTTGAAATTCATTTAAAAATTCACTTTTTTTAACTGGAAGATACCCTGTTTCATATGAAAACCTAACGTTTTGCTTCGGATCTGTAAACCATTTTATAAATTCACAGGATGCAAGCTGCATAGCTTCATCACTTTTTATAACAGACATTCCAGCTCCCTGTTGAATTGAAACTTTTTTCTGACCTTCAAACACTGGATATGGCATAACTAAAAGCTGAGTCGGTTCTATAATATTTGCATCTATTGTTATTTCTTCAGGAAAATATTTAACCCCTGCTGATGAACCTATATATGCAACTACATCATTAGTCTTCATATCATCTGCTCTATATCTTCCTATTTCAGCAAACCTTCCTTTAACAATATTTTTATAATAGAAATCCCATAATACTTTTAAACAATCCTTGTCTATATTAAATATACCTTTACCATCTTCTACTATCACTGGAATATTATCAAATTGTCTAAGTCCAATTGATATAAAGTTTGGTGTAGCATCAACTCCGAAAAATGACTTACCACCTGACCACTCAAAATATACATTTGCAAGCTTTTCTATACCTTCAAAGGTTTTAAAATCATCTACACTAACATTATCAAACTTTCCACTTTTATTTGCTTCATCTACAAATCTACTAAATACCACATTATTTATGAATAAAACTTCTGTAGATTTTGCAACTGGAAAGCTTTTTAGCTTATTATCCTTACCTATTTTTCCTTCCTCGATAAATGCATTATTAAACTCGCTAAGTTCCTTATCTGAAAAATAATCTTCCAAATTTACAACTGCATTTAAATTATCAAGCTCTAATACCGTTCCTGTATATGCAAATATAATATTAGGTAATGGCTCTGAGCCTAAGCCTTTTTCACCCGATGATATTATTTTATTAGCTAGTAAATCAATATCTTCCTGATACTTTGGCTGAATAATAATACCTAATTCTCTACCTCTAGTATTATTAAATTCAGATATCATTCTTTCAAACACCTCTTGTAAATGCGAGGTATAGTAATGCCAAATAGTTATTGTTACAGGTTTATCTGGATTTAAAAGTGTCTTACTATTATCGCAGCCTGTTAATAAAAGCAATAAAGTTACAACAATGCAAATACTCTTTTTGTTCATTTAATTTACCTCTTTTTACTATTTATAGTATATATTGTAGTATAATTATTTGCTAATATCAATTATAAATTAGATAGAAATAATTTCACCCTAAAATAAATAATATTATTTATTTTAGGGTGATGCTTTATTTTATTATTTAAAATATATTAATACTATGCTTATGTAGAGGAGGATCTTCAATTTTATCATTTAAAGAGATGTCATATTAATTTCAATAAATAAAAAGAGGTGGTGAATTTGACAAAACGCTTTACAAAAAAATTTATTGATAACAGCACAAATAAGGGTTTCAAATTTATATTTTTTTGCGACATATGCTGTAAGCCCATCGAATCAGCCTTAATTAAATATTCATTGTACAAAAAACCGTGGTTATTTAGATTAGGAAGATTTTCTAATACTGAATGGAACATTGAACACGATATTGCCCTTGAGTTTGCTATATCAAACGCAAAGTCTCATTTTAACAAATGCCAATGCTGTGGGAATTATGTTTGTGATGACGACTATAACATAAATTCTGGTATGTGTTGCTTCTGTTCACCAAATATTAATTAAGATTGGAGGTAACTATGAAAAAAAGAATTTTACCATTACTTATGTTTATTTTACTAAACCTTCTTCTTTTTCAGATTGGTTGCGAACGTGCAATAAGTCCAGGTATTGGATTAAATCCAACAAAAACTGACACTTTACAATTATCAGAGGATAAATTAAGCAATACGCTTGTAAACAAAAAAGCAGATGAAAAAGCATTGGTATTTGATGTAAATACAGCAGATCCTCAAAACATGAGCCCTACCTATGGTCAAGGAGAATGCAAGGTGTTTGCAGTTTTTGAAAAAGAAACTGAAGGTTATAATGCAACAGCAAAAATAATTCGTAAATTTCCGCAATCAAATGAAGAAACCTTTAACAATCTGCTAAATGATGGATATATCTTAATCTCTTATAAAAGTACACTAAAAAGCAATTCTTCAGAAATTTCCTTATCATCTGAGACGAAAACCGCTTTGGATCAACTAGCTAAAGACTATAGTGGTCAACGTTATTACGGTGTGCTTTCAACAGCTGTACATTCAGAGCAGTACAGTGTTGAAATTACCTTTGATTTTGAGATTCCATATGATTTTACGAAAAAGTACGGCGATAAACAAGATATCCCTTATCTATTAATTGTAGATGATGATATAGGAAAGCTCTTTTTATATTTTCACGAGCTTTCTGTGGTTGCTGTCGATGGAGAATGGAAATTGCTAGCTGATATGAATACCCAATCCATTCCAGTCAAAATAGATTCAGATTGTTTATATATTGATGACAATGGATTTGGCGCTAAAGCAGAGAACTTACAGGATCAATGGCGATTACTGTTTCTTGGAAAAAATGATAAAAATACTTTCAAAGGCAATATGTATTTAACACGAATAGAAGAAAAATCTAGACAGTATCCAATAGCTGAATCAATAACAAATAACTGTAGTGTATTTGAATCTCCAATTGAGATAAACTTTCTTCCATTTAACCAGGATACCTATCTAAAAATTGGAGGTCAATTGAAAAATCTTCTGCTTCCATCTCTAACCCATATGGCAAAGGTAGATTGTCAGGGACAAATTGTTTTATTTACAGCTTCAGGTGATACAGTTTATGTTGAATTGCCAAATAGTAGCTATCAAGGTATATTCGAAGGTAAGTTAATTGATAACAATAAGGATATTAATCGTATTTATGAAGAGAGTCTTGATTTATATCGTTCTGAATACACTTATGCAACTGTGCCACCAGCTGAAAATAATTATGATTTGGAGTCAGCTGCAATTCAAGGTGCTGAAATGGCAGGAATTGAGCTTACTAAAGAACAACTTGCTATAATCCAAGGTACATCAGGATTTTTTAGTGAATTAGGAGGTCAGTGTCTATGGCTCCCTAATGATTTTATGCCATTAACCGCACCTATCTACTGTTATGAACAAAATGTACTAATTTCCCCTGTTTTTGCATATACCGAGGATGGACTATGGCTTGATACTATCGGTCCAATTTATCGGCAAAGATTTAAGGAAATGAGAGATTTTTCTGTACAGGAGGATTATTTTTCAGGTCACTACACTATGGAAATAGTATTTCGTTATGGAAGTAAAACATTCTATATTGAGATAACAGACGGCAATGCAGGAGCAGATGTTACGATTTCAATGTTAGGGCAATAAAAAAATTATTATATAAGGAGAATTATTATGAAAAAAAGACTAAACAGAATTTTTATTTTAATGATTGTGACATTTTTTACACTCACTATGTTTTGCAACTATGTATTTGCAAACTTACCCGAAGGTGTACCTTCATCATTAGAAGCCCCTTCTATTAAAAAAATTGAATTAAAAACAAATGAAGATGGTATTCCTTATTTTGAGGCTCAAGTAAAAATTCCACAGAGCATATTGGATTTAGATAGGGAACAGCCTGCAGGAGGCTCTGTATTTTGGGAATATTCTATTAAGCTAGATAATGGAAGTTGGGAGGATTTTGGTGGAGGAGGATATCTGTCTGTCATTACGGAAGCAGAAGAAGCAAAAGTTGCAGGCAGTGATGATACTTTTACTATTAGTTTTAGTCCTATTGACGAAGGTGGACTTGAAGAAATTAATATAGAAAATCATATTTACTCCTATAAAATAAGATTCTATTATGATTATTACGAAGGATGGCCCAATGTTGAACCAATATACTCACCAATTTCAAATGAGATGTCAATAGGTTCAGGCAGCTTCTATAAAGGTGCTAGCTCATGGGCAACAGCAGAGCTTGACAAAGCACAGCAATATGGATTGATTACAGAGCGAATCAAAGATGATATGACAGACAAGGTTACACGTGAGGAATTTGCTGAAATTGCGGTGAAATTATATGAAATATATACTGGTAATACAGCAACTGTGGGAAATTCCAGTTTTACAGACACAACAAACCCTGAAATTTTAAAGGCTGCAAATCTTGGCTTAGTAACAGGTGTAGGTAATAATAAATATGATCCAAATGCACTTGTTACAAGAGAACAAATGGCGACAATATTATTAAGAGCTTTAAAGGTAATAAATCCTACTGCAGATTTTTCTACAACTAACCCGACTAAATTTGCTGATGATGAAAAAGTGGAATCTTGGGCGAAAGATGGAGTTTATTACTGTAGTAAAACAAAAATAGTGACAGGTATAGGTAATAATCTCTTTGATCCTAAAGGTAGCGCTACACGCGAGATGGCTGTAATTGTTTGTACAAGAGCATATGAATTTTATAAATAGATTTTTTAATATTTTTATGGAGGTACTTAATGTTTTGTAGTAATTGTGGAAGTAATCAAATGGAAGGAACTAAGTTTTGCACAAAATGCGGCAATAAATTAGCAGATGTATCAATAAATGTAGCATCAAACATAAAAAAGCCAACTGATATAATTGACTATGTTCTTTATGGTGATGATATGCAGCTAGTTGAAATTGAACTTGACCCGAGTGAAAGTGTTATAGCTGAGGCTGGTGCTATGACATACATGGACAAAAACATCAAAATGGAAACTATATTCGGTGACGGAAGCGGAAAAGATGATAACAAAGGGTTTATGGGTAAGCTTGCAAGTGCTGGTAAAAGAGCATTAACAGGGGAAAGCTTATTTATGACTTCCTTCCAAAACGTTGGATATGAAAAGGCTCATGTTGCTTTTGCTGCTCCATTCCCAGGGAAAATTATACCTGTTGAGCTAAAGGAATTTGGCGAAAGCTTAATTTGTCAAAAATCTGCATTCTTGTGTGCCGCAAAGGGTGTTTCTATTGGAATACATTTTCAAAAGAAAATAGGCGTTGGATTCTTTGGCGGTGAAGGATTTATTATGCAAAAGCTAACAGGAGACGGCTTAGTTTTCTTACATGCAGGTGGAACTATTATTAAAAAGGAACTAAAGGCAGGAGAAATGTTAAGGCTTGATACTGGATGCTTAGTTGCAATTAGTGAAACTGTAAACTACGATGTACAGTTTGCCGGAGATATAAAAAGCGGTATATTTGGAGGAGAGGGCTTATTTTTAGCTACAGTTCAAGGACCTGGTCATGTTTGGTTACAATCACTCCCATTTAGCCGATTAGCTGATAGAATTTCTTCATCACATGGAAGCCATCAAGGAGAAAATAAAGGATTTAACAATCCTCTGGGTGAAATTACAGGTGGTATAGGCGGAGCACTGGGTGGATTATTCAAGGGTTAATATATTTATTTATTAATTAAAATAAAATAAAAAGGGATATTAAAATCCCTTTTTATTCTACTGTTATTGCTTCAACTGGACATGATTGCCTAGCACTTATTGCAGTTTTTTCTAAAGATTTTGGAACATTTGGTTCTAACGTATCTGCTTTATCTTCATCATTCATATAGAATATTTCTGGACAAATGGACGTACACAGGGTACATCCTATACATAAATCATGATTAACTTCAGCTTTCATATCATAATCCCCCTAGCTAAAATATCTCTTCTTCTGTATCTGCTAAAATGTCTGATAAGTAATAGAAATCAGCAATATTAAACTCCTCGATATCTTCATCGTGCAATATTTCTAATAGCGCTGCCTTTTCTTCTGTATCCATATCACTTTCTTTTACTGATTTTATAACTTTTTTAATCTTAAAAACTGATATGCCCTCTGTATATACATTTAATAGTTCCTTTAATCTGTTAGTTTGCATATCCTCAACATCTTCGGTATATACATCCTGCAGCTCTTCTAAAGTATCTTCGTTAATTTCTCTGCAAAGTCCGTATAATTCTTCCCTATCTCTGATTTTAACTACTCTTGAGTCATTTTCAAAAGTTACTATATACATTTTACCTCCTATTATACCCATAGTCTCGATGTAGTCGAGACATTGTAGTGGCATCACAAACATAAGTGTGAAACACATTTCACGCTGTGAAGTGCCCTTTTTCACACTATCACATTCCTTATTTTTACTATATTGTATTTGTAATAGAATACATATATGCTTGCCTTTTTTATTTTTTTTATTCTTAGAAAATTTAGTTTTCTTTTATTAAATAATTTTGTACAATTATATATAGTATAAGATTATGATAAAGGATAAAAAGTATGATTAAACTATTTGAAACATATAGACATTTTAAGGGGAATTTATATCAAATTATTACAATTGCAAAGCATACAGAAACAAAAGAGGATTTAGTAATTTATCAAGCTCTATATGGAGATTATAAAATTTACGCAAGACCATATGAAATGTTTTTTAGTAAAGTAGATAAAGAAAAATACCCAGAAGTTAAGCAGGAATATAGATTTGAAAAAGTTGAACTTTAGTTAATTAAAATAATTGAGAACGGAAATTATATAAAAAGCTATGCATTTATAATTTAACAATGCATAGCTTTTTTAACTTTTAATTCTCAATTACAAGTATTTTTTAAGAGCTTCTACCTTATTTAGCTTTTCCCATGGTAGGTCTAAATCATTTCTTCCGAAGTGTCCATAGGATGCAACTTGTTTATATAAAGGTCTTCTTAAATCTAAATCTTTAATTATAGCAGCAGGTCTTAAGTCAAAGTTAATTGCTATTGCTTCTTCTATTTTTTCTTCTGCTATTTTGTTCGTACCAAATGTATCTACCATAATTGATACAGGCTTTGCAACACCTATTGCATATGCAAGTTGAACTTCACATTTGTCAGCTAATCCTGCTGCAACAACGTTTTTAGCAATGTGTCTTGCTGCATAAGCTGCTGAACGGTCAACCTTTGTTGGATCCTTTCCAGAGAAAGCTCCACCACCATGTCTAGCGTATCCACCGTAGGTATCTACTATTATTTTTCTTCCTGTAAGACCTGTATCTCCTTGAGGACCACCTATAACAAATCTTCCAGTAGGATTAATAAAGTATTTAGTGTTTTCGTCTATCAATTCAGCTGGTACCACTGTTTTTATAACGTGTTCTTTTAAATCTTTAGCTATAGTTTCCATAGTTACATGCTCATCATGCTGAGTTGAAATAACAATTGTGTCAACTCTAACTGGTTTGTTGTCATGATACTCAATAGTAACCTGAGTTTTTCCGTCTGGTCTTAAATAATCAAGTTTATTATTTTTTCTAACTTCAGTTAATTTTCTAGCAAGATTATGTGCTAAATAAATTGGCATTGGCATATATGCATCTGTTTCATTACATGCATAACCAAACATTAATCCCTGATCTCCAGCACCAATTGTATCATTTTCATCTTGTCTGCTTGTCTTGAATTCAACCGCAGCATCTACTCCCATTGCTATGTCAGATGACTGCTCATCTATTGATGTTAAAACTGCACAAGTTGAATTGTCAAAGCCATACTTTGCTCTTGTGTATCCTATTTCACCAACAACTTCTCTAACTATTTTAGGTATATCTATATAACAGTTAGTAGAGATTTGACCTGCGACTAATATCATACCAGTAGCTGCTGTTGTTTCACAGGCTACTCTACCATTTGGGTCGCATGCTAATATTGCATCTAATATTCCATCTGATATCTGATCACACATTTTATCAGGATGGCCTTCTGTTACTGACTCAGAAGTAAATAACCATTTTCTCATAAATACCTCCATTATGCCGTCTCACGGCATCCAAAATTTTATGAAGAATTTTTTGATTCTTCCATAGAGTGAAGAGTGTTTTTCTTCAATCTTCCTCCATAAAAAATTTGCCTATAATAAAAAATCTTCCTCATGAAGAGAAAGATAACTGTTTTTGTTATATTCTCCTCATCTTTCGATATACGTAGGATTTAGCACCTTGAAAAATCTTTCTTTCGAAACATTAACAGGCTGCCGGGTTTCATAGGGCCTATTCCCTCCACCACTCTTGATAAGGTTTGTTATTTAATGCTATCATAAGACTTTTTTATTGTCAATACTATTTTTCTTTAAAAAATAATTTGTCCTTTTTTAATAAATATTTAGTGGTATTTTGAAACAATAATATAAGTTTTTCGTCTATTATATTATACCCTATTTCATATCTCCTAAACTTTAAAAAACATATTGTATAAGATATGTTTTTATAATGTAATATTAAGGTTTAAATATTATTGTATTATTAAACTATATCATAATACATAATAAACTTGTGATATAGACCGATATTTAACCTAGGAGAAATTATGAAACAAATACTTGGCGCAATGCGTAGAGCAATAAACGATTTTGATATGATACAGGATGGAGATAAAATAGTTGTTGGGATTTCAGGCGGCAAGGATAGTATGACATTATTATATGCCTTGAAATTATTCCAAAGATTTAGTCCTGCAAAATTTGATTTATATGCTGTTACTTTATCCATGGGATTTGAAAATTTTGATGTTACCCCTATATATGACTTTTGTAATAAGATAGACGTGCCTTATAAAGTAGTAAACACAGAAATTGCAAAGATTGTTTTTGATATTCGCAAGGAACCTAATCCTTGTTCTTTATGTGCAAAAATGCGAAGAGGTGCACTACATGATACTGTGAATGAGCTTGGCTATAATAAAATAGCACTTGGTCATCATGCTGACGATGTTATCGAAACTATGTTTTTGAGTATGTTATATGAAGGAAGAATAACTACATTTAAACCCGTTACTTATTTAGATCGAAAGGATATTTATAACATACGTCCGTTAGTTTATGTCAAAGAAAAACAAGTTATAAGCGCCATTGAAAGACATAGTATACCAGTTGTTAAAAGCCCATGTCCAATGGATAAAAATACAAAACGCGAAGAAGTTAAACAAATGCTAAACCAAATCTATAAAACCATTCCAGAAGGCAGAGATAGACTTTTAACTTCAATAGGCAACAAGGATAATTTCGGACTTTGGTGGTAGAGTGAAAAAAGACGTTTCACGCTTGGAAAAATCAAAAGACGATTTTTCAAGTGTAAATATTTTTTACACTAAAATTACTGTGCCACCGCAGGTGGCATGTTTAGAAGAAAAGGAGTGATTACAATTAAAATTAAAAAAATACTAGCTACAGCACTTATATGTTCTTTTGCATTGAGTTACCCTGTATATGCAGTTGAATATAGCTCAATTTATGATTTATCAAATAAGGTTAGAATATCAAGTGGTATATCATATGAAGGAATCAAGAAATTAACCACATTAGGTTGGATGAACATAAATGTTGTTCGTGCAAACCTAACAGATGAATACACACAAACTAAACCTTTATATAATGTAAATGGAACATCAACTGGAACTACGCTGTCATCAATGATGGAAAATTTAGGTGCTATTGCAGGGATTAATGGCGATTTTTTCTACATGCAAAACCCAGTACAGCCTTATGGTCCTATAATTACTGATGGTGAAGTAATTAACTCTCCATTACATAACTACGAAAAATATCCTACTATTTCCTTAGATAAAAACGGAGGTGTAGATATTTCAGTATGGAATCCAATTATAACAATTAAAAATTCAGCGGGTAAAGTAACCAATGTTGCGTTCGTAAACAAAGGTGCTTCAGTAAAATACAACACTGTAGTATTTAATAAATATTATGGTAAAAAGTCAATTGGAAAGACTAAAAACCAAGACATAGTTGAAATTGTTGTTAGAGACAATAAAGTTGTTGAAATCAGGGACAATATGGATGCAACAACAATACCAGAGGATGGTTATATAATAGCTTGCGCTTCAGACAAAAAGAATGAAGTTAAGAATTCATTTACTGTTGGCGAAACTGTTGAATTGAATTTTAAATTTGATTTTGATATTAATAATCTTCAATGGGCAGTTGGTGGAGTTAATCATCTTGTAAAAAATGGAGTGATTAATGTAATTCATGACGGTGTACTTGGAAGACACCCTAGAACTGCAGTTGGATTTAATAAGGATAATACAGAAATAATATTTGTAACTATAGATGGAAGAAATAAAAATTATGTTGGTGCTACTCAAACTGAACTTGCAAAAATAATGATGGATTTAGGTGCATATAACGTTATAAACCTAGATGGTGGTGGTTCAACTTCTATGGGTGTTGACTTCCTAAAAAGTGGAAATATCGAAGTAGTTAATTTCCCATCAGATGGTAAGGAAAGACCTATAGTTTCTGGTTTAGGTATATTTGATACTGCGCCTGAAAGCAATGTGGTTGACACTATTGAATTAAGTCCTGAACATGATAAAATATTCAACAATACAGAAGTAGCATTGAATGTAAAAGGACTTAACAAATATTATTCAGAAGTAGATATATCAAATGAAAAGATTGAATATACATTTGATAAATCAAGAGGTAAAGTAGTTGATAATAAATTTATACCGTCTGTTCCTGGTGTTACTGAAGTAACAGCTAAAATAGGTGATATAGAGTCTACTACATCTATAACAGTACTTGATAAACCTGTTACTTTGACATTTGAGGAAGACTTATTAGTATTAGAGGCTGGAGAAAAATATGAGTTTAAAAATATTATAGGTGTTGATAAAAATGGAGATTCTGCTTATATATCACCTAAAAATTTAACTTGGACATATAGAAACTCTGTAGGAAAGGTTGAAGATGGTATATTTACAGCTAATGATGTAAGTAATACAGGTGCCATAACTGCAGTATGTGGTGATGCTGTTAAACATATAACTGTTAAGGTTGGTTATAGAGCTCAAACAATATTTAGCTTTGAAAATGAAGACATGAAAAATTTAAACTTCTCAACATATCCTGAAAAATCAAATGGAAAAATTGAGCTAGTAACTGACATCTATAAAGAAAAGAACAGTGCTATAAAATTATCATATGATTTTACAAATATGACAGATCAAAGTATCGCTTTTGTAAACTTTGGTAAAAACAATGAAGGACTTACAGTTAAAGATAAGCCTCAAGCAATAGGTATGTGGGTTTATGGTGATGAAAGCACTCACTGGTTAAGAACTAGAGTTCAAGATGGATATGGTAATATACACAAAATTGATTTTGCAGAAGAAGTTAATTGGGATGGCTGGAAGTTTGTTACTGCTAAGCTACCTTCTGATATAGCATATCCTGTAACTGTTAAAAGTGTTTATTTAGCAGAAATTAATGAAACTAAAAAAGATTCTGGAGCAATTTATATAGATAGCTTAAGAGCATTATATGAGCCAAATGATAAGGATTTAAATTTACGTGAAGAATCTATTTTCAATGATGAGCTAAAGGTTACATCCGTGAAAGATTTTGACCACAAATTAAATCTAGTTGATGGCACTATTAAATCTGAGAAGAAAGATGGCACTAAAATTGATGCTCCAATATCATTAAGTATTAACATAAAGAATGGAAGCATTAATTATGAAGATACTAAGCTATGGAATAATATAAAAGCATTAACCTCTTACTCTGACAAAAATATTTTGATTTCTTTAAACTATGATTTAAACAAAATAACTGATGAAAGAGAAAAAGAAGTAATAAATAACATATTAGAAAAGGCTGCTGTAAATAACAATATATTTGTAGTGAACAAAGATAAAGAAGAAAGCACTACAATCAAAAACGGAATAAGATATATACAATACGATGATTCCTTCGAGCTATTTGTGAATAAGGATGGAGTATTTTATAAAAATTAATAATAAAATAAAATCAATAGTATGATATGCTCCCATCATGGCAGACAGTTAAAATCATAAAACTGTTATGCTATGATGGGAGTATTTTTATGGATGAAAAGAAAAATGTATATTATTTGTTAGGAAATTCTAAACAGACTTGATATATTTTTTAACTCCTCTGCATGACTAGATAATTCCTCACTTGTTGCAGAACTTTGTTCAGCAGTAGCAGAATTTGTTTGAACAACCGCACTAATTTGATCAATTGCATCTAGTGTTTGAGTTAGTGAATTTGCTTGCTCATTAGATGCCTCAGAAATTTCATTAACTAATATCACTGATTTATCTACGCCTTCTACCACCTCTTTTAGAACAACATTTGTTTCATTAGCTATGCTTGTACCATTTTTAACTGCATTGATTGTATCCTCTATCAAAATAGCTGTATTCTTAGCAGCCTCAGATGATCTAGTTGCTAGGCTTCTAACCTCATCTGCCACAACAGCAAATCCCTTACCGGCCGCACCTGCTCTAGCAGCTTCAACGGCTGCATTTAATGCTAATATGTTTGTTTGGAAGGCTATATCTTCTATCGCTTTAATTATTTTACTAATCTCAGCAGATTTAGTGTTAATTTCCTCAATCGCAGCAATCATATTATGCATTTGGTCACTACTTTTATCAGCAGCTATGCCTAGTGTTTGTATGTACGTAGCTGTAACCTTGGCATTTCCAGCATTTTTATTAACATTATTTGAAATCTCATGAATAGTAGCAGATAATTCTTCTATTGAACTAGCCTGTTCAGTTGCACCCTGTGCTAGTAATTCTGAGCCATTTGCAACCTGTATTGAGCTACTTGATACAAAATTTGATATTTCAATCATTTTTCCAATTGTATCTTTGAACATAGATGATGTGTGAAGTAATGCCTCCTTTATTTTAGTGAACTCCCCATCATAGTCCTGTTGAAGATTTAAACTTAAATTACCCTTACCAAATTCATCAAGTGAATATGAAATTTCATTTATATAATCTATATATTTTGATAGTCTTTGTGTTAAACCCTGCATAGCTGTAGCTAATTGACCAATTTCATCCTTTGAATTTATATCTATGTTACTACTTAAATCTCCAGCTGCAATTTTTTTAGAAATATCAGTTAGTTTCCTAATAGGTTTAGTTATTTTGTTACCTATGAAATACGAAACTACTGCCGCAAATACGAGAATTATTATTATAGAAATAACTAATGTAGTAATTGTTGAATAGAGTTGAGCATATAACTCTTTGATAGTTGGTACAATTCCTATTTTCCAACCATTGCTCATAGTTGCATATCCTACAATAAATTCGTCATTATTAATTTTATCTGCAAAATACCCATTGTCTTGTTTCTCCATAAAGCTTACTAATGCTGAATATGCTCCATTTTCAATCGATGATAAATTTTCACCATTAACATAATTAGGATGCTCAATAAAATTATTATGATTATCTAACATAAATATGTAGCCTGTATTATATACATTGTTATTGTTTACTATTTGGCGTATGTAGTCAAAATCAAAATCTATACCAATAACACCAAAACCTTTGCCATCAAGATAAAATGGCAGTACATATGATATAATAGTCTTGTCCAAATTTGCATTATAATAAGGACTCATCCATGTGGCAGTTCCTTTTTCTAATGGTTCG
This sequence comes from Firmicutes bacterium UBA7510, assembly GCA_002479485.1. Lineage (GTDB taxonomy): Bacteria > Bacillota > Clostridia > Tissierellales > Sedimentibacteraceae > UBA1535. The sequence continues at coordinate 43,814 of DLNM01000064.1, read as the reverse complement.
TAAAACCAACCTACATGTTCCTTATCATCAGCATCATAGGCTAGTAAGTCAGTAGGAGTTACTGATTCCATTTTTCCATCTCCATCAGCATCAGTGTAGAACAAGCCTGACGTACCATAAGTAAGTTTTGGCTCATATCTAACATAAGCAGATAATAATCCTTCAATTTTTCCCAATTGTTCTATAGCTATTGCATTAATTGTTTTTTCATACCCCTTAAAGTATGACTTATCTTTACTATATAGCTTGGACTTATCAATACTGTTTACAATTGCGAATTCAACATTATCAATTTTTCCTTCAACATTTCTTAACACCCTATCTACTTCACTTACATTTAAGGTAGACATGGATTTAAGCTGAGCAATAGAGCTTGTCTTAATTTCTTCATTAAATTTAATAATTGATATACTTGATAATAGCAAAAATGTTATTAAAACCATTGAAATAGTCAAGCAAAAAACCTTACTACTAATTTTTTTCATTCTAATTTTCTTCCCTTCTAATAGATATAAATTATATATATTGTATTATAGTAATTTTCTTCTATTAAAGCTATTATTTTGTAATGCATTTTTACTGTCAATATATGTTAATTACAGATATATTTGTATTATTAATTATTTTTATCTTTTATGATTGAAATTAAAGCTAGTCGAACTAGACAATATTGCTATATATTATGAGAATTTAATAAAACACATAAAAAGAGACAGGTTACATTTTTTCTTAACCTGTCCCTTTAATTCTTTTTATACTATTGATTCTTAAGTATTACGTCATGTGCTCCACCTTCTGTTATTGAAGTTGAAGATACTAGACATAATTTTGCTTCTTCGTGCATTTGCTTAATTGTAAAACATCCGCAGTTGCACATTGTGCTCTTAACTTTGTGAAGTGTGATTCCTAAACCATCGTCAAGTGTTCCAGCATATGGAACGTATGAATCAACACCTTCTTCGAATTGAAGCTCTTTTTTGCTGCTTCCTAAGTCATACCTAGCCCAGTTTCTTGCTCTGTTTGAGCCTTCGCCCCAGTACTCTTTAACATATCCATTGCCTAATTTAACCTTTGCTGTTGGGCTTTCGTCAAATCTTGCGAAGTATCTTCCTAGCATTACAAAGTCTGCTCCCATTGCAAGCGCTAAGGTCATATGGTAATCATGTACTATACCACCATCTGAACATATTGGCACATATATTCCTGTTTCCTCAAAGTATTCATCTCTTGCAGCTGCAACCTCAAGAACTGATGAAGCTTGACCTCTTCCTATACCCTTTTGCTCACGAGTTATACAGATAGAGCCTCCACCTATACCTATTTTGATAAAGTCAGCACCAGCATCTGCTAAGTATCTAAAGCCGTCTCTATCTACTACGTTACCTGCTCCAACTTTTATATTTTTGTCATATTTTTTAATCCACTCAATAGTGTCTTTTTGCCACTCACTAAAACCTTCTGATGAGTCTATACAAAGTATATCAACTCCAGCCTCTACAAGTGCTGGAACTCTTTCTGCATAATCTCTTGAATTTATACCTGCTCCTACAACATAGCTTTTATTTTTATCCAGAAGTGATAGTGGATGTTCCTTATCATCTGAGTAGTCTTTTCTAAATACCATGTTAACTAAATTAAAATCTTTATCCACTATCGGTAATGAATTTAATTTATGCTCCCAAATTATATCATTAGCTTCCTTTAATGTTATACCCTCTGTTCCTACTACTAATGATTCAGCTTTTGTCATAAAATCCTTAACTTTTTTATCTAAAGAATCTCTTGTTATTCTGTAATCTCTGCTAGTTACTATACCTGCAAGCTTTCCTTTAGGCGTTCCATCTACAGTAATTGCCATGGTAGAATGACCTGTACTTTGTTTTAGCTCTAATACATCCTTTAGTGTATGTTCTGGTGTTAGGTTCGAATCGCTAATTACAAAACCAGCTTTATATTTTTTAACCTTTCTAACCATTTCTGCTTGCTCTTCTATTGTTTGAGAGCCATAAATGAAAGAAATTCCACCGTTTTTAGCTAATGCAACTGCCATAATATTGTCTGAAACAGATTGCATAATAGCTGATACCATTGGAATTTTTAAACTTAATTCAGGTTTTTCACCCTTTTTATATCTTACAATTGGTGTTGTTAAGTCAACATTTTCTGGAATACAATCCTTTGTAGTTAAATTTGGAAGTAATAAATACTCTCCAAACGTTCTTGATGGTTCTTGAATAATCTTTGCCATTGTTAAAAAATACTCCTTATTTTCATTCGTTCGTTGTAAATTTCCAATTAGAATATCATAAGTCGACATTAATGTCAACTGCATTTTATTAAGTTTTTGTAAAAAACTATTTTTATCTTTTTATTTTTATGTAATAATGAATGTATCAGTTTTAATAAATTTTCAATTTTCAATTGTTAATTTATCTACTGGCTCAATTCTCCATGCTACAAAAAGATTGCCTAATGAAAAAAATGCTGCCATAAAAAATACCCATTGAGGTCCTAAGGTAATCCAAATCAAACCACTAACCTGAGCTGCAAGTATAGAAACTATATGATCTAAGCTGGTTCCTGTTGATAAGGTAGCAGTTACTTCATCTGAATTTATAGCTATACTTCGCAGATATACTGATTTAATAATACCCATTTGCATAGATAATCTGTCTAAAACAAACAAAGCATATATAATCATAACTGGCCAGCTACCTTGTGGTAATATTTTTGATGACACACCCCATACAACAAAGCCATAAATAATATAAACTACTATAAAAGATAGAGCATCAAGATACATCATTTTTTTAATACCAAATTTATCTATCCACTTACCAAGCTTTCTCATAAAGAATATACCAATAAAACTACTTGCTATTATTAAAAGTGACATTATATCAGCACCCTTTAAAAGTAAATCAACTATAACCCAAGATCCAAAAACATATGCAATTTGCTTTTGTACCCCATGAAGTATTGTTAATAGATAATAGTAGCGATATTCTTTTCTAAATACTAGACGGACTCTATTTTTTGTGATACTCGATGTGTCTGATTTTATAGTTTTCATGAGTATTATTGCTATAATTGAGGCAATAAAAAATGCAAAAGCCCCTATTAAAAATATGAGCTTAATTTCCGATTTAAAGGTAAACAAACCTGTACGAAATCCTATGAAAACCATTATACCTACTAAAAAGCCTACCCCAATCTTTATACTGGCATACTGACCAACTCTCTGTCCTATTTTATCAGGCTCTGCCAATGACATACCAATTGAGTCTTGGAGCGGTAAAAAAAGATGCATACCAAGTGAATTGACAAATAAAAATAAAAGCATAATACCAAATGGTGGGTTGAACACTCCAAGTCCAATCAATCCAACACTTGCTAATATTTGTGCCAATAAAGAAAGTTTAAAATCACCTAAAAAAGATAATGAGGCAATAACAAGAGCACATAAAAGTCCAGGTAGTTCACGTGGAAATTCTATAAAAGCTCTTTGTGGTGCCGTAACATTATATACCTCCTTAAAGTAATTTGAATATACAGAGTCACTAAGACCATTACCAATCGCAACTGCTGCAATTAGTATAAAAAATAAAACCATTTCCTTGCGAATCTTATTATTTTTCATTTTCCCTCTCCAAGATAAGTTTCGTTATTTCCTCTTGATTTAATAATATAGTATTAAATAATTTATATCAACAAAATCATTTTACCCTTTTTTGTTTTTCTTGATTTAAGCATAAAATTTTATTATACTTGTAGAATAATATAAAAAAATGAATATTTGAAGCTTAAAAATTTAAAAAGAGGCTATTATGAGAAATATAAAAATGTTAATTGAGTATGACGGTAACAAATATAAGGGATGGCAAAAGCTGGCGGATGAAGATCTTACTATTCAAGGAAAACTAGAAAATGTATTGTCTATAATGACAGATGAAGAAATATCTGTTATAGGCTGTGGTAGAACTGATGCTGGTGTTCACGCTTTGAACTATACCGCTAACTTTCATACAAACAGTAATTTATCAACTGAAAAAATGTCAGAATATTTATACAAATTTTTACCTGAGGACATACAAGTAAAATCTATAAAGGATTGCAGTGAAAGATTTCATGCTAGATACAATGCGCTATCTAAAACATACTTATATATTATAAATAACAATGATAAACGTAATATATTTAGTAGAAAGTATGAATATAATATAACGGAAGCCTTAGATATTAGTAAAATGATAGAAGCGTCTGAATTTTTAATTGGAACACATGATTTTCAAAGCTTTACAACATTAAAAAGCAAGAAGAAATCTACTGTTAAAACTATTTATTCAATTGATATAACTAAGGAAAATAATATTATAGATATACAAATTAAAGGTAATTCATTTTTATGGAACATGGTTAGAATAATCTGTGGAACTCTAATTGAGGTTGGTAGGTGCAATATCAGCCCTAATGACATAGAAAAAATACTTAAGCAGCAAAAAAGGCAAGAAGCTGGACCTAATGCACCAGCACATGCACTATTTTTAAAGGAAGTTGAATACTAATATTATATTAAAAATAAATATATAGAGGTGCTAAATGAAGGTATTATTAATCAATGGAAGTCCAAACAAAAATGGCTGTACTTATACTGCCCTAGCAGAAATTGAAAAAGAGCTCAACAAGAATAATATTGAGACTGAAATATTCCAAATTGGGAATAAGCCTATAAGAGGATGTACAGCTTGCGGAAAATGCAGTGGCAACAGATGTATATTTAATGATGATGTAGTAAATGAGGCTCTAGAAAAATGTGAAAATATTGATGGATTTATAGTTGGCTCACCTGTTTACTACGCATCAGCAAATGGAGCTGTCGTTTCGCTGCTAGATAGAATGTTTTATGCTGGAGGAAGTTTACTTAAATACAAGCCAGCGGCGGCAATCGCCTCTGCTAGAAGAGCTGGAACAACAACGACATTAGATATTTTAAATAAATATTTTACAATTTCTTGTATGCCTATAGTATCTTCTCAATACTGGAATATGGTACATGGTAACAATCCAGATGAGGTTAAGCAAGACTTAGAAGGTTTTCAAATTATGAGAACTTTAGGAAAAAATATGGCGTGGCTTCTAAAATGTATCGAATCAGGAAAAGAAAACGGAATAAACATTCCTGAACAAGAACAAAAACAACGTACTAATTTTATAAGGTAAATAATGATTTAGTTTAATAAGTTAGTAGACAAATAATTGCTTCGACTTACTTCTTCTACGAATCTAAGTGAAGCAAAGCATATAAAAAACGTTTCTGATTCCGTAATTCGGTTTCCCTGTGATTTTTATAAGGATAGAAAATCCTTATTAAGTCACATAAACATTTTTTATCTACTTCACTATTCATAGCAACCAATAACTAAAGAAAAATAAAAAGAATCTTTCCTTAGTTATCTATGTTTTTAGCAGGTTTATCTGTTAAGCATGTTAGTTGACAAGTGTCGTAAAAGCTTAGTAAAAGAACACACGCCAATACAGTAGGAAATAAAAGAAAAATGCTTTTTATTTTTCTTTTATTTCCGGAGCTATGGAGGCAATAAATATAAAAAAAGTTTATGCGACTTCAACGAGATTTACCAACCTTATAAAAATCAAGGTAAAT
>DLNM01000064.1:0-37952 GCA_002479485.1 Firmicutes bacterium UBA7510 | reverse complement strand
TGCGGAGACAGAAACTTTTTTTATATTGATTGCTCACCTTAAATTCACAGTAAAGTAATTGAAGAAACAACTCTCTACTAAGTTTTCACTCACTAACACATCAATTATAAAAACTACGATAAATTCTTAGTTTGCTTTTCTCATTTCTGAATATCCCATCCATACAACCCATACATATGCTACTGTTTTTGGTATCATAAGTACTCCTACAATTGGATAAACATCAGCCCACAATACTACTGGTACATAAAAGGCAAAGCTTAAAGTAATTGCTAACCACATAAATTTAAATGACTTGTCATTATGCTCTCTAGCTTGAATGAAGAATATAACTATTATTATGATTCCAAGCAATGCAAATGGTATATTTCTATATATAGCCCATGATAATGGAGCACTAGCACTTAACCATTCATTTTGTGGGAATAAGCATAATATTATTCTTATAGCCGCCAATAAATATACGCTTACAGTAATTGATTTATAATTCTTAACATTGTATCTCATAAGAAAAATATGATAAAGAATTACGTAAAAAATTGTCATTGTGATTGATGTAATAAATTTTCCTACTCCTAGAGCAACGACATGATTTTCAAGTCCTGTTGTACATAAAGCATATGCCCTTGGAACTAAGTGAAATGCATCACCACATCCTAAAACAACTGCCATGATTCCAAACAAAAGATATTGTTTATTTCTTTTAGATTTTTTTATCATTGTTATACCTACTGCCGTAACAGTAAATAGGTACACAATATCAAATAATGTTTCCATAATAGCTTGCATAAATACCTCCATTACGCCGCTTCACGGCTTTCTTATTCATTATGAACATTGTTCATTTTGATTTATAAAATATCCGCTACATAAAATAGCGGCTATTATAATAATTTGAAATTGCTAGTATAATATTTTATTAATTACTTCCTTTAAATATTCACAATTTGTTTTCCCGTTAATTAACATAAAAAACATATTATCAAAAACAAATTTTGAAAATTCATCCTTTGTGAATTTTTCAGTCCATACATTGTCTTTAATACTTGTATCAATATCTATTGCATCTCGTATACAGCCATGAACTAAATTTAAATACTGTTGTTCAATTTGTTTTCCTATATATTTGTCAGAACTTTTCATAAGAGTCAGCTGACCTGTATAAACATCTCTGAATTTGTTTAAATGCTTAGAGAAAGAATTATATAGTTCTTCAATAAAATTTACAAATGAAGTATTATCGTGCAAATTAAATTCTTCAGGCTTAAAAATAGTTTTCCAAAAATCCTCTACTAATGAAAAAATCAAATCAGCTTTTGAAGGAAAATAATTATATACTGAACCGGTTGCGATTCCAGATTTTTGAGCCAAATATCTGATATTTAATTTATCTATACCATTTTCAACAACTATCTCTTTAGCATACTTCAATAATTCATCCCTAGATGTTACCATTTTATTCATAGCATAATCTCCTCAACTTGAACAATGTTCATTATAATACTATAAATATGTTTTGTCAAATAAAATTTCTTTGTTTACTTTACATTTATTTAGCTGTTTTAGGTTTTTTGTTAGCTAAAGTTAATAATATACCTAAAGCTATTGATAGTAATGCTGCAACTACAAGTCTATACTCTCCTGGTAGTAAAAATACTATCGTGTGTGCCGGTATCCAGAAAAACGGAACTGTTTTAAACACTACAAATGTTATAAATCCATGCCAATCAACTGCTTTAACCGCATCATTAATTGATACCTTTTTACCTTTGTTTTCATATTTTAAATCAATAAATTTATCTGTAATCTTATGCGTTCCCATCATAATAGGTCCAAAGGTTAAGTTCATAATTGCACTTATATAAAAAGCAGTTAAAATCTTGTTTCCTTGTCCAAATATTAGTCCCTTATCAAGCACTGCAATAACTCCATATTCAAACAATTTGAAAGCTAAAGCTATACCCATTCCAAGAATGCCCCATATTATAACTCTAAATATAAATCCTGATGAGAGCTTCCAATCTCCCTTTGTCATCCTAATAACAAGCAATTCTCCCATTGGAGCAAGTAATCCAAATTTTACAAACCCTGATATGTAAAGATGATTGCCAGCAAATACTACAAAGCTTTCTCTTGTTATACAAAAAACTATTGCAATAACACCTAATGGCCATAATAAGTCAAATTTTTTCAAAATATCCCTCCTATGTCTCATGAAGTTTGAGACATTTTATATAGTTTATCGTTTTCATTTAATACTAAATAATAGTACCACAATTATACATCCAACTCAATATAAAACTTGTAAATTCAAGTAAAAAATTATATACTGTTATATAATAAACAAAGAAAGATGAGGGTATTTGAAAATGAAAATGTCTAAGCTAGATAAGTTAAATTTGAGCCTTTCAAAACTTGGCTTTGGGGCTATGAGATTACCGCAAAAAAACGGAGAAATAGATCAAGAACAAGTTAACAATATGGTTAAATATGCTTTTAATAATGGTATAAACTATTTTGATACTGCGTTTGTATATAACGACGGTGGAAGTGAAATAGCACTTGGAGTCGCTCTTAAGCAATTAAAAAGAGAAGATTTTTTCCTAGCTGATAAGCTTCCATTTTGGCAAGCTGATTCTAAGGAATATTTAGATAATACCTTTAATACAACCCTAAATAGACTTCAAACAGATTATATTGATTTTTACCTAATGCACGCTCTTGATAGAGAGGTGTTTGAAAATATGATGAAATATGATGCAATAAGTTGGGCTATACAAAAGAAAAAAGTAGGTAAAATTAAATACTTAGGTTTCTCAATTCACGATGACTATGATTTCTTACTAGAAGTTTTAAAACAATATGATTGGGATATTGCTCAAATACAATTTAATTATCTTGATTTAGAGGATAATCCTGGCGAAAAGGGCTACTTGGAATTATCTAAACGTAATATACCTATAGTAATAATGGAGCCTTTAAAAGGCGGATTATTATCTGATATACCTGATAATATCGCAGCTCCTTTTAGAGAGATTGGTGGCTCAAATGTAAGCTATGCATTTAGATGGCTTGCAGAAAAGGAAGGTATCGTTACTATACTTTCCGGCATGAGTAACATGCAACAGCTTGAAGAAAACATAAAGGTATTTGAAGATATTAAGCCTTTATCAGAGGATGAGCACAAGGCAATACTTAAGGTTGAAGAAAACATAAAAACGCTACAAAAGGTAAAATGTACAGGATGTAGATACTGTATGCCATGTCCATTTGGTGTGGAAATACCAGATATATTCAAAGCTTGGAACACTAAAGCAATGCACAATAGCTCCAACTGGATTTCTGGTACCTTTATTGACTATAAATCAGCAGGAAAATGCGTAGAATGTGGTAAATGTATGACTCACTGTCCACAGCATATTCAAATACCAGAGATGCTTCAAAAGGTACTATCAGAGAAAATAAAAAAATAATATGAAATAAATAAAAGCTGTTGCATTTTATACAACAGCTTTTATTTATTTTTACATATTCATATCCGACCATTTATATTCAATATAAGTTGTAGTTTCAGGTGTAATGCAATTAGGACAACGATAGAAAGAATTCACTGTTCTTTGGTATTTGTATAAAGTGCCGTTTGGAGTTTGTCTTGTTTCAATAGGTCCTTCCCATGGTCCATAGCTTGTTTTATAAGGACTCATAGTTGTACCACAATTATCACATAGTTCAGCTCTGCCTACATTTAATGTAACTACTGCTGACATAGGCAATATTTCACTTCCGCATATCCACTCAACTTCCTTGTATGATGATTGTAAATTTCTACTACAAAGATTACATTCATAATAGTCTGTTACATTCCTACTGCATTTAAAGTCATAACCACCATGCCCATGTAAACAGTTTCTTTGGCTTATAGGAGCACTCCAACCACCTACTATTGTTCCCATGTAAACATTAGTACCGCCACAAGAACAAGTAAGAGGGACATCGGGTTTAACCGGTGTAGCATAAACTGTAATAGAAATAGCAAACAGTAAAATTAAAACTAAACATAGAACCTTCTTCATTTTTTTCCTCCTAATTTTATTTTTTATTACTTGCTTAAATGTTATAGTTTTAAGATATTATTGTAAATAGGAAGTTTTGTAAATTTATGTCCTTTTATGGGATATTTAGGCATAATAATAGCCGTAAGCTGATTTGCCTACGGCTACATATTTATCCATTATTATCTTTCACAAAGCTCTAATAATACGCCCATTGATGATTTTGGATGACAGAAAGCTATTTTAGCTCCACCCGCTCCGTATCTTGGAGTTTCGTCTATCATTTTCATTCCTTTAGCCTTCATTTCAGCTATGGCTTCTTCAATGTTATCTACTCTTAATGCTACGTGTTGAATTCCACCATTACCATTGTTTTTCTCAATGAATTTTGCAATTGGTCCGTCTGGCTCTGTTGATTCTAATAGTTCTAATTCACTGTCTCCACATGGTAAAAAAGCAACCTTAACTTTTTGCTCCTCTACTACTTCTGTTCCTGTAGCTTTTAATCCTAAAACTCCTTCATAGAAGTTTAATGCTTCCTCTAAGTTTTTTACAGCTATACCTACATGGTCTATTCTTGTTAAATTCATATAATTATCCTCCTATTAATTTTGGATGACGCTTAGGAATTCATCCATAACATCATAAATATCTTTTTCTTTATCTAATATTTGATCGACTTTTCCGTCTAGTTTATTTTCGCTATCAGTATGCTTGATTACTATTCTTCTAAGCTCGGATTCTATCATTTCAACAACTTCAATTTTTATATTGTTATGTCTTCTTTGTCTTAGTTTACCGGTTTCTATTAAGTAATCAGTGTGCTTTTTAATTTCGTCTATAAGTTCTGTAACTCCCTCATTTTTGTTGGCAGTTACCATAATTACTGGTGGACGTCTTTCCATGTTTTGATTTAAATCAAGCATCATATTAATTTCAGTTGCCGTACGTTGTGATCCAAACAAGTCACTTTTGTTAACTACAAATATATCACCTATCTCCATTACTCCAGCCTTTATCGACTGTATATCATCACCAAGTCCTGGAACCATAACCATAAGTATAGTATCTGCAGTTTTAATTATATCAACCTCAGATTGACCAACTCCAACTGTTTCTATGAATATATAGTCAACTCCATATGCATCTAAAACCTTTACTGCATCCTTTGTAGACTTTGATAATCCGCCAAGATAACCTCTAGTACCCATACTTCTAATAAATACATTAGGATCAAGGGCTAAATCTTGCATACGAATTCTATCTCCAAGTATTGAGCCTCCTGAATATGGGCTTGTAGGATCTATGGCAATTATACCAACCCTATTCCCTTCAGCTAAAAGTTGCTTAGCTAACTTATCTGTTAATGTACTTTTACCTGCTCCCGGGGGTCCAGTTATTCCAATAATATGAGCCTTGCCAGTATATTTATGTATCGCTTTAAGTATGTTTCTTGCTTCTTGCTCATCATTTTCTACTAAAGAGATAACTCTAGCACATGAACGCTTATCTCCAGCAAGCATTTTTTCAATCAATTCCATTTTATCCTCCCATTATGCTTAGTCTCGACGTAGTCGAGACATTGTAGTGGCATTATAGAATATAAGTGTGAAATACATTTCATGCTGTGAAGTGTTTTTTTCACACTATCACCTCCACGGTGCGTTTTCATTAGAAACTAAAAGGAGAAATGGATAAAACTTTACCATTTTCCCCTTTAACTATCTATTTTCTTTTAATATTATTTTTTATAAAATCTATTGTTGTAGTAGTTGCTGTACCTGGCGTAAACACTTCATCTACTCCAGCAGCTTTTAATCCTGGTATATCTTCGTCTGGTATAACACCACCACCAACAATCAATACATCATCAGCGCCTTGAGCCTTTAATAATTCGACTACCTTTGGTAGTAAGTGATTATGCGCTCCTGATAATATACTCATTCCAACAACATCAACGTCTTCTTGTATTGCTGCTGCAACGATTTGTTCTGGTGTTTGTCTTAATCCTGTATATATAACTTCCATTCCAGCGTCTCTTAAGGCTCTAGCTATTAATTTAGCTCCCCTATCATGTCCATCAAGACCCGGTTTAGCTATTAAAACTCTAATTGGTCTACTCATTTTTTATCCTCCAACTTATCAAATATTTTAAAGTAAAACTGCTTGCTCGTATTCGCCAAATACTTCTCTCATAACGCCACAAATTTCTCCAAGTGTTGCATATTCTTTAACCGCTGCTAAGATAAATGGCATTACATTCTCAGTTCCTTGACATGCTTTTCTTAAAGCCTCTAATGAAGCTTTAACAGCTTCGTTATTTCTAGAAGCTTTAACGTCAGCAATTTTTTTCTTCTGCATTTCTCCAACGATTGGATCAACTCTTAATAATCCTTTTGGTGCTTCCTCTTCTACTTGGAATTTATTAACACCAACAACGATTCTATCAAGTGATTCAATTTCCATTTGGTATTTGTAAGCTGAGTCTGTTATTTCTTTTTGTATAAATCCTAAATCTATTGCCCTAGGTGCTCCACCTAATTCATCAATTTTTCTGATGTATTCCATAGCCTCATCTTCGATTTGTTTTGTCTTAGCCTCGATGTAGTATGATCCAGCTAATGGGTCAACTGTATTTGTAACACCTGATTCATAAGCAACTATTTGTTGTGTTCTAAGTGCTATTTGAACTGATTCAGTTGTTGGTAAAGCTAAAGCCTCGTCTCTTGAGTTTGTATGTAGAGACTGAGTTCCACCTAAAACTGCTGCTAATGTTTGTATAGCAACTCTAACTATGTTATTATCTGGTTGTTGAGCTGTTAAAGTACATCCACCAGTTTGAGTGTGGAATTTAAGCATCATAGATTTTTCTTTCTTAGCGCCAAATCTTTCTTTCATGATTTTAGCCCATAATCTTCTTGCTGCTCTGTATTTAGATACTTCTTCTAATAAGTCATTGTGAGCGTTAAAGAAGAATGATAATCTTGGTGCAAATGTATCAACATCAAGGCCAGCCTTGATAGCTGCATCAACATATGCTATACCATCAGCTAATGTAAAACCAACCTCTTGAGCTGCTGTTGAGCCAGCTTCTCTAATGTGGTATCCTGATATACTGATTGTGTTCCATTGTGGAACTTCTTTTGAACAGTATTCAAATATATTAGTTATTAATCTCATTGATGGTTCTGTTGGGAATATGTATGTTCCTCTTGCTATATATTCCTTTAATATATCATTTTGGATTGTTCCTCTTAATTTATCTGCAGAAACACCTTGTTTCTCAGCAACTGCAATATACATAGCTAATAATACTGATGCAGGTGCATTTATAGTCATTGATGTACTTACCTTGTCAAGTGGAATACCATCAAATAATATTTCCATGTCCTTTAATGAGTCAATAGCAACCCCAACCTTACCTACTTCGCCTTCAGCTAATGAATGGTCTGAGTCATAACCAATTTGTGTTGGTAAGTCAAATGCTACTGATAATCCAGTTGAACCTTGTTCAACCAAGAATTTATATCTTTGATTTGATTCCTCAGCAGTTGCAAAACCTGCATACATTCTCATTGTCCATGGCTTTCCTCTGTACATTGTAGTCTGATATCCTCTTGTAAATGGATATTGTCCTGGATAGCCTATTTCTGAGTCGTAATCAATATTTTCAACATCTTCTGGAGTATATAATCTATTAATCACATCTCCTGAGCCAGTTCTGAAAGTTTCTCTACTCTCAGGCGCTTTTGCTAATGATTTGCCAAGAACATTTTGTTCCCAAGCAGCTTTCTTTTCTTTGTCAAACATCAATTGGTACCTCCCTATTTTATACTTTTTGTGATTGACGTTTTATAATATATTATCAAATAATTATATTTAGTATAATTACAAAAGTAATCATGCTTAGTATAATTACTCTTGTACACTAACTTATTCTTCACGAATAATATAATCTATTTTCAATAATTTTGCAAGATTTTTTGCAAAAATGACTTGTTTTTTTTACTTCTTGCATTAAAACTTGTAATTTATAGCTAATAACATTGTTAAAAAAATAATTTTCGCACATTTTCAAGGTATATATATTTTTCATAAAAATAGCGAATATTAAATATTCGCATAATTTATATTAATTTTTTCACCACTTATTTACAGTTTATGTCAGTTTTTCATACTTTATTAATTTCTATTATCTAGCTTCTCTTCTAAATGAGATACAAAATTATTAAATAATTCATCAAAATGCTTTCTATCAGGCATAAAACTGCTTGTGAAATTGTAAAACTCTTCTTCTATTTCAGTCATAATATCTGTTATAAATTTAGTACCTAATTCAGTTAACACTATGTTTTTTCTCCTACGATCTGTAGGATGGCTCTGTCTTATAATGTAACCTTCTTTTTCCAATGAATCTATGGCATAAGTCATAGTTTGTCGTGGTAAATATAGATGGTCTGCTATTTGAGAAGCTTCACATCCACTTTTATTAGCATAAATTTCTATCAGAATTAAAATATTTAAAATATTAACATTTTTCCCACTAGCCCAACGGCAACATAAATTGTACAACCTTGCTAGCTGCAAAGCCTGTTCTACAAATCCGTGTGTTTCTAAATTTTTCTTCATATATTTTTTCCCCAGCTATTGATTTTTTTCTATAAATTAATATAATAATTAAGTATTAATTAAGATAATATTAATTCGGATGATATATAATAATATAAGTAATTTTAAACAAAATTACTAAAGTTGTCAATAATGAGGTGCTTTAATGAGAGAATTTGTCAGTTTTCAAAATGTATGTAAATATTATAAGATGGGTGAACAAAAAATATCGGCTACTGATCATATAAGCTTTGATATAAAAAAAGGTGAATTTTGTGTAATTGTTGGGCCTAGCGGTGCAGGTAAAACTACATTATTAAACATGCTAGGCGGTATGGATACATGTGATGAAGGAAGTATTATGCTGGATGGTAAAGAAATTAGCAATTATAACAACAAGCAACTTACCGAATATAGAAGGTATGATGTGGGGTTTGTATTTCAATTTTACAATTTAGTTCAGAATTTAACTGCCCTTGAAAATGTAGAACTTGCCAGTGAAATATGTAAAGAGCCCTTAGATCCAAGAGAAACTTTAGAGCATGTAGGTTTGAAAGACAGGATGTTTAATTTTCCTGCCCAGCTTTCTGGTGGAGAGCAGCAACGTGTATCTATAGCAAGAGCTCTTGCTAAAAATCCTAAAATACTTCTATGTGATGAGCCTACGGGAGCACTTGACTACAATACAGGAAAAGCTGTATTAAAGCTTTTACAAGATACTTGTAGAAATACAGGTAGAACTGTTATAGTCATAACTCACAATCAAGCTATTACTGCTATGGCGGATAGAATAATTAAAGTAAAAAATGGAAAAATAGAATCCTGTGAAATTAATAAAAACCCAATCCCTGTAGAAAGGATTGAATGGTAAAAAAGTGAACTACGTTCACTCTATGGAAGAATCGTTCCGATTCTTCATTTTATACTGCGAAGCCGTAGAGCGGCATAATGGAGGATAAGGTGAAAAGGACATTTAGAAAGAATATAAAAAGAGAAATAACAAAAAGCCTAAGTCGGTTTATGGCAATACTGGCTATTGTTGCTCTTGGTGTTGGTTTCTTGGCCGGACTTATGGCTACAACTCCTGATATGAGATTTTCAGCAGACAAGTACTATGATGATACAAATACAATGGATATCAGGGTGATAAGTACACTAGGATTAACCAATAAGGATGTGGATGCTATTAAAAGTATTGATAGCATTTTAAGCGTAATGCCTGCATACAGTGTAGATGCACTTTTAACTGGCACCAATCATGACTCAATAGTTGCAAAGATTCACAGTATACCTTTATATAATCCTAGTTATCAAAATCAAGTCATACTAGTTGATGGTAGAATGCCGGAAAATCCCGGAGAATGTGTTGTAGAACATAAGAATCTACTTGGATCGCCTATAACAATTGGCGATAAACTTATGGTATCAGATGAAACTGAATTCGAAAAGGGATACAGTGCTAACATTGAGGATAAGTTAAGTGTAAACCAGTTCGAGGTAGTGGGGGTTGTACAAAGCGCTCAATATTTCTCAGTTGAACGAGAAAGAAGTTCAGTTGGCAACGGCACAGTTGGTCTTATTATGTATGCTCCTGAGGATAGCTTCTCCTATGATGTATATACAGACATATATGCTACAGTAAATGGAGCTATGGAGCTTGATACATTTTCTAAAGAATATGAGAATTTAGTCAATGACACTATAAATGAAATAGAAACTATTTCCGAAAGTCAAATAGCACTAAGATATAATGAAATAATAGATGAAGCAAATTCAAAGCTAGAAGATGCAAAGAAAGAATATAACGATAAAAAAGCCGAAACTGAAAAAGAGCTTCAGGATGCGCTAGATGAAATAAATAGTGGCAAAAAAGAAATAGCTGATGCAGAAACAGAAATAGCTGATGGATATAAAAAACTATCTGATGGACAACAAGAGTTAACAAAGCAAAAATCTGATTTTGAAGCTCAAGTTAATGAAAAACAAAAAGAGATAATTGAAGGTAAAAAGAAAATTGCAGATGGCAAAATAGAGCTTGAAGCATTTAAAATGACACTTGATGAAGCATCACCTAAAATTGAAGAGATAAGACCTTTAGCACAGACTAATCCACAAATAGCTGAAGAGGTCGCAAAATATGATGCTAGTGTTAAGCAGTATAATTTGTCACTTGAAGAAATTAACAAAAAAGAACAAGAGCTGATAGCAGGCGAAAAATTACTTAATGATAATATAAAGGAAGCTAATGAAAAATTTAACTTAGCAGAGCAAGAATTAACTGATTCTAAAATAAAGCTAGACGATGCACAAAAAGAACTTGCCGCTGCCAAAATTGATTTAGAAAATGGAATTAAAAAATACAATGACGGAAAAAAAGAAGCAGATGAAAAGCTCGGTGATGCTGAAAAGAAGCTTATTGACGCGGAATATGAGATTAAAAAATTAGAACAGCCTGAATGGTATATTCTAGACAGACATTCAAATTTAGCATATGAAAGTTTTACATCAAATGCTCAAAAGGTAGAGGCAATTGCAAAGGTGTTTCCAATTTTCTTTTTTCTTGTAGCTGCTTTAGTTGCATTAACAACTATGACTAGAATGGTTGAAGAGGAACGAACACAAATAGGAACATTAAAGGCTCTTGGATACAGCAAGTCTACAATTGCATTTAAATACATGCTATATGCTGGATTAGCCAGTATTTTAGGCTCTATTATTGGTTTATTAGTTGGATTTAAGTTATTTCCTACAGTTATTTGGAATGCATATGAAATGATGTATACATTGCCTCCTTTAATAACACAGTTTAACATAAAATATGCTTTAATATCATCACTTACAGCTATACTTTGCACTTTAGGAGCAACATTTGCGGCATGCTATAGTTCACTTATGGAATGTCCTGCAAGACTTATGCTGCCTCGTGCACCTAAGGCTGGTAAACGCGTATTTTTAGAGTATATAACTCCAATTTGGAAAAGAATGAAATTTACTCACAAAGTCACAGCTCGTAACCTTATAAGATACAAAAAAAGATTTTTTATGACTGTTATAGGAATCGCTGGCTGTACCGCACTTTTAGTAACAGGTTTTGGGTTAAGAGACAGTATTGGAGATATAATTTATAAGCAGTTTAATGAGATTTTTA
Organism: Firmicutes bacterium UBA7510; assembly: GCA_002479485.1. Classification (GTDB taxonomy): domain Bacteria; phylum Bacillota; class Clostridia; order Tissierellales; family Sedimentibacteraceae; genus UBA1535. The sequence goes on along the minus strand of DLNM01000064.1, from coordinate 26,144 downwards.
AATATAACTTAGTAGTTAGTATAAAAAATGAAAACTCATTAGAAAAATCAGAAAATTTATATGATATAGTATCAAATAAGGATGTTGTATCAGATTTTACTACTATACACCAAGAAAAAGCTAAGGCTACTGGTAATATAAATAAAAACAAAATAGAGACTACAATTACTTCTATTGAAGATGAAAGTGAATTAAAGGAGTTCATCACATTACAGGATAGAAAAACTAAAAAACCAGTTGAATTTAACGAAGATACAGTTGTTATAACTGAAAAACTAGCTGAAAGATTAGAATTAGGTGTAGGTGATGAAATTACCCTAGAAATAAAAGATAATATAAAAGCTAATTTCACTATAGCTGGAATAACAGAAAATTATGTATCTGGATATGTATATATACCACATAAAATATACGAGGATGCCTATGGTAAAAAACCGGTCTTTAATATTTTGATTGGTAATGTACCAAATTCAGATGAAACCCATAGGGATGAACTTTCTACTGAATTATTAAAAGATAAAGAGGTAAACGCAGTTAATTTTACGGATGTAATTAAAAATCAGTTTAGCGATTTATTAAGTAAAATAGATTATATAGTAATTGTTTTAATTGTAAGTGCTGGGCTCCTAGCGTTTATAGTTTTATATAACCTAACCAATATAAATATTACGGAAAGACAGAAGGAAATAGCTACTATCAAAGTTTTAGGCTTCTATGAAAAGGAAGTTTCAGCCTATGTGTATAGAGAAACAATTATTTTGAGTTTAATTGGTACATTAATTGGTTTAGTATTCGGAATTTTTCTACATGCCTTTGTTGTAAAAACAGCCGAGGTTGATGCTGCAATGTTTGGTAGAACAATTTACCCTCTAAGCTATGTATTCTCGGCACTTCTAACAATGTTCTTTAGTATGTTAGTAAATTTAGTAATGAATAAAAAGTTAAGAAAAATTGACATGGTTGAAAGTATGAAAGCTAATGAGTAGCATAAAAAAACAGAAGTGTATTAAGTTTACACTTCTGTTTTTATTTATTTACTTATCTTACTATACTCAATAGCTAACTGAGCCGCTACTCTTGCATTGTTTAGTACTAGCTCTATGTTTGAAGCTAAGCTTACACCTTTTGTTATTTCTTTTAATTTTGATAATAAAAATGGTGTGGCAGCTTTACCTTTGATACCTTGTTTTTCTGCTTCCTTAACTGCTTCATTTATAGCACCATTTATAAAATCACTATCTAATGCAAATTCTTTAGGTATTGGATTTGCTACTACCATACCACCCATTAAGCCTAATTCTTGTTTAGTTTTAAATGCATCAGCTATTTCCTTAACTGAATCTAATCTATAATCAACCTTAAATCCACTTTCTCTTGTATAGAATCCTGGTAAATCTTCAGTTTGATATCCTACAACTGGAACGCCTTTTGTTTCAAGATACTCCATTGTCAAACCTAAGTCTAATATAGATTTTGCTCCTGAGCATACAACTGCCACATCAGTCATTGCAAGTTCTTCTAAGTCAGCTGATATATCCATAGTAGTTTCTGCACCTCTATGAACTCCACCTATTCCACCTGTTGCAAATACCTTTATTCCAGCTAATTTAGCTAAAATCATTGTTGTTGCAACAGTAGTAGCTCCATCTAGCTTTTGAGAAACTAATACAGCTAAGTCTCTTCTACTTGCTTTTCTAACTTCATAGCCTTTTTTACCTAGATAGTGTATTTCTTCATCAGTTAATCCAACCTTTAATTTTCCACCAAGAATTGCTACTGTTGCTGGTATAGCACCACTTTCTCTTATTACATTTTGAGTTCTAATTGCTGATTCAGAATTTTGTGGATATGGCATACCATGAGAGATTATTGTTGATTCTAATGCTACTACCGGCAAATTATTTTCTAGAGCATTTTTAATTTCATCTGCTACAACTAAATATTTTTCTAAATTCATTTGATTACCTCACTGTTTAATTATTATTTATTATTTTTTCTATTTTTTCTAATGACATAGTTTTACTTATTGTTTCTATACTCGATATACATATTGAAGCGGCTGCACTAGCTATCTTAGCAGAATCTACAATATCATAGTTATTTAAATAACCATATACTATTCCTGCCATAAATGAATCTCCAGCCCCAGTTGTATTAACAACCTCACTCTTATAAGGTGGTAGCAGACCATTTTTTATACCATTGTTATAATATACTCCGTCTGCACCTAACGAAATAAATACCTGCTCAACTCCTTTTTCAATAAAGTAATTAGATGCGGTCATTAAATCCTTTTCATTATTTATTTTTATACCTGACAGCATTTCTGCTTCGTATTTATTAGGTTTTATGGTATGAAATTTTCCTATAATGTCCTTAATCTTCATTCCTCTTGATATAGATACTAAATCTACAAATATAGGAACTTTAATATTTGATAATAAATACTCTATTGTTTCTAATTCAAGACATGTATCTATTACTATTGCATTTGACTGCTCTAAGGAATCTTTTCTTGATTCTAATAAAGAAGGTGTAATGTTTTTATAAATCTCCATATCTGATATAGCAAGTTTCATATCCTTATCACTATCTGCAATATAAACATAAGTAGCAGTTGTAGCATTAGGAATGCTAACACTATTTCCTATCTTTATACCTAAATCTAAGCAGTTTTTCTTCAATAGTCCACCATATACATCATCTGCAAATATAGTTAATAGTTCTACATTAACGTCTAGTCTTCTAAGATTTTCAGCAATGTTTCTGCTTACTCCACCCATTGAAAAGGACACTCTGCCTGGATTTGAATCCTTATCAATTAGATTTGCAAATGGAATACCAGCAACATCTATATTGCATGCACCAATCATACTTACATATTGTTTATCTGCTATTATATATCCTTTACCTTTTATAAGACCTTTCTTCATTAGATTTGCAATGTGTACGGCTACAGAAGATCTTGTTATATTTAATTTAACTGCTAACTCATTTTGTGATATAAGTGGATTTTCTTGAATATACTTTAATATTTCACGTTCTCTATTGGTCATCAACCATCACCTCATGCTATAAGCGTTTGTTTATATCATATAAACTTATGTTTATATAATAATACATATAAGAAATTTTTTCAAGTACTTTTTATAATAAAATAACCATCTCTCTTAATTGAATTGATATGGTTATTATTATAATTTTTAATTATATTCTATTTTCTTCCGCCATCAAAGCCTCTATTACCTATGTTACATCATGAATACCATCATCTGATGCATTAATATTGATAATTTCATCCAAGAAAATAAAAAGATGACTTTATAAAATCATCTTTTTATTTTTATTATGTCATTGGAATTTTTGATTTGAATTACTTTTCTAAACCATAAGATTTTGGAAATACTTCTAATCCTAACATTCTTCCAAACTCCATAGCCCACTCACGAAAATGCCATGCTACAGAAGTAATTATATTACCGTCCTTAACATATCCTTCGGGTATTGGATTTTTAAATAACATTGGTACGTCAATCAAATTCTTCATATCTTCATAAGTAAAGCCTTCTTCAATAAACCATTCCTTATCAACACCTGCTAAAAATTTCTTATTATCGAGCATGCCATTTTTCAACAATAATATTGGTGAACTTGATATTGCACCAATTTTCATATCAGGTCTATCAAATTTTTTTATGAAATCCATTGTTTCTTTATCGGTTATAATAGGTCTTAAATCCATATTTCCTGGTAATATCAGTGAATCATAATCGTCAATATTAAGATTATCAATTGTCAAATCACATACTACACTTAATCCCTCTTCACTTTTAATTGGTTCTTTATTTTTCGCAAATACTGTTATTCCTTTCTCTGCTATTGCTAACATTTCTAATGCAACACTTATTTCAAAATTACAAAACTTAGGGTAAATTAAAACGGCTACTTTTTTCATACTCTTCTCCTTTTTATTTTTGTATTGTTTTATATAATTTACATTGTTGAGACAATGTATATCAGCTTAGTTGTATTAACTTAGTTGCTACATTTTCATTAAACATATAGTCATGTTCTACAAATATCATTGTTGGCTTGTATTCTAATATTAGCTTTTCTATTTGCATCCTTGAAATTATGTCTATATAGTTCAATGGCTCATCCCAGATATACAAGTTTGATTTTTGAGAAAGGCTTTTTGCTATCAAAACTTTCTTTTTTTGTCCTGCACTAAGTTCCGACAAATCTTTGTCGATTGAGTTTGGATTAAAATCAAGCTTTGCTAGTATTGCTCTAAATAGACTTTCATCTATTGCTTCACTTTCAACATATTCCTTAAAGCTACCTTTTAAGTGTGATGTGTCCTGTGATATATATGACATAGTTAACTTATTACCTATATTAACATTTCCAGTATAGTCTATATCTTCTCCTAGTATAAGTTTGATAATGCTTGATTTACCGCATCCATTTTTACCTCTTAGGGCTACTCTATCTCCTTCATTTACAGTGAAGCTAAGTCCGTCAAACAATTTATTTTCTCCGTAACTAATGGATAAATTATCAATATTAATATATTTAGTCTTTAAATAGTTTTGTGGATGAATTTTAAGGTTATCTGCTCTTTCTATATTTTTCAATAGCTTTTTCTTATCATCAATTGCTTTTTCTTTACGCTTTTCTGTACACTTTGCCTTTTTCATCATTCTGGCAGCTTGGGCACCTATAAAACCTCTATTATTGACTTTATCTGCTACCCCAGCACCTATTTTTGTGTTTTCTTGAAGTGTACTCCATTTTTGGGCTCTTTTATAAGCTTCTTCAAGGTGCTTAATCTCTTTTTTTAGCTTATCATTTTGTGCTATCTCATAATTATCCTGAAGTTCTTTGTTGTAGTTCCAGCTTGTGAAATTACCCTTTTGTATTTCAATATCACTTTTATTTATTGAAATAATATGGTCAACAATCTTATCTACAAAATGTCTATCATGGGATACTAAAATAAACCCTTTTTTAGAATTTAAATACCTTGCTACACTTTCTCTACCTTCTGTGTCTAGATGATTTGTTGGCTCATCGATAAGCAAAAAATTGTTCTTTTTCAGAAATAATGCAGCTAACATTAGCTTAGTTCTTTCACCATTACTAAGAGTATTGAAACTTCTGTCAAGCACATCTACTTCAACGTCAAGTTTTCTTATTTCCTTTTCTATAAGCTCGTCAATTATATATCCGTCATGGTTCATATATAAGTCAAGTATTTTGCCATACTCAACCATAGAGGTTTCTGAATTTTCTTTTATATATAAGTCCATTTTTTCTTCCCATTCTGAAAATGGTGCAATAATATTTTTAATAACCTTTAATGTATTTTCCTCCATATTTACTTCAAATGGAAAATAGTCAAAACTAACAGCACTTGTTATTGTTCCACTGTATTTAAATTTACCCTGCAATAAATTTAAAAATGTTGTCTTTCCTCTTCCATTTCTACCTATAAAGCCAAGCTTCCAGTCAGTGTCTATTTCAAATGACACATTTTCAAATATATTTTCATAGTTTGTATCATAACTAAATGTTAAATTACTTACTTTTATCTGTGACATATACATTCCTCCCTATCACTTAATTTCTTATTACATTAAGCTTATACATTATATATTCCTTCTTATTAAGAGGATTTATAATACTTCGCTTGCAAATCTTGCTTTCATCAAATACTGTATTTCTGTAACCACTGAACTTTGTAATAAATATTCCTTTTCCCTCAGTATAGGACGCAATTTTAATTTGATAATCCTTAGAATTTTCAACTGGTATAAGACCATTTAGAACATAATCATCACCAACTAAATTTGGACCGTCAAATTCAGCACCCATCATTTTCAAATCAAACATTGATTTACTAATTGCATATTCGGGTACGCTTAACTCAAACTCATTTATTGGCTCTAAAAGTCTTGTTTTAGCATTATCTATAGCCTCCATTAGAACCATAGGAGTAAGATTTCTGAAATCCGACGGAGTACTTTCTACGCTATTGTATTCGCTATCAACAAGTGTTACTTCCATATCGGTAATTTCCCATCCATATAATCCGTATTTACATGTTTCGAATACTGCTTCCTGGATAGCATTTTGAAACGATTTAGGTAAAAATCCAGTTGTAACATTTGATTTATAATGTAGTCCTGCACCTCTTTCTAATGGCTCTACTTTAATTCCAACAGTAGCATGAAACATATTTAACTTTTGACCCTCGTACATCATGGCATTTCCTATTCCACATACTGTTTCCTTATAAATAGTCTGATTGTTTGAATATTGTATGTTTAAGCCATACTGTGCCTTTAAAACAGAATAAATTATCTCCTTTTGCACCTCACCAAATAAGTTAATATAAATATCTCCATTAGAGTCATCAGTCTCTAACTCTAAAAGAGGATCTTCGTCACTTAAATTAAGAAGTGCCATGTATAATTTATGGTTATCTTCTCCATCAACTAAAGAAATCTTAGTTTTTAAAGTTGGTCTTGCAAGTGAAACGTGCCTTAATTTATCACTCTTTTTCCCAATGACAGTGCCTATTTTCATACAAGAAATACCGTGAATTATTCCTATATCTCCGCATGAAATTTTTTTGCCATCAAAGGTACGGCCGTTCTCTAGACTACTTATTTTCTTTACCTTTTCAAGAGTTTCATCATCTATTCTTATAACATCTCTTACATTTACTTCTCCTCCAAACATTCTTACATATGCCTTTTTCTCATTTGAAGCTGTTCTTTCAATTTTGAATACAACTCCTGATAATTCATTATCGTTATTATTGTTTATTGAAAAATAATTAAGAATTTTATTTAGCAGTAAATCTGTGCCTATATTTAATCCAGCTGAACCTAGAAATACTGGATAAATCAAACCTTCACTTGAATATAATGATATTTTTTTGTTTATAAGCTCTTTATTTACATATTCCTTTTCTAAATATTCGTTTAAAATTTCTTCATCAAGTTCTGACAATACATCCATCAGCCTGTTGTACAGTTCTTCACTATCAAAGCTATCAATAATTTTTATTTCCTTACTTGCTTCATTTAAGCAAGTCTGCATCAAAACAGCTTTATCACTAAGCAGCTTGCGAATTTCTTTATATACTTTATTTGCATTAGATCCTATCCTATCAAGCTTGTTTATAAATATTATTGTTGGTATGTTAAGCTTTTTTAGGGTATTAAACAGTACCTTTGTTTGTGATTGAACACCCTCTACGGCTGAAACTACAAGCACAGCACCATCAAGTACACTTAGTGAGCGTTCCACCTCTGATATAAAATCTACATGCCCAGGTGTATCTAAAATATTTATTTTTACATCTTTGTAATTAAAAGATATAGCTGAAGCCTTTATTGTTATACCTCTTGCTTTCTCAAGCTCCATAGTATCTGTTTGAGTATCACCATTATCAACTCTTCCTATTTTATCTATCACGTGTCCGTGATATAAAAGATTTTCTGTTACTGTTGTTTTGCCTGCATCTACGTGGGCAACTATTCCCAGATTAATGGTATTAATCTTATTAATTGTTTTATTTGTATTCATCAATTCTCCATTTTTAAATTTATAACGCAAAAATCCCTCAAACAAGAATAATCTCGTCTCAGGGATTTTTGCGTATAAAAATAATACAAATTGATTTAAGGCATAAAAAAAGATTGTATAAATACAATCTCACCGTCTAGTAAATGACATGTGTAATAAGGCATATGCTTAGACTTTAGCCTTATATATTTTAAAACATCAATTTCTTCATATAGTGCTGAGATTATTCTTTCAAAAGTATGTTTGCAACAAAAACAATGCAATTAAATTGCATTATGCTTTTTATTGAAAATATTGTTTACATTCATACTCTAACTATTTAATTTTGTTAGTTTAAAAGAATATTTTTCTCATCTCTATCAATCTCCTTTATTTCTTAAAGGGTTATTACACCATATTTCAAACTACATTTGAAACATTTTAAATATCCTACGGATATTATACTATATTAGTATAATATGTAAATACTACTAAGTCAATACATATAATGTTACAAAACAAATACATTTAATATTATGATTTATCGAGTAAGTCAATACACAAATTATTTTAAGAAAATTCTCTCAAGTATGCTTATTAATTCTCTTATTGATTCTTTATTCAATGTATAGTTGACCTTATTATTATTGGTTATAATATTTACTAAAGATAAATTATATAAATTTGACATGTGATGCGATACTGTAGCAGTTGTAAGATTAAGCATCTTCGCTATTTCAGCACCATACATTTCTTTTTCTTTAATACTCTTTAATATATCAAATTTGCTCTTATCTCCCATAGCCTTTAATATAGATATAGTTTTTTCATCACTTATAAAGTACTCTTTTTTTAATTCATTTATAGTTTTAACACAAACACCCATATTTATATGCAAGTTTTTATCCTCATATATATCATATGGCTTCATCATTAAATAGTTTGGTGCCATTATACTTGGTTTAATAACTATATCATTAGATATATCTATCTGAATTTCATATTTTGTAAAAAAATTATCTCCGTATTTTTCTATATCCAGCTTTGTAATTTTTTCAAATTCATCAGCAATACACTGTAAATCATTAGCTTTTTCCTTTAACAATGCAACAGTTTCATCAACATATCTCATAATTTGACTAAAATAATCATTGATATTGCAGCACATTAAAACATACTTATATTTCATATCATTGTCTACATCTAAATTATTTATATGGTTTATATAATCAACGTAAGTAAAATTATCTATTTCTACATCATAATCAAATGCGTAAAATAATAGTTTAATTACATTTTCAAGCTTTTCATCTTCGTTTTGCTTAAAAAAATTCTTTATATTAATTTCATCATTATCATAAATTAAAGGAAGCATTAACAATTCACATAAAGTTGGTATTTCAGGATTTTCAGCAGTAAAATAAAAGTCTAACTTATCCTTTGGAATTTTCACGCTATTGACAACATAATTGTATACACCCGATATACCTTCTAACATTTTTTCTAATTTTTCATATGGTATATTATATTTTTGCACTAACGCTTCTTTTAAATCTTCATAATAGCTGTTTTTATTGTTATAAGAGTTAAGAATACTAACTGCTTCTAAATAGTAATTTATATCATTTGAAATGTTAATTTTCATAGTTTCCTCCACTAAAATAGTGTGAAGTACTTTTTTCACACTTTAATGCTGATCATAAGTTTTTTAATACTTTTAATTTTATACATAACAGGTATATTACTATAGCTAGTATACCAAAGATACTATAAATCTGATTCACACTAAAAAAAGGTGTGATAGCTGCTATGCCAAATGAAGCCAAAGGCATTGATGATGACACTAAGGAATTAAATATTCCTCCCGCTCTGCCTATATAATCATCATCGACTGATGACATAAATAGTACCGTTGTTATCATATTAAGGGTCGCAGCCAATAGCCCAAGCAAGACTGAAGTCATTCCGTAAAACAAATACTTGGCTATATCGCCTGAAACATAGCTCATACCTACTAAAGAAAAATAAAATAACCCCATAAAAATCCAAGACATATTAAAGATTTTTCTTCTAGACATGTATTTTGATATGCTGGGATAAATAACAGTGCCTAAAAACATTCCTACCGTCATACATACACCTGCCACTGATATTGCTTGTGCACCAAGGTTTAAGCTTTCGCTAACATAAGCAGCTTGAAGTGTATTTGTAGGAAGTATAATTACATTGATTATACAACCAAATATGCAAATTGTAAATAATATATCCTTAGTTTTAAAATATGCAAAGCCGTCTTTTAAATTTAAAAAGTAATTCTTTACATTTAAGATTACCTTTTTTTCCTTAACCTCTTTAAATTTAATTGTTGACATAATAATAGAGCATAATATAAATGTGACAGAATCTACTATTATAGCACCACCTGTGCCTATAGCTCCAATCAAAAATCCAGCAACACCAAATCCAATTAGCTCTGCAAATCTTGATATAGTGGATTTAAGAGCTATACCATGAGGGTATTTATCTTTGCTTAGAATTTTGGGTAATATAGCATTTCCAGCTGGCATTCTAAATGATTCTAAAGTTGAATTAATAAAAGTGAAAGCAACTAAATATATTGGTGTAATTTTATTAAATAACATTAGCATTCCAGTTATAAAAACTATTAATCCCCTACTAAAATCACAAAACACAATAACTCTTTTTTGATTTAGATTTTCAATCAAAGCACCTGCAAATGGTTGAAATAAAATTGACGGCAATGTATTGACACCCCAAATAATAGCAAGCCATGTCTTTGAACCTGTAATCTGATAAACCATCCAAGCATATGCAATAGAATCAATTGAATCACCAAGTCTACCAAATGTATTAGCGATTACACTTTTTAAAAATTGTTTTTCAGTAAATAAATCCTTATATGAATAACCCTTACTTTTCTTTTTTTCCATAACAATACCTCCATATCTTGTTAGATATAAATCTAACACATGCACTAGATGCCTGTCAATAATTATAATTAGATTTTTATAAAATATTCTTATTAGATACATATCTTATATTATGAAATAAATAATGGCACATAGATTTAACACTGCGTTATCTATGTGCCATTAATTTTTATTGTAAGTGCTTATGTCCTACTAACTTATCTATAACGGAAACTAATTTTGCAATTTCAGGTTTTGATATTTGTTCATCAGCACCGAGCTGTTTACCTTTTATTTTCATTTCTTCGTTAATTAGAGATGAAAAAATTACTATTGGTATTGCTCTAAGCTTTGGATCATCTCTTATAAGCTTAATCAGTCTATGTCCATCCATTTGAGGCATCTCTATATCTGTTATAATACAAGATACATGTTTTTCTACTTCATTATGAGTCTTTAACTCACATAAAAAGTCCCATGCTTCTTTTCCATTGTTTGTTTGTGCTACATTTACATAACCGGCTTTTTTAAGTGATTCTAATATAAGTTTTGATAAAAGCATTGAATCTTCAGCTATTAATATAGGATAACTTGATCGTCCCCTGTCACCTAAATAATCTAAATCACTTAATTTTATTCCACTATTAGGACTGATATCTGTTACTATTTTTTCAAAATCAAGAATGGTGATTAATCTATTTTCGTATTCAGCTATTCCTGTGGCAATACCCTCATCACCACCATATATGGTGTTATCTGGCTTTGAAATTGCTTCCCATGAAATACGATCTATGCCAACTACAGTATTAACGTGAAAGGCAACTCTCATATTATTAAAATCTGCAATTATAAATATATCTTTTTCTTTATTTTCTGATTCTGGCAAATTCAAATACTTAGGAAGATTTATAACAGTCATTAAAACATCCCTTGGTTTAAACACACCTTCTACAGCTGGATGGGATCTTTGCATTGGTGTTATTGGACAATAGGTCATTATTTCTCTAACTTTAGCAACGTTAATTCCAAAAGTATTTCCAGCAATAGTGAATTCCATAATTCCAATTTCATTAGTGCCTGTTTCTAATATTATATTAGTTCTTAATTCTTCCATCTATACCACTCCATTTCATCATTTTTACTTTATAACATTTTACCACTATGTTTTACAAATTTCAACATTTTTAAAATATTATAGGAGATAATGATTTAATAGCATTAATATAAATATATTATAATTTTTCTATAAATTTGCGATTTTCTATAATAAATCTCTCGTGTGTTCCTTCACCAATCTTTTTATCCTCGTCAAATGCATCAATTTTAAATACTAATCTTTTTCTATCAATTTCAATAAGTTCAGCAATCGCCAAAACTTTTTTATTAACCTTTGTTGCAGCCATATGTTTGATGTTTAAGCTTATTCCAACAGTAGAAAAACCTTCTTCTAAAAATGGCTGTACTACATCTTTTGCTGCACATTCCATCATTGCTACCATCATTGGAGTAGAAAACACCTCAATTGTACCACTAGCTAATTTCTTTGCTGTATCATCCTCTGACACTGTCTTCTCAAATTTATTAGTCATTCCGATCTTTAAATCTTCTATCATTTTATCCTCCCATTATGCCCATAGTCACGACATAGTCGAGACATTGTAGTGGCATCATTTTTCCATAGCGTAAATGTTCTTTTTCACTCTCTTAAAAAAAGAAAAGCTTTCGCTTTTCTTTAATATTTTTTAATTTAGATTTCCATAATTTCTTCAAATTCTTTGCCTGATATAGTTTCTTTTTCAAGCAGTGCTTCTGCAACGCTGTGTAGCTTTTCTATATTGCCACTTAATATGGAAGTTGCTTTTTTATATGCTTTATCTATTATGTCTTTTACTTCTTTGTCAATTTTAGCTGCAACTTCTTCACTATAGTTTTTAACCTTATTAAAGTCTCTTCCTATAAATACCTCATCATCGCTTGAAGCATAGTTTACTGTTCCAAGTTCTTCACTCATACCATATACTGTAACCATGTCTCTTGCAATTGAAGTAGCTCTTTCTATATCATTTGAAGCTCCAGTTGATATATCTTCTAAAACCAAACTTTCAGCAACTCTACCACCTAATAATCTAACTATAGTTTCTACCATTTCTTTTTTAGATGAATAGTGTCTGTCTTCTTCAGGTAGATACCAAGTAAATCCGCCAGCTCCACCCCTTGGAATAATTGTTACAAGGTGGACAGGGTCTAAATTAGATGATAATCTTGCCACTACTGCGTGACCTGCTTCATGATAAGCAGTAAGTTTCTTCTCTTTATCACTAATGACTCTGCTCTTCTTCTCTGGTCCTGCTATAACTTTTGTTATTGATTCTTCTATAGCGTTCATTGATATTGTTTTTGATTCCAGTCTAGCGGATAAAAGTGCTGCTTCATTCATTAAATTTTCTATATCGGCAGGAGTAAATCCTGGTATTCTTCTTGCTATTACTTCTAAATCTACATCTTCTTCTAAAGGTTTCTTTCTTGAATGAACTTTTAATATTTCCACTCTCGCTTTTAAGTCTGGAACACCAACTCGAACCTGTCTGTCAAATCTTCCAGGTCTTAATAAGGCTGGGTCAAGAACATCTGGTCTATTTGTCGCTGCTATGATTATTATTCCTTCGTTAGCACCAAAACCATCCATTTCAACTAATAGCTGATTTAATGTTTGCTCTCTTTCGTCGTTACCTCCGCCAAGTCCAGCACCTCTTCTTCTACCTACAGCATCTATTTCATCTATAAATACTATACAAGGAGCGTTCTTTTTTGCTTGATCAAACAAATCCCTTACTCTTGAAGCACCAACACCAACAAACATTTCAACGAAATCTGAACCACTTATACTGAAGAATGGTACTCCAGCTTCTCCAGCAACTGCTTTTGATAGATATGTTTTACCTGTACCAGGAGGTCCAACCATTAGAACTCCTTTTGGTATTCTTGCTCCTAGTTTTGTGTACTTACTAGGATTTTTTAAGAATTCGACAATTTCTTTTAATTCCTCTTTTTCTTCATCTAATCCTGCAACATCAACAAATTTAACTATTTTGTCAGGATTATCTTCTTTATTTAATTTAGCACGGCTTTTTCCAAAGGACATAGCCTTTCCAGAACCACCGCCCTGTGATTGTTGCATAAATACAAACCAAAATATACCCATTATCACTATTATCCCAATAGTAGGCAACATTTGTATAAAGAAGGATGTCTCAGGAACAGCTTCTCCTTCAACTTTTATTAAACCTTTTTCAACTTTTTCAGAAATATAATTTTCATAAAAATCTGATGTATAAAATATTATTGTAGGTATATATGCTTTAAATTCTGTATCATCTTTAAATGTACCTGTTACATTATTTTCAACAAATTTTACAGTCTTAATATTATTGCTCTCCAGCTCAGTAACTAATTCAGAATAAGTTATTGCTTTTATTTTATCCGCTGGTTTAACTAATGTATTTACAATTAGTATTATAAATGCAAATATTAATACATATATAGCTACACTCTTTGCAAAACCTTTCAATGTCTTCCTCCTATAAATTTACATTTATTATTTATTACTGTATATCTCTTCCTTTAACACAAAAATAAATGGGACATTTCTATATTTCTCAGCGTAATCAAGCCCATATCCCACTACAAATTCATCAGGAACAACAAATCCAGTATAGCCTATTTCAATAGGTGTTTTTCTGTTATCTGGTTTATCTAATAAAGTACACACAGCAACAGAAGCTGGATTTCTTGATTTTAAATTATCTATTAAATATGATAAGGTTAATCCAGAATCAATAATATCCTCAACTATTAATATATCCTTTCCATTAACTTCTTCGTCTAAATCCTTAAGAATTCTAACAACTCCTGAAGATTTTGTTGCGTTTCCATAACTAGAAACTGCCATAAAATCAATCTCTAAAGGTAAATCTATTCTCTTTATAAGATCACTAACAAACATTACAGCACCTTTTAGGACACATATAACCAATAAATCTTTTCCTTTATAATCCTCAGTTATTTTAGCACCTAATTCTTTTATTTTTAATTGTAATGTTTCTTCATCAATAAGTACCTTTTTAATACAATCTTCCATTTCCATCCTCCAAAACATTTATTGTCAATATTTTTTGTGTATTAGCAGTTACTCTGCATTCATTACTAATTCTATAGTTTTCTAACCAGATTATTTTTTCATCATCTTCCAAAATAAGCAATTTTGATCTATCATCTAATGGTATTTTATTATCGATAAATATATCCTTTATCTTTTTTTTACCACTCATTCCAAATGGAATCATAAAATCAGAATTTTTTCTATTCCTTACTTTAATTGTACCATTTATTTTATCATAATCAACAAAAAATTCATGTTCTTTTTTTATATAATTATGGGCATTCTCTATATTTAATATAATAGTTTTACCAATTTCTTTTATAAATATCTTATTGCCAATATTAATATTATATTCAAAATCTTTAATTTTTTCAATACTTTTTGTTACAATCATATTATTATAGCTTATGCTTATTGTTATGTCATCTGTTAAATCTATACTTTTCCCAGTTCCTTTATTATTTAATAGTGAAATCGCATATTCTATGTGTTTATTTTCTATATTAACAGTATTTCCTTTTACTTCTTTTATTGCTCGTCTAATAACTCGACCAATTTCATTTGCATCTAAGCTTCTTAGATAATTTGCATCTAGAGTTAATGTACCCTCTATGTTTTTTTGCACAGATCTATCAAATAATATATTAATATATTTATCAATTATCTGACTATCCTTTTCCATTATTCTAGACATTCTAAATAATGTATTTTGAATATTTGGATTAAAATTTTCTTCTACATATGGTATTAAATTTAGACGGATTTTGTTTCTTCCGTATATCGGGAGTTCATTTGTGTAGTCTTTACAATACTCATATTCATTACTATTTAAATAACTTATTATATCTTTTTTTTCAATATTCAATATAGGTCTGATAATATTTCCAACTTGATAACTCATAGCGGCTAAACCATCAATTCCTGTACCTCGTATAATTCTTTGAAGCACAGTTTCGCTTTGATCATTTAAATTATGTGCAACAGCTATTTTACCTTGACCAATTTCATTTAAATTTTCATTAAAGAAGTCATAACGCAATTTACGCCCTGCTTCTTCTTCAGTTAATTTAAGCTCACGGGCATATTCTGTAGCATTCTTTCTTTTTATAAATAATTTAACACCATATTGCTGGCATAATACTTTAACGAAACTTTCATCACTATCAGCATCTATACCTCTATACATATGGTTTATATGAGAAGCATAAAGGTTAAAACTTAATGTATTCTTTAATATTCTCAAAATATGAAATAAAAATACAGAATCAGGACCTCCTGATAAAGCAATTAGAATATTATCATTTTCTTTTATTAAATTTTCTTTTAATATAGTATCTTTGATTTTCGAAATCATAATATAATATTCCTTCTCACAATTAAAAATGAAAGGTTATAATTACCTTTCACTTTATTATATCATAGTCTCAAATTACGAACAGTCTCAGCTTGAGACATTTGAGCTATTTTATAATATCAATAGTACCAAACTATGTTTGGACCTATTAATATATTATATCACATTTTATGGTTTTATAATATCATTTTTTCACATAATTTAAACTTCTTTTAACATAGAGTGAAATACATTTCACTCTGTGAAGAGTGCTTTTTCTTCGATTTTTAAACTATTTTTATAACTAATACCGTCATATCATCTATAATTTTGTTACAACCTCTTATTGCATAGGTTAACAGAGTATTAGCTATGCTTTGCGGATCTTTATTTTTTATTAATTCCAAATATTTATCAAGTGACTTTTGTTCATCCTCATTAATGGAATCCACTATACCGTCAGTCATCATAATAAAAATATCATTTGGTTTAATGTCAAATCTATTGTTATAACATTCAAAGGAATCAAGTATACCAATCGGCAAGCTGCTTGATTGGATTTTTATAACCTCATTATTACTGATTAAGTATGATTGCGCTGCGCCTGCCTTATAAGTTCTTAGTTCATGAGTATCTAAGTCTATGACGCTAAAATCTAGAGTAACATATCTATCTTCATCTAATTTCAATAAAAGAAGTGAATTTAATGTGCTAATCATCTGTTTTTCGTTAAAATTAGCATCTAATAGCTTTGTTAAGAGACTTATAGCACTTTTGCTCTCATTAAATGCTCTAGCTCCTGTTCCCATACCATCACATAAAATTCCATAGAATTTATTATTTGAAGTTCCATAGGAATAATTATCACCTGATATTTGGCTATTTTCTTTAGTCAACTTAGAATAATAAGCTTTAGCAGATATTTTTTGAAGCATATTAAACCTTAATATATAATATTTATCAGTCGAAACTATTTTTTCTGTACATTTCATATTCAGACCTGTAATTTTTTTAATGGAGCTACTGATAATATCACATACATCTCTAAGATTTTTCTCAGTAGACAATGTAATTACAACCCCTAGATTATTTTTTATCTCACTAACATCAAAGCTTTTTATAATTATTTCCTCTTCACTTACAATTTCTTCAATTCTGTTCTTCGCAGTTTTTGATTTAATATCAACATAGCTCATTTCAACTATTGCATCATTTATAATTTCAGAGGTTTCTCTTAGCTGAGAAAGTACAACTTCATTATTACTTACACTTTCTTTATTAACTTTTGGAGAATCATCTGTATTTTTAAGTGATTTATACATTTCTTTTATTACATTTCTATAGTTAGAACATTGACTTTTCAAATAATCATCAGCAGTATTTTTATTTTTCGAAATGTTATTGGCAGTTTTTATTAAAGAATAATAAGTTCGATTATGGTTTTTTTGCCAACACTTTTCACTGCCTTCACATGTTGTACACATTGAACTATTAACATTGCTAACTGCTGCTTCGATATTTTTTTCATTTGAATTCAGCTTAGGAGCAGAATGCTCCTTATAAGCTAAGCTTAGTTCATTAATTGCACTTGATAATTTTGTAAGCTTAAAAATTGCTTCATTAGCTTTTTTCTCATAAAAATCTCCAGCACTAATTAAATTATTAAGTTTATCATTAAAAGAAAAGCTAATAATTGTATAAGTTATTATAGCTAATCCTAATTCAGAGAGATTCTCTAAATATAAATTTATATTTTTAAAATAAATTAATATTAGTGAAGAAACAATAATAAATAATATACCAGATAACGGCTTGTACTTGTTCTTAATAAGACCAGTGCTCATTCCTCCAAATCCTAAGGCTAACATATAATATGCACTTATATTTAGCTTTGTATAGTTGAAAAAACCAAAAGCTATTCCGAGAATCATACCTGCAAACGGACTTATGTATGAAGAAACAAATATAATTGAGAAGAATATTAAATACATTAATATATTAAAATCTAAGAGCTGTATCTCTCTAAATCCTAGTACGGATATAAATATCAAAGCTAAAAGACATGCTGTCGATTCAACATTAAAGGTATTTCTTTTTACTGCTATAATTACCTCACGGATTATAAATGTTGAACTGATAATAAACATTGTTTCAAATAAATTAATTAGAAAAATATTTAATTTAAAGCCGTTGTACATCATTATAACAGTGTTTATTGTTAATAAAATTATTGAAAATCCAAAAATGTCAAATAACAATACACTTCTTTTTTTCTTTTTAATGTATAGATAATAAACATATATAAATACACATAATAATATATATTTTAGCTCTAATTTAACAGATATTATAGAAAGCACTGTTACAATTAACGCTATAACTGAAGGACCTTTTACATAATAATATGCGCATAAAAAAGCTATGGAACAGGGAAAAAGCTCTCCAATTATGCTACTCCTAGAAACAAATATACATATCAAATATAATACTATATCTTTAATATTTGCAGATATAATATCTTTTAGATTAAAATTTGTTTTATTTAATGTTTCTGCAGTTTTAATCTTTTTCATTCCTTTAGTATTTTCTAACATATATTCACACCCCTATGGCTCAGCGTAGCTGAGACTATGATACTATATGTTAAATAATAACTAATATAAATGTAATATACTGTCAAAACCTTGTTTTTACAAAAAAAGATTTTTTCTCATTATCAAAAAATGGCGAAATAACAGTCCCCGAACTTATGGTATAAAAAAAACTACATACTAAAATGTAGTTTTAATAAGTACTCAATTATTCATTATTTCCACTATTTTCACTGCTGTCTTTAATGTTTATATTATCCTGCTCATATCCTATACCCATTATAAATTTATTGTTCATTTTGTTTTTATCTATATATATTATTTCATTAGGTTTAACCATTTTATATTCATTACGAGCAACTCTCTCAACAACTTCTAATAAAACCTGCTGATCATCTATACTTGCAACATCGCTGGCTAGGCTTTCCGCTTTTTTCTTAACAGAATCCCTTTGAGTTTCTTTTTGTGCAATCTGTTCATCAAGATTTCTTATCATTTGCTTTTGTGATGTTACAGTCATAAAAAAATACAACATAAATACAACAAAAACTAAGTTTATTAAATTTAGTTTTCTTTTCTTTTTGTGTGCTGCTTTTTTTATGTTCTTATCAGCATTATTGTCATTTCTTACTGGCAGCTCTATTATTTTTGAATTTTTGTGCATTTTTCTGTTGCTCCCTCATAAGTTTCTTAATTTTTTTCTTCTTAAGTTTTTGTTTTTTCTTAACTTCAACGTTTTGCTTATGTTTATATATATAAAATTTAATTTCTTTTTTCTTATTCTGAATTTTAGTGTCTACTTTCATTTTATATGGTATTAGGAAAAATTTCAACCTTTTTATGAAAAATTTAATAGGAAAAATTATGACACCATATATTTTTATAATTGCTTGTATAACAAAATTGATTAAAGTTATACATAAATTTAATATAATATTGCTAAAAATATAAAAATAAACTAAGGCTCCAATTAAAAAGCCGATTAAAATAAATAATCTTACATTTCCCCAGCTTATATTTATTATTATGCTAAGTCCAACATATAAGCTAATTATCCAATATACAATATCACCTAGCGCCGTACCTACTTTACCTAAGGGAATATAATGTCGTAATAATCTATAAAAATCCCATAATAATCCTAAAAGCACTCCTCCAAGTACTGACGTTAAAAATATTATTTCTTGAGAATAAGGCACAGCACTCATCATTAATATCCTTTCATCATCTGAAAATTTTCTTTACTAAACCCGATTTATCCTTTTCAGCATTATTTTCTGTATATAATAAAGAATTTATATTTCCGTTAACGGTAAGTCTTCCTTCTTCAACATTTAATTTACTGATAGATATATTACTTCCTTTTATAGTTAGTCTCCCTTTATTAGTTGCTAATATAACATTTTCATTATTAAAGCTTTCAACCCTTTCTACGCCTGTTATTCCTAATCTTTCTCTATTTTCGAGAGTTAAAGTTTGAATTATTTTCTCTTCCAATTTAACACCCCCTGAATATTAAATTATATGAGTTATGTTTATATAGTATGAATAATAAATAAAAATCCGACAAAAACATAAAATAAAAAAATGCTACGCATTTTATTATATCAATAAAAATGCATAGCATTTTTCATTCATTTTTCAATTTACCATTCTTAATTAAGTTAAGTCCGTAATTAATATATTTGTTTTACTTATTATAATTAATTTTCAATTTTAATTTATTATATACTTCAATTAAATTTTCTTGTTTTAATTCTTTTGGATTTGACTTAAATATCTTAAATATAGTTTGTAATGCTGGTCCTGCCAGAAAGCTAGCTATAATTGTACCTGCTCCAAATTTGCCACCAAGTAAAATTCCCACAATTAAAACTGTTATCTCCATGAAGTTTCTTATAGTTCCAACTTTAAATCTAGTTCTTTGTGTCAATGCAAGCATGAGACCATCTCTCGGACCTGCTCCTAGCTCTTGACTCATGTATAAAAACATACCAAGTGACAATACTACAACTCCGCTTACACACATTATTACCTTACCAATCATTGTTTCAGGTGTTGACATAATATTTGAATTAATAAGCATATCAACGAAAAAACCAATAAAATACATATTTAATATTGTTGCTATTCCAGGAAAAATTTTAAAAAACATACATATAGTTATTATTATTAATCCAACTGTTTGAGAGGCTTGTCCTAATGTTATAGGTAGATGCAATGATAATCCTTGATGAAACACATTCCAAGGGTTCATTCCGAGATCACAATACAAAAATAAGTTTTGACCAACAGCACAAATAAACAACCCAATCATTAACTTTACATAACGTAAAAATAAACTACTTTTTTTCAAATTTAACATTCTAGTCTCTCTTCCTATATTTTATTATTCATCTTCTAAATATTCTTTCACCCTTTTCACATTAATTGTAACATTTTAAAATGCATTGTCAATATAAACCACTTTTATTTTAATATTTCTTTAAATAAATTAAATGGAAATATATCTTTAGGAACACTTTCAGTAATAATATCTACTTTAGTTTTCGGGTGCTTGAAAGCATATTTATATGACCACAAAGCTATATTAGTAAATTCTTTTTTCTTTACAAATACCTTATTATATTTATTATCTCCCCAAATAGGCATCATATTATTTGATAACTGTAATCTAATTTGATGATGTCTTCCTGTATAAAGTTCAACTTTAACTAAGCTAAGCAAACCGTACTCTTTATCCTCTAAAGTTTCGATTGTATTATATTTTAATCTGGCAAGTTTAGCATTTTTATCATCGGAATTAGTTATCTTAGACATATTGATTGTAACTAATTTTTTCATATAATCTTCTAATATACCTTCATCATTATTTGGTTTTCCACAAACAACAACCATGTATTCTTTTTTTATGACATTTGTTCTAATTTGCTCGGAAAGCTCTGAATTCGCAAATTTGTTCTTCGCAAAAACAACTACCCCACCTACTGGTCTATCAATTCTATGTATAAGACCTAGATATGGCTCTTCATGACCACTCTTTTCTCTCAAGTATTTTTTTACATATAACATTAAATCTTCATCGTTTGTTTTATCACTTTGAACCGGCATACTTTGAGGTTTTTCAACTGCTATAAGATATTTATCTTCAAACAATATATTTAAATCCATAATTACTCCTATACTTAATAATTAAAATACTAACTTAGTTTAACAGAAAATAATACAAAAATAAATAATAATTTAACTTAGCTAATGTATTGGCAAGTTAAATCTTAGTAAACAGCTCTGCCAAAGACAAAGATACTCAAAGAAAAATCCTTTTATTTTTCTTCGAGTATCGATTGCTATGAATAGCGAAGTATATAAAAAACGTTTATGTGACTTGATGAGGCTTTCCCCTCCTTACAAAAATCAAGGGAAACCTAATCACGGAATCAGAAACGTTTTTTATATGCTTCGCTTCCCTTAGATTTGTAGTAGAAGTAAGTAGAAGCAATTATTTTATACTAACTTTTTTAAGCTAAATTCTTATTTACCAGAAGTATTTTTGTGATATAATAAATTTGTACTTTAGTATTTAATTAAAATTATATTTTTAAAAGGTACAGTTTGGAGGTTTGTATGGATAAAAAATTACATTTTTCTATATCAATAAATAAAAACAGTAAAACCCCTTTATATATACAGCTGTATGACTATATAAAAAACGAAATAGTAAATAACAACTTTAAAGCAAACTATAAGCTACCTTCAATAAGAGAGGCAGCTTCACTGCTAAATATAAGTAAAACAACTATTGAAAATACATATAATCAGCTAATTGTAGAGGGATATATTGAAAACATTCCGAAAAAGGGCTTTTTTATCAATGAAATTGGTAGCTACAAATATAGTAAAGAATTCACACCAACTCATAATTTTGAAAAAACAATAGCAGATGAATACATCTACAAAAATAATGGAGTAGATTCAACTAGCTTTAATGTAAATATTTGGAAAAAACTATATAATAAAATCATAACTGAAGAAGTAACTAATATTTACACAGGAGGTTCGGTCCAAGGAGAATATGAACTTCGCTATGAAATAGCTGAATTTGTTAACAATCTAAGAGGCGGAAAAACTAATCCTGAACAGGTTATAGTGGGTGCAGGAATTCAATATTTGTTAGGTATTTTGACAGGTATTTTAAAAAATGACTATAATTGCGTATCTATAGAAACACCAGGCTATAAAAAAGCAGAATATATTTTTGAAGACTATATGTTTAAAATAAATCATATACCGGTAAATAAAGATTCTTTATCAATAGACAGCTTATATAATTCTAAATCAAAACTACTATATGTCAGTCCATCACATCAATATCCTTTAGGTGACGTAATGCCAATAAATAAAAGATTAGAGTTATTAAATTGGGCTTATAGTGTCGATGGTCTAATAATAGAGGATGATTATGATGGAATTATAAGATATGATGGGATGCCTATACCTTGTTTACAAGGTCTCGATAATAATGACTGTGTTATTTATCTAGGTTCGTTTTCTAAAACTTTATTACCATCACTTAGAATTAGTTATATGATTATACCGAAAAAATTAATAGATAGATATCAAAAAATTAAGTATAAATACACTCAATCCACGTCTAAAATAGATCAAATTGTACTTTCATTATTCATGAAAGAAGGTCATATAACTAAGCATCTAAGAAAAATAAGAAGAATTTATAAAAAGAAAAATATTCTTATAACAAATTATATTAACCAAAATTATAAAGATAAAGTTACAATAGTAAATTCTGATTCAGGATTTCATCTAGTGCTTGAAGCTTATACAAATAAGCTAATAGAAGATATGCTTACTGAATGTAAAAAAAATAATATCCTAATTGAAATTATTAATCATACTTCAAATAAGATATTATTCTCGCTTAATTACAGCGGTATCAACAATGATAATTTATATAATTTTATTGATAAATTAATGCAATCAATTCTTTGATTGCTTTATTTTATTTTTGCTCCACAGTTTGTACAAAAAACTGTATCACCAGGCATATTACTACCACATTCACGACATTTAATGGATTCTAGCTTAGGCTCTACAAGTTTTGAAGAGTTACTAGATCCAATATTTTCTAGACTATTATCGTCTTCCAAAGAATCAATCTTAGTTCCGCATTTGTTGCAAAATAAAGAATCTAAGCTTACATGTGCTTTACAATTCGGGCATAACTGCACACCTTGTAATAGCATTATTTGTTTTTCACATAATCCAATTATTCTATATGACTCGTCAACTACATTGCATAGTGGTACTAGCTTTTCATGAGAATCATTTTTATATAACTCATAATATAGTTTACCAATTTCGATTAATGTTTCTTTGATTTCCGAATTTTCTTGATTTATTTTTTCTTCTAGCTTTCCTACATCACTACTTTTCTTAATTTTTTTACTACCAATTTCAATCTTATTAATAGGTAAGCCTTTCTTATTAAAAAAACTCATGTTACTCTCCTTCTATAAAAATTCTATTACCACTTTCCTTTTTCAAATAGGTCTAAAAATTCCAATCCGTTTTTGTAAATTTCTGATTTAATTTTCTCTATTTCTTTCTCTGACATATTATCTATAAAAACTACATTATCTAAATTTGTTTCCTCAATTAAATTTGAATTTTGTTGTTGCACATATCCATTAAAGTCAAAATCAAATTTATATAATACTGTTTTAGCATTTAACTTCAAGCTATCTATGTTTAGCTTTTGTAAATCTTTTTCAATTTGATATTTACCGTTTAAATTATAACCTAAAGAAAGATTTTCATATGTACTATCAACAATAAAATCTATATTGTTACTATAACTATAATCTTTTACATTATAGTCCTCATTTGAAGATAATGTTATTTTATCACCTAATGATGTACTAAAAATTAATGCATTTTGTCGCATTATTTTATCATCTACTTCATTGATAAATGATTCTATATCAAAGTTTAGATAGCCTGTATCTTTTGATAATTTTATACTTATATCATAGTCAAATGACTTTTCTTCATTTTGTAAGTCAATATTAACTGATACACCAATCCCATCAATAACAGTGTTAAATATTACATTATTTATAATTTTATCTTCATTAATGACTAATTTTAATTCTACATCTTCTACTCTATTATGTTCAATAGCATTATCTATATTGGCAATAAATCTATCTATTTTCCCAGTAAGTGCAGATTCAGTCAAATGTAACGATTTGCCTTCAATAAAATAAAAAGCATATGATAACATTTTTTTAATGTTCGCATCTTCTTTAATATCATTAAGGAAGGTTTTAAGTGATTCCAACATATATTTATTATCTAACGTAGTGTTATATACTCTTAGATTTGATTCTTTATCCTTACTTTCAATTTCGTATTCACTATTAGTAAAAATGTTAGTTACAAGATTTTTGGATTTATCTTTTATTGCTTCTTTACTTTCAGCATAAGTCATTTCATATTCTGATAACAATTCAACTATTTCTGATAATTTGGTATAATATTGAGAATTAACCATTGCATCTTCATTTTCACTAAGGTTTATACCTAGTGTGTCAGAATACAAACCTGGGATACTTAAAGTGGCAACACTAGGAGATGAAAAAATCTCTCCATACATTTCTTCTTTATTACTGTTAGCGAATGTTAATTTTGCATTAAATAAGTCTTTTTCAGCATTATATTTTTCATTTGTTTTAACTGATAAGCCCTTTAAGCTACTTAAAATATTTTCATTAATTAGTCCGCCTTGAGACTCTTTAATTTCCAAATACAATTCTCTATCAGTCAATTTGTTTTCCGAATTTTCTCTTAGTAGTAAATTAGGTATTAAATCAGCCTTCTTACCATATTTACCATATTGTTTAAATGTTTTGGAAATAGAAGTTTTAACATAATTATTAGCAAATAAATCATCACCATATTTAATTATTACAAATGAAGCAATACCTGCTATCATAACTAAAACTGTAGCTATAATAGATACTAAAACTTTAATATTTAATTTTTTATTCTTCTTTTTTTGTACCGTTTTTTTGCTTTTTTTAGCTTTAGGTCTGGATTTTGGGTTATTTTTCTTTTTAGGTTTTGAATTCATCTTAAATTTTGCATTGCTTTTTTTCACCTTTTTAGAAGGCTTACTATCATTTGCTTCTTCTAATTGATTGAAAATATCCTTATCCGTTGACTGCTCCTCAGCTTTTTTTACAATATTACCTATAAAACTATTTAAGTTATTTACACCTGCATTATTAGTTTGCTTATTTACCTTGGTACCGCATTTACCACAAAATTTAGCACTATCATCTAATTTTGTGCCACATTTTCCGCAAAACATTCAAAACCTCCAAGATTATTATAATATATATATTATATATTTTTTAAAAATTTAATTTATTTTGTAAATTTAATAACAATATTAAAACAATATAATTAATATTATAATATTTTTTTCCTTTTTTTTCAACAAAAATAGACAAAAAATAAAAAAAAGATATCTG